>PBOJ01000086.1 GCA_002724315.1 Planctomycetaceae bacterium | reverse complement strand
GTCGGCTTTCTTGTCGTCCTGCTTGTTCGCCTCGATTTCCTTCCGCAACACGGCTTCATTGAGCGAGACGGTCTTACGCTGCTTGCGTTCGAGGAACTTCTTGATGGCGTCCTGATCCTTGGCGAATTCGGCGTTGTTGCCGATCCGTTTTTGGCTGGCGGCCTGCAGCGCGGTGACGATCTTGGGGTTGATCAGTGACACGGCGTCGTAGTCAGCCGCGGGGATCTTGTCGAACGGAAGGTGGTTGTCGAGCGAGTTCTCACCGACGTCCATGTGGTTGATGACCGAGGGCAACGTGATGTCGGACGGGATACCACGTTCCTGGCTGCTCTCGCCGTTGACCCGGTAGAACTGCTGGATGGTGAGCTTGAGTGCACCGGGGGGTTTGCGGGCGAAGAAATTCAGAGGCGAGGACGTGCGAACGGCCATCACGTTCTGGACGGTGCCCTTTCCGTGAGTTGTTTCGTCACCGACGATCAGGCCGCGGCGGTAGTCCTTGATTGCCCCGGCGAAGATCTCCGAGGCCGACGCGGACATCCGGCTGGTCATCACCACCAGGGGCCCCTCCCAGGCGATGCCGGGGTCGGGATCGCGGTGAGGCGTGATGGTGCCGTCGAGTTCCTTGACTCGGACGACCGGGCCTTCGTTGATGAACAGTCCCGAGATCTCGACAGAGTCCTTGAGCGCTCCACCGCCGTTGGTTCTGAGGTCGAGGATCACGGCGTCGACCTTGCCGTCCTTGTTGAAGGCGTCGAGCGCCTTGCGGACGTCTCGAGCGGCACTGCGGAAATCGGCGACACCGCGACGTTCGGCGTCAAAGTCGCGATAGAACGACGGCATGTTGATCACGCCGATCCGTCCGCTGGATCCCTTGATCCGCTTACCGGTATCGATGATCACAGAGGTGACCGCCGATTGCTTCAACTCGATCACCTGTCGGGTCAGCTCGTAGATCTTTGTTTCGCCTGTCTTGGCCGTCTTGACCCGCAGCCGGACCTTGGTGTCTTTCTTTCCGCGGATCAGCCGAACGACACGGCTGAGCTTCATTTCCACGATGTCCACGATGTCACCCTTTTCCTGGCCGACACCGATAATCTTGTCGCCCAGTTCCAGTCGGTCGTCTTTGTCGGCGGCACCACCCGGCACGATCTGGCGGACAACGGTGAATCCGTCTTCACTGCTCAGCGCGGCTCCGATCCCCTGGAGGCGAAGTCGCATGCTGATGTCGAAGTCCTCACGAGTCTGCGGTGACATGTAGCTCGAGTGGGGGTCGAAGCTGTGAGTCATCGACGAGAGATATCTCTGCAACACCTCGGGCCGCTCGGTCTGCTCGGCAAACCGTTTCACGTTGGTGTATCGCTTGGCGAGCTGCTCACGGGCTTCGGGCATCTTCGTGTCGTCGAGCTTCTTGGCGAGCAACTCGGCCTTGATCCGTTTCCGCCACCGCTCGTCAAGTTCCTCGGCCGACTTGCACCACTCGAGGTGATCGGGGTTGGCGATACGACTTTCATCGAGTGTGAAATCGTGTTCGGCCTGGATGAATCGGCTGGCCACCTTGACCTGGCGACGAACTCGCTCGAGAAAAGCCTGGTGAACGGCAAAGGCAAACTTGACGTCCCCTCGCAACAACTGGTCATCGAGTTCTTTCTCGAACTTGCGGAACACCTGGATGTCCCTTTCGATGAAGTAGAGCTTCAGCGGGTCGACCGACTCGAGGTAACGCTTGAGCGTCTTCTTCGAGATGTTGTCGTCGATCTTCTTCTGGCTGATGTGGAACCGGTGGACCAGTTGGCAGACCACCTGGGCCGACTTCTGGTCTTCGGGGGTTGGATCGAACTGCTGGGCACAGATTGTTCCTCCGGCCAGCAGCAGCAGTCCCAGGAAACACGTCGCGGCCACTCGCCAAGTTGACTTGAACATCCGATGTCCTGTCGTGTCAGGTGCGTTGGAGCCAGTTCCATGCCCGCAGTTGGGCAGCCGAAGGCGGGGAGGGCGGCAGCCCCTTAGGGGGCGACATCCCTGTTCAGCCTCCATCTTCTGGAGCGGATGGTATCTCATCCCAACAAACCGGACAAGCCGGACAAGATCGGGGCCCCAGACCGGACGGGCAGTCGCTGGAGACGGATCGTGGTTCGAGCACGGTTCACCGACCGGCCGTACGCGGCCTGGCGGTGGAGATCTCGAGCCTCGAGACGATGTCGCGGTCCCGGCGTGCCCAGGTCTTCAACCGGTCGCTCTCGACGGCGAAGACCAGTGAGAGTTGCCGGCCGGAGGGGTGTGTGCAGAGATAGTAGAACCAGTGCATCGGCAGCCCGTGGTCGATGCCAGTGGCAGTGACCCGCCAGCCTCGCTGGAATCGTTGGCCAGGTCGGGATTTCAGCGGTTCGGTGGACACCACTTCCCGCAGCCGTGGTCCCAGAGCGGTCTTCACGTCCACCAGGAACGCCTTGCGGCCCGTGCCTGATCCCGCAGCCACTTCCGGGGCAGTTGAGAGATTGCATTGGGCGACCAGTCGACCGTTTTCCAGGCGCCGCAAAATGGACACGGTCGGGGTCTGGTGGAAGACGTGCCAGTTCCGGTCGTGCAGGAGCCGTCCATTGCCGGGTGTGGTCAGTAGCACCTGCAGGTGAGCTGGCGTCGGTTTTTTCGGACAGGTGGACAGGGTGGTCCGGTCCAGCCTGGCCTTGCTTGTCGCCGGTTTCCGTTCGATCCGCACCTGCGCGACGACTTCCAGTCCGGGGCTGATTGGCCCGGCTTGGCGGTGTTCTTCAATCGTGATGCTGGCCTGCTCGAGAAAGCCGCGTTGATGATCGAAGACCAGCGAGCCGCTGAAGGTCACCTGGGAATGTGCGCCGCCGGCTGCACCCTCGGCGGAACCTTCCAGCAGCACATTGGCGGTGGTGGCAGTCACCTTGACAATGCGTCCTTTGAGGGAACCGCGAGTGACCGCGTTGAGACCAGTGATCAGTGGAAGAGTCCAGCGTCCGGGGGTCCAGGCGTGGTCGTGGGGCACCTGCCCCAATGGCAGTGTGCCGATCAGGGCCAGGGGGTCGGCCGGCAGTTCGAGCAGTTCGAGCTCGTCGCCGGTCAGCGGGCCCTCCAGGGAGTAGTGCCTGAGTCCTGATGGGGTGCCCTCGGTGACGATCGTCGGCCGAGATGTTCTCAGTGAAGACTCAGTTGTCCGTCGGTCGACGCGCACTTTCGAAACTGCCGAGGCAAAGCTTCGCAGGGTTCGCAGTGATCGGTGGAAATCTCCGTCCGCCGGAAGTCGGCGCGTTTGCCACGAAAGCCGGGCCGAAGCCTGTAGCGGCAGTGGCACGACCCGGTCAACTCCCACCGGGGCCAGGATTCGACCTCGAACGTCGAGGTGAGCCGTCACATCCAGCAACCGGTCCGGCTTGGGATCCTCGACCAGGCGCACGGTCGGTTTTTCGGGATCAGGTCCAGCGGTGTCTTGTGAGCGGCCGTCGGTGTCGGTCGACAACAGGATCAGCCACGCCAGCAGGGCGAGGGACGGCCACGATTGGTTTCGGTCGGTTGTGGTTTGCCAGGTCATCGATCCCTCCCTGGATCGTTGGCATCCGACGGCGGAGTGTCAGTTGTCGACCACCGCTGTGGATGTTGCAGCACGGGCGCGGGCGGTTTCGATCAATCCGTCGACATCCAGGCCGTGCAGGGACAGCAGTTCGCCCCGGTCGCCATGTTCGATGTATTCGTCGGGCAGCCCGCTACGGTGCAGTCGTCGGGTGTCGAGCTGGGAATCGACGGCCGCTTCGATCGCGGCAGATCCGAATCCTCCTGCCAGCACGTTCTCCTCGACGGTGATCACGAATCCGCACTCGGTCAGTGCCCGTTCCAGTATCAGGGTGTCGAACGGTTTGACGAAGCGAGCGTTGACCACTCCGACGTCCAACCCGTGCTCGTCGGCCAGGCGATCGGCGGCCGTGACGCAGTTGGCCAGCAGGCTGCCGCACGCCAGGAAGACCCCGTCACGACCCCAGCGGATCACTTCGCTTTCTCCCAGGGCAACTGCTGCAGGTGAACGCTCGATCGTCTCGATTGCCGTCTTGGGGTATCTGAGAGCGACCGGCCCGTCGTGTGCCAGCGCGAAGCTGAGCATCGGTTCGATGTCGTGCGAGTCTCCCGGGGCCATGACGGTCAACCCGGGAAACGGCCGGAGGTAGGAGTGGTCGAACACGCCGTGGTGCGTTGGGCCGTCGGGGCCACAGAGGCCCGACCGGTCGAGACAGAAGGTGACCGGAAGTCCCTGCAGGGCGACTTCCTGGAAAATCTGGTCGAATCCTCTTTGCAGGAACGTGCTGTAGATGGCGACGATCGGTCTCATGCCCGCCTTGGCCATCCCCGCCGCGAATGCCACCGCGTGGCCCTCGCAGATACCCGTGTCGAAAAAACGGTCCGGGAAATCCTCACGGACGCGGTCCAGCTTGTTCCCGGCACACATCGCGGCGGTGAGGACAACCACCTCCGGGTCGGTCTCCATCTTCCGGTAGATCGCCTCGCTGACGACGTTGGTGTAGGCCGGGGCCGAGACCGACGAGACCGCGATCACCTCGTCGTCGGCGGACCGCTGAAACGGCGCCGGCGTGTGGAACTTGACCGGGTCCTCGCTGGCCGGCCGGAAGCCGTGTCCCTTTTCGGTGAACACGTGCAGCAGCACCGGGCCGCGGACGTTCTTGACCATGTCGAGATAGTTTCGGAGCGAGAGCAGGTCGTGGCCGTCGACGGGACCGATGTAGCGGAAACCGAGTTCTTCGAAGAGCATCCCACCGTGCAGGAACCCCTTGACGGCATCCTTGATTCCTCCGAGGACGTTCTCGACGGATTGTCCGACGACGGGGACCTTGTTCAGGAATGCCTGCACGTCGCGTTTGAGTCCGTCGTAGAACGGGGCCGTGCGGGCCTTGTCCAGTGTGGAGGCCAGTCCGCCGACCCGAGGGCAGATGCCCATTTCGTTGTCGTTGAGAATGACCAGGACGTCTTTGTTCAGGCCCGCCGCGTTGTTGAATGCCTCGAAGACGATTCCCGAGGGCAGTGCTCCGTCACCGATCACCGCGACAGCCTTGTGGTCCTCTTCACCCAGCAGGTCGTCACCGGTTTTCAGGCCCAGCACGCTCGAGACGCTGGCACCGGCGTGGCCGGTCATGAACAGGTCGAAATCGCTTTCGTCGGGATTGGGGTCCCCCATCAACCCGCCACGCTGCCGCATCGTGTGAAATTCGGCGTATCGGCCGGTCAGCAGCTTGTGGGGATAGACCTGGTGGCCGGTGTCCCAGATCAGTCGGTCCTGGCGAAAGTCGAAAACCAGGTGCAGGGCAATCGCCAGTTCGACGACGCCGAGATTGCTGGCGAAGTGCGCGGTGCGGTCCGAGACGACCGTGCAGAGCACCTCCCGGATTTCGTCGGCCAGTTGCAGCAGTTGCTCGTCGGTGTACTCGCCGAGTTTTTCGGGCGAATCCAGCAGAGGCAACAGTTCGAGGTCGGTCACCTAATGATCCCTCTCGATGACGAACTCGGCCAGGACTTTCAGAGGCTCGCCGGCTTCTCCCAGCGATTCCACCGCGGCACAGGCCGACGCGATGCAGTTTCGGGCCAGCCGGCGACTTGTGTCGTTTCCGGCCAGTGCCGGGTAGGTCCACTTGCCCAGATGGGCATCGCGACCGGAGGTTTTTCCCGTGCGGTTGATGTCACCCTCGACATCAAGCAAGTCGTCGGCGACCTGGAAGGCGAGGCCGACCTGCTGGCCGTAGTCGAGCAGACTCTCCCGGACCTGTTTCTCGGCACCGGCGACGACAGCTCCCAGTTCGAGGCTGGCGGCCAGCAAGCGGCCGGTCTTGCGGCGATGGATGGCTCCGAGTACCTGGAGAGGATCGTCGACGCTCTCCGGTGACGTGTCGGTCGCAGCCAGGTCGGCCACCTGTCCGCCGACCATGCCGTCACTGCCGCCGGCCGACGCCAGTACGCGGCAGCATTCGGCAGCGACAACCGGATCTGGGAGATCGGCAGCGAGGACTTCAAACGCGCGGGTCAAAAGGGCGTCACCGGCCAGGATCGCCATCGCCTCGCCGAAGGCAACGTGGCTGGTCGGCTGGCCGCGGCGGAGATCATCGTCATCCATCGCCGGCAGGTCGTCGTGGATCAGTGAATAGGTGTGGACCATCTCGACGGCACAGGCTGCCGGCATCGCGTCACGCGGGTCGGCCCCACAGGCTTCGGCGGCCAGCAATACCAGGATCGGCCGCAGTCGCTTGCCGCCAGCCATGAGGCTGTACCGCATGGCCTCCAGCAGGTCCGGCGGAGTGTCCGGATCCGATGGCAAGGCCTCGACCAATGCCTCCTCGATTTGAGAGGCATAGCGAGCCAGCGTTTCTTCGGCGTTCATTGTATGCGCGGACACGAGACGGCGTGCGGTTTCAGGGACCCGGAGGGACGAGAGATTCAGAGCATTCTACCCGTGGTCGAAGAGGCCGAGAATAGCAACCCGGCCCAGTTGGCAGGGGACTCAGTCGGAGGCGGTGGCCAGTTGCAGGCCGATCCGGCACGCTTGCAGGTAACTCTCGACATGCAGTGATTCGTTGACGGTGTGGATGTCCTGCTGGCCGCAGCCGAGTGTGACGGTGGGAATTCCATGAGCAACCATCCAGTTGGCGTCCAGGCCCCCATTGGAGATCCGCACTCCCGGCTCCAGGCCAACGGACTCGACGGCCGAGAGTGCTGTTTGCACGCACGGTTCGTTTTCCGAGAGCATGAATGCCTCGTACTTCAACTGGGCGTCGAAGTGAATGCGTGCGGTCTTTCTGGCGGAATTGCGGACGTTGCGGGCCGCACGCTGAAAGGCCTTCTTGAACTCGGCGACGATCCGCTTGCGGAACCTGGGGTCGTGGCTACGGGCTTCGGCCTTGAGCGTCAGCTGCGGCGTCACGACGTTGGTGGCATCGCCGGCGTTGATGATGCCCACATTGCTGGTTCCACGGTTTCGGCCCTTTTCGATCAGTCCGTGCCAGCCGTTTTCGGTCAGGTCGGCGATCGCCAGGCTCGCCACGGCAATGGCACTGACACCATCCTCGGGGTGCCCTCCGGCGTGGCTGGCGATGCCGTCGATCACCACGTCGATGCTGTAGTCACCGGTGGCCCCGACAACGGCCAGGCCGGGAGCTCCACCGTCCCAGTTGAAGCCCATGGCGGGTTTGCCGAGTCTCGAAAGGCTGACGAAGCGTGCCCCGTAGAGCCCGATTTCCTCTTGAACCGGAAAAAACAGTGTCAGTGGTGGATGGGGCAGGTCCTGTTTCAGGATTTCGAGCACGGAGGTCAGGACCACGCACGCACCGGCGCGGTCATCGCCACCCAGGGCGGTTGAGGCGTCACGGGACTCGATCAGTTCGCCCCGGCGGACCGGCTGGCAACCGACGCACAGAGGCACGGTGTCGATGTGTGCCATCAGCAGGCGGCGGGGCGCACGGATTGTGCCGGGCAGCTTGACGATCAGGTTGCCGACCTCACCGCCAGCCGGGCTGCGGCTGTTGGCCGTGTCGTGCCGGATCGCCTTTGAGGGAACACCGGCCTTTCGCAGGCGAGTGGTGATTGCTTCGGCCACCTCTCGCTCATGTCCACTCTTGCCGGGAATCGCCATCAGCGTGGTCACCAGGTCGACGGCGGCGGACGTGTTGATCGAATTCGGCTTGGACATGTTGCGGGTTCCTGGGGGCTGGTTGCCGGAAGGTGTTCGGCGGGCCGGGCAAACGGCGGCTTGAAGCCTCGGGGCAACGCGGTCAATATGACGGCCTCTAAACATACCGCCCGTGTCTCGAATCACAATCGACAACATGTCCACCGACAACTCCTCACCTCGCCTCGATTGCCACATCGCCAACGACACCGAACGGGCTGCAGCATTCGGCAACGTCCACGAATGCTGGGGTGACGAACGGTCGGTCGAGGATTACGTCGCATGGCGGATGCAGTCGATCCAGCACGCCCGGGCCAGTTGGTATGTCGGGTGCGTCGACGGTCGGGTCGCCACGTCGCTGGGAGCTTACCCGATCGTGTTGCGGGCCGGTGGCCAATCCTGGCCCGGATATGGGATTGGCGCCGTTCACACCGCGCCGGAGTTCAGGCGGCGGGGCTATGCCGCGACATTGATGGCCTGGGGACAGCAGCAGCAACTCGACGCCGGGGCGCAGTTCGGGCTGCTCTATTCGGACATCAAGCCCGAGTACTACGGGGAAATGGGGTACAGGCTGTGCGAATCACACTACGCGTGGGCAGTGCCCCGTACCGGTGAGAGGCCAGATGGGGCAGGGCAGCTTGTGCGATTCGATCCGGCCGAATCGGCCGAGGCGTTGGCCGGGATGTACGTGACGGTCCAGTCTCCACGGAGCATCTGGATCGAGCGGGACGAGGTCTACTGGGACTGGGTGCGAGGACGATACCCCGAACACGAGTGGTACTGGTGGGTGGCCGAGGAGCACGATGCTCCGGCTGGTTATGTCCAGTTGAAGCCGACCGCGACCGAGACTCGGGTCTTCGACTGGGGTGTGCTTCCGGGAATGGACGAGCGGGCCTTCTGGGAGTCGGTGATCGAATGGGCGGCCGCTCAGGGCATCGCCCGAATCGGCGGCTGGCTGCCGTCATCGGAAGCGATTTCCCAGTGTCTTGAGGTCACTCCCAGGATCAAGGAACTGACCATGCTCAGTCCCCTGACTCCGAGTGCTCCCTGGGACGACGCTTACAGGCGCGACGCCGCCTGGTTCACCGAGTGCGATCACATCTAGCGACCGCTCCAGGCCCCTCCGCCTGTCGTGGCCCTCGATGCGCACACCGTGTTCGGGTCAGGTGCCCGGCCGTCTGAATGGCATGCGGGTGGCGAAGTGACGACTGTGCTGGTTTACCCCAACGGTCGCTCACGATGTGCTGAACAGGTTAGTTCTTAGCGGGCAGTCGCCCGTTGAATGCATCGAGCAGCGTGTCGGGGTTGAGCACGGCAAAAGGTCCGGGTTCTCTGGACCTGCGGCTAGCCCTTACCAGGATATAGCCGATAAGTACCGCTTTTCTTGTCGCGCCGAATCGCTTTTGAGTTGTAGACACACTGGTAGACGACGTTCGAAAAGCTTTTGGCCTTGGTCCGATATCCCGACTTGACGACCTGTGTGGTCAGATCGTCGAGACTCAGGCCTTTCGGACTTTTCTCGAGAATCCCGGTCACGACCGAAGCGAGCGATTGTGCGTTTTTGGGCCGTTTGCCACGTCGGCCGGTTTTTTTGCCAGTTCGCGGCGTCGAGCCCTGTAGAGACTGAAGCTGCTTTTCGACGGAATCCAACTCGGCCTGCAACTCGGCCCGCTTTTTGCCCAGGTGCGTCACCCGACTCTTTTGTTGGGCGAGCAGTGACTCGAGTTCGGCGACTGACAG
This sequence comes from Planctomycetaceae bacterium, assembly GCA_002724315.1. GTDB lineage: Bacteria > Planctomycetota > Planctomycetia > Planctomycetales > Planctomycetaceae > UBA8437. Next base: position 18,292 of record PBOJ01000086.1, on the reverse strand, counting down.
ATCTGGACCCTTGCGACGTGCCACGGTGGGATTTCCCTAGTGAAATGTTCTCTGAATTGGTTGCGGGTGTCCAACACTAGAGAGCGTATTAAGTGACTGTCAACCAAAGACAAATCGTCATGTGGCTGTGATGAAGTTGTCTTGTCCGGGCAGGATCGATGGAATACGATCCCGCGTCGCCTTGGCGAGCGTGACCTGCGTTGTGGGCGGTCCGGGCGGGCAACAGGGACGGATCCCGGTGTGCAACTGCTGAAGATCACCAGGGCCACGGTGCGGTTTTGTGGACGATCGGTGCGGACAACGTGCCAGTCGGTCGTGCTGCTCGTGATCTTGCTGTGCGTGCTCGAAGTCGGTGTGCGGCTGTGCGAGTCGTCGGTGGAATCCGGCGAATCCCTGGTGCGTCCGTCGTGGACTTCCGGACAGACGCTGCGAAGACTGGCTCGACTGAAGACAGTGGTCGGCGATCGTACGGTGGCCCTCGAAACCAACAGTCTCGGGTTGCGCGGCGGGGAGCCTGTCATGCCCAAGCCTGCTGATGTTTTGCGAGTGGTTTGTCTTGGAGACGAACGAGTGCTGGCGGCGCGTGTGCCGCGAGAACAGACCTTCTGCCATCGCCTCCAGCAAACGCTACAAAAACGCACCGGCCGACGTGTCGAGGTGATCAACGCGGGGGTCCCCGGCGATTGTCCGTTGCTGAGCCTGTTGCGAGTCCGCCACGATCTGTTGGCGCTCGATGCCGACCTGTGGTTGCTGACGTTCGACATGACCGATGTGTCCGACGATTACCGACTGCGTCCCCGCCTGATCGCCGACCGCAATGGCCGTCCGCTGGCGTGTCCGCATCCGTCCCTGGTCAACGGTCAGCCGAACCGATGGCAGCAACTCTGCGAGCGGTTTCGGTTGATCGACTGGGGCAGCCGGGAACTGGGACGGCTCTGGACCCAGGCACTGGTCGAGTCTCCGTCGATGGATCCCGGAAGCCTGCAGGGACAGTACGCGTGGCTGTCGGATCCACAACCCAATTGGGCGATGCACATTCAGCAGGCCCTCGATCCGATTGCACGATTGCGAGTGTTGTGCGGTGGTCGGCTGGCCGTGGCGGTGTGTCCGGCACCCTGGCAGGTGGGCCGCAGTGAGACTCGGAAGAGCGAGGTGCTTGCGAGGTTGGGGATTCCACGCGACTCGATGTTCACCAGTGATGCCCCGTTTCGAGTCGTGGGCGAATTTGCCCGACAAAACGGGATCCCGTTGTGCGAGTTGTCGGAGGGGTTCCGTGGCGCGGCTGAACAGGTGAAGTTGTTCCAGCCGGATCGGGCAGAATTGAGTCCCGCCGGTCACGAACTGATGGCACGTCTGTTGGCCGATCAGTTGGGCGGCGAGGAGTTGGCGTGGTGGGCCGAGCCGGATGATGGTTCGGCTGTGCGTCCGGCGGCAGCCGAGCGTCGGGCCGGTCCCCGGTGATGCACCGGGCGGGTCTTGACGGGTTTTGCAGGGTGCAGGATACTCCACGGCCCGCTGACCCGGGAGAGACCGACAGTCCGGTTCGCTCCCGGCGATCTCTCATTCGTTCGGCCACCGGTTCCAACAAACTGCCAGTCGATGGACGACCTTCAGCAGTACGCTCGCACGATGGCCGGTGGAGCGCGTCAGGCCGCTCTGCAATTGGCCGAGTCGACTGGTGATCAGAGAAACGCGTGGCTGTTGCGGGTGGCCGAACTGTTGGGGACAGAGCGGGAGTCGTTGTCGGAGGCAAACCGGCAGGATATCGAGCGAGCTCCCGAACACGGCTTGACTGATGCGGCCGTCGATCGACTGAGATTGACCGACGACCGGATTGACGGGATGGTCACCTCGCTCCACGAGGTGGTGGAGTTGCCCGATCCGGTCGGCGAGGTGTTCGAGTCCAACCAACGGCCCAATGGTTTGCTGGTGACCCGGGTCCGTGTGCCGTTGGGGGTGGTGTTCTTCATCTTCGAGTCTCGGCCCAACGTGACGGTCGATGCGGCGGCGCTGTGTGTGAAGAGCGGGAACGCGGTGATCCTGCGAGGTGGCAAGGAGGCGATCCACAGCAACCGTGCACTACATGCCCTGCTCGATCGGGCGGCCGGGGACTGCGGGTTGCCCCGTGGAGCGGCTCAACTGGTCGAAACCACCGACCGTGCGGTTGTGGGCGAGTTCCTGGGAATGGGGGATCTGATCGATGTGACAATTCCCCGCGGCGGAAAATCGTTGATCCAACGAGTGGCTGACGAGGCGACGATGCCCGTGATCAAGCACTTCGACGGGATCTGTCACGTTTATGTCGACGGTGCGGCCGACCTGGAAATGGCTGGTCGAATTGTTGTCGACAGCAAGTGTCAACGCCCCGGCGTCTGCAACGCCGCTGAGACATTGCTGGTTGATCGCCGGGTGGCCGACACATTCCTTCCCGGAGTGGCCGAAATGTTGATTGAGCAGGGAGTGACACTCCGCGGCTGTGATGAGACTCGGCAACTGGTGCCCGAGGCGGAAGTGGCTGACGAGCAGGACTTCCGCACCGAGTACCTGGATCTGCTGCTTTCGGTTCGAGTGGTTGACGGACTCGAAGCCGCTGTCCACCACATCCGCGAATTCGGTTCCGGCCACACGGAAACGATTGTTACCTCCGATCCCGAAACATCGCGACGGTTCACCCGCTCGGTTGATTCATCGGCTGTGATGGTCAATGCCAGCACGCGGTTCAACGACGGAGGGGAATTCGGGCTGGGGGCAGAGATCGGCATCAGCACCGATCGGTTTCACGCTCGTGGTCCATGTGGGCTGAAAGAGTTGACCAGCTACAAATACGTGGTTCATGGAACCGGACAGCTGAAGTCCGATTGAACAACAGGCTCTGCCGGATTCTCAAGAATCCGGTCACTGATCAGGGAGACGCCAGGGATGGGTTTTGTGCTGAGTCGCACCGAGGTTGAGGCTTTGTTGCCGGAGAGGCGAGGATCGGTTCTCACGCCGCCGGACACGGGTGCCGAGGAGAACCTCGAGTCGGATGGAGTGGCCGACTGGCCGGAGGCGACATTGAGACGCCTCGGTGATCGGCTCCAGGAAGCCGGTGTGGATCTGGCCATCGCCTTGGGGGAACGGATTGCGGGACGGACGGAGACCGCCGATCCTGTGGTGTCGGTCGAGTACCTGGGGTTGGCTCCGGGAGCCCGTCTGCCCGGCCGTTCCGGAACCGTGGGGACCTGGATGATCCAGGGGCTACGGCCTCGAGAAACCGGTCGGATTGCTATCGAAACCGAGCTTGCGATCGGGTTGGTTCGTGGCCTGCTGGGAGGAACGTTGGAAGAGCCGCCACCTGACCCGGGTCGCCGATTCAGCGGACTCGAACGCTCTTTGCTGACTCGGGTCGTGGAACTGGTCGCCGCGGTGGTGGTGTGCCGTCAGGACGACCGGGACAGCGAACAGTGGGAACGGGCTCGAATGGCTCTCAGCGTCAGGGCTGAAACCGTTGTGGAGCCAAGCGATCACTATCAGGCCGGTCGTGTGCTGGCCGGATTCCAGTGGCAACTGCGAGATTGTGGTGGGCTGGTACACGTGGAGTTGTCGTCGGGTTTCATCGACCGATTGCTGGAGTCAGGTGACCAAGCGGAAGCGGAAGGGCGTTCGGGGCCGGGCCAGGCCCTGGCTGGCAGTTTGACGGCCAGGCTGCCGGTGTCGGGATTGACTTCTGAAGACCTGGAGGGGCTGGCCCTGGGAGACGTGATTCTGACCGATCGGGGAGTCGATCCGGACACCGAGGTGGCCGACTGGGACGTGTGGATTGACGGCCAACTGCGATTTCGGGGTCAACCCGGAGACTTTGACCGATCGCGAGCCGTCGTGCTGGAACCGCTGCAAGAAAGTCCATGACGGTTGGTTCTTGACGCCTGCAGTCGGCGTCTATAAAAATGGGGTTGAAATTCAACCGTCTGACTGGACGGAAGTAGGGAGAGACGTTGCGCCGAAGAGGATTACCACCGACACCCGCGGAACAGATGCACCGGATCAACGATCAGATCCGGATCACTCCGGTTCGCGTGGTTGATTCGGAAGGCAACATGGTTGGAATCCTCCCCACGGAGGAGGGGCTTCAGATAGCTCAAGAAGCTGGCCTGGACCTTGTCGAGGTCAGCCCGAACGACCGACCCCCGGTCTGTCGGATCATGGACTACGGGAAATTCAAGTACGAGTTGAAGAAACGGAAAACCAAGGGAGGCCGGCAGCACAGCGTCCAGGTCAAGGAAATTCGTCTGAGACCGAAGACGGGTGAGCACGACATCGATTTCAAGATCAAGCGAGCCAGGCGGTTTCTGGAGAACCGCGACAAGGTGAAGATCAACGTGATCTTTCGAGGCCGCGAGAATGCTCACCGGGATCGGGGACACGAGATGCTGCGAGAAATTATCGAGATTCTTGAGGACATCGCGAAGGTCGAGAAGCCGCCCGGGATGGAGGGGGGACGGACCATGTCGACGGTGTTGGCTCCCAAGGGTTGATCCGCCAGGAATACCAAAGATGCCCAAGCAGAAGACGCACAAGGGAATGAAGAAGCGGTTCAAGGTCTCGGCCAACGGCAAGGTCAAGCACCGCAGTGCCTTCCGCGGTCACCTGCTGAGCCACAAGTCGGGCAAGCAGAAGCGGCGTCTGCGTCAGGACGGCGTGTTGGGCGGTGCCGATGCCAAGGATGTTCGAGACAACCTGGCCCCGAGTTCCTAGCACGCTGCCGATAGCGGCACTCTCCTTCCCAGAATGAAAATCACGGCCCCGAAAGGCCGATCGCGAGGACGACGATGCCACGAGTTCGAAAGGGATCGGCCCGTCGGAAGGCCAAGAAGAGGTTGTTCCGAGAGGCGCGGGGAAACCGTGGCGGTCGTGGTAAGCTGCTGCGGACGGTCAAGGAGACGGTGGTTCGTTCGCGGGCCTACGGTTACCGTGATCGACGGGCCAAGAAACGGGAGTTCCGGCGTCTGTGGATCACCCGACTCAATGCCGCCTGCCGCCAGCGTGGGGTGCGGTACTCGGTGTTTGTCCACCAGCTGCAGGGGGCCGGAATCGAACTCGACCGCAAGACGCTCAGCGAAATTGCGATTTCTCACCCGCAGGTTTTCGACGAGATCGTGGCGGCCGCGGCTTCGGCGGCTTGACGCAACAACGATGACCGCCGACGCCCAGGCAGCTTTTGCGAGTTACAAGGACGAGGCGCTCGCGGCGATTGCCTCGGCTTCGTCAGAGGACGCGCTCGAGCTGGTCCGTGTCGAGTTTCTTGGTAAGAAACGCGGACGGCTCAAGGAGCTGCAGTCGCTGTTGGGCCAGGCCGATCCCGAGCAACGGCCCTTGCTCGGCAAGAGCTTCAACCAGGTCCAGGCGGAGGTCAGGGGGGCCCTGGAGGAACGCCAGGGTGTACTCGCCCGTCCGGTTGCCGCCGTTGCCGCCATCGATGTGACCTTGCCCGGATCGCAGCCGGTCATTGGACGGCGGCACCCGATCACCAAGACGATGGATGACTTCAAGGACATCGTTGGACGCATGGGGTTCCGTGTTGCCACCGGCCCCGAACTCGAAGACGATCACCACAACTTTGTCGCCTTGAACATTCCACCCGAACATCCGGCCCGCGACCCGCTCGAAAACTTCTACCTGGCCACTGCCTTGGCTGGTTCGGGTGGAGATGACGCGGCGGTTTTGATGCGGAGCCAGACATCGACGGTGCAGATCCGGGTGATGGAGCAGACGGCTCCCCCCGTTCGGATCGTCTCGCTGGGGCGTTGCTATCGGCCCGATACGATAGACGCCACGCACCACTGCATGTTCCACCAGATGGAAGGCCTGATGGTGGACACCGATGTCACCATGGCCGATCTGAAGACGGTGCTCAAGCACTTCGCCACCGCCTTCCTGGGCGACGACGTGTCCGTGCGTTTCCGCCCCAGCTTCTTTCCGTTCACAGAGCCGTCGGTTGAGGTCGACGTGTTGTGGCGGGACCGTTGGTTGGAACTGGGCGGTGCGGGCATGGTGGATCCCAACGTTTTGCGGCACGTGGGTTTCGATCCCGAGGAAGTGACCGGGTTTGCCTTCGGGTTGGGGATCGAACGGTTCTGCATGATGCGGTACCAGGTGACCGACATCCGTCGTTTCTTCGAGAACGACGTGCGGTTTCTGAGCCAGTTCTGAGTGAGACTCAGCCGGTGGCAATCATCGGTGAGCGACCGGAGTTGCCGCCGGGGCGAACGGGTTGAGCCGAGACCGGTATGAACTGGATTCGGCCGCCACAGAGTTTGCAGGCGACTCGGGCGCGGCGGTACCGCCAGTTGGCGCGAAGCTCTTCCAGGCAATGCGGGCACTCGGCGAAAAATCCTACGAGCCGCGAGGCGGGGCTGTCAGGATCGAGCAGGAAATGTCCGTGGCAGAGTTTGCATTCCACGTGAGCACCGCTGTACTTACGGGCCACTCGCAGTTCCTGTCGGCAGTGAGGGCACTCGAGCAGGAATCCACCGGGTTCGACCTGTTGGCAGTCGGTTTCGGGGGGCATCATCAGGCTCCTGCGTTCCGGGCTCGCCGGTGAGCGTGTCACTTGTCTTCGGATCGCGCCTCGAGACAGATCAACCGGTGGAACGTACGGAAGTAGAGTCGGCCGCCGGCCACCGAGGGGGTCGAGTGGCAGGGATCACCCAGTGGTACCCGTCCCAGCAGCTTGTACTGAGGGCTGGCGGCGACGATCACGACCTCGCCCTTTTCGTCGACACCGTAGATCTTGCCATCGATACAGATCGGAGAACCGCTGTAGTTGCCTCCGATTCGTTTGGTCCAGACGTCACGCCCACTGGACAATTCGACGCAACTGAAAACGCCTTCGTCGTTCCATTCGTAAAGGTGGTCTTTGTAGATGATCGGCGTGGTGACATACGGCAAGTATCGTTTTCGGGTCCAGACGGTCCGGCCGCTGGTGTCGACAGCTCGCTGCAGCACACCAAATCGTCCACCCTGTCCACAACTGGCGATGACCAGTCCGTTGGCGTAGACCGGCGAGGCGACCGTTCGCAGTGGGAAGGCTTCGGTGGCCCAGTTCTGGCGGCCGGTGTGAGGATCGAGGCTGCTGATGCCGGACTCGCCGCTGACGCAGATGAGCTGTGCCGGCTTGTTCTTTTCCCGGATGATCAGCGGCGTCGCGTAGGATGTGCGGCCGGATTTGAATTTCCTCAGCCGGCTCCATACCGTTCGCCCGGTTTGCCGATCAAGTGCCAGGACCGAACTGGGGCCGTCCTGGTCGTTGGGGACGATCAGCAGATCTTCGAAGACGATCGGAGAAGCGCCCAGGCCGTGCTGGCTCTCGTAGGGACCCAGCACGCGTCGCCACACCAGGTGTCCGTCGAAATCGTAGGCCGTGACGGTGTACCGTTCCTTGTCGGCGAATGCGACATAGACCTTCTGGTTGTCGACACAGGGCGTACTGGAAGCCCAACTGTTTCTGAGGTGTTTGCGGCTGCGGTTCATCCCGATTCGGCGTGTCCAGCGGGTGTCACCGGTTTCGGCGTCGAGACAAAAAAGGTGCCTCATGGCGCCCTGGTCGACGGCCGAGGTGACAAACAGGCGGCGACCCCGGATGACGGCGGCCCCGTGCCCTTCACCGGGCAACTTGATGTTGAAGCTGTAGTCCCCGGGGCTCCAGGTGGTGGGAATCCCTTTCAGCGGACTGAATCCACTGCCGTTGGGCCCTCGGTATCGGGTCCAATCGGCTGCGCTGGCGGAGTGGGGGGTGAGGAGAGACAGAATGACGGCGACCGCTCCGACCAGGAGTCGAGTGGTCGGGGCTGGAGACAGGGTCGACAGGTGACGGACCATCGGCAGAGAAGCTCCTCGGGCTTTTGTCAGGTAGACGAACCGCAGGACGGGCCTAGGATGGTCGATGCCCGGCGGTGTTGCAAGAGCGTCCCTTGCGGCCACTTCTGACGGTCCGGTATCCTCAACGGACCATTCGGATCCGAAGCCGGGTGGAAGAGGATCTGCGACAATATGACGAACCAGTCCGATTCTGCGGCGTCCTACCTGGTCGTGCGAGATGGAAACCAGTGGCGGGACGTGTTCCGCCTGATGCCCGGCCAGGTCACAACCGTTGGCCGTTCCTCGACCAACCGCGTGGTGGTTCGTGACGAGGTCTGTAGCCGGAATCACTGCGAGGTGTTCCAGAGTGGCGACCGGTGGCTGTTGCGGGACCTGAGCAGTCGCAACGGAACCCTGGTCAATGGCGTGACGGTGGAAGGGGATTGGCCGCTCGAAGAGGGCCAGATCATCCAGATCGGCAACTGTGATCTGGGCTTCACCTCCGACCTGCTCCACGCGTTCCCCGAGCCCGAATCGACCAGCCAGGACAATACGGCCGACACGGCCGAGATGATGGTCTTCGACGATCCGTCACCGGAGTCGGAACCCGAAATCGTGGATCGGCGCCGGGAGAACCGTTTTCGGGACCAGGCGTCAACAATCGGCGGCGAACTGGACGGCGAGCCGGGGACTCATCGGACCAGCCGCGATCTGACATCACTGTACCGGTTGGCGCTGGACATGGGGGCTGCCCGTGACGCCGAACAACTGGCCCACGTGGTTCTCGACGGTTTGTTCGCCGCAACGCGGGCCGACATTGGGGCGGTGCTGTTGTTGCCCAAGGGACTCAGAAATCGGCCACGTTCCGATGAACTCCGTGTTGCAGCCTATCGCTCGGTCAAGGATCTCCCTTACCAGAAGGTCTCCGACTACCTTTCCAGCACGGTATTGGTTGAGGCGGAAGCGGTCCTGGCCCGCGATGTGGCCGACGACAGCAAACTGGTCGACCGTGACAGTCTCGGCCAGATCCATGCCCAGAGCGTGATCTGTGCTCCGCTGATCGCTCGTGATGTGACCTTCGGTGTGATCCACCTTTACTCGACCGACAGCGAGAATCTGCTCGAGTCGAATGATCTTGAGTTTTCACTGGCGGTTGCCGACCAGTTGGCCGTTGCGCTGGACGGTCTTCAGGATCGAGAATCTCTGGTCAAAGGGCTCGCGCAGGTGCAGGGCGAGAATGAGTCATTGCGGAGCCAGTTGGCGATCGACAGTGAACTGGTCGGTGACAGCGAACAGATGGACGAGTTGCGGGGGATCATCGAGCGGATCGCGTCGACCGATGCGACGGTGCTCGTGCGTGGCGAGAGTGGAGTGGGCAAGGAACTGGTCGCTCGGGCGATTCACTTTCGCAGCCGACGTCGCCACGGGCCGTTCGTCTGCATGAACTGTGCGGCTTTGTCCGAGTCATTGCTGGAGAGCGAGTTGTTCGGTCACGAGAAGGGGGCGTTCACGGGGGCGACCGATCGCAAACCGGGGAAATTTGAACAGTCCGACGGCGGTACGTTATTCCTCGACGAGGTCGGTGAGATGCCCCCGGCGATCCAGGCCAAGTTTCTCCGTGCCCTGGAGGGGCATCCCTTTGAACGCGTGGGTGGACGGACGGCCGTTGATGCCGATGTGCGTGTCGTGGCCGCCACCAACCGGGACCTCGAGGAAGCCGTCGCCGAAGGCACCTTTCGCAAGGACCTCTACTACCGTCTGTTCGTCGTCGAAATCCAGGTGGCTCCGCTCCGTGATCATGCCGAGGACATTGTTCAGTTGGCCCATTTCTTCTGCGACCAGTTCGTCAAGAAGTCGGGACGGGAGATCAGCGGGTTCACGCCAGGAGCGTTGGCGGCGTTGAAGGCGTACGACTGGCCGGGGAATGTCCGCGAACTGAGGAACGCGGTGGAAAGGACGGTGATCCTTTGTGCCGGTGACCAGATCTCCGAGGCGGATATTCAGCTTTCGACCCTGGCGACGACCGACGAGTCCTCATCATCTTCGTCGGTCGTTCCGAGTGGTGGCAATGTGTCGCTGGAGACGCTGGAGCAGCAGCACATTCTGGCGGTGCTTGAGTCAACCGAGTGGAACAAGTCACAGGCTGCCCGAATCCTGGGCATCGAGCGGTCGACGCTGGACCGCAAGTTGAAGCGATATCAAGTCAGCCGTCCGTAACCGGTTGCAACGGTTTGACCGGGTGCGCCACCGTGTTGCCGGAATGGTTCGGAAAGTGTTTGACTTTCGCGACACGTGGCGAGACAATCGGCTTTGTCAGCACGTTTAGGCTGCTTCGACACGACATCGTGATTCTCCTCACCACCGCGTTTTCCCCTCTTCTCACGCGAATCTTCGACCTCTCTGTCTCGCGTGTTGCGGTTCGGTATCGGCGGAATCTCAGATCGCGTCGGACAGTTCGATGGGATTCGGACACCTGGGCCGATTGGCCCGATGATGGATCAGGATGACGTGTTGGCTGGCGTTGAGTCGCCGAATGGGATGGTGATGAGTGTGGGGCCTCCCGAGTGGAGGTCGTCGGTCGTCGGATTCCTTCTCGACTGGCGCCCGATCGGCGTCACGATGGTCAATGACCTTGGAGTCGTGTGTCGGTCAGCGGCCCCGGATGGGCTGTCATTGGATGGAAGAGGGCGCAGGGAGGCGATGGACGACAGTGATTTGCAGCAGAGAGTGGAGCGCGCCGGATGTCGACACCCTTCGAGGTGCCCCAGGGCTTGGAGACCGAAGCTGGTCTGCCATTGGACTATTTGTTTGAAGAGAATGCGGATCGACCATTCCAGATCGATCTGCATGACGAGATGGGGTTCAACCCCTTCGAAAAGACCGAGTCGAAGCCAGGTTCTGAGGACAAGGTCCAGATCCTGGCCGCTCGTTATGCAGCGGGACTGCCGTTGTGGCACGAGGAAGACTGCGTCGATCACGGCCCCGGACGGATGCTGTTCGACGTCGACGCCTGATCGAGGTTGATCGGTCGGATCACGCGAACCGTCCGGCCGGTGGAGTTGACTGGCTCCACCGAGGGCCGGCTGGCTCGCGGTGTATCGATCGGCTTTCGCGAATCGGCTACTCCTGGATGCGGAACAGCCGATTTTCGGTTCGGATGAATATCGCGTCGTCGGCGACGGCGTAACTGGCGTACGTGCGACCCTCCAGTTGGTTGCGTCCCAGTTCGACGAACTCGCGTCCGGGTTTCAGCACGAACCCTCGCCCGCCTTCGCTTTGAATGAAAATCTTGCCGTCGGCGAACGTGGGTGAGGCCGAATACTTGCCACCGATCCGCTTGCGGTAGTGCAGTTTTCCGGTGAGAGCATCCAGGCAACTGGCGATGCCGGTATCACTGATCAGGAACAGCTCGTTCTTGATCAGCAGGGCGGACGGGGTGTGAGGGACGTTGGCCTTGGAGGTCTGTTTCCAGGCAACGTGGGTCTCTGTGACGTCTCCGGTGCCAGTCGGTCGAATGGCAAACAACGTCGGCACTCCCCATCCGCTGCAGACATACACCAGTCCATGGCCGTAGATCGGTCGAGGGATCACGGAGTAACCGTCTCCGTAGAGGACTCGCCAGATTTCCTTGCCGGTCTTTGGTTCGTAGGCCGCGACCAGTCCGGTGCCGGGACAGACGATCTGCTTCTTGCCCTTGACGTCGATCACCAACGGCGTGGAAAACGAGAACTTTCGGGGCAGGTCGAGTGTCCGATCAGTCTTCCAGGCGATTTTGCCGTTGCGGCAATCGATCGCCGCGACGTAATCGACGTCCTGGCCATCGCAGGTGACCACCATCAACCCGTCGACAAGTGCCGGTGATCCGCCGTTGCCGTGCCGGGGTACGTAGGCCAGGTCCTGCATCTTCCAGGCAATACGTCCGGAAGCCAGGTCCAGCGCCGCAGTGCCCTCGGTACCGAAGTGCACGTACAGCTTCTTGCCGTCACTGATGGGAGTCGGGCTGGCATGGCTGTTCTTGGAATGCAGCAGGCCACGTGTTGATACGTGGTTGCGAGAAAACACTTCCTGGTCCCAGACGGTCTTACCGGTCTTGATGTCCAGGCAGATCGCCCGCAATGACTGGTCATCGGGTCCGCCTCCGGTCTTGGCCACCGCGGTCGTCAGGTACAGCTTGTCGGCGACCACGATCGGACTCGACCAGCCTTTGCCGGCGATCGGGACTTGCCACGCCACGTGATCGGTCTGGTTCCAGGTGATCGGCAGCCCGGCGGCCTGGGCGTGGCCGTCACCCGCGGCACCGCGGAACTGTGAGATATCGGCCGCGGTGACCGTGCCGGTGACGATCAGCGTGGCCAGGGCAACCAGGGTCAGAGAAAGTCGTCCGAGTGGCATGGGGAGTCTCCAGGGGGCGTGGAACGGCCCGAGGATCGGGCAGTGGTAGGGTTTGTGGGAAAGTTCTCGACTGGATGATCGGTTCAGGAGTCTTCGAACGATACGACCTCGTATCGTAACACACCGATCGGTGCTTCGTACTCGGCCTGATCACCGACCTTCTTGCCCATCAGGGCGCTGGCCAGCGGACTGGTTGTCAGGATCTTCATCACTTCGTCGGTGTAGTCCTCTTCACCCGGGCCGACGAACTCGTACTGTTCGACGTCGCCATCATCAAGATTTTTGACGGTCACGCGGCTACCGAAAGTGATCACGTCCTTGGGCAGCTTACTCTTGTCAACGATTTCGCAGTGGGAGAGCTTGTTCTTGAGTTGGTTGAGCTTGGCTTCGAGCATTCCGAGCGACTCTCGCTGGCCGTGATACTCGGCGTTTTCCTTCAGGTCGCCCTCGGCCCGTGCCTCCGCCACCTTCTCTCGCACGTCCGGAATCCGCTCGTCCTCCAATACCCGGATTTCCTCCCGCAACTTGCTGTAGCCCTCTTCGGAGATTGGCTGTCGGTCCATCGATTGGGGTCCTCGTGTGGTTCGGTCGGACAGTGTCGGAGGGGTGGAAGGATTCAGACCTCGGTCCATTGGCCACTCTGGGCGCTGTCGAGCACCGCGTCGCAGATCTTCTGCGTCTCCAGCGCGTCGCGGAATGTCGGAGAAGCCGGTTCGCCGGTCTCCAGGCTTTCGAGAAAATCGGCGACCTGGTGCACAAAGGTGTGTTCATAGCCGATCTGTAGCCCGGGCACCCACCACTTGTCCATGTACGGCATGTCGCCGTCGGTGACGTGGATCGACCGCCAGCCGCGGACTAGCGAATCGTCACGGTGGTCGAAGTAGGAGAGCCGGTGGAGGTCGTGAAGATCCCAGGCGATGGACGCGTGTTCGCCGTTGATCTCCAGTGTGTACAGCGCTTTGTGGCCTCTCGCGTAACGGGTCGACTCGAAGGTCGCCAGCGAACCGTTTTCGAAACGGGCCAGGAACGCACACGCGTCGTCGATCCCCACCTTCTGGACTTCACCGGTCAACTGATGAGTTCGCTCCTTGATGAAGGTCTCGGTCATGGCCGACACGGTGGAGATTCCACCGTTGAGCCAGATGGCCGTGTCGATGCAGTGAGCCAGCAGGTCGCCGGTAACACCGCTGCCGGCGGCATCGACATCAAGTCGCCACAGGGCCTCACCGCCCTGTGGCAGGTCTTCCGAGATGGTCCAGTCCTGGAGGAAGACCGAGCGGTAGTGGAAGATCTTGCCCAGTCGTCCTTCGTCGATCAACTGTTTTGCGAGCCAGACGGCGGGCACACGTCGGTAGTTGTACCAGACCATGTTGGCCACGCCGGCTGCCTCGACGGCCTGGCACATTTCCTCGCCCTCGGCGGTGTCCATCGCCAGCGGCTTTTCACAGAGAATCATCTTGCCGGCATCGGCGGCGGCCAACGCGATCTCTCTGTGCAGGTTGTTGGGGACGCAGATATCCACCGCATCGATGTCGTCACGTTCCAGCAGAGCCCGCCAGTCGGTTTCGATGGTCTGGTAGCCCCAGTTGTCGGCAAACGCCTGGACACTCTCCTGGCTGCGGGCACAGGCGGCCTTGAGCACCGGTTGGTACTTGGTGTCGAAGAAGTTGCCGACTTTGCAGTAGGCGTTCGAGTGGGCCCGGCCCATGAAGCCGTAACCGATCATGCCGATGTTCAGGGGGGTTTTGTCACTCATCTGGTGGATCTTTATCTCAAGAAGAACGAGGGCAGGGGAGGGGAGGCACTAAGCATTCCAGCCGTGGGCAGCTCGGACGTCGAGCATCGCTTTCAGGATCGCGTTCCAGGTGGCGGGTGTCTCGAGCACCTCGTTGGAGAACATGCATCCGTCCCAGCAGATGTGTTCGATGCCTCTCGAGGGGGCGTCTCGCAACCAGTATTCGGCGGTGCGGGTGATGTCGAGTTTTCCGTTGGGGTCGTCGGCCTGGCAGTGTCGCCCGGTCTTGTCGTGCGAGCCGGCCCCGTGGACGGTGCCGTCGTTCTGGGCGACGTGGAAGTCAATCGTCCAGGGGCGAAGCTGGTCGGTCATCGATTCGTAAGCCGGATAAAATTCTTCGTCGGTGTACTCCGCTCCGACCAGGGCATGTTCCGGAGCGTTGTAACCCATCAGGTAGAGGTAGGTGTGGGCCTGGTCGGCCTGGAATCCAAGAGTCCCAGGCCGGTCGACGGCCTCGAGTAGGTCGAGCATGTCTCGCCACGAGTGCATGCCGGCCCAGCAGATCTCACCCTCTGCAGCCAGTCGCTCGCCGTGGTCGGCGGCGATGTCGGCCGCCATCCGAAATGTTTCGGCAATCCTGGCCGTGTTGGCCGACTTGTCCTCGGCCCACGTCTCGACTCCGAATTCGGCCGAATCGATTCGGATCACACCGTATTTTCGGATGCCAATGTCGTTGAAGATTCCGGCGATGCGGCAGGCCTTGCGAATGGCATCGAGGAACTTTTCACGGGATTCGTCGTCACCCATCGCCGAGTCTCCGACCGTGCCGGGCCAGACCGGGGCAACCAGTGAGCCGACGACCAGGCCGTGGCTGGCGATCAGGTCGGCGATTCGCTTCAGTTCGTCCTCGTCGGCATCCGGGTCGGTGTGGGGATGGAACAGGAAGTAATCGACCCCCTCGAATTTCTGCCCGTCGACTTCGGCATTGGCCGTCAGTTCGAGCATTTTCTCGAGACTGATCGGAGGTTCCTGTCCCTCTTCGTCACCTTTGCCGACGAGTCCGGGCCACATGGCGTTGTGAATCTTGGGGAAGGCATGGCTGGTGGTGCTGTCCGACATCTCGGGATTCCTGTCGTGGTGCGACGTGTCGCGATTGGGAGATTCGCCTGGTGTTTCAGTTGGCTTTGTGGTCGCCGACACTCGGGGCATCCGGGTTGGCGTCGGGACCGAAGTACCGCAGTGAGACCAGCGGTTCGGTGCCGGAATTGGTGATCGTGACGCCCGCCGCGGCGGCCGGAGCCGAGACGAACACCTCGTCGTCGGTCATCTCGCCGAAGCGGATCATCGCGGGGGTCTGCAACTTCAGTGAACCGATGGTGCCCTCACCCTGGACGGTGATCCAGCCGTACGCCCCCGTGTCGGAGATCGTGCAACTGGCGCCGGGGTCGACGGTCAGTTCCTTGGCCGAGAACAACTGCCGTCCGTCCACGGTGCCGTAGACGATCCAGCGGTCGACGTAGCCCTCGCTGGCCGTGTCAGCGACCGGAATGGGCTCCAGGTAATGGTTGTCCTTGAAGTTGGGATCCACGTTCTGGTCCCAGTCGAGTGCGTCGACCAGGTACTCGATGTCATCGTGGAATTCCTCGGGGAAGTCCTTGGTCAGCAGCGAGCGAGGCACCTCGCGGCCCTCGACCAGCGACTGGTACATCCCGAACACGTCGCTCCCCCACTGGGGTTCGTAGGTCACAAGGCTCCCGGGGGCGTGCAGAACGCAGGGGGGAATCAGCCATCCGGTGCCGGGCTTCAGGCGATAGGCCTTCGAGAGGTCGAGGATGCCGTTGTCGCCATCGTCCCAGCGAGCCAGGCAGTCGATCACGTCCTGCTTTGACGTTCCCGGTTCCAGGCCCATGAACGTGTAGGGGAAGTTGTTGCCGATCGCGTTGAGTTGTGGTGGGAAGTAATAACTCTCGGGCTTGCCTTCCTGGCCAACCAGCTTCGCCTGTTCGGCATTCTGGTGCATGTGGTGCGGGATAGGACCCATGTTGTCGAAAAACTTCGAGTAGACCGGCCAGCGGCCGAATTCATTCCAGATCGCATCACCGACCATCTCGGCACCGAGCTCTCCGACAGCCTCTTGCAGCGTGAATCGCTGACCCTCATGGACGCAGTAGCTGAGCCCCTCGTCGGGCGATGCTCCCTCGTTGGCTGCCGGGGTGGTCGAAGCGAACCAGCGTTCGTCGATGCCACCGCGATGGGCGCCCAGTGCGTAGTAGTCGGCGGGATGCAATTTCAGCCGGCGACCGGGCTGCAGGAACGACCGGGGCACCCATGTCGGCGCCAATCTCAGAATTCCCTCACCGTTCGTCAGTGCGGCGGCGGCCAGTTCTGACACGTTGGCCATGCTGTGTCCTCGTTTGATGTCCGTCTGTCCGGCCGGAAACGACTGGTTCCGGTTGGGAACGGGACCATTGTGATCATTTTGACGGTCAATGCAAACCGCGTGTTGAAAGCCATTTGTCGACTGCGAAAGTGGCCCTGTCGCCGGCTCGTGGAGGGGTCTAGAATGAGTGGTCCCCCCGAACCGAGGACGTTGATCATGGTCCGTGCAGCCATCCTGGGCTCGACCGGATACACGGCGCTGGAGTTGATCAAGATTCTGCTGAACCATTCGCAGGTCCAGATCACCGCTCTGACGACCCGACAGGACGAAGCACCGCTTGTCAGCGAGGTGCATCCGACCCTTCACGGGCGGCTCGATCTCCGTTGCGAGCCGTTGTCACTCGAGGAGATTGCCGAGCGGGCGGACGCGGTCTTCGGTTGCCTGCCCCATGGTGCCAGCATGGCCACGATTCCGGGCCTGCTGGATGCCGGGCTCCGCGTGATCGACCTGAGTGCCGATTATCGGCTTGATGACGCTGACACCTACCAGCAGTGGTATGGCCTGGAACACACCGATGCCGAGCGGCTGGCCACGACCCCGTACGGGTTGCCCGAATTGCCCGGACACCGTGTTGATGAGTCAACCAGCCTGGTGGCCAATCCGGGCTGTTACACCAGCACCTCGATTCTGGCATTGGCTCCCCTGTTGAGCGATCGGTTGATCGAACCGTCGGGGATTTGTATCGATGCCAAGAGCGGCGTGTCCGGAGCCGGGCGATCACCGAAATTGACCACGTTGTACCCCGAGTGCAACGAGAGCATCTCGGCTTACGGGGTGGGGGATCACCGGCACACTCCCGAGATCGCCGGGGTTCTCAGTCGTGTCAGCGATCAGCCGGTGCAGGTGGTGTTCACTCCGCATCTGGTCCCCATGGACCGAGGGATCCTGTGCACCATTTACTGTCGGCCCACCGGTGACGGGTCGGCGGAGACCGCACTGGCCTCCATGAGGACGTACTACGACGGGTGCCCGTTCGTGCGGGTCGTCGACCACCTGCCACGGACCCGTGACGTGTCGGGCACCAACCACTGTGACATCACCGTGAGGGACAGCGGAGGTCACCTGGTGGTGCTCTCGGCCCTGGACAACCTGGTCAAGGGGGCCGCCGGCGTGGCGGTGCAGAACTTCAACCTGATGTTCGGATTCCCTGAGACGACCGGCCTGCTGCCGGATTGACGGTTCCGGACAACTCTGCCGGGAAGGATGAAACAGATGATCGACACCGACGGTGACGTGGCCCCCTGTCTCTTGCCGGCCGGCTTCCGGACTGCGGGCGTGGCTTGTGGCATCAAGGACGACCCGACGACGCTGGACCTGGCCCTGTTTGTTGCCGATGGCCCCGTGGCTGCGGCTGGCGTGTTCACGGCCAATCGTGTCTGTGGGGCCCCGGTCAAGGTGTCACGCGAACGCGTCCCCGGAGAGGGTGTCCGGGCGGTGGTCATCAATTCGGGTAACGCCAATGCCTGTACAGGTGCCCGGGGCATCGCGGATGCGAAGACAATGACTGAGGTGGTTGCCCGGGAGATCGATTGTGATCCCGAGGCGGTGCTGGTTTGTTCGACCGGCGTGATTGGGCATTACCTTCCACTGGAATTGATCACCTCAGGAATTCCCCGTGTCGCATCCTCACTGTCAGATTCGCCCGAAGCCTTTCACGCTGCGGCCCGCGCGATGATGACCACCGATACGGTGGCCAAGCAGTCAGTCCACGAAGCCACACTGGCCGAAGGGGCCTGTCGTGTCAGTGGTGCTGCCAAGGGGGCCGCGATGATCGGCCCGAACATGGGCACCATGCTCGCGGTGGTGATGACCGATGCGGTGATGACACCCGGCCAGGTCGACACGGTGCTCAGAACCGCCGTTGATGCCAGTTTCAACAGCATCAGTGT
>PBOJ01000085.1 GCA_002724315.1 Planctomycetaceae bacterium | reverse complement strand
TCGGGAGAGTCGGGAGAGTCGGGAGAGTCGGGAGAGTCGGGAGAGTCGGGAGAGGACGGCAAGGCCGGGGCAGGCAGTGGCGACACATCTCACCCTGTGGCGGCCAGTGGGGACGCGTTGTTGGACATCGCGATGCGGGAAGAGGAAGAGGGCCACACGCGGCGCCGGAAGGGCGCTTCGTCAGCCACTCGAGGCGGTGCCAGGGCGACCGCGAAGACCGGTTTTATCGTCTTTTGCCCCAACGGACATCCCATCGAGGTTCAGGAGCGTCACCGCGGCAAATCGGGCCGGTGTCCCAAGTGCCAGTCACCGTTCCATGTGCCGCAGCAGAACTGGGATCCGGGTCAGGGGGGCGATGCTGCCGAGGGCGAGAACGAAGAGGAACAGGTCGAACTGCTGTACGTGGAGTGGTTTGACGACGTGCGGATGCACCAGGTGGATCCCGGTTCGCTAAAACTGAAAGTGGACAGCCTGGCGGGGAAATTTGAATCGGTTGATTTGGGGTTTTCGGCAGACAACCTGCTGCTGGTCAAATTGGCCAAAGGGGGCGGTTTGTTTGGTGGCGGGGCGTCAAAAAAAGTGCCCGAGATTCGGGAGCAAGTTCGCGGTCACCTCGAGGACGTGCGTTCGACGGATGGTCTGCCCGCATCCGAATTTGTCAGTCTGTCCGGTGAGCTTTGCCAGTCACTGCGGGTGGTGCAGCCAGCACCTTATGCTCACGAATCCATGTTTGCCGGGATCGAAGTCTTTGGCGTTGGCCGGATTGCGGTGCGGCTGCCGGAGGATTCGGGATCGAAAACGATCGATTTCCTGTCGTTTTCGTTGAGTGAATTTCGCCGGCTCTCTCGGCGGCTCGAGGAGTTGTTTGAGATAACGGCTTTCGGGGCGGATGTTGGCGTTCCGTTGAAAGACACTCTCAACGAACTGACATGTCACTACAACGAAGAGACAACCATGATGGTTGTTGATCATGTGGCCTACTACGAGGCCGATGAGGCCTATGAGGTCACTCGTGTTGGATGTCGGTGCGAGGGTTGTGGGCTGATTGTCAGCGAGGACGCCCGCAAGAAGGAGAAGATTGGCGGCAAGTCCGGCAAGGGGCTCGCCAAGGCGGTTTGCCCGAAGTGCAAACGCCGGTTTGGAGACAATCCGTTGTTCGAAATGTCCCGTGTCGATGGCGAAGGACAAGGGGATGAGTCGGATGTCACCGCAGAGGCGGGTTCGGATGAATCGGAACCCGAACCCGAACCCGATGAGAACGGCAGAGAACCGGATGCCGGTGAGGCGGCCGAGACCAACGAGACGGAATCCGATTCTGATGAGAATCGTGATCCGGACGAGGACGGCGATTGAGTTGCGGCCGTCGCTCGTCTTGCGGTCCAGGTGGTCGCAGACACTGGGTTTGCTTCCGATCGCGACCGTCGGATGACTTGTTCCGGTTGTGCGGTTCAAAGACACCGGGGGAGCTTTCTCGGTTGCTTGACCCGTCCCCTTTGTCGGCTAGTATTGTCGTGTCTCGCATGGATTTGGGGGTCGTTGGATCGCCTGGACATGTCGAGTGGGGACCGGTAGTTCTTGTCGTGACGCTCATGGCAGGAGGAGCTGGAACCAGGCATCGCAGGAGAGTCCTGTGACAGGTGGCTACGCTGGCGACTTCAAGGAGCAGGTCCGTTCTCAGACGGACCTTGTCTCGTTGGTCGGTGAAACGGTCTCACTGACGGCCCGGGGCGGCCGAGGTGATCACGTCGCGCTTTGTCCGTTTCACGATGATCACAACCCGTCATTGCACGTGTATGCCGACCGCCAGACGTACCGATGCTGGGTTTGCGATGCCGGCGGTGACTGCTTCTCGTGGGTGATGCATTTCGAGAACGTGGGGTTTCGCGAGGCATTGGAGCAGTTGGCCGAACGTGCCAACCTGGAAATTCCGCGTCAGCGTCGAGCCCCAGGTGCTGGAAGAGACGAGAAGTCGCGGCTCTATGAGATCCTGGGATGGGCCGAAGAACAGTTCCACAGCTTTCTTGTTGACGCACCCGAGGCGAATCGGGCGCGAGATTACCTCGAACAACGGCGCTTGGGGGCAGAGACGGTATCGGTGTTCCGGATTGGATTCCACCCGCCGGTGTGGGACTGGTTGCAGAAAAGGGCCGAAGGACGTTACCGCGCGTCCGAGCTCGAGTCTGCGGGGTTGGTACGGCAGCGGCAGGATGGGTCAGGTCTTCGCGACGATTTCGTCGATCGCGTTCTGTTCCCGATCCACGACCTCGGTGGGCGAACCGTCGGGTTTGGTGGCCGAATCCTTCCGGATCACTCTTATCCCGACGCTCCCAAATATCTCAATAGCCCAGAGAACCCGGTGTTCTCGAAAAAGAGTCTCTTGTATGGACTGGGCCTGTCACGTGACGGGATCCGCCGTCAAAAGGCAGCGGTGGTCGTGGAGGGGTACACCGACTGTGTGACCGCCCATCAATACGGCGTGGACAACGTGGTTGGAACTTTGGGGACGGCCCTGACCGACGAACACGTCACGGCGTTGAAGCGGATGTCCCAGCGAGTGGTACTTGTCTACGATGGTGACCAGGCGGGCCAGATGGCCGCCGAGAGGGCTCTTCCCCGTTTTCTCGCCCAGGACGTCGACCTGCGGGTCTTGACGTTGCCCGAGGGATTGGATCCAGCCGAATTCCTCGAACGGCACGGGGAAACGGCTTTTCGCGAATTGTCCGAAGCGGCTCCAGAGGCGCTGGACTTCAAATGGCAGGCCGCAGTGGCCCGGATCGGGACGGCAACAGTCGATTCCCGCCAGCGATTGCTCTCTGAAATGCTGGAGTTGATTGTCTCGGCACCGAAGTTGGGCAATACTCCTCGTGAGGCAGTGATCCTCGGAATGGTCAGCCAGCGATTGGGTGTTGCCGAGTCCGAATTGCGGACGGCTTTGCAGCAACGTCGCACGGAAAGTCAGAACCAACAGCGTGAACGTGCACAAGTCACAGGTGCCGAAAGCGGCCGTGTCTCGACACGTTTCGACGATGGTGAATCCGGCACGGCGGGCAGGTCTTCGAGGAGCCGAGAAGCGGCGAAGCAACCTGTGTCTGCCATGGGGGATCGGAAGGACTCGACGAGGGTGGACAGGGCCGAACGCGAATTGGTTGCGATCCTGGTTTCGTCACCCGAGTCAATCGGACGGATACGGGAGCAGGTGCGAGCCGAGGAAATTCGTGACACGTTTCTGCGGCAGTTACTGGAAGTCTGTTACCAGATTCACGACAACGGAGACCTGCCGACGTTTGAACGAGTCGCTTCGACGTTGGAGGATCCGGAATTGAAACGAGTCCTGGTGAAAATCGACGAAGAGGCCCGGATGAAGCAGACGTCGGAGCGGATGTCGGATTCCGAGATCGATCTCGTCGAAGAGACTGTGCAAGTGTTGAAGTGGCGTCGAGAGCGAGAGAACTTTGAAGCAGAGCGGGGTTCCCGGTCGGCCGACCAACAGGCGGACGGTGGACTGCATGACGATGACAAGACCCGACTGCGACGGGCGTTTGAACACCACCAGAAACGAACCCGCCAAGGCGTGATTCGTTGAATTAGTGGGAGGATCGGATCGTGTATCGCTTGATTGAAGAACTCAGGGCTGTGATCGAACAGGGGCAGGCCCAGGGGTACCTGACGTACTCTCAGGTCAATGCCTACCTGCCTGATGAAGCAGCGACCCCAGAGAAGCTTGACGCACTCCTGATGTGTGCCGAGGAACTGGGACTCGATGTCGTGGCTGACAAGAATCCTCCAGAGGATCTTTCCAAGCGCAAGTCTCGCAACTCACGCCAAAAGTCAGTGATCGGTGAAGATCGGTCGCGGCGAATTGACGATCCGGTGCGGATGTACCTGACCCAGATGGGAGAGATTCCGCTTCTGACACGTGCCGAAGAAATCTCTCTTGCCAAGAAGATCGAAGTGACCCGGAAGAGGTTCCGGCGAGCGCTCCTGGAAAGCGATTTTCCCCTGAGGACCGCCATCGAGATTCTCCGGAAAGTCCACCACAGTGAACTTCCCTTCGACCGAACGATCAAGGTCTCGGTGACAGAGGGGCTCGAGAAGACGCAGATTCTCGGTCGGATGCCTCACAATCTCAAAACGATTGACCTTCTGAGGCAGGAGTATTTGCCAGACGCCGAGAAGATGGTCAATCCCCGGGTTTCGGACGCGACCAGAGAAAAGCTGATTCCGGTCATCGACCGGCGTCGGAGGAAGATCGTGACGCTGGTGGAGGAACTCAGTGTTCGCACCCAGAAAATGCAGCCTGTGATGAAACGGCTCGAGCAGATCAATGAACGGATGGTCGAGATCCAGCGTCACCTGAAGAGCATTCGGAGATTGAAGTCAGCCAAGGACGAGCGGGCCAACCTCCAGCGCGAATTGCAGGATCTGGTTCTGCTGACACTCGAGTCTCCTGAGAGCCTTCGGGTGCGGATGGAGATCATCGAAAAGCGGTTTGCCGACTACGAGCAGGCAATGAGAGAACTCTCGGGGGGCAACCTGCGGTTGGTGGTCTCGATCGCCAAGAAATACCGCAACCGTGGACTGAGCTTCCTGGACCTGATCCAGGAGGGGAACACTGGTTTGATGCGGGCTGTCGATAAGTACGAGTACCGACGGGGCTACAAGTTCTCGACGTACGCGACATGGTGGATCCGGCAGGCGATCACCAGGGCGATTGCTGACCAGGCCCGGACCATCCGTATCCCCGTCCACATGATCGAGACGATGTCGAAGCTGCGGAAGGTCAGCAAACAGTTGCTTCAGGAGAAGGGCCGTGAGCCCACGCTCGAAGAAACGGCCGAGGCAGCCGATGTGAGCCTGGAAGAGACCCGCCGTGTCTTGAAGATCTCCCGTCATCCCATTAGCTTGGACCGTCCAGTTGGCGAGAGCGAGGACAGCTACTTCGGTGACTTCATCGAAGACAACAACACCGACAGCCCCGTCAACTCGGCCACGCAGGAGATGCTCAAGGACAAGATTGACGACGTCCTCAAGACGTTGACATATCGGGAACGTGAAATCATCAAGCTCAGGTATGGGCTCGGTGACGGTTACACCTACACGCTGGAAGAAGTTGGGCGGATCTTCAAAGTGACTCGCGAACGAGTGCGACAGATCGAGGCAAAGGCTGTGAGGAAGTTGCAGCACCCGGTCCGGAGCCGACAACTCAGAGGATTCCTCGAAGGGGTGCTCGCGGGAAGCACCAACTGATGGCCCAAGCCGGTCGGCAACCTCCGACCGGCTTTTTTTGTTTTGAGATCCGGTTTCGGGAACCCGGTCACAGTAGGAGACAACGGCATGACGACGGCTGCCAGTGGATTGAGAGAGCTCCACCAGTTGCACGTCGAGCACATGCGGGTGCTGGATGAACTCGAAGCCGGTCCGCGGAGAGTGCGGGCGTACGAGGCGGTGACTTCCCGGAAACAGGAAGAGGTGGATGCCGAACAACTGTCGGTCACCAACCTCAGGAAAGCCTCTGACGAACGGGCCCTGCAACTGAAAACCAACGAAACGAAAATCGTTGACCTGAAGTCGAAACTCAATACCGCTTCGTCAAATCGGGAATTCGATATCATCAAAGGTCAGATCGACGCAGATACGGTCGCCAACAGTGTGCTCGAGGACGAGATTCTCGAACTGTACGACCGTGTTGAGGGTAGCCAGAAGCGGGTCACCGAGATCGAGGGCGAACGGGAATCCGCGCAGAAGGAACAGGAACGGGTGGCGGCGGAAGTTGCCGCTGTCGAACCCGGGTTGCACGAGGAGCGACAGAAACTCGAGGACGCCATCTCCCAGTCGGAGTCCCAGTTGTCGCAGGACGTCGCCGAACAATACCGTCGATTGGTCAAGGCCCACGGGGCCGGAGCGATGGCTGAGGTCGTCGAGGGGTCCTGCACAGCGTGTTCGATCCAGGTTTCGCCGCAGTTCCAGGTCGAATTGTCTCTGGGGCAGGTCGTCTACTGCAACAACTGTGGCCGTTTGCTTTATGTGGATTCCGCCAGAGATTCCGATGAATGACCGGCCCGTTCGGGGCGGGGTCTGACTGGGATCGTTTCGGCCAGCCGGATGTTGCATTTGGGCAACAGGCGTTGTGGGAACACAACGTTGGCTGAGATGGGGGCTCCCGTTTCTTTCGCCACAAGTCCTGGTAGTCAAGGGACTTAAGTGTTGCGACTGGGCTTTGCGGTTCTTTGGCGCAGTGATTGCTTCCTTACAGGGGGGGCTGGCTCTCGGGACGCTTCGAAAGGAGTGGTTTCCGGCGGCCGGACAAACTTCTCCCGTCAAGCAATGCCGACTCCGTGAGGAATACTGATGGCTCGTAGACACCGGATGACGATCGAAAAACTGAGCGGATATCAGGTGATCAACCTGGGACCGATGGACATCTGGGACGGAGCGGACTTGGCGCTGCTCCGTGAGACGTTGACGCAGTTGGTCGAAATCGATGGAGTGACCTGCGTGGCCGTCGACATGTCGCACGTGAAGTACGTTCCCAGCGGCTATTTCGGGATGCTGTTCGACTGGGCCGAAAGGGGCGTGTCAATCTGTCTGGATGGTCCGTGTGAGAGAGTGCGCCAGATGATCTGGTTCCGCAAGTTCCTGGCTCCGATGGGCGACGAGCGGTTTCGACTCGAGACCGAATCCCTGGAGCCGGTCACCATGGCTGTTGGGGAGGAAATGTCCTGGCAGGAGGATGGCGAGGACGGGTGGCTGATCGGAACGAGTGCCGAATCCGGACACGTGTTGGGGTTGTAGCGCCGACTGAGGAGCCGTCAGGCGTCGAGACCTTCAAAAAGGGTCCGGCCCAGGCGGATGATCGTGGCGCCCGCCTCGATGGCGATCTCGAAGTCGTTGCTCATTCCCATGGACAATTCTGTGAGGCAGGCTCCCCCCTGCCCTGTCGGGCCCGCACCCAGTTCGAGAGAGAGATGGCGGAGCCGGTCAAAGGTGTCTCGGGAGTTGCGAGGATCGTCTGTCAGCGGGGCCATGGTCATCAACCCGCGGACATGCACCGATGCGAGCGAGTGGATGCGGGGCCAGGCGTCTCGGAGCACGTCACTGGTGAAACCTCCCTTGGTGTCCTCGCCCGAAATGTTTACCTGCAGTAACACGGAGGGGCGATGACCGTCGTCGGCGGCGATGGTGTCAATCCGTTCGAGCAGTTTCATGCTGTCCACCGAGTGAATCATCGAGGTCACGGCCAAAGTGCGGCGAACCTTGTTGCGTTGCAGCTGGCCGATCAGGTGCCATTGGACCTGGTCCGAGAATCGGGAAGCGCGTTGCTCGAGTTGTTGTGGCCGACTCTCTCCGAGTACGAACTCTCCACACTCGAGAAGTCCGTCAATCCACTCGGGGCGGGCGTACTTGGTGACACACACAAGCGTTACGTCATTGCTGTCACGACCGGCTCGCTGGCAGGCCTGAGAGATCTGTGCCCGAACACGTGTCAGGTTGTCGGCAATCCGGTCTGCGATCGTGGGCATCTCAGGCGGCTCGGCGAAACGACTCGTCGGCTGTGACCACCGGAAGCGGCAGGACGTCGGTCGAGACCGGCGACGAGGCCGGCTCGGGGACCCGCGTTCGTGGAGGTCCGAACAGTACCGAACGCGCTGTGGCCCAGAATCCCTTCAGGGATCCGAATGTCTGAGTGACAGCGGTCGGTTCGAATCCACTGTGCACCATGCAGTCGCTGCATGCCGGGTGGCCGCTGTCCGGGCCGTAGGAATCCCAGTCGGTGTGGTCGATCAAATCGGAATAGGTCGCAGCATAGGCCCCCTCCTCGAGCAGGTAGCACGGCCGCTGCCAGCCGAAAAGGTTGTAGGTCGGGTTACCCCATGGGGTGCACGGCAGGTCCCAGCGACCCTGAAGGAACTCGAGAAACAGTGGGGATTGATTGAACCGCCAGCCGCGAGGACGATTGGTCAAGAGCCGTCGGAACAGATCTACGGTCATGTTTCTGTGCAGGAAGTGCTGTTGGTCGGGAGCCTTTTCGTATGGGTAGCCGGGAGAGATCATCATGCCCTCAACCCCGAGTCGCATCAGGCGGTCAAAGAAAGGGGGGAAACGATCGGGTTGGGCTGTGTTGAATACGGTGGTGTTGGTGGTGACTCGGAATCCGCCAGCGATGGCCGCAACGATGGCGGATTCGGCGACGTCGTAAACTCCGTCGCGGCAGACGGCGGTGTCGTGTTCTTCTGCGGGGCCGTCCAGGTGCACCGAAAATGTCAGTTGCTTCGAGGGGGTGAATTGTGGCAGCGCCTTTTCGAGCAACAGGGCATTGGTGCAGAGATAGACGTACTTTCCGCGGTCGATCAGACCGTCGACAATCTCGACGATGTCGGGGTGCAGGAGGGGTTCCCCTCCGGGAATCGACACGATGGGGGCACCGCATTCCTCGGCCGCTTCAAAGCACTGTGCTGGCGAGAGGTGTTGTCGTAGCACTTCGGTCGGGTGCTGAATCTTGCCGCAGCCCGCACACGCCAGGTTGCAGCGAAAGAGTGGTTCGAGCATCAGGACCAAGGGGAAACGTCGACGTCCACGCAATCGTTGGCCCATCACATACCGGGCGACCGTCCACATCTGAGAGACTGGGATGGGCATGGGAATGGCCGACAGTGATCTTGAACGGGGCTGACGTGCGTCCGGGTGGCCGGTGATAACAGGAAGTCGCACAAGTGTCACTGCCAAATGTTGGGGGAGGTGGCCTTGTTGGAGTGGTGTGGTTTGGTTACACCCACCGAGGAAATCGGCAAGATCAGTCGGAAGGCCAGTGCATCAAGATGCGGATCAGAGACCTGACAGCCTGGCACGTTCGGATTCCGTTGAAGACCACGGTCCGGCACGCATCACATACCCGGCAAGAGACGGACTCGGTCGTCGTGCGTTGCCGCATGGATGATGGCAGCGAAGGGTGGGGCGAGGGGTTGCCCCGAGAGTATGTGACCGGAGAGACAATCGATTCGGCGCTGGAGCAGTTGGATGGAACCGACGTGTTCGGTCAGTTGGGCGACTCTTTCAGTGACCTCGATGCGGTCATCACCGCCTGTGGTCAAGTGGAACTGTCTGACCCCGTGGGGGCGCAGCCGGATGGCACACCGGGTCGGCGGGACAGTTTCGGGCATTCGGCCCGTTGTGCCCTGGAACTGGCTGTTCTGGATGCGGCCACTCGGTCGGTCGGAGTGCCATTCTCCGAGATCACCCGTCGCTTCGCACCGGCTATGGCCATTCGCGAGTCGTCTGACCGCGTCCGATACAGCATGGCCTTCACTCCCACACGTCGCTGGAAACTCCGAGTTCGCGGCTGGGTGATCCGGTTGCTCGGATTTCATCAGGCCAAGGTCAAAGTCGGAGTCGACGGAGTCGACGACGCAGAATTGCTGTCGTTGGTCCGTCGTGCGGTGGGACAACGTGTTGATCTGAGACTGGATGCGAACGAGGCTTGGAGATGTGAGGAAGTCGTGGAGAAGATGGCAGGGCTGGTCGGGTACGGTGTGTCGTCTCTGGAGCAGCCGGTCCCTCATGCCGACGTGGCCGGATTGGCTGCGGTCCGACAGGAACTCGATGTCGCCATCATGCTCGACGAATCCCTGTGCAGTGCCGGAGATGCTCGGAGGGCGATTGAGGCCAGGACCTGCGATCTGTTCAACATCCGATTGTCGAAGTGTGGAGGGTTCCTGAACTCTCTGGAGATAGCCGCGATGGCTCACCAGTCGGGACTGGGTTATCAGCTGGGTTGCCAGGTAGGAGAGACGGGGATCCTCTCGGCTGCCGGGCGACATTTTGCGACGTCAGTCGGTGGGATCAAGTTCCTTGAGGGCAGTTTCGATCGTTACCTGGTCGGGGAACGGCTGACGGTTGAGAATCTGACCTTCGGGATTGGTGGATACGCTCCGGCCCTGTCCGGTCCCGGATTGGGCGTCAACATCGACCGGGCGTCACTGGAACGAGTTCAGGTCTCGCGATTGGATTGGCAGAGAGAGGCATGAGCGAGAACGAGCGACAAGCGGCGGATTCCGTCCATCGCCCTGGGCCACAGGTTCCGATTCGGTGTGTGGCACTGGATGCGGTTGGCACGCTGATTGAAGCGGATCCACCCGTCGTTGATGCTTATGCGGAGGTCGGGCGTTGTCATGGCAGCCGTTTGAACCGGGCGGAGGTGGGACGACGATTTGCTGCGGCATTGACCAAGTCCGTTGAGATGGATCGCGCAAAGGGCCCGGCGGGACTGGCAACCAGCGAAGAAGCCGAATGTGTGCGGTGGAGATGGGTTGTCGGCCAGGTGTTCGAGGACATCGAAGACGAGTCGGCCGTCGAGAAGTGCTTCGAGGAGTTGTATGCGCACTTCGGTCGCCCGTCTTCGTGGAAGTGTTTCGATGATGTCGCCACAACAGTGGACAGGATCCAACGGTTGGGCCTGCGGTTGGTGATTGCTTCGAATTTTGACCGTCGATTGCACACGATCTGCGCCGGGTGGCCACCACTGCAGTCGGCACGCGCGGTGGTGGTGTCTTCGGAAGTGGGGTGGAAAAAGCCTGGGCCGGGATTTTTCGGTGCCCTGGTCGAGGCTTGTGGATGTCGGCCCGATCAGGTGTTGATGGTTGGCGACGATCCGGTCAACGATGTCGGCGGGGCGTTGAACAGCGGTTTGCAGGCAGTTCAGGTTGATCGTTCAGACATAGAGGGCGAGGATACCTCTTTGTTGCCGTCGGTGAGTCGCTTGCCTGTGATCCGATCGCTGACCGAACTGGAGGCTTGGTACTCGTGAGCATGCCGATGACCAGTGCGTGGGTGGCGATCCAGCGGAATCCGAAGTCGGGTTCCGGCCGGCGTCGGCGGGAATTGGTCGAGCTGTGCTGTGCGTTGCGCGGTCACGGTCTGACTCCGCGGCTGTTTTCGCAGCGAGAGGAACTTGACCGACGAGTTCAGGATCCTGTGTCCCGGCAGCATCTCGCGGCGGTGGTGGCTGCCGGTGGAGACGGGACTGTTGTCGATGTGGTCAACCGTCACCCGGATCTGCCCTTGGCCGTATTGCCAATGGGCACTGAGAATTTGCTGGCCCGGTATCTGGGGCTGCCGCCCAGTGGACGTGAACTCGCAGACATCATTGCGTCGGGCCATACGAGGACGGTTGATCTCGGGCGAGCCAATGGGCAATTGTTCACATTGGTGGCCAGTGCCGGATTTGACGCGTTGGTGGCCCACGAATTGGCTAACAGTCGCACCGGGAATATTACGCACCTGTCTTACGTCAAACCTATCTGGAAGTCTCTGCGTGCTTACCGATATCCCCGAATGAACGTGTTCTTGGACCAAGAGACGGAACCGATTGACGGAACCGTTGTGATGGTGTCCAACCTTCCTGCTTACGGAATGAAGATGAAAGTCGGTCACACCGCCGTCGCCAATGATGGCCAATTTGTGGTCACGGTGATGCAACGAGGATCTGCGTTCCATATGATTCGCTACGCCTTGAAGTTGTTGCGAGGGACTCACGACAGGGCAGCCGATGTCCACGTGGCTACTGCGAGTCGGGTGAGAATCGTTGCTGCGGATCCGGCGGCAGGTGCGATTCCTCTCCAGGTGGATGGCGATCCTGCCGGAACTGTTCCAGTGGAAATCGAGTGCCTGCCCAGTTCACTGGTGGTGTTCGTTCCGGGGGCAGGACAGGGAGGTGGAAGTGGTTGAGAATCCGGTCGCTATCGGCGACGCCATGTGTGGCAAGGGAGGCCAGTTGGTGCTGGTTGCCGGGCCGTGCGTCATCGAGTCGGATCAATCGACTCGGGAGATTGGTGTGCGACTGGCCGAGATGGCTGAGCGGGTGGGCGCGCCGCTTGTCTTCAAGGCGAGTTTCGACAAGGCGAACCGGACCAGTGTCGACAGTTTCCGCGGGCCGGGTCTTGATGAGGGATTGGCGACCCTGGATCGCGTCCGCACCGAGACAGGCCTGGTGGTTACGACCGACATCCATACGGTCGAGCAGGCTGAGCCTGCTGCCGAAGTCTGCGGGATTCTCCAGATTCCCGCATTTCTGGCCAGGCAGACCGATTTGGTCGTCGCTGCTGCCAGGGCGGCGGCACGGCATGGCGGTGTGGTCAATGTCAAAAAACCGCAGTTCCTGGCTCCCGAGGATACTCGCCACATCGTGTCAAAATGTGTGGAGGCGGGGAATTCGCGTGTGTTGCTGACCGAGCGGGGCACCACCTTCGGATACGGGCGGCTGGTCAATGATATGCGGGCGATCCCGTTGATGCAGGAAACCGGGGCGGCCGTGATCTTTGATGCCACGCACAGCGTGCAGTTGCCCGGAGGGGCCACAACCGGTGGTCAGCGGGAAATGGTTCCGGTGCTGGCGCGTTCTGCCGTGGCAGCTGGGTGTGATGGGGTGTTCGCCGAGACGCATCCCGACCCCGATTCCGCTCGCAGCGACGGCCCGAATATGATTCCGCTCGATGACCTGGAGGAGTTGTGGAGAGGGCTGTTGCGGATTCGGGATGCGGTGCAAGAGGTGTCGACTGATAAGAGTGGTTGACAGTTTGTGGTACGGCGAAGAGGCTGGTTGTGATGCAGATGTTGGTGAATCGAGTGTGCGGCCGCGAGGCCAGGGGAGTGCGGATGGGGGGTAGTGTGAACGGGGACGCGAGGACGGTGCTCGGGCGGATGTTGGTTGGGCTGATGGTCTTGGGGATGGCCTGGGGGTGCTCGTCTGAAGTTTCCAGCGGTCCGACTGGAGGCACCGCAGAGACTTCGGCGAAACGCAAGCGACGGCGCAGCGACGTACTCGACACGCTTATTGAGATGTCTCAGCCTGAGACACTGGTGATCCGGACGCGTCGCGAAACGGTTGTGAGCCTGCTCAATGATTGGGTGGAGATGGGTGGGGAGTCGTTTGAAGTTGTCGAGCCGGTCAACGCCGAATACACGGGTCGCCTCGAAAAGGATCGCGTCGAACGCATCAAGTCGCCGCGGTTCGCCATCCGCGACGTGACCCACATCCGTGATGCCCAGTGGTACGCGAAGATCGGGAAGGCGATTGTTGCCGGCTCCAAAAGCGATCGAGAGCGCGTCGGCCGCCTGTTCTATTACGTCACTCGAAACATCGTGTTGCGGACCGACGACGAAACGAAGTTGCCACTCGCCCCATTCGGGATCGCGATGCTTGGCGAGGGCAACGCCCGTGATCGGGCGTGGTTGTTCGTGAACCTGCTGAGACAGTTGCGGATTGACGCCGTTGTGTTGCAGGTGGACGAGCCGTCGTCGGGGCTGCTTGTCGGCGTGTTGCTGGATGGAGGAATTTGCCTCTACGACCCAGCGCTGGGTTTGCCGATTTTCGCCAAGAAGGCCGAAGCCACGTCTGGGGTGACTGGCCGGGCGGCGACCTGGGCGGAAGTGACCAGGAACCCGAAACTGTTTGCAGTGCTGGCCACGGCCAAGGACTCACCATACCCATTTGCCGGCAAGTCGTTGTCCGACGTTCGGGTGTCCTTGGTGGGGGCTTCGAGTTTTTGGGCTCCACGGATGCGACGGTTGCAGTTGGCGTTGACTGGTGAGCAGGACCTGTTGTTGTGGGATCCACTCGAATCGAGCGAGATCGTTCCCCAGGGGGGCTTGGCAAGGGTTGTGGCTGGAGGATTCGACAAGGAGAAAATCGCGATTTGGGATTACCCGGAACGCCGCCGAGACGGCAACGCCTCATTCAATACACAGCAATTACAGACTTTCGCGCTGCGGCAGCGGGCCTTCGAATCGCCGATTCCTGTTGAGCGAGTGATTGCGAATGACGCGGGAGACATCCAGCTGCAGTTGGCCACGAAAGGTCAGTTTCGGCACCGGATGTCCAGGAATCGTCAGTTGCTGGGCGAGTGGAAGACTTCGGTGACGACATTCTTGAAGATCCGGATGTGGCGGGACGTGCCTCCGCTCCCCAAGCAGATCGGATTCGTGGGGCGGCGGGAACAGGCGGCAGTCAAGGCCATGATGCCGACCCGCGTACGGCTGGTCCACGAGGAGGCGGCTGACGACGCCGCATTCTGGGCGGCAGTCTGCCAGTACGAACAGGGTGAGGTCGAGTCCGCAGCGGACGCCCTGAAAGAGTACATGGCCCGTAGCGGCCTTCACGAATGGGAGTCCGGGGCCGTGTGGCTGGAAGGATTGTGGAGAGCCGAGTTGGGGCAGGTGGCCAGGGCGGTGGAGATTCTCGAATCGATCACCGACGAGGACCCGCACTGGGCCGGGGCGCAGGTCCTGTTGGGACGCTGGAAGCCTGTTGCCAGGAACTCCGTGAAGCCGGCTGCGCGACCGGCCCCGAAGTCGAAAGACTCGCAACGAGGTGACGGCGACGCGGACACTCGCTAACGTGGCCGATTATGTCGATCGCCTTTCTCAAGAAACACTGGTTTTTGGTCGGCCTGGTATTGTTGGTCGGCGGAGGATTGACCGTCGGGGTAATGATTCCCGGCGAGGTTGCCGAAAAGCTGGAGAAACGAGAGGGGGTTGGCGCGATCGTGGCGTCGGCACCGGGGTGGATCACTCGGATCGTTTTGTTCCTGATGGCTTTCACGCTCGACAGCGGCAAACTCCGGGAATCGTTGAGATTTCCGCTGCCGGTCTTGTGGGCGTCACTGGTCAACGCAGCGGCGATTCCCTTGGCTGGGCTGGGACTGATGAGGATCCAGGGCGACCCCAGTTTCGAGGTCGGGTTGATGATCGCCTGTAGTGTGCCGTGCACTCTGGCAGCGGTGTCGGTCTGGACTCGCAAGGCCGGCGGCAACGATGCGGTGTCGCTGCTGATCACGTTGATGACCAACACGCTGTGTTTTCTGGTCGCCCCGTTTTGGCTGAATCTTGCCTTGGCCGGTGGGGAAGCGCAGTTGCCGGTGGGCCAGATGATGGAGCGTTTGCTCTACGTCGTGTTGATTCCCACGCTGCTGGGGCAGGCCGCGAGAATGATTCCCGCAGCCCGGCGAGTCGCGGTGGAGAACAAGTCCCGGATTGGGATTTCCGCCCAGGGGTTGATCCTGGTGCTCGTGTTTGCAGCCGCTTCGCTGAAGGCCGGCCCGCGGCTGAAGACCGAGGGGGTTGCCCTGGAGGACGTGGCCGTGGTCTGGGCCTGTTGCCTCGGTCTGCATCTTGGGGCGATGGCTATCGGAGGTGCCGGTGCCAGGTTGATGCGGTTCTCGCGTGAAGATCGAATTGCCGTGTTTTTCGGCAGCAGCCAGAAGACGCTACCGATTGGGGTGTTCCTGGCGACCAGTACCGAGTTCGGGTTTGGTGAATCTTACCCGTTGGCGGTCTTTCCGATGCTGATGTTTCACGCGACGCAGCTGTTCGTCGATACAGTGATCGCGGGGAAGATCGCTGACGATGGCCCGAGTGGCGACGCTGGTGCGGAGGATTCGGTTTCAGCCGAGTCCGGTACGTCCGCTTAGAACTTGGGCACCTTGATCCGCTTGCCCACGTCGCGGTATCGCGGGTCGTGGAATCCCTCGCGGATTGCCATTCCGTAGCCATGGTCGAGTTCCCAGCGGGCTCGCCGAGCCCACGGGGTGCCGGGGTGCTCGGCCAGTACCAGCTCAAACAGCTGTGTGGCCCGGTTCTGTTGGTCCTTCATTTCGGCCAGGAAGCTCTCGCGTTTGGCCTTGAGTTTCAGTTGGACCTGAACCCGTTTGTACTGCCCGTCGTCGGGTGTGATCATCTTCCGCGATCGGTTGAAGTGCCAGCGGTTGGACTTGGGTTGCTTGGGCGGGGGAAATTCGACCGCGTGCTTGTCGAGGACCAGCAAAAACTGGAAAAGCCGCACTCGGTAGGCATAACACTGGGAACGGATGAGATCGAAATTGGCTCGCCAACGCTGCGAGTTTTCTCCGGCTCGCAGCGATTCGTTTTTGTCCAGGATCGCGATGGCCTCGCTCAACAGGCCCATTGCTCGAAAGGCTCTTTGGCCGGCTTCGACCGCCTGCCGACGAAATTCGGCTGCCTCGATCGAATAGTGGTGCTGCTGAATGTTCAGTTTGGGGTCATGAGAGGGGATCAATGGGTAGTCGTTGGGGTTGAGCCTGGCGATGATGTTGGAAATGGCCACTCGGAACGGACGCGAACTGACCTGTTGAGCATAATCGCGGCGAGCCAAAAGCAGCGGTTCGTACTCCTTCATTGCCAGTGCCGCGAAACGTCTCGCTTCGTTTGCTCCGGCGCCGTCGAGTTGTTCTTCCTCGCCGGGCAGCATGAAGAAGATTCCGCCGCTGTGCTTGGCGAGTCGGACGTGGGCGTATGGGCCGAAACCGCTCGAGAAGGCATCCCAGCGGGCATGCATGCCATCGTATTGCAAACACTCGGGAAAGGCCGTTTCCGGGCCCCGGTCGATCCGGACCCAGTGGTTGAGCCCGTAAACGGGGTCTTTCCATCGGATCCGGGCGTAGGGATAACCGAAGATGGCCTCGCGACCAAGAATGTAGATCGGTGCAGCAGCCTTCTTGACTCTCTGGATCGCCTGCTCAATTTGAACATGATCGGTCGGGGACTCGTCACTGACGACGATGACCACCAGTTGTCGTTTCTGTTTGCGGGCCAGCGGAGTGAATTGGTCGAGCACAGCGGCGATCGACTTGCACATGTTCTCGTTGCCGGTTCGGTCGATTCCGATGCGGTGGATCGCCTGCTGAATCTTCTTGACGTCTCCGGTGGGTGTCTTGGTCAGGACGTTGATGCGGTCTCCAAATCCGAGGATTGAAGTGGTCAGGACCTCGCCCTTCTTTTTGATCTGTTCGTCCTGGTCCTGTTGTATCCCGAGTTCCTCGTACACCTTGTGGAACTCGGTGGCGATTTCCTTCTGGTCGTCCTTCATGCTTTCGGATTCGTCGAATAACCAGACCGCCATCACTTTGCGTTCCCGCATCAGGCGAACCAACTCCTGGGTGATCCGGGACAGTGCGGCGCCGTAGCCTTCAACGACCGCCCCGACCTCGCCGTTGACCTCCCCCACTCCCAGGTCCTCGCCGAGAAATTCCTGTCCGGGTAGCGTGACGTCCGTGATGTTGACCTCGACGTCGGGCTCTTTGAGTGACTCGGAAGTGTCAATCTGGGTCTGTGCGACCTGGACGGTTCCGGCACCCCCGATGGTGGTTGAGACCACACCTCCGGCATTGACGTTCTGTGTTTCCGAGATCTCGGTCTGCTCCTCGAGTTCCTTGACGAACTTCTCCTGTGTCTGTTCCTCGTTGAAGAACGTTTCGACAACCACATCGGGTATGGCAGGCAGGAGGTCGATCCGAAGGACCCAGAGCACGACCAACACGACCGTGTGGATCAGGATCGAGGTCGACAGCGCCGAGACGTTGCGTGTCTGCGAGTGCATGGCGATCGGGGATTCGGGTGATGGCTTGGCGAGTAGTGTTGTGTCGGAGTCGAGGAGTCAACAGCGGCTAGAGCGGTGGTCGAGGCCGTTTCTTGTTGACCATGACGCGTTTCTTCTTGCCGGTCTTCGGGTCGGTGACAAACAGGACGCGGTTGGGATTGTTGGCACCGCGTGACCCCGCGGTGGTCATCGCGCGGTGGGCTTCACTCCAGCCCCATCCCATTGGGGCACTCAGTTCCCGCTCCGCCAGCAGCGCCCAGGGGGTGCCGGCGTGATCATCGACGACGCGGTTGAGGTATTCGACAGCCTTCTTGTGCAGTCGTTTGACGGCACCGCCTGAGGTGATTTCGCGGTTGGGCTTCAGTCGCCAGAGATTGCTGTCCTTCTTCGTGAATGACTTGGGCTGCCCTTTCATCTGTGCCAGCACAACGTTGTAGCCGTAGGCACGGACTCGCATCGCCAGCACACGACCCATGGCCAGGTCGTATCCGGCTTGCCATCGCGGTTCGGCGAGTTTGCCTCGGTCTTCTTCACCAACCTCAAGGGCCGCCTGGAGTTCGCGGAGACGGAAATCGAGTTCGGCCACCGGTTTCTGAGCATCGTTCAACGCCGTGCGGAGCACGTTATCGTTCGGGGCATTGAAGGAGAGCGAGAGCGTGGGAATGCGTTTCTCGCGGGTCATTATCGCGGCCTTCAGCAGGCTCTGTTTGGCAGAGTTGGTTTCCACATCCTTGAGGTAGGTTCGGATGGGCCGGTAGTCGGGACGATAGCCTCGCATCACCGACTGGTTGAATTTCTGGCCACGCCCTTCATCGGCGATCAGGTAGATGCCCTTGGATTCGGCACAGAGTCGGTTCAGCGCGTAGGGGCCATACCCGGAGGACATCTGGTAGCGACCGAAGCCGCGGGTGCCCCAGAACGGCAGGGCCAGTCGTTCCATCATCACGGTCTCCGGTCCCCTGTCGACGTCCACCTCCTCGGTGAAACCGTCGGGGTAACGGTAGAGCACCCAACCTTTCTCACGACCGAAGACCGCGGCGTTGCCAATGCAGTAGACGCGGATTCCGTTGGCCCGGGTCAATTGGATCACCTTTTCCAGTGCCGTGCCGTCTTCGCCGTAATCGCTGCCGCGTTCGTCGGTGACGATCACGACCATCACGTTGTATCGCATCCGGCGGCGGTAGTTGAGCCATTTGCGAGTGACCTGGCTGACGGCGGTGAAGACGTTCTCGTCGGGGGACTGGGCGGCCTTGATGTTGCGGATCTTGGAAACGATCTCATCGACATCGGAAACCGGCTCGTTGGTGTAGAAGTTCGTCTTGTCGCTGAAGCCGACAACGGCGGTTTTCAGCGGGCGGCGTTCGCCCTTGTTGTCAGACGACTTCAACGCTCCGAGTTGCTTGTAGATGCTCTCGAAGCGGTCCGCGATGGCATTCCGGCGCGCGGCCATGGAGCCCGATTCATCGAATAGCCAGATGACAAGCGTCTTGCGGTTCAGTAGCGATCGGTCGATCTCGACGGCCATCCGGTCAACGGCCCCTTCGATTCCCCCGGGGTTCTCCGTCTGGCCCTGGATGTCGATCACGTCGGCAAATTCGTTCTCCGGTGGCAACGGGATGTCCGCTGTTTGCGGGGATTCCACCGCCAACACCTTCTCGTCAAGGCGTTCCTGCACTTCCTGCTGCGGTGTTTTGCTCAGTGTTGTGGCGGCGGCCTGGGAGGGCGAAGGGTTGTCGAGGTCACTTTGGCTGCCCATCGTCTCGACAACGGCCGTGTCGAAGCTGTAGTCCTCGGGATTGAACTCCTGGAAGAGGCTGTCCAGTTCGGTGGCGTTGTGCCCGGAGTACGTGGCCTGGGGGACACTGTAGAGCACGATCAGGACACCGACGTGGAAGGCCAGGCTCAATGCCCAGGCGGGCCGCTCTTTGGGTGTGACCAACCCGGCTGTACCTTCGGCATCATGCGCAGGAACATCAGCCTTGTGTGGCTTTTGGGCTTTGTTCACGTCCAAATCCCTCGATCGGCCCGTCGTGGGTGTCCAGGTCGAAGAGGCGCAACCGGCCCCGTTCGGCAGGTACGGATTCCCCTCCGCTACCCACAATTCTACTTCGGCGTTGGGGATGGGACAACTGCGGTTCGGTTGCTGTTCACTCGGAGTGATTGCGGGAACCGGGAACTACCAGATGAACGGCATCAGCTTCCACGGGACCCGTTGCGAGTATTCCCGGTAAGAGGTCCATTGCTCAGTCAGAACCTGTTCTTCGGCGCGAATTCGCAGCCCGAGACAGGCGGTTGCGACGAGCATGGTCAGTCCCCCCATTTGCGGTGAGACGCTCAGTCCACAAGCTGTCAGAATCAGCAACTGGCCGAGGTAAGCCGGATGGCGGACCCATCGATAGGGGCCCGAGTGGACTACTCGTCGCGCGGCGGGAAAGATCCCGAAACTGCGGCCCAGGGTGGACAGTGAAACCACGGTGATGACCACGCCGGATCCGAGCAGTGCTGTGTTGGAGTGTGTCCAGTCAGACCACGGGGCGGCGAATGCCAGGACGGGCCCGGCCAGTGTGATTGCCGGCAGGCAGGCCATCGCCTGGCCAAAGCTGCCTGAGCATCGGACTGGCCGTTCGAGCAACAACAGGATTCCGACCACCAGCGGGACAGCCGCGACAGCGACTCTCAATGGATTGCCATTCGAAACGGAAATGGCGACAGAGAAAAAGACCGAAAATGCCAACAGGCAATCCACGAGTCGCGGAGTGCGTGGCAGAAGACGGGAGGGGGAAGCGACTCGCGAGAGATCTACCAAATGATCCACCCCCAGTCGAACGCGTAGCTCAAGGCGTTGAAAATCAGGAGGCCGGCAATCCAGACGGCCCAACTGGCTGCTCCACCACCGTTCCCGCCGTCGGTGGGGTTCTCTTGCATGGCTGTCTCAACGGAGAGGACGAATTCCTGGGCTTCAGGCTCTGCCCATCCGTTTTCGACAAGGTCCTGGACGACCGACGCGCGGGGGCGACCCGATCTCAGTCCGGCGGCGGCCTTGTTGGCAGCCTGTTCGATCGCCTGGTCATCCCGTTCCGGGTTCATTGCCACGTCGAAGGTCGTCCAGTGGGGCTGGAAAAGTGTGGTTGCCATTTGTTCGGATGGTGGGTGTCCAGGTCACCCGGGTCGGTTGGTCATTATACCGTGAAGGAGTTGGTGCGCCAGGATCGGATGCCGGGTTTGGCCGGGGGTAGGAGATCAGTACTCCGGAACCGAGAGACTCGTGGTCGTTCGGGCGGAAATTCTCGTGATGAGACAACACGACAGCGCCAGCGGCAGTATGAAACGAGAGAGTGGGGTCGGTGGTGGATCCGTCCTCGTGGGACGAAACGTAGTCATCGAGAGGGACACCTGGAGACAGGTGGCGGCCGGTGGGTCGGGTGAAGCCCAGGACCGAGTGCACTCCGGGCAAGGACCAGCCGCGGGTGACCTGCAGGTCAACGAGTTGACGGCCGATCCGTTGTCCGCGAGCAGACGGGTGGCTGGAGACTCCGACCAGTTGGTAGATCGCACCTTCGGATTCGTGGGTGGCCGTGAACCGGTCGAGATCGGTGATCGATCCGTAAGTCAGGGGGAGAGTGTTCAGACGTGTTGCGTCGATCCGCTGGGCGGAACTGTAGCCGAGCAGGCGGTTGGACGTCTCGGCGACCCATTGGCCGTCGGGGTACGCTGCGAGTCTCGCGGCAATCTGTTCTTCGGATGCCGCCAATGTGCCGGGCCAACAGTCTGATTCCAGACGGGCCAGTCCCCTGACGTCTTCCGGACGAGCCGTTCTCAGGATGAGTCCGTCGCCAGCCATTCGGCGATGATCTCCTGGTGATGCTCGTCGAGTCCCGGGATGGAAGCAGACAGGGGCGGCGGGGTGTCGTTCATACGGAAAGGCGAGCCAGGGGTCAGCAGCGAGCCGCCCTGGCCATCGTCCATCGTGTGCCACATTCCCCGGCTGGCCAGGTGAGGGTCGGCAACGACCTGGTCAATCGAACGAATCGGTGCCGCCGGGACACCAGCGTCGGCGAGCCGTTCCAGCCAGTCGTCGGCAGGCCGCGTGGCGAGCGTGGTGGTGAGCTCGGTTTCGAGGGCGGCGTGGTGGGTTGTGCGGTCGCCGTTGGATGAGAAGCGGGAGTCATCAGCAAGATCGCCGCGATCGAGACAGTCGCAGAGGGCCGCCCATAGTGTGTCGTTGCCGGCGGCGATGACGATTGGCGCATCGGCCGTCGGAAAAGCCTGGAAGGGCGTGATCGACGGGTGGCGGGTGCCCAGTGGTTCGGGAGCGACTCCCGCGGTCGCGAAACGGCTGATTGCGTTCTCCAACGCCGCGACGGTGCAGTCGAGCATCGCCAGGTCGATGACCGTGCCCTGCCCCGATTCGGTGCGGCCGTGCACGGCCGAGACGATGGCGACGGCACCGAAAATGCCGGTGAGGATGTCGCTGATCGAAGTCCCGACGCGGACCGGCTCATCGGCGCTGGAGCCGGTGATGCTCATCAGGCCACTGAGCGCCTGAACGACGACATCGTAGGCAGCACGGTCGGTGTGGCTGCCGGCGTGGCCGAACCCCGACAACGCTGCGTAGATCAAACGAGGGTTCCGCTGGCAGAGGCTTTCGGCGGACAGGTCGAGTTTGTGCATCGTGCCGGCGCGAAAGTTCTCGACGAGCACGTCGGCTTGATTGACAAGACTCAGAAACGTCTCCCGGTCGGCCGAATCCTTGAGGTTCAGCGCGATACTCTTCTTGCCACGATTGATGCTGGCGAAGTACGCGCTCTGGCCGGTCTGCAGAAACGGCCCGAAGGCTCT
Organism: Planctomycetaceae bacterium; assembly: GCA_002724315.1. Taxonomy (GTDB): domain Bacteria; phylum Planctomycetota; class Planctomycetia; order Planctomycetales; family Planctomycetaceae; genus UBA8437. Next base: position 10,352 of record PBOJ01000085.1, on the reverse strand, counting down.
CGCGTCGTCGCCGGTAACGGGCTGTTCGACCTTGACCACTTCCGCGCCCAAGTCCGCCAAAAGCAATGTGCAGTACGGGCCAGCCAAGACACGGGTCAGGTCCAGTACCCGTAGGCCCGACAGAGGTCGAGGGTGCACCGAAAGAAGTCTCCTGCCCGTGACGCGAGGATGCTCGTCGTGGCTGTCGGCTGGGCGATAGGCGAAATGTTTTTGTCGTGACTAACCGTAAAGGTCGTGGGCTTCCTTGTAGGCGATCTTTCGAGCTCGGATCAGTCCGCCTTTGAGCTTTTCACCGTTGGGGTCAACGTAGATCCGTCCGGATCGCTTGGCACCCGGCGTAACGCCCAGCACATGGATGTTGAAGATGAACGCCTTGTCGCTGAGGGCCTTGAACCAATGGACGTTGTCCTTGTAATCGCTGATCGAGGAGTGCCCCCCCGGGCCGAACATCTTGTCGATGGTCGGGCGGATCACGTATTCCTTTTCGCGATCCTCCACACGGTCATAGTGACGACCTCGGAGTTTTCCATCGAGGATCAGAAAAGCTGTGGCCATGTTGTCGTGGCCATGAGGCACGACCGAGCGGCCCTTTTTCAGAGCGAAGATCTGGCGTCCAAATACGTACTCGGTCGGAAGGCCCTCGATCTTGGGGAATTCGAATCTCAGGCTACGCGCGCCGGATTCGACGAACTTCGCACCCTTGGCGAGTTTCTTGAAATTGACCATCTGCAACAGGTCAGCCAACTCGACCTTTTCGAACAGTTCTTCGACCTGCTTCTGCCAGGCGACCTGCTTGATCTTCCTGTTCTTGACCGAACGGGCCAGGTCGTTGACATTGGTCAGCCACTTCTTGGTGATGGGCTGGACCTCGGCGGCAAACAGGTCCTGGTTGGCCAGGTCCTCGAGCAACGTGTAGGTCAACAGCGTTCCGAGCGTCTTGGTTGTGAAACCGCGGCGTGTGAGTTGTTCGGTCATCGGATTGGCTCTCGTCTTGCTCAGTTCCTGGCACGAGACATGGTAGTCCGCATACCCCTCGGCCTGCAAACTTGTTCCGGCGGGCTGCTGGTCGCTAGGTTGGTTGTCCGAAACGAATGCCAAGGAATATCGTGCCGTGGTCCGTGTGTGTGTGTTTTGTGGGTCGAAGACCGGAAACGATTCCGAATATGCCGAGGCGGCCAGGTGTCTGGGACGGGAGATGGTTTCCCGGGGAGTCGGTTTGGTCTACGGCGGCGGAGGCATAGGCCTGATGGGGGTCGTGGCCGACGCCGTTCTGGAGGCTGGTGGCGAGGTGATAGGAGTGATTCCGGATGGATTGGCCGTCGAGGAGGTGATGCACCAGCAGGTGGCCGACATGCGGGTTGTGCCGGACATGCACCGACGAAAGGCGGAGATGCATGAACTCTCTGACGCCTACATCGCGCTGCCGGGTGGAGTGGGGACGTTCGAGGAATTGTTCGAGGTGTTGGCCTGGCGGCAATTGAAGATTCACGGGAAACCGATCGGTGTCCTTGATGTCCGTGGGTTCTTCGGGCCGTTTCTGGAAGCGATTGAGCGGTCGGTGATGGAGGGGTTCATGAAACCGAAGAATCGCCAGTTGTTTGTGACCGAGACCGATCCCGCCGTGTTGTTGGACCAACTGCTGGGGATGGCCGGGGCCGTCTGACCCCTCACGACCGTTGCAACCGGCAAGGGAACCTCTCCTCCCGGGCGTTCATGTGGCGGCAACCGCGGATTGGTGGGCTAGGTTTGCGAGGAGGCGCCCCACTACGGGCCCTGCCACGGAAAACAGGCTGGAGGTCAAACAATGCTGGTGCTCAGTCGGAAACGGGACGAACGGATCATGATCGGCGACCAGATCTCGTTGATGGTGGTCGACATACGCGGTGACAAGGTGAGGCTGGGCATCGAGGCACCCAGCGACGTGGCGGTGCACCGCAGCGAGGTCTACGAGGCGATCCAGCGCGAGCAAGCCCTGGAAGTCGAGAGCGTTGTGGCCGAGTGACCTCGGCAGTTTCACTTACCGCCCCGCGGCCGGAATGCCAGCGACGTCTGGATCGCAAAGTTGCAGGTGCATCCGGAACTGGCTTCCGGGACCAGCAGAAGGCCGCCGGCCGGGATCATGTTGATCCAGCAGCCCGGTCGTGTGGTGGTGGTCACTTTGCTGTAGGTGTTGGACTTCAGGTCGAACATGCTGGCCGTGCCGTCGCGGAAAAAGACGGTTGACGCCGATGCGGTCAGGGTGCCGCAGCCTCGTCGGTGTTGGTTTTTCCATCCAAAGGTGGGCTCGCGTTTGCCGGTGTTCAGGTTCCAGGCGAACGGCTCACAGTAAAGCGTCGAGCCGATGATGACCGGATGGTGGTCCTGTTCGCCGTGGGACCCTCCGATCTTGGTCGACTGTTTCTGGCTGGCTGTCCATTGCTGGTCGCCCTCGGTGTCGTCAAAGACCTGGATGTCGTACCACACCCGCGAGGTCTTGGGGTTGTCGCCATCATTTCGCGAACCAACGACCACCAGTTGTCCTCCCGCCGCTGCCAGGTAGACCGAGTGCTGGATTGCCGAAAAGTCGTGAGGTCGGCTGAAGCGGACACTGCCAGTCTTGAGGTCCAGGGAGACCAGGCGGGCTCCCTTGCTGAAGAGATCCTTCGGCGTGGCCCGGCCGGTTGCTGATTTCAATGTCTCGCGGTTGTCACTCTCTATCAGGCTGACAGCCCCGCGGGTGATCGCGATTGCCGGATTCGGTAGAAGCCCGCCGCCGGTGTGATAACTCCACAGGTGACGGCCGGTCTTGCGGTCGAATGCGAACAGGTATTCACTGCCGACCAGTGGCCGGCGATCGTAGTAGGTGCCCTCTTCGATCGCTTCGCGGGAATGTTCACGTCGCGAGGCGCCGGGAGAGACGGCCGAGCCGACCAGGATGTCGCCGACAACAGCGAGGTATCCCCAATCACGAGCCTTTCCATCGGCGGCCGGCGGCACTGCGAACTTGGTCAGGGGGCGGCCAGAGTCGCCATCGAATCGCAAGCACCGTCGCCCGGCCGCGACATAGACAGAGTCGTCGGTGGCAGCAAGGTAGCTGCAGTCCCGGAATGCGCCGATTCGACGCGAGCCGGGGACCTTGTTGTTCCACAGCACGGTGCCGTTGTAGCCGTCGACAGCGATCACGCGGTTGTCACCCGGGACGAACAGTCGCCCGGCGACAAACAGCGGGGCCACCGTGCGATGATGCCGGTCGATCATCTGTCGCGGGCCCGGGGGGCCAAACCATTGGAGGTCGAGCGGCCCCGAGACGAACCGGTCGTTACTGCAGACAGTGTTGGCGGCGTCGGCATACATGTGAGACCAGTGGCCGGCCCCTTCGAGGGGGCCGCGACGCACCAGGATCGAACCGGAGGCCAAGTCGACCACCAGCCCACCCCACGGTCGAACCAGTCGAGTGGCTTGCTGGATGCGGTTGCCGGTGGGGCCGGAGAGAACGGCGACGTTGAACAGGCCCTCGGTGTACGGAGGCAGGCCTTTGGATGGTGAACGGATCGCAGTCACACGTCCGGCAAGACCGGACTCCCAGATGGACGTCCGGGCCGAGTTGGTGGAAGAGGAATTGTTGAGAATGACGTGTACACGCATGGAGGTGTGGCGAGCCAGTTCGATTCCCGGTGACGCGTCACGGCTGCCCAGTACGATCCCGTATCCCTTGCGATGTGCCAGATGCTTCAGAACCGCTGCTGACCACTTTGCCGGCGGAGAGCCTGGGGGGTCGGGCCGTGAGTCATGGGCTGGTGGCGAGGCGGCCGGCATCGGGCCGAAGGCCGACACCTGTCCCTCGTCAGTGCTGGACAGCAGGAAGCCGCCGGCGATGGCCAGCGACCACGCCCTGCCCTGGACGTCCGCCGACCACATTTTTTTTCCCGAGCGACGGTCGAAGGCTGCCACGTGGCCGTTGGCCCCGCCGATGCGAAGATCCCCAGCGCCGACAAATGCGAAACGGTAATCGTCGGGCAGGCGGGAGAGTTCACGGCCGACGCCTTTTCCTCGTCGTTTGAGTTCGGCGACGAAAGATCCTGCTGGGTCGCGGCCAGTGGTGACGAACAATCGGCCAGAACGACGGGCCAGGTAGCCCTGGGCGGAGACGGTGAGCCGGTTGGTTGCCAGGCGGCGGCCGTCGCGGACACGGAAAGCGACCTGGTGCACGCCCTGGGTGGGGAAAACGCCAGCGCAGCAATACGCAATTCCGGATTCGATCAACACTCCGGTCCTGACTGGCCAGGCGCTGATCAATCTCTGGTTGCCGGCGATCCAGCGAAGTTGCGGCGCTGCAGGTTGTTTCCAGTGGCGGTGGCCATCGACCAGAGAGACGCAATAGACATGTCCGTCGTCGGATCCGAACAGCACACGGTTTCCGGAGATTGTCGGGGCCAGGCGGACTGGGCCGTCCGCGGTCACCGTCCACACCAGGCGACCGGTGGCCAGGTCCAGACACCGCACCGTGTCGTCAGCGGAGTGGCCCAGAATCACCCGCCCCGCAGCTGCGACCAGGTGCGCCACGCGGTCGTAGGTCACGCGGGCTCTCAGGTCCTGTTTTCGATGCCAGAAGTCCTGTCGGGCCGGGTCGGGCCAGGCCGGCGAGGGAGCGGGGATCCTGTGTGTCCACTGCCGCACAAGAGGAAGTTTCAGCGGCTGTTCGGTGACGCCGGTACGCTGGTTGTCGCGATTCCAGGTTGGCCAATCGACAACCTGTGGTCGTGTCGCCGTGATTCCGGGGAATTTGCGTGAACGCTGTTGGAACAGGCGTTGCACATCGCGATCCGCGAGCGCCGTGTCCCAGATGCTGACCCGTTCAAGTGCTCCGACAAGAGGATAATATTCGTTGTCGTCTTCATAGGCTCCCAGCGTGACGACCCCCTTGGGGGGATAAGCGATCGGGCCGGATTGGGCCGTGGATTCTCCTTGAAGTTGGCCATCGACGAACAGTTTCTGTCGCTTTCCATCGTAAGTGCCGACAACGTGGTACCAATGGCCAGTCTCGAACAGCCGGGGAGATTCCAGGTAGGTCAGTTTGCCGGTTTTGGTGCTGCAGAGTGCGAACGTGAAACGCGACAGATGCTGGCCGAGGATCCAGCCCTTTTCATAAGTTCCGTTGTCCTGCACCGCACTGACGAAGCCGCTCCATTCGCCAGCCGCATCAATCCGCAACCACGCCGAGACGGTCAGTTGTTTGGTTGGCAGGATCGCCGATGCGCGGCCGATGTCGGTGGCCACCTGGAATCGTTGGCGCGGCGAGGACTGGCCCGAGAGTTCAAGGGTGCCTGTGGGGCCCGGTTTTCGGTTCGTTGAAAATTTGATCGGGCCGGTGAATGCCGCCTTCAAGCGGCCGGCCAAGGGCCGTATCGAGCGAGTGGTCAGGTGGCCGCGGTCCAGTTGCCAGCGGGCGACTGGCGGCAACTCGGCTGCCCGCAACGGCAATGTGACGGACAGGATCAGGAAGATGGAAAGATGACGTGGCAAGATCAGGGCCGCCCGATGGTGCTGGGTGAAACCGTTGTGTTAGGCCATTATGCTACCGCGGATCGGCAGTGTGTGACCAGAACGCGTTCATAAGAGGGCTGGAGACGATGGCAGTGTCGGTGATCGTCCCGGCGGTGAACGAGGAACGGCACGTCGCGTCCGCAGTTGTGTCGGCATGGGACGGTGGGGCGGACGAGGTGATTGTCGTGGATGGAGGCAGTCATGACAGGACGTGTCAGCGGGCAGTGGAGGCGGGGGCCCAGGTGGTGGTCAGTCCGCCGGGGCGTGCGGTTCAACAAAACCACGGGGCCGGTGAGGCTACTGGTGAGGTGGTTCTGTTTCTCCACGCTGACTGTCTCCTGCCAGCCGATGCCGCAGCGAGGGCAGAGCAGGCCCTGGGCGACTCGCGGGTGGTTGGTGGGGCCTTTCGACAACGGATTGATGCCGACGGATGGGTCTACCGGTTGCTTGAACATGGCAACGCGTGGCGGGCCAGGTGGCGGCAGGTTCCCTATGGAGACCAGGGACTCTTCGTTCGCCGCGAGTGCTTTGAAGCAGTTGGCGGATTTCCTGTCGTGCCGTTGATGGATGACGTGATGCTGTCCCGTGCGCTGAGACGCCTGGGGCGGCTGGAATTCCTCGAGGGGCCGCTCGTAGTCAACGCAAGACGATGGGAGAAACAGGGGGTCGTTCGTCAGACGTTGCGGAACTGGTTCCTGTTGGCCGCCTGGCGATGCGGTGTGTCGCTGGAACGGCTGGCGGGTCTCTATGGGCGTCACGACAGTTAGTGGGGACTCGTAGGGGATTCCTCGCCTTGCTGGGGATGGAACGGTAGCGGGCCATCACAGGCACAGCGAGACTTGCCGAAAGTGGGGGGCGGTGGATCTCGGACCGCTGATATGTCGTCCTGACAATTCTGTCAGCGGTGGTAATAATTGACTTCATCAGAAACGTTCATTCCGGGTTGAGACGTCAAATGAAGAGCTCAAAAACAGGTTGGGCTGGTCGAGCCAGATGCCGCCGGATGTTGAAGAATGTCTTGTTTGCCGGGCTCATTGTGTGCACCTGTGCCGTGGAGGGATGGTCGGAGGAAGCTTGGAAATACGATGTCGAGGTGATCAGCAGTCCGCGGTACGTGGTCAACAACTATCAGACGTGGTGTGATGGTCGGGACCGGATCTGGGTCAGGGCTGGATTGAATTTCGGGGAAAATACCGATGCCTACCACGCGAGGCATGTGATGATCGTCCTGGTTTCGAAGGATTTGGGTGCGTCGTGGCAGGTAGCGAAGACACACTGGCCGGGCCCTCGAGATGACCTGACGGTGATGCCCGACGGCATGCTCGTCGAAACCGGGACGCATCACTGGCTTCGGCACCCACGGGCCCAGGCTGCTGCACTCCAGGAACGCGGATATTATGTCTGGGACCTGGGGGAGAAGGCTGGCTACTGTGCCATCTTGGGCAGCATGTGGGTTCGGCGGTCGGTCGACCGTGGCAAGACATGGCGGGAATTCCCTGTTCACGGTCAGTTTGGCTTCTTCGCACGCCTGGCCGTCAACTCTCCACCTCACCAGAGGCTGCTTGATGACGGCACGATCGTCAATTTCATGCATGGTTACCGGCCCGAGGGTCGGAGTTCCAAGAGTGACCTCGGAGGCTTGAATCACCCATTCGTGGTGCGTTCAGTAGATGCCGGGCAGACCTGGCGGATGGTCCAGATGGCGGACGGGAAGCTCTCGCCTTCCCCTCGGGGTTTCAACGAGGTCTATCCGGTTGTTTGGCCGGACGGAAAGATCTTTGCCATGATCCGTACAGCTGCCGGTGGTCAGGCTTTCTCGGTGGCCTCCGCTGACGGTGGGATCACGTGGTCGAAGGTCCAGCCGACACCGATTCGGGCCAAGCACCCCAACCCAACTCGATTGGCAGATGGACGAGTGGTCTGCAGTTACCAGCGCCGGTTCGCTGCGCCCTTTGGTGTTCGAGCGAGGTTTACACCCGACCTGGGGAAGACCTGGAGTCCGGAAGTGGTGTTGCGAGACGACGTGCCTGTGGCCGATGGGCTTGTGCAGCCTCAGACCGTCGAACTGTCCGACGGAACGCTGTTCACTGTGTTTACCGGTACGAAGGTCGTGAAGACCGGCGGACGGCGTTCCTTCATCGGGGGCACTCGGTGGGCGCCGGATCGTCGACCGTTGCCTGGTGTCGATCAGAAACGACGTGCGATCAGCCGCCGTGGTTCCTGGGGGCCGTCATTTCGACTGCCACCGCTGACACCCCGGTTCAATTTTCGCACGGCGGATCAGAGTCCGTGGTCGAAGCCGCCGGCGGTCAAAAAGAACTGAGCCGTGGTGTTTCGGCTCAGGCCACCACCGGTTGGATGACGTGGCCATCGCCCTCGGGGCCGATCAGCCTCTGGTTGAGTCCCTGGTAGCGGAACGAGAGGCGGTGTGGATCGAATCCCAGGAGGTGTAGCACCGTGGCCTGGAGGTCGTGGACCCCGACCTTGTCGCGGGCGACGAAGTACCCGAGTTCGTCGGTCTCGCCGTGAGTCACTCCGCCCCGCACTCCCCCCCCGGCCATCCACATCGAGAAGCAGTGTGGGTGGTGATCGCGTCCGAGGAACTTCGACCCGTTTCTCTCCTCGTTGAGCGATGTTCGCCCGAATTCCCCGCTCCAGATCACGAGTGTCTCATCCAGCAATCCCCGCTGTTTCAGGTCTGACAGCAAGGCGGCAATCGGACGGTCCACTTCCCTGCACTTCTTCGGCATCGCGGTCACCAGGTCATTGCTCTTGGCCGTGCCGTGCATGTCCCAGCCCCAGTCAAACAACTGCACGTAGCGGACCCCCTGTTCGACCAGTCGTCGTGCCAGGAGACAGTTGTTGGCAAACGATGCCTTGCCCGGGGTTGTGCCGTAGGATTCCTGGATGTGCTTGGGCTCCTTGGTGACGTCCATCACCTGGGGTACGGACATCTGCATGCGGAATGCCAGTTCGTATTGGCTGATCCGGGTGCGGGTTTCGGGGTCGCCAATTCGGCGGAGTTCCAGTTCGTTGAGCTTGCGGAGCGCGTCGAGGCTTCTGCGGCGGACACTGCGGTCAAGCCCCTTGGGGTTGGACACGAAGAGGATGGGGTCGCCGGCGCTTCGGCATTGCACGCCCTGGAAGACTGATGGCAAGAAGCCGCTGCCCCACAGGCTCTTGCCCCCGCTGGGATCAGTGCCTCCGGAGATCAGCACCACGAATCCCGGCAGGTTGGCATTCTCGGTGCCCAGTCCCCAGGTTGCCCACGATCCGAGTGAGGCCTGTCCGAAACGCGCGGCACCGGTGTAAAGCAACAACTGGGCCGGGGCGTGGTTGAACTGGTCGGTATGCATCGAGCGGATGATGGCCATCTCGTCGGCATGTTCCGAGAGGTGTGGTAGCAGTTCGCTGATCATCAGGCCACTGTCGCCTCGGGGCTGAAACCGGTAAGGGGTTCCAAGCAGTTTCGGGCGGCGGGCTTTCAGGTTGATGAACGGCAGGCGTTCTTTTTGCAGTACGGCCAGAAGGTCGTCTGGGCAGGGCTGCATGTTGTGCCGGAGAAGTGCTGGCTTGAAATCGAACAACTCGTGCTGAGGCGGTGAGCCGGCCATGTGCAGGTAGATCACGTGCTTGGCGCGGCCGGGAAGTGGGGGGCTTTGTGGTTGTCGGGGATCGGCAGCGGAGTTTCCCGCCGCCAGGCCTCCCAGGGCCAGTGCACCGAGGCCGACGTGCGAGTCGCGGAGGAAGTGGCGACGAGTGATCGACTGCAGGTATTGCTGGCGAGGGTCCATGGGTGCGTCCGGTGGTCGGAAAGGAAGGTGGAGATGGGCGAATCGAAGTCAGGGGCGAGTCAGGGCCTGGTCGAGGTTCAGCAGCACGTTGGCGACTACGGTCCAGGCTGCCATCGTTGCGGTGTCTCCATCGGCTGAGAGCGGGCCCAGGGGCATCGTTGCCAACTGCCTGGCCGCTTCGGTGTCTTTGCGGAAGTGGGCCAGTTCGGTCGAGAACAATCCCACGAGTACTTCCTGTTGTGCGGGGCTGGCTTTCTGGCCGGTGGCGAGCCTCAGGCCGAAGGCGACGCGGGAGGCTGGCGTTGCCCCACCTTCAGCAACCAGTCGTCGGCCCAGGGCCTGTGAGATTTCGACGTAAACCGGATCGTTGAGAGTCACAAATGCCTGCAGTGGCGTGTTTGTGCGAATTCGTCGTGGCATGCAGATCTCACGGCTCGGTGCATCGAAGGTGGCCATCGAGGGGTACGGGACGGTCCGTCTCCAGAACGTATACAGGCCACGTCGGTGCTTTTGTGATCCGGGGCTTGTGGGCCATTTGCGTTGACCGTTGAAGGCAGCTTGCCAGAGGCCGGGGGGCTGGAACGGATAGACGCTGGGGCCGCCCATTCTGCGGTCCAGAAGACCGGCAATGGCCAAGGCCTGGTCGCGGATGGTTTCGGCCTCGAGACGGAATCGCGGGGCTCGCCCGAGCCAACGATTGGTGGGGTCCACGTTGAGTCTCTCGGGTGTCACGCGGGCGGATTGTCGGTAGGTGTGAGAGGACACGATGGTCTTCAGCAGGGTCTTGACGTTCCAGTCGGTACGGGTGAATTCAGTTGCCAGCCAGTCGAGGAGCATGGGATGGCTGGGAGGCTCTCCCTGTGTGCCAAAGTCCTCTTCGGTGGACACCAGGCCACGGCCAAACAGGTGGCTCCAGAAGCGATTGACGGCAACCCGGGCCGTCAGAGGGTTTTGGTTGTCGGTAATCCAGTTGGCGACGCCCAGGCGGGTTCGAGGCAGCTTCTCTGCGGCTGGGTGGAAACCTGCCGGAAATGC
>PBOJ01000084.1 GCA_002724315.1 Planctomycetaceae bacterium | reverse complement strand
GCCGTTCCTCCTTGTTCCGGTCAACGGGAAGTGTTAGAAACGACTTTGGCTTTCAGTTCGCTGACTAACGTCAGTTTTCGTTCAATTCAGTCAGGTCCTTTTTCAGGGAGCGACGAAACATGTTGCGATCAATCACAAAACTGCGTGGACTGACCACCCTGGTGGCAGTGTCACTGCTGGCGGCTTCGGTTGCCGAAGCCCAACAACAGAAACGTCAACGTGGCCAGCGAGGTCAGCAGCGAGGCCAGTCTCGTCAGCGTGGCGGTGGTTTCGGTGGTTTTGGTGGTTTTGGTGGACAGAGAGGGTCCGCTGGTGCCCTGCAGTTGATCGGCCGGGAAGAGGTCCGAAAAGAGCTGAAGATCACCGAGGAGCAGCAGGGGATCATTCGCGAACTGCAAACGTCCTCCCGCCCCAACTTCCGCGAACTGCTGGGCAACATCCGCGATCTGTCCCGGGAAGAGCGGGAAAAGAAGTTCGCCGAGTTGCGTGCGTCGTCTGAGAAGAAGTCGAAGGAAGCCGAAGCGGATCTCTACGGCCTGATCCTCGACGAAGGCCAGGCCACTCGGCTCAAGCAGATTGTTCTGCAGCAGAAGGGCAACCGTGCTTTGACCGAGCCGGCAACGGCCAAGGCTCTCGGGCTCTCGGCAGCACAGGTGGCCAAGATCAAGGCTGCCACCACTGCCGGCCAGAAGAAGCAGCAGGAACTCACGGCAGGCTTGCGGAACGCTTTCGGCGGGCGAGGCCAGCGGGGCAAGAAGGACGACAAGTCCAAGGACAAGAAGGACACCAAGCGTCCGTCTCGTGAAGAACTCACCAAGCGGTTTGCCGACCTGCGGACCAAGGGCGAGGCGATTCGAGCCGAGACCGACAAGGCGATTTCGGCTGTCTTGACCGCGGCTCAGAAGACCAAGTTCGAAGAACTCAAGGGACCCAAGTTCGAACTCGCACGTCGCACCAGGGGAAGTCGCGGTGGCAACCGGGGCGGCAGCCGAAAGGGACAGAACGGACGCAAGCGTCCCCAGCGTCCCGGTGGAGCCAAGAAGCGCAACGAAGCCTGAACGACCGGTTTCTGTTGCGATTCGAGACGAGTTGAACGAAAGCTGAAGTTCCGTCCGACTTGCGGGCCAGGGATTGGCTCGCAAGTCGGACGACTGTTTTCCAGCAGGCGGGATGCCTGTTCGGACGAGCAATCACCAGATTTCCAGTGTGAGTGAGGAAACATGTCGTTTCGTTTCCAGACGTGGCAGCGAGTGTTGGCCCTGTTGGTTGTTGGGCTGATCGCGATGGGCGTTCCTGCGGTCTCCGGGGCGCAGGACAAAGATGCGGACAAGCCCGAAATCAAGCCGGCATCCCAGCCACTGGTGATTTTCAACGTTGCCAGCGTTGACCGCCTGATTGGCGATGTTCGGTATCTCTTCCAGGCCTCGGGACAGGCACAGATCAACGAGATGATCGACAACGGCCTGGCCGGGGCCAACAACCTCAAGGGGTTGCAGCGGACCAAGCCGATGGGCGCCATGCTGTTCCTGGCTCCGGGGCTGCCGCCGACGCCGTATCTGGTCTCCTACGTGCCTGTTGCCAACATCGAGGATCTGATCCAGACCATCGGTGGCGGTGGCAACACGGTGTTGCGACGCGTCGAGGGAGAGACGGACCGCTTCGAACTGGTCAGCCAGAACGGAAACGAACAGCAGATCGTGCTGCGGGGCGGTTACGCGTTCATCAGCCAGGACGTCGGGAACCTCGACCAGGAATTTCTCGACCCGGCCAAGCTGACCAAGGGGCTTTCGGCCCGTCACGACCTGGCCATCACGCTGCGGCTGAACACGGTGCCCGATGTGATCAAGACGACGCTGCTGGGCACGCTGCGAGCGCAGTTCAATGCCAACATGCAGCAGCGGGACGACGAGGAGGACGGCCCCTACAAGTTGCGGCGGAACAACGAAGAGAACACGCTGGAATTTCTTGAGTTGCTGATTGCCGAGGGTGACCGGGTCACCATCGGGATCAACGCTTCGAAGGAGAACAAGAACGCGATCCTGGAAGTGCTGTTCGAAGCCAAGGCCAGCGGCAAGTGGGCCAAGGCCCTCAAGAAGATCGATTCACGGCCCAGCTATTTCGCCCCGCTGATCGACGAGAAGGCTCCATTGAGTTTCTCGCTCTCCTGGAAAATGGACAAACGGGAACAGGAGAACACGACCGACTTCCTGAGAATTCTCGAGCCGCAGATTGCTTCCCAACTCGAACCGGTTGCCCCGGCCGTCCACAACCTCTTCGCTGCTTTGAACAAGACGGCCGTCACCGGCCACGCCGACGCCTTCTTCCAGTACAAGGTTGTGCCCCCCGAGCGGATGGCCCTTTTCGGGGGTCTGAAGGTCGAGGAGGGCAAGCAACTGACCACCGCTGTCCGCTCGATCCTCTCCGAACTTCAGCGAAACCCCGAAGTGGCCGAGATGGAACTCGATATTGATTCCCACAAGGGCGTCTCGTTCCACCGACTGGGGAGCCGTGCCGAATCGGTGAGCGCGGCCAATCAGCGGATCTACGGCGGAAACCCTTCGGTCTATCTCGGCACCGGTCCGAACGTGGTCTGGTTCTCGCTGGGTGACAGCGGTTCGCTGGATGCCACCAAGACGGCGATCGACAACCTGGCCGCCGAGCGGGCGAAGGTTGGCAACCGCCAGCGCGGCGCTCCCTTCCAGTTCGTGTTCAACATGGCGCCCTGGATCGAAAAGCTGGATGCCGACCGGCCATTCACCCAGTTGGTTCGCCAGGCCTTTCAGGGTGGCAAGGACCGGTTGCAGGTAGACGTTCGACCATCCGAAAACGGCATGAGAATGCAGTTGAAGGTCGAGGAGGGCTTCCTGAAGTTGCTGGGGGCGGCCATCGGTCGAGGTGTTCAAGAGGTCCGTCGGCGGCGCGAGGAGCGGCGGGATGCGGGTGAATCACCCGCTCGCGAGCGGCGGACCCGCTAGGGTGACTTCTTGCTGCTGCGGCTTGTCTGCCACCTCTGGTAGTCGTCGCGTCGCGAGGCCGGGACGTCTTCGTCGGGAGCGAACTTGGCCGAGAGTTCGTCGATCTGCGCCTTGGTCAGCCCCTGGGCTCGCCACCAGTTGGCACCGCTGAAATCGGTGTCGATCAATTGGGCACCCTGCATGAGGGCCAGCGACAGATCCGCGTCGCGGAAGATGGCCGCCTCGAGATTGGCATCGGTGAGATTGGCGCCGGTGAAACTCGAGCCGGTGAAGTCCGCCATGTAGAGGTAGGCTCCCGTGAGGTCCGCCTTGACGAAATTGGCCTTGTGGGCGTGGACCTGTTCGAGTGTTGCCGACTGAAGGTTGGCCTCGTAGAACGTCGCCTCGTCGAACTTTGCTCTCAGTGCCAGAATCTCTTCCATCTGTGCCTTTTGCAGGGAGGCCTGGCTGAGGTCAACCGTCTTCAGGCTGGCGCCCAGCAGGTCGGTTCGCATCAACTGGGCACCGACAAGCCGGCTGCCGTCGAACATGGTGCCAGCGAGATAGGCGCCGGCGAGATCGACTCCGTCGAGATCAAGCTTGTTGAGTCGTGCCGCAGTCCAGACGGAGTTTCCGTCGGCGACCAGGGACAGGAACGCGTCCCGTCGACTTTCGGGAGTTCCCCCGTCGTGACAGATTGACCAAAAAAGATGTTCTCTCGAATTGTCGGACCGGTGTTGGAGGTGCCATGAGGTGAGACAGGCGTTGACCGTCAGCAACACCGCCAATCCGGCTGTTCCCACCCGGGTCAGACGAGTCCAGAGGTCACGTGGGGCGGGGGCGGGAGAGGATTCTTTACCGTTCGGCTCGGTCATGCTAGTCTCCGCGATCTGGTTCCTCGGCCGCCGATATAACCCAACCCCCGGCCGATTGACAATCCCATGTCACCGCCTGTTTGATGAACGCACTTTCCCCCGCTCCCCCTGTTGCTCCAGGAAAGGCCAGTCCGCCGAACCCACGCTCGCGTCGTCGAGTGTTCCGGCTTCTGGCGATGTTTCTGGCACTGCTCCCGTTCCTGGCCCTCGAACTGGCATTGGTGATCCTGGATGTCGCCAATCCCTCGTTGGCTGACGATCCTCTCTCGGGATTCAGCCAGTCGGGTCGGTTGTTTGAACTCGACCAGCGAGACGAAGTTTATCGGACGGCGACGGCACGGGGGCTGTTCTTCGGTGACCAGGAATTTGCCGCCGAAAAACCGGAAGACGGGTTCCGCGTCTTCTGCCTGGGCGGGTCGACGGTTCGCGGGCGGCCGTTCACGACCGAATCGTCGTTCACGCGCTGGTTGGACCTGGAGTTGGCCGATCGTTCCGAGGGTCGCACCATCGAAGCGGTCAATTGTGGAGGGCTGTCGTATGCCAGTTACCGTCTGAGGCCGATCGTGGCCGAGGTGCTGAGGTACCGCCCGGACCTGATCGTGGTCGCTACCGGCCACAACGAGTTCCTGGAAGATCGCAGTTATCGAGGACTGAAGGACCGCAACGCGGCGGTGGCCTGGCTGGAAGATCGGGCGATGTCGTTGCGGACAGTGACATGGTGCCGCAGGTGGCTGCAGTCCGATGAGCCCGAGAAACAGTCGGAGGGACCCGAGGAGGTGCAGGCCCGGTTGGACGAGCAACGCGGTTTTGCCTCGTATTTCCGCGACGCGGCGTGGCAGGACGAGGTGGTGAGCCAGTACGTGGAGTCGCTGAAGGCGATGATTGCCGCTTGTCGCCGGGCCGAGGTACCACTGGTGCTGGTCAGGCTGGGTTCGAATCTCAGGGATTGCCCGCCGTTCAAGTCCGAGCATCGCGACGGGATCGCGCCCGCGGAACTGTCCACCTGGCAGGCGGCGATGGACGCGGGTGTGGCGGCGACCGACGAGCGACGTTTCGATCAGGCCCTGACGGCGTTTCGTGAGGCCGAGGAGATCGACGACCAGTTCGCCCTGGTTGCGTGGAGGATCGCCCGCACGCTGGACCGGCTTGGTCGTCCCGAAGAAGCTGCGACCGCCTACCGGCGGGCACGCGACCTGGATGTCTGCCCGCTGAGAATGATCACGCGGCTCGACAAGTCGCTGCAACGCGTGGCCAGTCAAAGCGGCACGCCGCTGGTTGACGCGGCCGGAGCGATCGAGGCCGACAGTGACGACGGGCTGCCGGGATCCGACTGGTACGTGGACCACGTTCATCCCACGCTGAGAGGCCACCAGAGGATCGCCGAACTGTTGGTTGAAGAGATTGGGCGAGGCGGCTGGCTGGAACTGTCTGCCGCGGCGACGGCCGCCCGCGTGCGGCTCAATCGCCGCCGTCATTTCCGTCGGCTCGGGCCGGTGTTCTTTTCCAACGGGGCCCGGCGAGTCGAGTGGCTGGAAAACTGGGCTCGACGACAACGACTCGATGCCGAAGTTCAACCGGTTTCCTGGATCGAGTTTGCCCGGGCCGGAAATCGTGCGATGGACTTCGGTCAATGGGAGGACGCCTGGAAGGCATACGCCCAGGCACTGGCGGCTTGTCCAGAGGTCGCGCCGGCTGCGGTGACCGTGCTGCGGCACGCCTGTTGGCTTTTCGAGCAGGGCCGGTCGGGCGACGCTGCGGACCTGGTCGACCGCCTGAGAGAATTGCCGGAGGCGGAGCAGGGGGCGGTGGCTCCGATCTGGTCACGGGCTGCCCTGGTGCTGGATGTCGAGAGCGGGGACCGTGAGCAGGCCGAACGGACACTCGCTCGATACAGCCGGCTGATCAAGGCCACCGCGTCGTCACCCGATACCACCGGCTGGGGCAGGGTGATGCCCGATGTGTTGGACCGGGCGAGACGACTGACCGGCAGCGATCCCTAACGGCTCGCCGGGTAGACGGCAATGAAACCCGCTTCGTCGATCGGCAACTTCAATTTTACCTTCGCCTTGGTGAAGCGGGCCCGCGTCCGGGCGCTCTGGCCCCACTCCTCAAGCGTCAGCTTCCCGTCCTTGTCCTTGTCGAGTCCCTTGAAGGTGAGCTTGGCGTATCGCACGGTCTTTGCGTCCCGCGTTGAAGCCGGCTTGTCCCCCGATGCGGCGGACTTGGTCGAAGCTGTCTTCGTCGTTGAGGAGCCGGAGTCCTTTGTGTCCGAATTCCTCGAGGAACCGCCGTCATCGCCCGAATCCGTTGACTCGGTCGTTTCCGCCGGGCCACCTGTCAGCAACTCGCGTGGGGTCAGGAAGCCATCGGCATTGGCGTCGAAGCTCCGAAAGTCGGCGATCTCCGAAAGTTTCCACTCGTAGAGGCCCAACTGGCCATCCTTGTCGAGGTCCCGGTCAGCGTATTCTGCAGGCAGGTCAAGCGTCATTCTCGGCTTCGGCTTCGGTTCGGCTCGTTTGCCCGAAGAACCACCGCGTCCCCCTCGGTCACTTCCCCCTCGAGACCCCTCGCGTCCGCCGCCTCGAGAACCGCCGCGGCTGCTGCTTCGGTCACCGCCTCGAGACCCTCTCAACTGGGAGAAGAACTGCTGCATCCGGGCACGCCGGTCGTCCGAAGAACCCCCACGGTCTCCGCCCCGAGACTCCCTCATCTGGGAGAAGAACGCCCGCATCCGCTCGGCCCGGTCCCCTCCGTCACTTCCACCACGGCTCCCGCCACGGCTTCGACCGAACTGGGCCTGGGACGCGGTCGGCCACGCTGTCATGGCCACCATCGCGATCAGAAGCAAAACGAACCGGCCGGAACAGGTGGCCGCTGAAGCGTTGCGAGAGTTGATCAACATCAGAAATCTCCCATTTTCTCCAGCCTGAACACCGTTCCACGGTGTTTGTTCCTATACTATACCACGTAAATCGTCCGGTGGGAAATATCCTGTTGGTCCGATAATCCGAGTAATCGGAAGATTTGACGAGAGTCCCCACAGTTTCTCGTGTTCTTCTGACTCCGACATGCGGTATTCATCGACCTCATCGCTTTTTGCGACCTAGACTGCGGAAGACATGATTTTCGGACTGAACTGAGACAAAATTCATTTGACGATCCCTCCTGTAGCAAGCGGTCGGCGCTCGCAGGGGGCTCTCATGCACGCGGAATGGAAGTAACGATCATGAAGACATCGACTTTCTCCCTGCTGTCACGATTCACTGTCGCCTCACTGGTCCTGGCCATCACCTGGGCCGATACGGACACCTCGCAGGCTCAACGAAGCCGCCGCCGTGGTCGCAGTCGGGACGGTCTGATGGACCTGGCCCGGGACCGCGACATTGCCGCGGAGTTGAAGTTCACCGACGAGCAGGCCGAATCGGTCAGCGAACTCCGCGACAAGTCCCGCACCGGGATGATCGAAAAGTATCAATCGTTCAATGATCGGATCGAGGCGGCCAAGGACGACGATGCCGAGCGGACCAAGATCGAAGCCGAAAGAACAGCCGCTGTGGCAGTCCTTCGAAAGGCGTCCGAGGCTGACCTGGCAAAGCTCATTTCGGCCGAGCAGTTCCGTGCCCTGCAAGTGCACCAACTCAAGCGGCGTGGCGTGGCGGGGATCCGGGCCGAGTGGGTCAGCGTGGAATTGAAGTTGACCGATGACCAGAAGAAGAAGCTTGAAACGGCAGTCTCCGGGTACGATCAGCAGCAGCAAACGCTGTCCGAATCCCGGTCGGCGTTGTTCCGGAACCGGGACCTGTCCCGTGACGAACGCGACAAGAAGTTCCAGGCGCTGGAGGCCCAGCGAGAGGAACTCGGTCAGAAGCGGGACCAGGCGATCCTGGGGGCGCTGACGGCCGAGCAGAAGACGCAGTTCCAGTCCCTTTCGGGTGTGTCGGCAACCGCTGAGGCGAAGCCGGCAGCCACGACCAAGTCGGCTGCTACCGAGGCGAAGCCGGCAGCGACCAAGTCGGCCGCCACACCGGCTCCCGCCGATCGCGGTGCGAAGGTCGTTGGCAACGACGGCGAGCCGGCAGCAGCGCCGGCGGTCGTGGCGTCGTTTGGTTCCCAGGCGGTTGCCAAGGGATCCACTCCCGCCAAGACCCTGAAATTCAATTTTGTGCAGGCTCCGTGGTCGGACGTGCTCAAGTTGTTCACCGACGCCGCGGCGCTGACCTGGGACCGTGAACTGGTTCCGCCGGGAACGTTCACCTACTTCGACAGCAAGGAATACACCCCGACCGAGGCCCTCAATGTGCTCAACGGAGCCATGTTGCAGAAGGGCTTCATCCTGGTGCGTCGGGACCGCTTCGCGGTGGTGCTGAATGTCGACAACCCCGTGCCGCCGAACCTGGTGCCGACGGTTGTTCCCACCGAAATCTCTGATCGGGCCAGTAACGAACTGATTCGGGTCGTGATGCCCCTGGAAGAGAAAGATGCTGGCAAGGCGGCCGAAGAGGTTGCCGATCTGCTCGGTCCCCAGGGCAAGGCCGTGGCCCTTTCGGTTGCCAATTCGCTGGTCGTCACCGGCCTGGCCAAGAATCTCTCGGAAATCTACGCGGCTCTTAAGAGTTATATCCCCGAGGAAGAGAAGGACGTGGAATACGAGTCCTTCGTGCTGAAGAACGTCTCCGCGGTTTCAGCCGAGGAGATGATCCGTGATCTGTTCGGTCTCCAACCCCGCGGCGTGCAAAATGTCAGTGGGGCCAGCGGCGGTAGCAGTCGTGGCAGCAGTCGTGGCAGCAGTCGTGGCAGCAGTCGTGGCAGCAGTCGTGGCAGCAGCCGAGGCGGATTCGGCGGTTTTGCAGCCATGATGCAGCAGCGGCGTGGTGGCAGCAGCCGTGGAGGAGATTCCTCCAGGGGCCGCCAGTCGTCTCGTGGTTCGTCGAACACCTCCGTGTCCGTCACGGTCGACGAGCGGACCAACATGCTGTTGGCGATGGCCTCTCCAGAACAATTGAGCGTGATCCGCAAGGCGATCGAGACCATCGATGTGCCGACCGGTGACGCGCCGAACCCGTTCGCCAACGAGCAGCGGAACAACGAGCCGTACCTGGAGGTCTACCGGGTCAACTCGTCCGACACGATGGAAGTCACCAAGACGCTCAACGTGCTCTTTCCCGGTACCGTGGTCAATGAGGACGGTCGGTCTCGCAGGATCCACGTGATGGCGTCCAGGTCCGAGCACGAGGAAGTTGCGCGGATGATCCGCAAGCTTGATGGACAGGGGGGAACCCAGACGACCGCGATCATCCCGATCCGGCAGGATCCCACCACCCTGACCACCACCCTGCAGGGACTCTATTCCAAGGATATCGAGAGTGCCCCGTCGGTGATTGCCAACCCGGGTTACCTCGTCGTTCGGGGAAGTGCCGAACAGATCGTTGAGATCAAGCAGATGGTCACTCAACTCGAAGGGGCCATGGGGGCATCGATGGCTACCGGTGGTGGCCCGATTCGCAGTATCCCGCTGGGCGGTCGCGATGTGAACTCGCTGCTGAGAATGCTGCAGTCGGTCAGTCGCAACCCGATTCGTATCAGCACCCCGGCGAGTGACCGGGGGCCGATCCGCGAACAGCGAGTTCCCTCGGCCGACCAACCCGACGTGCGGCCTGCCGCTCCGACCGGTGCGACCCGTGGTGGAGGGGCTGCTGCAACCAATCGTGGACAGGCCAATTTCAGCCTTCCCCCGGCGGCCCAGGTGGCCAGCCAGGATGAAGCGGCTCCGGCAAGTGATGAACCGCAGCAGCCTCCGGCCGTGGACGAAGTGCAACGGCACCGACGGTTGGCACAGTTCGTCTTCCAGAACCTGGACGCTGACAAGGACGGAAAACTGACGGCCGAGGAATGGTCCACCAGCAAGCGGACGCGGGCCCTCTTCGAAGAGCGAAAAGTGGAATTGCAGTTGCCCGCTGACAAGGCTGCCTTCACCAAGGCGTTTGTCCAGTTGGCGGTTCCGGAAGAGGAGCCGGCCTCGAAGGCATCCGGTGATGCCCCCAGGGCAAATCCTCAGCCAAAGGCTGCCGCAGCTCGTCCGCCACTGCGTCCCGATGCCGAGAGTCAGCCCAAGCCGGCTGCTGCCGGTGATTCCAAGTTGCCCGAGATTGTCATTGAAGTTCGGGACGGAAACCTGGTGTTGATGTCCGAGGATGAAAAGGCCCTGGACGAGCTCGAGAATCGGCTGCAGACGCTGATGACGCACATGACGCCCAAGACGACCTGGACGATTTTCTACCTGCGGTCAGCTGATGCGACCGAGGCCGCCCTGATGCTCGAGCGGCTCTTCCCGCAGAGTTCGGTGACAGCCACCGCGAGCAGTTCCGGCAGCAGTCTCTTTGGGGAAATCTCCGGAGGCATCTCGTCGCTGGGCAGCAGCCTGATGGACATGACCGGGATCAATTCGCTGGGAACCGGCCCGAACGCGTTGCGGATCATTCCCGAAACTCGCGCCAACGCCCTGTTCGTTTCCGGCCCTCCCGACCAGATCGCCGACGTCGAGAGTGTCCTGAAGATTCTCGACGCCGCCGAACTTCCCGCCCAGCTCCGCGCACGGGCGCCCCGTTACATCAATGTTGAGCATGCTGACGTCAACGAGGTGGCCCAGATTGTCCGGGACGTTTACAAGGAAGAACTCGCCTCGAGTGGTCGTTCCGGCGGCGGTGGCAGCAGTCGCGGCGGTAGCAGTCGCGGCGGTAGCAGTCGCGGCGGTAGCAGTTCGAACCCGTTCGCGATGTTTTTGGGCGGCGGCGGAGGCAGCCGGGGTGGCAACAGTGGCGGTCGCAGCGGGGTCAAGATGACCCTCGGCGTCGACAGCCGCACCAGTGCCCTGATTGTCTCGGCCAGCGATTCGCTGTTCAAGCAGGTGGAAAACCTGGTCGCGACGCTTGATGCTGCGGCCATGGACGCCAAGCGGACCGTGAAGATCGTGACCCTGGAAAACACCAACTCGTCTGCCATCCAGCAGGCCGTTTCGGCCTTGCTGCCCAAGGCGAGCGTCAGTACCGGAGCCGGGGCGAATCGTCCGTCCGGTTTCGGGCCCAGCAGCCGATCCAGCAGTCGTGGTGGCCGTTCGGGCAGCACGGGCAGCAGCCAGGCCGCGCGGATGCAGCAGTTCATGCAGATGCGGGGGCGTGGTGGCAGTGGCGGATTCGGTGGACGGACAGGGTCAACTCGTGGCGGTTCCAGCCGTGGCGGTTCCAGCCGCGGTGGTTCCAGCCGTGGCGGTTCCAGCCGTGGCGGTTCCAGCCGTGGCGGTTCCAG
>PBOJ01000083.1 GCA_002724315.1 Planctomycetaceae bacterium | reverse complement strand
TCGGGATAGGTCGCCACCACGTTGGTGATCGAGGGCGTGTCGTACTTCTTGAGTTCTTCCAGGACTTGCGGGTCGACCATGAGTTCCTGCCGTTGGTGAGAGAATCCAGGTGGGTTCGATGACTCCACGGGACACATCGTGACCCGTGACCCCTCCATCATGGCCGATGTCACTTCCCGGGTCGAGCGAGTGGACTGACCGACCGAACCCGCGATGCCGACCAGTGAACCGGCCGATCCACATGTCTGACCCACAGCCCTGCGAGTGATATCATGAGGTTCGAGATTCCCGGGCCCGTCGGGATCCCATCGAATCCACGGATCCGGGGGCGACATCCGGATTTCCTCTCACGTCATCAAAACGCCGATGGAAAAACTGGTCATCACCGTCGCGGTCAACGGGAGTCTTCCCACCAGGGAGATGACCCCCCACGTACCAGTCACTCCCGCTGAGATTGCCGAGACGGCAGTGAAGTGCCGCGAAGCGGGAGCCGGAATGATTCACGTTCACGCCCGGGACACCGAGGGACGACCAACCCTCGACCCGGACGTCTTTGGTGAGATTCACGCCGAGGTCACTCGACGCAGCGACCTCATCGTCCAGATCTCCACGGGAGGACGGGCCGACATGGACGCCCGGGCCCGCGGAAAAAGCGTGCAGCGGCTGTGCCCCGAGATGGCCTCGTTGACGACCGGTTCGGTCAACTTTCCCGACCAGGTCTACGCGAATCCCGACGATGTCGTCGAGTACCTCGCCGGGGTGATGAAGGAAGCCGGCACGAAACCGGAGATGGAGATCTTCGAATCGGGGATGATCGGAAATGCGGTACGACTGCTCGAACGGGGCCTGGTCGAACCGCCGTTGCATTTTGACTTCGTGATGGGCATCCGGGGCGGCCAACCGGCCACGCCGCGGATGTTGAATTTTCTGGTCGAGTCGATCCCAGCCGGATCCACCTGGACGGTTGCCGGAGTGGCCCGCCACCAGTTGCCGATGGCCGCGCTGGCGATCGTGATGGGCGGCCACGTCCGGGTCGGCCTGGAAGACAATCTCTACTACCGCCGAGGTGAACTTGCCACCAACGAACAACTGGTGGCGCGGGTGGCCCGGATCGCCGAGGAACTGCAGCGGCCGGTAGCAACACCCGACGAAGCCCGCGCGATCCTCGGCCTGTCCGGGCCGGAGGGGGCCGAATCCCGATGACACGCTGGCTGATCCCACTGCTGCTGATCGCCTCGTGGACGGTCACCGTCGCGATTCTTCTTTCTCCGGAACCCGTTGCCGGATTCGCCATCCCCCACGACGTGGTCCCGAAGATGGAGCAGGGTCACGATGGAGCGCAGCGTCACGAGCACACGCTGTTGCTGGGCTGGATGTTCGGCGTCCTGTTGATCGCCGCATTTGGAGGCCTGATCGGCTGGGGCAGCGGCACACCCTGGGGCAGCCTGATGGGAGGACTGCTGATCACGACCACCGTGATCGCCGAGGGCGTGTTCGCGGCGATGTGCTGGAGCTACCACCGGCAACTGGCCAACCCGGACGCCACGCCATTCTTCGGCTCATTCCCGGCCGGCACTGCCTGGCAACTGTATGGCATGGGATCCATCCCCTTCCTGTTCGTCGGCATCTACGTCGTCTTCTTCAGGCGGCAGATCGTGACCGACAGGACATCCGCCGAATTCCCACACCTCAGCAAGTCCTCCGACTGACTTCCCGACCCCGGTTTTCCGGCTCGACCATGGACCGCCCACAAATCGTCCTGGCCTTCATCCTCGGCTACATGCTGTTGTGCATCGTGGTCGGTCTCTGGGCCATGCGGCGGACCCGTTCGACCCACGACTTCTTCATGGCCGGCAGTCGGCTGGGCTTTTTGGTCACCAGCGTGGCGATCTTTTCCAGCACGATGAGCGGCTGGGGATTCGTGGGAGGACCGGGACTGGTCTACAAGATCGGTGCCGGGACCTTCTGGATGATCGTCTCGACCGGGCTCGGCTTCTGCGGCATGTTCTACCTGCTGGGCAAACGGCTGAGACTGATGGCTGAAGTGACCAGCCCTGTCTCGCTGCCCGACGTCGTCACCGCACGTTACGACAGTCGTTCGACCGGCTTCCTGACCGCCATCGCGATCCTGCTGGGTGTGCTGGGTTACCTGGGCACGCAGATCCTGGCGATGGCAATGGTGTTGCAGAGCGTCCTGGCCGATGTCGCCTCGATCGGCCTGCTGCCACTCGGCGTGTGCATGGCGATCAGCTGCGCGGTACTGGTGTTTTACTGTGTCACCGGCGGCATCATCGCATCGGTGTACACCGACCTGGTCCAGGGCATCATCATGGTCGTGGCCGCCCTGCTGGTGGTCTCCGCCACGGTGGCCAGCGTCGACGGCGGCCTGGAGGGCATGACCCGGACGATCCTGTTCGATGACCCCGAGGCGATGAACCCGTGGGGCACTCGCGGGATCGTCGGTTGCCTGTCCTGGTATTTCGTCTTCGTGTTTGGTGTCGCCGGCCAGCCTCACCTGATCACCAAGCTGATGATGACACGAAAACCCGACGACGCCCGCGTGATGCTGCCGATGAGCGTCGTGGGATTTCTGCTGACAGCACTGTTGTGGATCAGCATCGGGCTGTGCATGCGAACGCTGGTCCTGCAGGGGGGGCACGCACCCCTGGGCGAACCCGACCAGGCATCGCCCGAATTTCTCAAGACCTACGCGCACCCGGTGCTGGCCGGGGTCGTCTTCGCGGGCCTGATGGCGGCGATCATGTCGACCGCAGACAGTTTCCTGAACATCGGTGCCGCCGCCATCGTCCACGACATCCCCCGCGCGTTACGCGGACGCTCGCTCAACAACGAACTGCTCTGGGCACGCGTCACCACCGTCGTGATCGCGGCCGTCGCCTCCGGCGTGGCACTGGCCAGCGGGAAGATGGTGGCATTGCTGGGTGCCGTCGGCTGGTCGGTTTTTTCCGGGGCCATCGTGCCCACGGTGGCCATCGGCTTCAACTGGAAACGGGCCACTCCGCTGGCCTGCAACCTGGCCATCCTGACCAGCCTGGTCCTCAATGTCGGCCTGCAGGTCTTCTCGGTGACGCTGCCGCACCTCTTCTACAACGGAGCCATCGCATTGCTGGCCTCATTGACCGTCTTCTACGTCGTCTCGATCTGCTCCGCACCCCCGAAACTCGATCCCGACATCGAAACAGCCATGGATCTCTAGTAGCCTGTCGCAGACTCGAACTCCTGCCACTCACGTCCCGGCCGGCCTCCCGGATGAAAACACTTCTGACCCTCACCGTGACCCTGATCGGACTGGGCAGCCACTTGGCCGCTACGGCTTCGGCCCTGGAGACGACAGGAACCGCACCGGCTCTGTCCGAACGGCCGATGCCACTGGGTGCGTCGGATCCAGCCGCCGTTCGTCGGGTATTCAACCGCCAGCTGAAGATATTCGGCATCCGCGTGTTGGCCACCCGGCGGACTCCCGATGCCAAGCTGCGGCATGCTGCGGCCATCCTGGCCGGGTACCTCGACAACGACTGCGACGGACGGGTGGACAACCCGCAGGTGGTGGCGGCGATGGTACGGCAGAAGGCAACCCTGGTGATGTTCGCCACCGAGCGGGAAGCCGAGCGGCTGGAGCGGACCCTGCCGGACCGGTGGCAGGACAGCCACCAAGCCGTCGCGTTGTTCGCCGAAGAGACGCATCCCGGTGGTGCCGCCCGGCGACGGTTCGACGCGTCCTACGAAGAGATTTTCCACCTGATCACCCACGCCGGCTACGCCGCCGCCTACCCGGCTGTCTTCGGAATGCGACCCGGCAGCCAGTTGGCCAACGCGATGGACCGGGCTCGCGGAGGACGATTCCTGCGGGTCCCCCGTCGGTACCCGGCAAGAGCCTGGTACACCTACGATGATCGATCGTGTGACTACGGCTGCCAGACACAGGAGTACATCTACTGGGGTATGACATCGCTGCTGGGTGCCCAGTCGGCCGAATGGCGATTCCGGGAGATCCGCCAGGAATGGCGATTGAACACCCCGAAAAAATTTCAGGCCGGAGACCCGATGCTGTACCGACTGCTGACCGATTCCCGTTATCGTTTCCCCAGGAAGCTGCCCGACGGCAAGTACCGCGTGTCGAGCAAGTCAGCCCGACGACCTTCCTCGCCGTGATGAGTCCAGAGAACACCTGAGGACGACCCGGAAGGCGACACCTGTTCTCCAACGACCGCACGTGTTTTCCCGACTGGATGCCCCTTGTCCAAGTCTGTCCCTCATCTGCCCCTGACAGAGCAACGTCCGACCCGGGCCCGTTTCACGGTCATCGCCGCCATCTGCCTGGCGGCGACGGTCGCCTACATGGGTCGCAACTGCCTGGGTGTGGCATCCAAAAATGTCCGGGCCGACCTGGGCATCGACGTCGGCGAAATGGGCTGGGTGATGAGTGCCTTTTTCTGGGCGTACGCGTTGGCACAGGTCCCGGCCGGGTGGTTGGCTCACCACATCGGTTCCCGTATCGCACTGAGCTGTTACGCCGTCGCCTGGTCGGTTCTCTGTGCCGGCTTCTACCTGGTCGGTGATATCTGGGCGGTGATGGCGCTGCAGGCCGGTTTCGGGCTGGCCCAGGCGGGCATTTTCCCGTGCTCGGCCGGCATGATCCGCCACTGGATGCCCTCGACCCAATGGGCGTTCTCGGTTGGACTGATGGGCAGTTTCATGTCGATCGGCGGAGCCATCGGATCGGCGATCACCGGCTACGCGATCGAGGGAATTGAGACGTCGTGGTTGACGATTCCTCCGCTCTCCTGGCGGTGGGTCTTCGTCGGATTCTCGATCCCTGGCTTCCTGTTCGCGGCCTGGTTTTTCCGCTGGTACCGCGATCGCCCCGAAATCCACTCGGGGGTCAACGACGCGGAACGTGACCTGATACGCCGGACGAGTCCGGAGAAATCACGAGCCCCGTCGGGAACCAGTTGGCTGCGGGTAGCCGCAGAGCCAGCGATGCTGTTGCTCTACGGCCAGCAGATTTGCCGTGCAGCCGGCTACATCTTCTTCCCGACCTGGTTTCCCGATTACCTGCGTGAGACCCGTGGAGTGTCAACGGGCGAGAGTGGCCTGCTGACGGCGTTGCCTCTGCTGGCGGTGGTGGCCGGTGGCATCGTGGGGGGAGCACTCGTCGACTGGCTCTGGCGGAAGACCGGCAGCCTGAGGATCAGCCGACAGTTGACCGCCGTCGTCGCCCTGGCCGCCTGTGCCGTCTGCATCGGGGCTGCCTACTTCGTGTCGAATGTCTACGGGGCCGTCTGCCTGATTTCATTTGGGACCTTCTGCGGCACGCTGGCCGGTCCTCCCGCCAGCGCCACCACGATCGACAAGAGCGGTGATCACCCCGAGCAGATCTACGGGATGATGAATATGACCGGAAACCTGGGGGCCGCCGCCTGCCCGCTGGCGATCGGATTGCTTGTCGAATCGACCGGAAACTGGAATCTCGTGCTGCTGGTCTTCGTCGGCATCTACGCAGCCGCCGCACTTTGCTGGATCTTCCTCGACCCCCGGGGACAGGTGGCAACCCGGGAGCCTGTTGCCTAGGCTGAACGGAAACCATCCGGCACCGGGACGCTCTCTCCCGATCACACCCTCCGAATCCGGAGTTCACCATGCGAGTCCTTTTCACCACCGCAGCAGCGGTTCTACTTTCCGCAGCCTTGCTCACCGCCGGCGAGTTCAACCCTGTCCGTGAGATCGGAGACTCGGCCCCGGCCTGGAACAAGCTGCCCGGGACCGACGGCAAGACCCACTCGCTGGCGGACCTCAAGAAAAAAGACGTCGTGGTCGTCGTCTTCACCTGCAACAGTTGCCCCTACGCGGTGGACTACGAGGACCGGCTGATCGCCTTCCACAAGAAGTTCGCCTCCCGCAACGTCGCCGTGGTCGCCATCAACGTCAACAAGGTTCCCGAGGACGCGTTGCCAGCGATGAAGAAGAAGGCCAAGCAGAAGGCCTTCCCCTTCGCCTACCTCTTCGACAGTTCCCAGAAGATCGCCAAGGACTACGGAGCGTTCTTCACTCCCGAGTTCTTCGTGCTCAACAAGCAGCGGAAGATCGCCTACATGGGATCGATGGACAACAACCCCGACCTGAAGAAGGTGACCAAGCACTACCTCGACACCGCCGTCGAAAGCGTGCTGGCCGGCAAAAAGGTGGGCAAGGCCGAAACGATCGCCTTCGGATGCCAGATCCGCTTCGACAAGAAACGCCGCAAGCGAAAGAAACGCAAGAAGAAGAAGTGACCCGATGCTCCGACGACTCTCCCTGGCCGGCCTGGTCCTGCTCACAGCAACAGCCGGGGTCCGGGCCGCACCGACCAACCTGTTGTTGATCATCGCTGACGACTGCACCTTCCGCGACATCGGCTGCTACGGCGGACAGGCCCACACGCCACACATCGATCGCCTGGCCACCCAGGGAATGCAGCTGACCCGGTGCTTCCAGGCGGCCCCGATGTGCTCGCCCACGCGACACAACATCTACACCGGTCTCTACCCGGTCAAAAGCGGCGCCTATCCCAACCACGCCTTCGCGAAACCGGGAACGCGCAGCGTCGTGCAGTACCTGAAACCGCACGGCTACAGGGTCGCCCTCTCGGGCAAAAAACACATCGCACCCCGGGCCGTCTTCCCCTTCGAATACTCCGGCAAACAGAACCCCGACTTTGCAGCCATCGACAGCCTGATGGCCCAGAGCAAATCCCACGGCACACCCTTCTGCCTCTTCGCCTGCTCCAACGAACCGCACTCGCCGTGGAACAAGGGCGACCGTTCACGATACGACCCCGAAAAAGTCCGGCTGCCGTCCTACTTCGTCGACACGCCGGAAACACGGAACAAGATGGTGGCCTACCTGGCCGAAATCACCTTTTTCGACAGCCAGGTGGGCCGGTGCCTGGAGCTGCTCGAGAAACACAAGCTGACAGAAAACACGCTGGTCCTGGTGCTCAGTGAACAGGGATCCAGTTTTCCCTTCGGCAAGTGGACCTGCTACGACACCGGGCTGCAGAGTGCGGCCATCGCCCGCTGGCCCGGCCACATCAAGCCCGGCACGACCAGCGATGCGATGATCGAGTATGTCGACATCCTGCCGACATTCCTGGACGTCGCCGGAGTCGAATCGCCGAAGACGCTCGATGGGCGCAGCTTTCTGCCGGTGCTCCAGGGAAAACGTACCTCACACAAGCAACATGTCTTCGGACTGATGACCACCCGCGGCATCCTCAACGGTTCCGATCACTACGGGATCCGCAGCGTCCGCTCGGATCGCTACAAGCTCATCGTCAACCTGACTCCCGAAGTTCCCTTCCGCAACATCTTCATGAAATCGTCGATCTTTCGATCCTGGGAGGCCAAGGCGCGTTCGGGTGACAAGGATGCCCGCGAAAAGGTCCGCCGATTCCGGCAGCGGCCCGCCGAGGAACTCTACGACATCACCGCCGACCCCTACGAATGGCAGAACCTGGCTGGTGATCCGAAGCTCGCCGAAGTCCAATCGCGGCTGAGGACCCAACTCGACCGCTGGATGAAGGCCCAGGGCGACCGGGGACAGCAGACCGAACTGGAAGCCCTCAAGCACCAGGCCCGGCGGCAGAACCGGAAGAAGAACAAGAAGAAGCCGGGCACAACCTAGCCGGTGTGCTTCTGGACGAAGGCCAGGGCCGCCTTGTAGGCGTCATCGATCGCCCGCGGATCCCCGCCCCCCAGGCCGTGTTCTCCGCCCTTGATCGACACCAGCCGGTGACTGACACCGTGCTTCTTGAACTCCCGCTGCATCAGCACCGACTGCTCGTGGGGCACATCGGTGTCGGCAGTGCCGTGGATCAGCAATGTCGGCGGGTAGTCAGCGGTGACGTTCTTGACCGGCATGTAGGGGTAGAACTTCTCGGGCTCGGTGTGGGGATCCCAGCCGGACACTTCGAGAGGCCACCGGCCGGTCTGGCGGCACCAGTTGTAGAAGTCGCCACCGTTTCCCTTGCGGAGCCGTGAATCAGAGACCGGGGGACCGGCAACCTGCTTGCGGGCGTGCGTCTCGGTGAACTTCACCCTGTTGTGTCGCTTGTGGGGACTTGGCTTGCTGTACCAGTCGCCGACCAGGTCGCCATAGCCCCAGAACGGAACCAGGCAGGCAGGCCTGGGTTTCACCCGGTAACCGGTCGCCAGCGTCAGGTAGCCTCCGGCCGATCCTCCCAGCACGGCGATCTTCGACGTGTCGACCTTCAGGTCGTCGGCCCGCTCACGAATCCATTCGAAGGCGTCCGCGACGTCCCCGAGGATCTCGGGCATCGGAGTCTCGGGAGCCAACCGGTAATCGATCGACGCCAGGGCGTACCCGGCCCCGAGCAGGTCCGTTTTGACTCGGCCACTGATTCCCGCCCGGTGCCCGTTGATCAGGGCCCCACCATGAATCCACACGGCCAGTCGCGGTCTGCCGGCCGTGTCGGGACGATGCAGATCCAGCTTGATCGGCAGCCGCTTGACAGTCTTGTAAGTGTGGGTCGTCACGCGAACTTTCGGTGCCGAACGGGCCGTTGAACTGACAGCCAGGGCCGTGGCGGCCACCAGGAAAGTCCGCCGGTCAACGGCCGCAGTCTGCAGCGGGTCCATTTCGATCATGCCCTACTTGGCCCCGATGCAATACAGGGCCTTGTCCGATCTCAGGTACATGCGATTTCCCACTACCGCCGGACTGCCACTGAAATCGCTGGTGTCCGACAGCCGGTTGCGACCGACGGGCGACAGCGCGGTGCCGGCGTTGAAGATGTGGGTGCCGCCGAATCGGCTGATGGCAACCAGGCGGTTCCCGCCCAGCAGCAGCATCGAGGCATAGAACTGGCCGCCAATCCTCTTGCGGGTCACCTCGTCTCCGGTCTTGGCGTCGACACAGAAAGCGATGCCCCGATCGTTGACCCAGTAGAGATGTCCCTTGTGGAACACCGGAGAAGACACGTAGGAACCGCCGGTCTTGGACCACAGCATGTGCGTCTTGCTGACATCAGCTGCCCCGGTGCCTCCCAGCCTGATGGCCGCGCGCCCACCTGGTGACCGGCCACCGATCACGTACGCGATGTCCTTGTTGATCAGCACCGTCGGAACGGCGTTGGTGTCCACCTCCGTCTCGGCATACCAGTTCAACTCTCCGGTCATCGGGTTCATGCCCCACGTTTCGTAGGTCACCGAAATCACCAGTTCATCAACCCCCTTGGCATTCTTGGCAATCACCGGCGTCGAGTAGGAACGGTTCAGACTCTCGGCTTCGGTCTTCCAGACCGGCTTCCCGGTCTTGGCCTCGAACGCCCGAATCGACTCACTCTCGGCACCAGCCGCCACGATCAACAGGTTCTTGTAGAGAACCGGGCTCGATGCCGATCCGAATCGTGAGGCACTTTCGGAACCGACATCCTGACGCCAGAGCTGCTTGCCGGTGAGGTCGAAGGCCAGCACCCCGGTGTTTCCGAACAGCACGTAAACCCGCTCACCATCACTGGTCGGGGTGTGCGAGGCGAACCCGTGCGAGGCCCCGAACGAGGCCGGGGCACGCTCGCGAACAGTTGAGGCAATCGCCTTTTGCCACAGCAGCTTTCCGGTATTGCGATCGGCACAGACCAGGTGACGCTTCAGACCGCTGAGGTTGCGGGATGCGCCCGAGTAGCAGGTGACCAGCACCTTGTCACCGACCACGATCGGACTCGAGAATCCCTTGCCCGGCAACGCCAGTTTCCAGACCAGGTTCTTCGTGTCGCTCCACTCGATTGGCACACCGGTTTCAGCCGAGACGCCCGTGGCGCCCGAACCGCGAAACTGCGCCCAGTCGGCAGCAGTCAAACGGCCGGCGAGCAGGGACAAGACCGTCAGCATGCAGAACGCAAACCGTTTCATGGCAGATCTCCAAGCCGCGACGTCATGGTCGGAATGCCGATTCAACACCGTCGGCGCCGCGTGGTTCCGCACCAATTGACCGGTGAGAGTTCAGAGCACAAACGGTTCGGGAGTGCGAATCGTGAACGCCTTGCGGACATCTTCATGGACGTGCCAGTGAGAGACGAGTCCGAGCGGAAAATGCGCGGTGTCTCCGGGGCCGAGCTCGTGGACGGCTCCGCCTTCCTCGGTGATCGTCACCCGGCCTTCGAGGATGTGAACAAACTCGTCCCAGCCAAATTCCCAGCGGAACTTTCCGGTCGTGCAGCTCCAGAGTCCGCTCGAAAGCAACTTGTCGGAGGACTGGACCAACACGTCACCCCGCGCCACCGGATCCCCGTCTTCGATCCACGAGGGCTCGATCGGCATGTCAGAAAGTTCTCCGGTCACTGCTCCGACCGATTGGATTGCCAGTTCACTCATGACTTCTCCTTGGATTTGTTCTCCCGGGCAACACTACCAGCACTCAGGCTTTCACGGCACCGGGCTGTCCCGATTCAACAACATAGGAGCACCGGGTGACCAGCGGTGCCCCGGGCTTGGTCACATCCTCGACGACCTGGAAATCGCTCGTCCACTGTTTCGGCGTCACTCGGCAGCGGACGTAACCCCGCTCGGCATTGTGCAACTTGACCCACGGGTTCTCGGCAATCATGCCATCGGTGTAATCGAGCTTCTGCTTGCCGTTGCCACCGGAACTGATCGACGTGCAGACGAACTCGGTGCCGACCACCGTCTTGTCGTGACGGCTGTAGTCCAGCGGCAGGTCACAGACCCAGTTGGAATGGATGTCGCCGGTGAGCACAACGGGGTTGGGCACCCTCATTTCAGCCAGTGACTGCATCACCCGCTGGCGACAGACCTCGTACCCGGCCCACTTGTCCATCGGGTACCCCTCGGGCGGCCCCGGCAACCGGTCGACACGAGCCATCAGCACTTGCTGAGCCATCACGTTCCATTCGGCCTTCGACTCCAGCCACTTCCGCTTCAACCACGCCTCCTGCTTGCCTCCCAGGATGGTGGCTTTGGGATCAAGAGCCTCCCCGGCCAGCGGCTTCAGACCGTTTCCGTTGGCCTGGGGCGTACGGTACTGGCGAGTGTCGAGAATGGCAAAATCGGCCAGCCGCCCGAAACGGACCCGGCGGTACAACTGCATGAACGCACCTTTGGGAAGCGACGTTCGCCGCAGCGGCATGTGTTCGTAATAGGCCTGGTAGGCACTGGCCCGCCGCTTCATGAACTTGACCGCATCCACGCCCGGTTCCTCGGAATGGAACGTCGCGTAGTCGTTGTCGAATTCGTGATCATCCCACGTCACCAACCAGGGGCAGTGCGCGTGGGCGGCCTGCAGGTGAGGATCGGACTGGTACTGGCCGAAACGGTCACGGTAGTGATCCAGCGTGGTGATCTCGGGTCCGGTGTGTTTGCGGACCCGGCCGTCGATGCCGGCGTACTCGTAGATGTAATCTCCCAGGTGCACGACCAGGTCGAGTTTTTCCTTGGCCATGTGCTCGAACCCGGTGAACAATCCGGTCTCGTAGTGCTGACACGAGACGAAGGCGAAGTTCAGTTCTTGGGGCAGCGCCAGGTTCCATGGAGTGGTTCGGGTCCGTCCGATCCGGCTTCGGCCGTCACCGGCAGTGAACCGGTACCAGTACCAGCGATTCGGTTTGAGGCCACGGACCTCGACATGAACACTGTGGCCCAGTTGCGGGGTGGCCACGGTCCGTCCGCGTTTGACCACCGTCTTCATCGCCTCATCGGTGGCGATCTCGTACCGGACTTCGACGTTGCCCGACGGCATGCCACCGCCCTCGGTGGGACGGGTCGCCAGCCGGGCCTGGATCACGAATCCGTCAGGAGTCGGATCGCCGCTGGTGACTCCCAGCGAAAACGGGTCGTCGGCAAAAGCCACCCGTCGGCGGACCACGCCCTGGACCCGGCTGCCCAGCATCGGCAAAGCGGTGATGGTCGCAGCCGCCTTCAGGAAGTCTCGACGGTTCGAATCAGCCTCTGCAAACGTTCGTCGTCGCATGTCTCTCTCCAGCGGTCAGTCTCGGCTGTTGCCACTGCATCGTATCCGCCGGAGGTCAAACGGACCAACAACTGGCCCGTAAAGACGAATGGACAAGACTGCCGCCTTTGGGTCGCTCAACTGACGAACCGCTCGAGCACGTTGCGGGTGATCTTCGAGATGTTCTCGTCAACCGGAAGGGCACACGGGTAGCTGATCGAACCGACGCTGAAGACCTCCCCACCGCTCTCAGTCTCGTGGTGGATGATGTCGGCCCCGCCCTCGTCAGGATTCAGGCCCTTGGCCAGGAGCCGCGTCCCCGGTGGAGAACTCGGTGACATCTTGTCCGTCTCGTGACCCGATGCCCCACCCGGACACCGCATGTGCAGACACCGCTCTCCGAAGATGTCACCGTCGGCCAGGCCGGTGCCGTCGAAGATCCAGTGCGAGGTGTCGATCGCCCGATACGGTGCTCCGGTCATGATGCCCTCCTCGGTGCATCGCACGCCCAGCAGGCTGGCCTCCGATTCGTAGTACACGTCCAGCCGGCTCTCCTTGCCAATCTTCGCCATGTCGCTGGAACTGCCACCACTGGACGTGTTGCGGACGGTGATGGTCGAATCGTCCAGGAACTCGACCGCGCAGTTCAGACCGTTGCCTCCCAGGTACATCAGCTTGCCACCCCGCTCGAAGACCCACGCCTTCAGCCGGAAATACATCTCCTGGGACCAGTACTCGGGGTGAGCGCTGATCACCAGCACCTTGTAGGCATCCAGGTCGAGCTGTCCGAAATGGAACTGGGTTTCGGCGTAGAGGTCATAACCGAACCCCTCGCGCTCGAGCCAACCGAACAGCCGCCACTCGGCCGGCAGCGTGTGACACTCCGAACGCCCCTCCAGCGGATCGTCGATCTGCGTTTCCTCGGGCACGTGATTGAACAATTCGGGCCGGTCGAACGACAGCGGCGCGTAGTCCTCGACCGAGAAATGCATGTGCAGGTCGCTGGTGTAGCGATGCAGGTCCTGGCGAGCGTTGACGGTCGGTTCCGGAGGGAGCTCCTGGGGATGAATGTAGTTGCTGCGACCTCCGAAATTGTTGTAGCAGTTCCAGTTGATGTTGGCCGCCAGCACCGCGACGTCGTTTTCGGGCTCGGCCGGAGCCACGATCCACGGGAAGGTGAAGAACTCGCCTGAGACCGAGCGGGCGTGAAGGTAATACAGGCCCGACCGCTCCGGGCCAACCAGGTACTGCCGGTGGTGCGGATTGTTGCTGTAGCCCTGGTCGTTGAAACGGATCCCCGTGCGGGTGTAGTCGCCGTCGGGAGTCACCTGTGTGGTGGCCAGCGGACCGTGTTCGTCGAACCAGCCCACCGTTCGGACCGGCTCCTTGTCCCAGCCGTAGCGGAAGAGATCGAGCCGATAGGCCTCGGTCGCATGCACCCGGTATTCGGACTTCTCGCCCGACTGAATGCACTTCGGCCACATGTAGCCGACCAGGCTGTTACTGAGCAGCCGGAACTGGGACGGCTCGTCGACCGGCAAGGTGACCGACGTCCGCTTGGCCGAGAAGCCGTCGCGACGGAGCGTGACGCGGTATTGGCCCTCGGGCAAATCGGCCCTCACCGAGCCATCGGACAACGATCGGACCTGAACCGGTTCGCTGCCGGACATCTCGAACAGTACCGCCACATCGTGCAAGGCGATGTAACGTTCGTCGCTGACATAACCAATCAACATCTCGTGGGTCCTCGAATGGGACTCGTCAAAAAACGGTCGAGCCTCATCGAAATCTGTGACCCGGCGGGTGTCAACCGTCGGCCCCCGCCTGTTCCCTCTGGTGCGTCAGACCGGTTATGATCGCATGGACCTGCTCGGCCAGAGAATTCGCAGATCCCGCCGAAGCCAACCCACGCGGAGACGCCAGGTGTCACTTCGTTCCCTGAAACTCGACCGTCGGACGTTCCTTTACGGCACGGGTGTCTCGATCGGTCTGCCACTGCTCGAGGCGATGTCTTTCGGAGCGTCCAGGGCCGATCGGACCCGAGCCGCTGATCCCCAGCGACTGGTCTGTGTCGGAACCGAGTACGGGATGCACGCTCCGGCGTTCTTCCCGAAAACAGCGGGTACGGACTTCGAGATGCCCGAGCTGCTCAAACCCCTGGAATCGCGGCGAAAACGGTGGACGATCATCGAGGGTCTCGACCACCGGGTCGGCGGCGGGCACAAGGGCGTCCAGGCATTCCTGACCGGTGAACGGTTCAGCTTCAATCGCAGCGGCATGTACTCCCTGGACCAGTACGCCGCCGATCGCATCGGTTCGCAGACCCGGTTCGCCTCTCTGTCACTGGATGTCGGTGGCAGCAACAGCTGGTCGTGGAACCGGTACGGGGTGAAACTGCAGGGGATCGGCAATCCCCAGGTGCTCTTCGACCGCCTCTTCCGCCAGACCTCGGCTGCCGAGCAGAAAGTGCGCCGCCGCGAACTGGACACCCGCAACAGCATCCTCGATGCGGTCCTGGCCAGCGCCCGTCGCATCGACCGCCAACTGGGTCCGGCTGACCGCCACCGTTTCCGCGAGTATCTCAATGCGATTGATGAAACCGAACAGCGACTGAAGCGAGCCGGCCACTGGCTGAAACAACCCAAGCCGTCAGCCGGTGAGAGCGTCAGTGTCGGTAGCGGGAAACGGAAACGGCGCGACAAGGGCGGAGGCGGCGGGAGTGGCGGCGACAAGCGACTGGACGGCATGCGGATCACCTTCGACCTGCTGGCCCTGGCACTGCAGACCGACTCGACGCGTATCGCCACGCTGCACATCCCCGGTGGCAATGGCCGATTCCAGATCGACGGCGTCAACGACGGGTACCATTCCCTGAGTCACCACGGCCGGGATCCCGAGAAAATCACCCAGTTGAAGCTGATCGAGATCGAGTACTCCCGGGCCCTGGCAAGATTCCTCGACCGCCTGGCGAAAACACGGGATGGCCAGACCACCCTGCTGGAGAACACGACGGTGTTCTTCGGCAGCGGAATGGGGAACGCCAGCAGCCACTCCAACCGCAACCTGCCAGTGCTGGTGGCCGGCGGCGGATTCCGTCACGGAACATCGCTGAAGTACGAGCCCGGCAAGATCCCGCTGTGCAACCTGTACGTGACCATGCTCCAGAAACTGGGAATCGAAACCGATTCGTTCGGCAATGCGACCGGCACACTGACCGGGTTCGCCTGAGAGTCCTTCATGAGACCGCAACGACTGACCCGGCGACTGGTCCTGCCCGTCGTGGCCGTGATGCTCCTGCTGCCGGATCCGGTGGCCGACGCCGCGGATCCAGACGCGGTGGCGGCCGGCCGATTTCTCGCCGAACACTGCCTCAACTGTCATGGCAAGAACAAGCAGGAGGACCAGCGACGTTTTGACTCCCTGCAACCGGACTTCTCGTCGAAGTCCACCGCCGGAACCTGGCACGACATCCTCGACCAGCTGCGGGCCGGCCGGATGCCCCCCCGCAAACGCCCGCGTCCGGACCCGAAGTCAGTCCGCAGGATGGTCAACTGGATCACCGGCCAACTGAGGAAGGCCGGACGGTTGAGGACACGTCCTAACGACGCCGTACGTCGACTCAACCGCCGCGAATACAACCACACGCTGCGGGACCTGTTGCTGATCGACACGGGCTACAACCCGGCCGCCGCTTTCCCCGAAGACAATCCGACTGACGGGTTCGATACGGTGGGTGGATCGTTGGTATTTTCGCCCGCCCTGATGCGCGAAGCCATGCGGGTGGCTGCTGACGCCGTCGACCGTGGCGTAAAATTCGGTCCTCGCCCAAAGGTCCGCGTGCACCGGATCCTGCCCCGAATGGCCACCCGGCCGGTCTTCCGCACCGACGAGTACGTCAAGATCGTGACCGGGACGGGTGACGGGTTCCAGCAATTCCGCCCCGACGGCAAGAACGCTCCGCGCCTGGCCCAGGGCGAGTACCTGATCCGGGTCCACGCCACAGCCCTGCACACCGCTTACCGGGGAGTGGGACAGATCGAAGGGCCCGTGCGAATGAAGATCCGGGTCGGACCTCCCGGCAAGACGGCCGAAGCCGGTTCACGGAGAACAATCCGCACGGTGGACGTGCCCGACAACCAGCCCCGCACGTTCACCGTCCGTGCCCGCTTCGAAGCCGGACAGGTCCCGATCGTGTCGTTCGCCAACGGCCACCGCGGCTCGTTCAAGAACCTGGTCAAGAAACGGTTTGGCCCGGAGGCCCGCAAGAACCGCGCCCCGATCATGAAGGCCTACGACGGCCCACAGCTCCGCGTGTTCTGGATGGAGGTCGAGGGCCCCCTGTACGAGAACTGGCCACTTCCCGGCCACCAACGGATCTTCGGCAGTGAGATCCGTCCCGAGGACCGTGGCTACGTACAGACCATCCTGCGGAAATTCACCGCCCGCGCGTTTCGGCGTCCGGTGACCGAGGACGACATCCAACCGTTCCTGGCGCTTTATGACCGGTTGCGCACCCGGGGAGACTCCTTCCAGCAGGCCATCCGATCCACTCTCCAGGCCGTACTCTGTTCGCCGGGTTTCCTCTATATCCACACCGGCGGGGCGACGCTCGACGATTTCGCCATCGCCAGCCGCCTGTCGTATTTTCTCTGGAGCAGCATGCCCGACAAGCGGCTCAACGAATTGGCCGAACAGGGGAAGCTCCGCCGGAGTGCTGTCCGTAAGACGGAAGCGACACGCATGCTGGCCGATCCCCGCAGCCGGGCCTTCGTCAACAGTTTCACCGGACAGTGGCTCGGCCTGGATCAACTGGGAGAGATGCCCCCCGACCCCAAGCGATTCCGAGACTATTACCGGGGGGAACTGGAATCCGCGATGCGTGAGGAATCCCGACGCTTCTTCGCTCACGTACTCGACAAGAACCTCGATGTCGCCCACTTCCTCGATGCCGACTTCACCTTCCTCAATCAGCGACTGGCCGAACACTACGGGATCGAGGGAGTCGAGGGACCGGCGTTTCGACGGGTTCGACTCGAGCAGGCCACTCCCCGCGGTGGCCTGCTCGGCCAGGCCAGCATCCTGACCCTCACCTCAAATGGCACGGTCACCTCTCCGGTGGTCCGGGGCGTCTGGGTACTGGGCAACCTGCTGGGCAACACGCCCGATCCCCCTCCGGCCGGCGTTGCAGAACTGGAACCCGACACACGGGGAGCCACGACCATCCGTGAACAACTCGACCGGCACAGATCCGACAAACGGTGTGCGACGTGCCACCGTCACATCGATCCCCTGGGATTTGCCCTCGAGCACTTTGACCCCACCGGCCAATGGCGGACCCGCTACGACAAACGGCAACCCATCGACACCTCAGGAACTCTCGAAGACGGTCGCACCATCCGGGGATTCGCCGAACTGAAACGGCTGTTGCTCGAAGACCGGGACCGGTTTCTGGACTGCCTGGTCGAGAAACTGCTGGTCTACTCCACCGGAAACCGGGCCGGTTCGATCGATCCGCAACGGGCACGGACCATCGCCAATGACACGAAACGCCAAGGATCAGGACTCGCCGACCTGGTCAGGCTGATCGTTGCCAGTGACCAGTTTGTCGCACCGGCCTCTTCCTCCGACAACGCGCCAAAACAATCCGGTGGATCCACCGGTTCCCGACGATAGGAGACTCCCATGACCACCCTTCGACAGATCCGCCCGGCAAACCTCCTGCTGCTGGCCATCGTCATCGGAACCCCGGTCAACGAATCGATTGCGGCCGATCCGGCCAAGCGGACACCTCGCACGGTGTTCAACGACGATGCCCAGGTCTTGGGTGAGGCCCCGGGCAAGAACCCTGCTCCCTTCATCAAGGCGTGGCTGGACCGCGAATCGGCCGCCGTGCCGTTCTCGACGTTCGTCTTCCTGGCCGCGACACCCGACATCTGCTTCTACAACACCAAGGCCGGTGAAGAGTACGGGGCGAGACGGAAAACAGCCGGCAACCGCCCCCACATCCGGGCCATGAGGGCCCTGAAAAAGCAGAACACCGACGCGCTGCGGCTGGTCACCGAGCACATGCAGGCCAAGGGCAAGGAGGTGCTGGCCGCGATCCGGTTGAGCGACACCCACCATACCCGGCTCAACACCTTCGACGATCTCTGCTCGCAGTTCGCCATCGACCATCCCGAGTATGTCATCAAGCAGCCAGACGGCCGAACCAATGAAACCGCCCTGGACTACTCCATTGCCGCCGTCCGTGACCACCGGATGGCGATCATGAAGGAGATCGTCACCGACTACCCGGTCGATGGTCTCGAATTGAACTTCGTCCGCTGGGCCAAGCACTTCCCGCGGGACAAAGGCCGCGAGAAAGCCCCGATCATGACCCGTTATGTCGAACGGATTCGTCGGATGATGGACAACTCGGGCCGCAAGCGGAAAAACGGCAAACGGTTGACCCTGGGCGTCCGCATTCCGGAATCGCTGCACACCTGCTGGCTGGCCGGGGTCGACATCGAGACATGGGTCAAAAAAGGCTGGATCGACTTCGTCGTCATCTCGACATGGAACAACACCGACCCGCAGCTGCCCGTAGACGAATTCTCGAGGTTCACGCGTCCGGCCGGTGTCGACACGATCGTGACAA
This sequence comes from Planctomycetaceae bacterium, assembly GCA_002724315.1. Classification (GTDB taxonomy): domain Bacteria; phylum Planctomycetota; class Planctomycetia; order Planctomycetales; family Planctomycetaceae; genus UBA8437. The sequence goes on along the minus strand of PBOJ01000083.1, from coordinate 35,785 downwards.
TGGGGAACATGATCGGCTCACTCTCGGCCGGGCCTCCCATTCCCAAGGATCGCGGAACCGCTCAATCCAAAAAGCACGCTGACGGTTACGTCAGCATGCTGCTGAACACGGCCGAGGCACGCGGAGCTGCGGCCAACTTCTATTCCTACGGTGCCGACAGCATCTCGTTCTGGAACGTGGGGATTCACTTCGGCCGCGAGGTGACCGCGACACCCGAACAGCGAAAACGGATCGAGGACTGGACAAACGCCGTCGGCAGCCGCGACCGTGTCTGGGCCGGACCCCGGACCTACCGGTTCCTGCCGATGGGCAAGGGCATTTCCAGCCGGAAACCGCCGGTGCGGAACTACCCGTGGTACGACGAGGGTTCCAGCCCGCTGGGACAGAAGAACAACCCGTCCCTGCTGTTCACCGACAAGCGGATCGGCAAGCGACTGGTCTATCCGTTTCGCGTGGCCGACGGCCGCAAGGGAGAACTGCTCGAAGGTCGCCTGCGTTTCTGGGTCTATCACGTGGCCGACACCGACAAGCTGGCCATCGATATCAACGGGACACGAGTGTCCGAGAAACACATCCGGCGTCTGCCGGCCGGCAAGCTGCGGGCCGAATTGCCGGGCACACGGTTCGAAATCGACCTGGCAAACTGCCCGCCATTCCGCGGTGACAATCTCCTGGGCCTGGTCCTCAAGACCCGGGCCACCCGGGCACACGTGCCGTTGATGGAGGAACTGGAGATCCACGTCACCGGTGTCACACCGCGAGCGAAGACCTCCGGCACATCCCGGGCACGAAAGTTCTACATCGCCGTCGACAGCGAAGGCCCGACCGGCGTCAATGAGTACTGGGCCCGCAATCTTAAGGCCGACAGCCCGCGGTTGACCGGCTTTCGGCAACTGCTCACAGATGACGTCAATGCGGCCGTCGAGGGCTGTTTCGCCGCTGGAGCGACCGAGGTCTACGTCAAGGACGACGGGTTTCGCGTTCGAAACATCATCCGCAAACGGCTGGACCCCCGAGCCCGGCTGATCCCCTCGGGAGGCCCGTTGCTGCACGGGCTCGATAACACCTTCGCCGGCGTGTTGCTGGTGGGATTCCACGCCAGGGAAGGGGCCCCCCGGTCGGTGCTGCCGCACACATGGTCCAGCGGTCGACGACGACGCTACCGGTTCAATGGCCGCGAGGCGGGAGAGCTGGCCGCCTATGCCATCGTCGCCGGGAACGATCACGGAGTGCCGATCGTGATGGTCACTGGCTGCGACGGCCTGTGCCGCGAAGCCCGCGAATGGCTCGGTGACGCTGTCGTGGCCGTGTCGGTCAAACGGGTCGCCGCCGACGGTTCGGTCGTGCTCGATCCACCCGGGATCACCGGGCCCCGGATTACCGCCGGAGCCCGCCAGGCAATCGAGCGATCCCCTGAACTCAAGCCATTCCGCATCAGGTTCCCGATTCACGTCACGTTGCAGCTCAAGGACGATGCCACGACCCGGGGCTACGTCAACTGGCGAGACCTCAACAAGCCGGACTGGCCGGGACGGCGCACAGGGCCCCGGACCATCGAAGCCTGGCTGAAGAGCACTCGCCATCTGTGTCTTTGACCCGCCATTGGCTCGCCGTGACAGTTATGATGGAATTTCTCACTCCATCGATGCTCAACTCCAGATCTCCAAGGAGACACCCCTGATGAAAACCACCCTGACCGTCTGCACCGTTGCCCTACTGCTGGCTTCGGGTTTTCTGGTGGCCGATGACGATCAACCCAAGGCCGACGCCAAGGCCGAGGCAAAATCGGGGCTGAAGAAGGCGTTCATCAACGGTGAGGGACCCGGCTGGAAGACCCTCTCCCTGGCCGACTTCGAGAATGTCAACTGCGACAAGAAGACCTGGCAGGAGAAGGACGGCACGATTTACTGCACGGGGCTGCCGGTCGGTGTGACACGATCCAAGAAGACCTATGAAAACTTCGAACTGGTGGCCGAATGGCGTCACATGAAGCCGGCCGGAAACTCGGGCATTTTTCTCTGGGCTCCGGACGCCTCCTTCAAGGGGCTCAAGCCCGGCCAGTTGCCCAAGGGGGGAATCGAGGTCCAGGTCCTGGACCTCGAGTACGAGACCCGTTACGAGAAAAAGAACGGCAAGAAGTCCGACTGGTTCACCAGCCACGGCGACGTGTTTCCGGTTGGCACGAGCAAGATGAAACCCTTCCCACCGGCTGCAAAGAACGGTCGTCGCAGTTTCCCCAGCAAGCGTTTGACGCTGGGCGTTGAGAAGTGGAACCACTACTACGTGAGGGCCATCAACGGCGAGGTGCGATTGTGGGTCAACGGTGAAGAGGTTTCCGGTGGTTCCAACTGCCAGCCGGCCGCCGGTTTCATGGCACTCGAAAGCGAGGGATCACCGGTGGAATTCCGCAACCTGCGGATCCGCGAATTGCCCGGTTCGGGAATCGCCAAGGCCACTGCAGCCGTGGAAAAAGCCGCAGCGGCAAAGATTGCAGCCGCCCAGGCCGCGGCCGCAAAAAAAGCTGCGGCCCAGGTGACGGCTGCCGAAAAAGCTGCGACGGCAAAAGTGGCGGCAGCCAGAACGGCCGCAGAAAAAGCCGCAGCCGTGAAGATCGCAGCTGCCCAGAAAGCCGCAGCAGCGAAGATCGCCGCGGCCAAGGCCGCCGCGGCCGCCAGGCGAGCTGCACAGAAGGCTGCGGCCGCCAAGGAAGCGGCTCTGGCAGCTGCGAGGCTGACCGTCACCACGACCACGAGAAAGGACGACGGCAAGGTGCTCAAGGTCGTCACCAAGCCACTGGCCGGATTGGTCGGAGCGGTCGGCAAGACACTCGGGAGTCTGCTCGACTGAGCGTCACCGGTTGCCAGGTGGGCCGTCCGGCTAGACCGACGTGCTGTAATGCGCGCCGGCGCCGGACTGCTTGGCATCCCGTCGTTCCGAGACGATCTCCTCCTGCAACTTCGCCGGCACCCGGCGGTAGCAGTCCAGTTCCATCGTGAAGGTGGCCTGGCCCTGCGAGAGGCTGCGGAGATCGGTGGCGTAACCGAAGGTCTCCGAGAGCGGCACCTGGGCACGAATCGTCACGATCTCGCCAGACATGTCCGATGACAAAACCATGCCGCGACGGCTGTTCAGGTCGCCGGTGATCGGCCCCTGGTAATTCCCGGGACACTCGATCTCGATGTTCATGATCGGCTCGAGCAACACGGGTTTCATCCTGCGGAAATTCTCGCGGAAGCAGGCGGCTGCCGCCGTCTGGAACGCCTTGTCGCTGCTGTCGACCTCGTGGTAGGAGCCGTCGTTGAGCTCGACCCGGACACCGATGACCGGATAACGCGCCACCGGACCCTTCTCCAGGCATCCCCGAAATCCCTTTTCGACCGACGGGATGTACTGCCTGGGAATTCGCCCGCCGACAACGTTGTCTTCGAATTCGAATGGCTCCTCGTCTGTCCCGTTGAAGACCTCGAGTCGACCGACGATGTGAGCGAACTGGCCGGCACCACCGGTCTGCTTCTTGTGCCGGTGGTTGAAATCGGCCGGTTGGGTCGGAGCCTCACGGTAGGCCACCTGCGGAGCCCCGGACTCGACCCGCACCTTGTACTCACGGCGGATCCGTTCCAGGTACACCTCCAGGTGCAATTCCCCCATTCCGGCAATCACCACCTCGTTGGTCTCCGGATCGGTCGCCACGCGGAACGTCGGATCTTCGCGACGAAACCTCTGCAGCGCCTGGGTCAACCGGTCTTCGTCATTTCGATCATTGGTGCGGACAGCCACGCCAATGACGGGTTCGGGAACGAACATGCCCTCCAGCGTGCAGTAGTCCCGCAGCGACGCGTAGGTGTCGCCGCTGGCCGCGTCGATTCCCATCACCGCCACGATGTCCCCGGCCTCGGCCCGATCCACTTCCTCGCGTTTCTCGGCGTGCATCCGGTAGATGCGACTGAACCGCTCCTTGCGGCGTGTTCTCTGGTTGTAGTAGGTGCCGCCCCGTTCGAGCGTACCCTGGTAGATCCGCGTGAATGTCAACTGGCCAAACGAGTCATCGACAATCTTGAAGGTCATCGCGACAAGCGGTGCCGACGGATCGGCCGACAACTGTATCGTCTGTTCCGCCTCGTCGGCTTCCGGCTCGACGTCCACAGTGTCATCCGAATCGGAGTCGGCCAACTCTTCTGAAGCCTCGTCCTGAAGTTCATCGGCCTCCGCGTCATCCGCGGCTGCCGACGATCCCGCCGTGGTGAAGGCGGTGGTCTCGCTGTCGACCGGAGAGGGCAGGTAACCGACGACGGCATCGAGCAGGGGCTGCACCCCCTTGTTGCGGTAGGCGGACCCAAGAAAGACCGGCGCGATGTCCAGGTCGATGGTGGACCGTCGGACCACCTTGTGGATCAACGCCTCGCTCACCGGATCCTCGCTCAGGCACAGTTCCATCAGTTCGTCGTCGAACATCGCGAGCCGTTCGAGCAGTTGGTCTCGTGCCGACTGGGCATCAGCTTGCATCGACTCGGGAATCTCTTCCCGCCGCAGTTCCTCGCCACTGTCACCGTCGAAGTACACCGCCTGCATCGCGACCAGGTCGATGACCCCCTCGTAATCGGCGCCCAGGCCAATCGGCAGTTGCATCAGCACCGCCTCGACACCCAGCCGAGTACGAACCTCCTCGCAAACACGAATCGGATCGGCACCGGTCCGGTCAAGCTTGTTTATGAAGATCAATCGCGGCACGCCGTACCGCTTGATCTGGCGGTCCACGGTCAGCGACTGCGACTGCACGCCTCCGACTCCGCAAAGCACCAGCACGGCCCCGTCGAGCACCCGCAGGCTGCGTTCCACCTCGACGGTGAAATCAACGTGCCCGGGCGTGTCGATCAGGTTGACCTGATGATCGCTCCAGTCGACCCGCGTCGCAGCACTGGTGATCGTGATGCCGCGTTCCTGCTCCAGGTCCATGTGGTCCATCGTGGCACCACCGCCGTCGTGAACCTCTTCCATCCGGTGCAACCGTCCCGCATAAAACAGGATCCGCTCGCTGAGCGTGGTCTTGCCCGAATCGATATGGGCCGAAATGCCAATGTTTCGCAGATTTTTCAGACTCATCGTGTCGCTCTGTTCTTGTTTGTCAGCCACGAGGCTGGTGTGATTTGTTCAACAACGTTTCCCAGAACTCCCTGGACTCCAGCAACGCCGTCCTCGACTTCGGTGGAGAAAACTCCGTCTCGGCTCGCGCGGGAAAATCGCGAGCTACGACCTGAATCCGTTCGGTCCAACTCGAAGACCTCTACGCCGCGGAGGCTGTGACACCTCGTGGGGCGGCGGAGGTCAAGACACAATGGCGTGTCGAGGCCGCAGCGGAAAAAGCGTCATCATGGCAAGTCGACCAATGGAGTTACCCGGATCATCATCGGTCTGTACTCGGCTGTCGGCCACGCCAGAGATGAGAGAAATCCGTATCTGGTAGGTCCCGGACAGGCACCCATCGTTGAGGAATGCCAAACCCGAACCAAAAAGCAAGCTGTCCTATATAGAGGATGCTGTGTTTGCTGGGAAGAGCACCGGGCAGGTTTCCGATCAATCGGCCCGGAAATCAACGGGAATTGGGCCGAATCCACGCGATCCACAAGTTGCGGGGGGACACGCCGATCGGCTGACGAGTTCGGGCCCCGGTCCCAACCGGTCAACCAATTCGTTATTATCGGGAATCCTCGATATCTCCCGCCTTTGCTCCCCTCCCCGAAACAAGGATGCCCCGGATGACACCCATCCGCACGGTTCTCGTCGGACTGCTTCTGGCCACCACCACCACGGCCGCCGACAAGACGACCACCGATCGCAAGGGACTGGACTTCTTTGAGTCGAAGATCCGCCCGGTGCTGGTCCGCCACTGCTACCAGTGTCACTCGGCCAAGGCGGCCGCGAACAAGATGCTCAAGGGTGGGCTCCAGGTCGACACGCGGTCGGGGATCCGCAAGGGAGGAGAAACCGGACCCGGGGTGGTGCCGGGACAGCCCAAGAAGAGCCTGCTGGTGGCGGCGCTGAAACACGACGGGCTCAAGATGCCACCGAAGGCCAAGCTGCCTGCGTCGATCGTGGCCGACTTCGAGAAGTGGATCCAACTGGGTGCCCCCGATCCACGGGATGGCAAAGCCGTCGCCACCCAGGCCATTGATGTCCAGGCCGGCAAGGCCCACTGGTCGTTCCAGCCGCTGGCAGAAGTCAAGCCGCCGGCAATCCCCGATGGAGACGTGGTTCGAACCGACATCGACCGGTTCATCCGCGCTGCTCAAAGAGCCAAGGGGCTCACGCCCAATCCCCGGGCGACTCCGGCCGCGCTGCTCCGCCGGGTCCACTTCAACATGATCGGTCTCCCTCCAACGCCCGACGATCAACAGAGATTCCTGGCCGAGGCGGAAAAGGACTTCGAGGCGGCATGGGCCGCCGAGATCGACCGACTGCTGGCCAGCAAGCACTACGGAGAACGCTGGGGCCGCCACTGGCTGGATTTGGTGCGATTTGCCGAGAGCAACGGATACGCCTTCGACAAGGACCGGGCCAACGCCTACCAGTATCGGGACTTCGTCATCCGCGCGCTCAACCAGGACATGCCCTACGACCGGTTCGTCCGCCTGCAGATCGCCGGTGACCTGTTGGCCAAAACCGATTCGAAGACCGCCTCCGAAGCCCGCACGGCACTCGATGCCGTCGCGGCCACCGGGTTTCTCGTCGCCGGTCCGTTCACCACCCAGCAGACCCAGAAGGAACGCGAACGCAGCCGCTACGAACAGCTCGACGACGTCGTTCACACCCTGGGCACCAGCCTGCTGGGACTGACCGTCGGGTGTGCCAGGTGCCACAGCCACAAGTACGACCCGCTGCCACAAAACGATTACTACCGATTTGTGAGCTGTTTCAAGGAGGTCGGTTTCGGGGATACCAGCCTGAACCTCAGCCCCGAGGTCTTCCAGGCATCCAAGGCGAAGTACGATGCCGCGTTGAAACCGCTCACCGATGCCGTAGCCGCATGGGAAAAGAGTCGCCTGCCCGGCCGATTCGACCAGTGGCTGGCCCGCCGACCGTCGGCCCCTCCCACGCCCGCATTCGGTCACTGGCACCACGTCGGCCCCTTCCCGGCCACCGACTTCAACAAGGCCTACGACACCGCCGTGGGCCCGGAAACCCGTCTCCAGGCCGGTGCCGATCTCGGACGCTCGTTCCTGAAGGGAACCGTCTCCTGGCAAGTTCAACCCGGCTGGACCGACGGCAAGATCCACAACACGCTCACCGGCAACAACGCCGCCAACTACCTGGTCCGGACTATCGACTCGCCGTCGGCCCTGGCCGTCGAGTTTGCGTTCGGTGGCGACGACGGCATGAAGGCTTTCCTCAACGGCAAGGAGATCCTCAACAAGAAGACCATGGGTGGGGTCAAAGCCGACCAGCACAAGGTCAAGGTCACCCTGGCCGCTGGCCGCAACGAGTTGCTGATCAAGATCGTCAACGCCGGCGGGCCATCGGGTTTCTTCTTCCGCATGAACGGCGGCCAGGTGCCCAAGGACGTCGTGGCGGCCTGGTCACTGCCGGCGGAGAAGTGGAACGACAAGCAGAAAACGGCAGTCCGCAACTGGTACCGCACCACCGACGAGGAGTGGGTCCCGCTTGATGCGGCCGTCGCGGCTCACAGAAAAACCGAGCCCAAACCGAAAATGACGCCCGTCTACTCGGCCCGCGTCCGCGGCACCACCTACCAGTTCGGCGGTGACACCTTCAAGGTCTACTTCCTGTCTCGCGGCAACGCCGACAACAAGCAGGGGGAAGCCCCCGCCGGATTCCTGCGCGTCCTGATGAACACCAAGGAAAACGGCCAACACTGGCTGCTCAAAAGCGGTGACAAGAAACAGCCGGTCAAGCCGCGTGTCGCCGCAGCAAGCTGGTTGACCGACGTCAAGAACGGGGCCGGCCACCTGCTGGCCCGAGTGATCGTCAACCGCGTCTGGCAGTACCACTTCGGCCGCGGCCTGGTCACCACGCCCAGCGACTTCGGCACCCGTGGCGAACGACCAACCCACCCCAGGCTGCTCGACTGGCTGGCCGGAGAACTGATCCGTGGCGGCTGGAAACTGAAACACCTGCATCGACTGATCCTCTCCAGCCACACCTGGATGCAGGGCAATGGCCGCACGGCCAATGGTGAGAAAGTCGATCCCGACAACCGGCTGTGGTGGCGACGCGGCGCGAAGCGGCTCGAAGCCGAACTGATCCGTGACACGCTGCTGGATGTCAGTGGTCGGCTCACTCGAGACATGTTCGGCAAGGGATCCCTTGACCAGAAATCCAACCGCCGCAGCGTCTACCTGACCGTCAAGCGGGGCCAGTTGATCCCGATCCTGCAACTTTTCGATGCTCCTGACGCGATGCAGGGCGTGGGCAAACGCAATGAGAGCACCGTGGCCCCCCAGGCCCTGGCGATGCTCAACTCTCCGTTCATCCGCGAACTGTCCGGCGGTTTCGCCAAACGGGTCCGCCCCGACGCCAAGACATCTCTGGAAGCCGCCATCAACGCCGCCTACCGTATGGCACTGGCACGGACGCCGAATTCGAGCGAAAGGGAGGCGATGCTGGCCTTCGTCAAGACACAGACCGAGTCCCGCAAGGGCCAGGCGAACGCCGAGGAACTGGCTGTTCGTGACTTCTGCCACCTGTTGCTGTGCAGCAACGAGTTCATCTACGTCGATTGATTCTCAGAACACATACGACCCAGAGGCCCGATCCACCGGCCCAAGGATTCTTGCCATGCAACACGTTCCCGGTTTCAACCTCGCCTCCCGTCGCCACTTTCTCGAGTCGGCTGGACTCGGTTTCGGCTCAGTCGCACTGGCCGGCCTGCTCCACTCCGAGGGCCTGTTGGCCGACGAGTCGGCACCCAGCAACCCGCTGGCCCCCACTCACTCTCACTTCCAGCCGAAGGCCAAGGCGGTGATCTGGCTGTTCCAGACCGGCAGCCCCTCCCAGGTCGACACCTTCGACTACAAGCCGGAACTCCAGAAGCGGAACGGCCAGTCTTTGGACGGTGCCGACCCCAAGACCGGGTTCTTCACCACCAGCGGCAAGTGCCTGAAGTCCCCCTTCAAGTTCAAGCAGCACGGAGAGAGCGGTGCGTGGATCTCCGAGATCTTCCCCAACATCTCGCGGCACGCCGACGACATCGCCTTCATCTACTCGTGTTTCTCTCGATCCAACAACCACACCCCCGCGATGCTCGAGCTCAACTCGGGTTTCATCCGCCAGGGTTTTCCCAGCCTCGGCAGCTGGTTGACCTACGGCCTGGGCAGCGAAAACACCAACCTGCCGGCCTACGTGGTCATGCACGGCAAGAAGCCCCGGGGCGGTGACCCGGTCTGGAGCTCCGGATTCCTGCCCAGCGTCTTTCAGGCCACGGCCCTCGACCCCCGCCAGGCCAAACCGATCAGCAACCTGCAGCGGTCCGGCGAGCTGACCGATCCGCAACAACGAACGCTGCTCGACGCTCTCCGTGCGGCCAACGACCGCCACGCCAGGACGCGGCCCTTCGACCGGGACCTGTCGGCACGGCTCGAATCATTTGAACTGGCCTACCGGATGCAGGTGGCGGCTCCCGAGGCATTCGACATCGGCCTGGAGACCAAGCAGACCCAGGAGGCCTACGGGCTGAACCGACAGGAATCCAAGGACTACGGCCGCCAGTGCCTGATCGCCCGGCGGCTGATCGAACGGGGCGTGCGGTTCGTGCAGGTCTTCGCCGACGTGGCCAAGACACCTGGCGGCGGCGTCAACGACGTCCCCTGGGACGCGCACAGCGACATCAGCGTCAACCACGGCATGTGCGCCAGGTCGGTTGACCAACCCACCGGTGCCCTGCTGGACGACCTCAAGCAACGCGGCCTGCTCGATGACACCCTGGTGATCTACGGGGGCGAGTTCGGGCGGACGTCGGATTCTCAGGGAGCCAAGGGACGCGACCACAACCCCAACGCCTTCACCACCTGGATGGCCGGCGGAGGAGTGAAGGGGGGCACGCAGTACGGGGCGACAGACACCTTCGGTTACAAGTCCGTCGACAAACGGGTCAGTGCCCACGACCTGCACGCGACGATCCTGAAGCTGATGGGCTTTGACCACGAGAAGCTGACCTACCGCTTCAACGGCCGCGATTTCCGTCTGACCGATGTGGCCGGCGATGTCATCGACGCCCTGATCGCGTGAGATGAGCTGATCGCATGAGGATCAGCGTCTGTCCGGTCGAGACACGCTCGCGGCGGACCCTGCCGCCCGTTTCTTCGCCCGGCGACAGCTAACCCAGCAGTTCGGGCACCACGCGCCCGTGAACGTCGGTCAACCGCATGTCGCGGCTCGAGAACCGGTAGGTCAGCTTCTCGTGGTCCATGCCCATCAGGTGCAGCATCGTCGCGTGCAGGTCGTAAACCTCGACCTTGTCCTGTACCGCGTGGTACCCGAACTCGTCAGTCGCGCCATGGACATATCCCGCACGTGAACCGCCGCCGGCCAGCCAGATCGAGAAACCGAACGGGTTGTGATCGCGGCCGTTGCCGCCCTGGGCGAACGGTGTCCGCCCAAACTCGCCACACCACACGATCAGCGTCTCGTCGAGCAGGCCTCGCTGCTTCAGGTCGCGGATCAGGCCGGCCACCGGACGATCGATCGCCCGCGAGTTCTTCGTGTGCCCATCGACCAGTCCACCATGCTGATCCCAGCGATCGCCGTTGCCGCCTGTGCAGGTCAACTCGATGAACCGCACACCTCGCTCGACCATCCGCCGGGCCACCAGGCACAACCGGCCGTACTTCCGGGTGTTGGCAAAGTCGTCGTCCATGCCGTACAGCGACTGGGTCGCCTTGGTCTCATCACCGAGATCCATCAACTCCGGCACGGCCATCTGCATCCGCGCCGCCAACTCGTAATTCGAGATCGCGCTTTCCACCTGGTCGACTCGGCCCACCCGACCCAGCAGGTTGCGGTCCAATCGCTTGATCAGCGCCAGCTTCGCCGACTGCAGATCCGGCTTCGCCTCCCGCGGGGTGATGTTGGCCACCGGGCTGTTGCCGGGTTGAAACACCGATCCCTGGAAGGCGGCCGGCAAAAATCCGCTGCCGAAACAGTCAAGTCCGCCCGAGGGAATCAGACCCCCATTGAGCACCACGTAGGCGGGCAAGTCCTGGCACTCGCTGCCCAACCCGTAGGCCACCCAGGCCCCGTGGGCCGGTCGCCCCTGCAAACCGGTTCCGGTGTGCAGAAAGAAGTTCGCGTTGGTGTGCTCGGAGAACGGAGCAATCATCGAACGGACCACGCACAGGTCGTCGGCACAGTGCTCGCCGATCGTCGGAAACAGTGCACTGACCGGCAGGCCGCTCTCGCCGTATTGCTTGAACGCCCAGGGCGACTTCAACACCTTGCCAACGTTATTGAACTGGGTCGGCTCGACCTTGAAGACCCGGTGAGGATCCTGGCCATGGAATTTCTCCAGTGCCGGCTTGGGGTCGAAGGTGTCGACCTGCGAGGGTCCTCCATCCATGTAAAGAAATATGACCCGCTTGGCCTTTGCCGGAAAATGAGTGGTCTTCGGATCGAGAGGTCCCTCAGCAGCAGAGGCCGTCTCGCCGGCGAGCATCGTCGCCAGGGCAACGCCACCGAAGCCGTGAGCGGCCTGCATCAACATTTCCCGACGGGTCGTCGGAGGAGGCAAGAAGCGGTGGCAATGGTTCATCGGTCGAGAATCCCGGATGCACCCGAGGTGCCTGCGGGGAACCGGTCATGCAAACCGGTCGCCGCGACACCCGGAAGGTGTCAATTGATGAAGATGAATTCCTTGGCGTTGAACATCACGTGACAAAGGTCACTCCATGGCCTGGGATCACCGGGCCCCTGCTTGTCGGTCAGTCCGTACCGGCGTCCCTGCTCGACCAGGAAACCGACGGCAGCACCACGTTCGTCATCACTGGGTGGACGACCGAACGCCTGGCGGTACATCGCGCTGATGCGGCCACCGGTGTCGAGTTTCTCGAGTGCCAGCAACCGCTTGGCCCACAGCCCCGCCTGCCCGACCACGAACGGATCGTTCATCAGGATCAGGGCCTGGGCCGGCACGTTGGACTTCGTGCGACGGCCGACCGTCGAGAAGGGCTGGGGAGTGTCGAATGCCAGCATCATCGACGAGAGGAAGTTGCGACGAACTCCTATGTAGATGGTTCGCCTCCCGTTCCCGTCCATCGGACCGCTCTTGGGTCGACCTCGTCCGATCATGTGCGGAGAAAGGTACACCGGGACGCTCTTTCCGAGGTAGGCGGTGTCGAGCCGGCCCGAGACACTGAGCATCGCGTCACGAATCGCCTCGCCATGCAGTCGCCGGACACGCATGCTGTGCAGCCAGACGTTGACCGGATCGGCGGCGACCGCCTCTGCCGATGGCCGACTGGACATGCGATAAGTCCGGGAAAGCACCAGCTGGCGGATCATCGTCTTGATCGACCAGCGATTGCGGCGAAACCGATCAGCAAGCCAATCGAGCAGCTCGGGGTGCGAGGGAGCCTGCCCCTGGACTCCGAAGTTGTCGACGGTCGGCACCAGGCCCCGGCCAAACAGGTGATGCCAGATCCGGTTGGCCATCACGCGGGCCACCAGGGGATTGCGGCCTCCGAGGACCAGTTCCGCGGCCAGCGACAACCGGCCGCTGCCCGGGCTGGTCACCTTGACCGGCTTCCCACCCAGCGCCTGGAGCATTCTTCGCGGCACGGCCTTGCCCCGCTGTTTCGGATTGCCTCGGACGAACAACTTCTGGTTGACCGCCGATCCATCCCACATCGCCATCGCCAGGCGGGACGTCCTGCGGACCTCGCCGACCAGCCGTTTTTCCCTGGCCAGCAGTCCCCGGGCAGCGATCGACAACTTCATCTCCGACGCAGCCGGATTGGCCACCATCAGCGGCAGGTGGCGGACCAGCCAGTCGAGCACCACCGCCTGGTCAGCGGCGTCGTTGGGTGTCGGGTTTCGCGACCAGTCAGCGGCCGTCTTCAGCAGCCTGGCAGAAGCCGCCGCTGCGGCCGGCAGCGTACCAGCCTGCTTGGCATCGAACCGGGACGCGAGAGCCCCGACAGCGTCACCGGCAAACGGGTCGCCCGGCTGCCGATCACTCTCGACCACCATGAACAACTGCAACGGGTTGTCGCCCCGGCTCGAAAACTCGATGTGGGCCTGGTGTCCCGCCAACCGTGAGAGATCCTGGTGGATCCAGCGGGGCCGGTTGTCACCGGCGTCCCATGCGGCCACGGTCCGACCATGCAGCGGTCCGTGGAGCAGCCGGTGCGAGTTGACCGAAGCGAAGGCGTGACCACCACCGGCGACCAGGTGCCACAATCGGCCCGTCTTCATCTGGAATGTCGGCGTGCGGATCGTCCGCCCGGCCCGGACCCAGCCAGACAGCTTCCCGTTCTCGTTTTCGCTGCCAGCGGCCACGGCGAGTCCTGAAAATGCCCGGTCCCAGGCGGCGCCACCGCGAGTGAACACCTGGCCGAAGGGTTGCGCCGGGTTCTCAGTCATCACGAAATCACCCGGTTCAACCGGCCCGGTGCGGAATGACGACCCATCCTGACGCCAGCGGCGACCTTCCAGGCGGGTGAAATCGACCAGCACTCGCGACTTGGCCAAAGCGGATCCGGCAGCCGTACGGCGGGCGGCCCAGGTCTTGCGCATCGGGTCCAGCACCGCCGCCACCGCCTTGGCGTCCGGATTTCCGGGCACCCGGCAGAGCCTGGCCCAGGCGTGAAGAGGATCCACATCGTTCTTCTCGGCAACCAGCAGGTGAGCGATCACCCGCTGGAGTCGCTGGACATCCAGCTTGCGGGCATTCGCCGCGGCAACCTGGGCGGCCGCATCGTCGGGACTTCCGGCGGCGATCACGTCGCGGGCCGAGAGCAGGTAGGCAGGCAGGTTCGCCAGCCCGGCGGCGATCTCACCCCGGATCACCGCATACAGCTTGCGACGGGCCTGCTGCCGCGATTCGGCCAGGCGGCTGGCGACCTCGCGGTTGTGGTCGATCGTTTCGAAACGGACCAGCCGGAAACCACTGCTCTTGAGAAAACCCGAGAGGGCGTAATAGTCGGCCTGGGAGATGGCGTCGAACTTGTGGTCGTGACACCGTGCACAACTGACCGTCAGGCCCAGGAAGGTCTTGCTGAAGACATCGATCATGTTGTCCTGGCGGTCGGCCTCGTCCTGTCGGACATCGACCGGCGAGTGGCACCAGTCGCCCAGGTGCCAGAACCCCGTCCCCAGGATCGACTCGTTGAACCCCTTGACCGGATTCCGCCGCGGGGTCGGCAACAGGTCTCCGGCCACGTGCTCGACCACGAACAGGTCGTAGGCCACGTCAGAGTTGAGCGCCCGGATCACGTAGTCGCGGTACTCCCAGGCGTTGGGACTCACATAGTCCGACTCGTGCCCACGCGACTCGGCAAAACGAACCAGGTCCAGCCAGTGTCGCGCCCAGTGTTCGCCGAACCGGGTACTTCTGAGAAGCCGGTCGACGACCTTCTGGTCCGCCTGGCCCGTCCGGTCCCCGACAAAGGCATCGATTTCGGCGGGTGTGGGAGGCATGCCGGTCAGGTCGTAGGTGACCCGACGCAGCCACGTCACCTTGTCAGCGTCCGCGGCGGGTGCGAGTTTCCGGGCGAGCAGTTGCTCGAGCACGTACCGGTCGACCGGCGAAGTGGCCCACGAGATCAGCTTCTCCGGCGTTCCCTCGGGCAACGGGCGGGGCTCGACCACTTTCACCGGTTGCCAGGCCCAGTGGGATTTCCGTCGGGCATCCAGGTCGAACGGGGCTGACGGGTCAACAGTGTCGGCACCGCCGGCCGGCCACGCCGCTCCCCCCCGGATCCACTCGGTCAGGATCCGGATCTCCTCGGGCGGCAACTTGCCTGCCGGCGGCATCTTGTAGTCACCGTCGTAACGGATCGCCTGCACCAACAGGCTCTTGTCCGGGTCACCCGGGACCAGCGCCGGCCCGGTCTCCCCTCCGGCCAGTGCCCGCTTGCGGGTGTCGAGCCTCAGTCCCGCTTTCAGTTTCTTGGCCGACTTGCTGTGACAGGAAAAACACCGCCTGGACAGCAGTGGCCGGATCACCTTTTCGAAATGCTCCAACTGGGCCACTGTCGGTTTCCCGGCGGCCTTGTCGGCGGCAGAGAGATCAGTGGACACCAGCAGCAAAACCACCGGCAACAGCAATGGGATACGTTTCATGGTGCCCGCCATTATAGGATCACCGTCTGCCGACAACACCGATCTCGCGTTGATCCCACACGCCAACAACGCGAGAATCAAGGGATGACCGCTCCAGCCAAGATCGATGCCACCAAGACACACGTCGTCCAGGAACTCAAGCACGGCAATCCGTTGATCTCCTGCCGTTTCGACCCCACCGGTCGGTACGTTTTCTACGGTGCCCAGGACTACCAGGTCTGGCGATGGGACACCAAGGAGAACAAGAAGGTCGCGCTGCAGGGAACCGACGCGTGGGTTCGCGGAATCGCATTTTCCAGGGACGGCAGCCAGGTGATCACCGCCGGTTACGACGGCCGGCTGATCTGGTGGCCGACCACCGACGCCGCCCCCAAACCGCTCCGCTCGGTCGCGGCCCACCAGGGCTGGGTCCGGGCCATCGCCGTCAGCCCCGACGGCACCCTGCTGGCCAGTGTCGGCAATGACAAGCTGGTCAAGCTCTGGAAGATGGCCGACGGATCACCGGTGCGAACGATGCCCGGCCACCAGCACCACGTCTACAACGTGGCATTCCACCCCGACGGCAAACGACTGGTCACCGGTGACCTGAAGTGCCACCTGTTCGAGTGGGAAACGGCCACGGGCAAGGCAGGTCGCCGCTTCCAGGCCAAGTCGCTCTACAAGTACGACGGCGGCTTCAAGGCCGACATCGGCGGCGTGCGGGCCATCGATTTCAGCCAGGACGGCACGCAACTGGCCATCGGCGGGATCACCAACGTCACCAACGCATTCGCCTGCGTCGGCAACCCGTCTGTGGTGATCTTCGACTGGAAAACCGCCAAGGAGACGACCAAGCACCTGGCCAAGGCCAAGCCCAGGGCAGTGGCCTGGGGATTGGCCCTGCACCCGACGGGCATCACGATCGGTGCAGCCGGCGGACCCGGCGGGGGCTTCCTCTACTTCTGGAAAAAGGGCCAGGCCAACGAGTTTCACCAGCTGAAGATGAAGGACTCGGCCCGTGACCTGCATCTCTCGCCGGATAACCTCCACCTGGCCACCGCGCACTACGACGGAGTTGTGCGGATCAGCCGGATAACCGAAAAGGCCAAGAAGGGCTAAGCCCTACTTCGCCTCCAGTTTCTTCAACCGGTCGGCCAGGTCCCGGTTCCGTTTCCGCAGCGATTCCAGTTCGCCCCGCAACCGGTCCAGTTCGGCCGAGGCGGTCTTTTCCGTCTGCATGGCCTTCAGTGCCGCCTGGGCAGCGACCCGCACACGGCCTTCCGGATCATGTTCTGCCAGGCTGGCCACAACATCCTCGGCCGCCTTCGCCGATCCCCCCAATCGCCTCATCGCCTGCAATGCGGCAGCCCGGATCCGCGGGCCCGGGGCCTGCAACAGGCCGGTCAACCGCGTGACGACCTTTCCGGTTTCCATCTCGGGCGTCGCCACCCGGGTCACCCGTTGGCCCAGCCCGGCAATCGCCGCCATCCGGCACCGGCGGGGTCGATCGGCACCGGTCCACTCGAGCAGGATCTCGATCGCCCGCGGCTCCTTGCGGCGTGCCAACGCGGTCAACGCCGTCTGGCGGATCACCTCGCGATGCGAATCCCGCCCCAGGGCGTCTTCGAGCATCTTCAAAGGCGGCTTACGGATCCGGGCCAGTGATTTCAGGACCGCCGCCTCCACCTTGTAGCTGCGATCTCCTTCCGACCAGGCGGCCTCGAGCACATCGGCCACCGCGTCGTTCTTGCCAAAGGCTCCCAGTGCGGTGGCTGCCGCCGAACGAACGTGTGGGTTGTCCTGTTCCAGGGCCGCCAGCAGGGCCGGACGCGACAGGTCGTCAGCCACGCGGCCCAGCGCAGCAGCCGCGGCCACCCGCACACCATAGAACTTGTCGTTGGACACCGCCTCGACAAGCAGTTTTCGGTCTGCCGCGTTGCGGCTGGGCGCAAAGTGGGCCACAGCCCGCAGCCGCTCCGGCACTCGAGGAGCATTTTTCAGCTGCGCCACCCACCAGCCGCGGGCCTTCTTTTCCTTCACCTCGGCCAGCAACGAGTGCTGGGGATCGACCCGCACCAGCGTTGGCCGTGAGGGGACCGGCACGAAGGCCACCTGCCGCTTTTCGGTCACCGTCAGGTCCAACCGCACAGGTTCGGATCGGCCGGAGACAGCAAACGAGACGGTCAGTGGAAATGCGAACGGTTCGCCCTTCTGGTCCTGTGTCACCTCGACCCGGACCTGCTTCGCGTCGGCATCGTAGCGACTCGACACGGTCACCACCGGATGGCCGGGTCGCTCGGTCCAGTCAAAGAAGAATCGTTCCAGGGAATGCCCAAGCAGCCGTTCGAAGGTGCGTCGCAGGTCACCGGTCTCGGCCACCTGGTAGGCGTAGACCGTGCCGTACCGTTTCAACGCTCGCAGGAATGCATCATCCCCGACCCGGTGCCGGAGCATGTGCAGCACCCAGCCGGCCTTGGGGTAGGCCCGCGAATCGAACATGCTCCGTGGAGACGGGTAGCGGCGATCGACGATCGGCCGCGTCAGAGCACCGCCGGAGCGGCCCGATCGACTTTTCGAGTACAGCAGGTAATCCGCCTCGTCTCGTCCCAATTTGTGCTCGTACCACAGCACCTCGCTGTAGGTGGCAAAGCCCTCGTTGAGCCACAGGTGACTCCAGTTGCGGCAGGGCACCAGATCACCCCACCACTGGTGTCCGAGTTCGTGGGCGATCAGGCGGTCGGGCGTGCTGTCGAGCATCGCCCGCTCGTCGTGCATGACCCCGCGGTAGAGCGTCGTGGCGCTGGTGTTCTCCATCCCCCCGGCGGTGAACTGTTCGACAACCACCTGGGCGTACTTCTCCCACGGGTACTCGATGCCGAACGTGTCGCTGAAGAAGTCAAGCATCTCGACGGTGCGACCGAAGGTACGGGCCGTGTCATCGGCCTGGTCGGGCGGCACGTAATAGAGCACCGGCCGGCCCCGCCATCGCTCGCGAGTCACCTCGAACCGACCGACCACCAGCGTCGTCAGATAGCTGACGTGTGACTTCTCCTGCTTCCAGTGAAACGTCGTCCGCTTGCCCCCGTCGGCCTTCTTACGCGAAACCAGTTTTCCGTTGGAAAGGCACTCCATTCCCGCCGGAACGGTCGCGACGATCTCCGAGGACTGCCGCTCAGCCGGGTGATCCTGAGAGGGAAACCAGTAACGATTGGAAATCGGTTCGCCGTGACTCCAGACCATCAGCGGTTGCCTGGGCGTCTTGGGTGTGGGACCAAAGAAGTGCAGGCCGGTGGCGGGGTTGGTGACCGAGTAATCGATGGCCAGTTGCCACTCCGCCCCGGCGGCCGCACGTGCCGGCAAGTGCACCAGGATCTCGCGTCCGGTATTCTCGAACTCCAGGCCCGACGGCTTGTCTTTGCCCCGGCGGCCCCGGACCGCCGTGATCTGGTGGTTGACGGCATCGAGCCGGATGGTCGAGAGCGGTCGCAGAACGACGAGATTCAGCGTGGCGGTGCCCGCAATGCGGCGGGCCTCGAGGTCGACATCCAGCTCGAGCTTCAGGTGCCGGATGTCCACGGGGCGATCTCCGGCGGACCGGAGAGGAGGTGACTCGGCGACGGTCTGCGACAACAGGCGGCCGGGGATGGTGGCCAGGAAAATGACCGACAGCAGGACCACGCGGTTTGTCATCGCAGGGGCTCCGGGATGTTCAACTCCAGGCCGAGCCGCCCGGGAACTCGTACTTGTCCAGCGATTCGGCCTTCATTTCGGTGCTGTATCCGGGCGCCTCCGGAGGCACGTAGCAGCCGTCTCGCATCTCGAGCGGATAGACGAAATGTTCGTGGAGATGATCGGAATACTCGGCGAGCCGGTTCTCCAGCGACGCGCCGATGCAGATGTAGTCGATCAGTGCCAGGTGCTGGACGTGCTCACACAATCCCACTCCTCCAGCGTGCGGGCAGACGGGAATGTCGAACTGGGCGGCCAGCAACTGCACCGCCATCACCTCGTTGACCCCGCCCAGTCGGCAGCTGTCGATCTGGCAGACGCCCAGTCCGCCCGACTGCATCATCTGCTTGAAGGTCACACGGTTCTGGCAGGCCTCGCCGCCGGCCACCTTGATCGGATCCACGGCCCGGGCGATCGCGGCGTAACCCAGGATGTCATCCGGACTGGTCGGTTCCTCGATGAACCATGGCTCGAACTCGGCCAGCGACTCCATCCAGGCGATCGCATCGGGAACGTCCCAGACCTGGTTGGCATCGAGCATCAGCTTGCGTTCCGGGCCAATTTCCTCGCGGACAATCCGGCACCGGCGGATGTCATCTTCCAGCGAACCGCCGACCTTGATCTTGAAATGCGACCAGCCACGAGCGGTCATCTCTTGGCAGAGTCGCCGGAGCTTGTCGTCGGGGTAACCGAGCCAGCCAGCCGAGGTGGTGTAAGTGGGGAACCCGCGTTCGAGCATCTCGTCGATCCGCTGCTGCCGGGTTGGCTCGTTTCGCTGAAGAATCTCCAGTGCCTGGTCGGGAGTCAGCGCGTCGGTGATGTAACGGAAATCGATCAACCCGACCTGCTCCTCGGGAGTCAATTCACAAACCAGTCGCCACACCGGCAGACCGCGGCTCTTGCCCCACAGATCCCAGGTCGCATTGACCACCGCGGCGGTGGCCATGTGCACGCTGCCTTTTTCGGGTCCGATCCAGCGGAGCTGGCTGTCACCGGTCAACAAACGCCAGTAACCGGCCATGTCGGAGGTGATCTCCTCGAGAGTGAGCCCGACGACCTTCTCGGCAATCGCCTCGATCGCCAGGCAACACAACTGGTTGCCACGACCGATCGTGAAGGCCATCCCATGGCCGGAGTGTCCGTCGGGATGATCGGTTTCCAGGACAACAACGGCGGCCGAGTAGTCGGGATCGGGATTCATCGCGTCCGAGCCGTCGAGGTGCTCGGAGGTCGGGAAACGAACGTCGCGAACGGTGAAACCGGTGATGGTGGTCATGAGTTGCCTGGGAGCCGAGAGAGCAGGGCGGGCTACGGCCCGGTCCGCTACCCGCCGCACGACGATTCGGGCGAGTAGAGAAAACGGAGTGGAGCGGAGGGGACTCGAACCCCCGACCTCTGCATTGCGAACGCAGCGCTCTCCCAGCTGAGCTACCGCCCCGGGAAGCGAACCATTCTAGGGGACCGGGACTCGGAACGGCAACCCGCGGTCAATCGTCCTCAACCGGGGCAATTGAGGCAATTTGTAGCGGTCGATCGGATCGGACAGCGAACTTGACACCCTCTCGATACCGACGCATGATTCCAAGGGGAAAGCTCTGCGCGCCGTCGGGCGGATGCCTCCTCCAATTCCAATCGGACACTCGCCTCAGAGATACCACGATGGCCGCCAACTGGCTCGAAAAACTGGTCACCGACGGATCCATCAGTCAGTCCCAATTGACTGATGCCGAGCAAATGGCGTCGGAACTCGGAATCAAGACCGAGGAAGCTCTCGTCAAGCTCGACTACGTCACCAGCAGTGAACTCGGTGCGTTGCAGGCCGCCGAGTTCGGGTTCGACTTCATCAATCTCGAGGGTGCCGAAATCCAGCCGGGGGTGATCGAAATGGTCCCCGAGAGCGTCGCCCGGGAGCACCTGGTGATCCCGATCGCGCTGGATGGCGAGAACCTGGTCGTGGCGATCGGCGACCCGATGAACTTCGAGGTGCTCGACAAGCTGCGGTTCATCCTCAACCGCGAAATCAACGTCGCCGTCGCACCCGAGGACGCGATCCAGACGGCGATCAACCGGCATTACGGGCAGAGCGAAACCGAGTCGGTTGACTCGATGCTGCAGGAATTCACCGAGACAGCGATCGATTTCACGCAGACCGAAATCACCGAAGCCGAGACGATGGCCGAGGGTGACGACGACAGTGCCCCGATCATTCGCCTGGTCGACCTGATCATCTCCGAAGCGGTGACCATGCGGGCCAGCGACATCCACGTCGAGCCGTTCGAAGACCGCGTCCGGGTGCGATACCGCATCGACGGGGTACTGGTGGAACGGGACAGCCCGCCCAGGCGGCTGCTGGGAGCCATTGTTTCGCGTATCAAGATCATGGCCCGGATGGACATTGCCGAAAAACGGCGACCACAGGATGGCCGGATCAAGACCCGTGGCGGCGGCAAGGACATCGACCTGCGGGTCAGCATCCTGCCAACCAACTGGGGCCAGGCGGTCGTGATGCGGATTCTCGACCGGGACAGTATCAAGATCGGTATCCGCAACCTCGGCTTCTCCGAAGAAAACTACCGCACGTTCCAGAACATCATCCGACGCCCCAACGGGATTTTCCTGGTCACCGGCCCCACCGGAAGCGGAAAAACTACCACTCTCTACTCAGCACTCGGGGAACTCAACCGGCCCGATCGCAAGATCATCACCGCCGAGGATCCGGTCGAATACATGTTGCCCGGTATCAACCAGGTCGAGGTGAGATCGAGCATCGGATTCACTTTCGCATCGATCATCAAGTCCATGCTCCGCCAGGCACCAAATGTCATCCTTGTCGGAGAAATTCGCGATCTGGAGACCGCGGAGATGGCGATCCAGGCCTCTTTGACCGGACACTTGGTTTTCAGTACACTACATACGAACGATGCGCCCAGTTCCATTACACGCCTGGTGGATATCGGAGTGCAACCGTTTCTTGTGGCGTCGAGCCTGATGGCGGTGATGGCCCAGCGGCTGGTGCGGGGGATTTGTCCCAAGTGTGCCGAGCCTTACGATCCTGATCCGACCGAGCTGGAGCATTTCTCCTACACCGAGGAGCAGTTGTCGGAGGCGAATTTCATGCGGGGAGCCGGCTGTTCGCATTGCCAACACACCGGTTTCCGTGGCCGGAAGGCCGTTTTCGAGTTGATGACGATGAATTCGACGCTGCGGGAGATGACGTTCCGTCGCGAACCCTCCCAGCATCTCCGCCGCCAAGCCCGGTTGCTGGGAATGAAGACACTGGTCGAAGACGCGTCAGACAAGGTGCTTGAAGGTATCACGAGCCTCTCGGAGGCACATCGCCTGGAACGTGGTGGGCATTAGCGACGAGGAGAATCGTCCGGTCCACTGCCGACAGGTGGCCGGGCACGAAGAGTGGATTGATACGTTTTCTTGAGCCGTCGACGATGGTGGCGAACAATGGGTCGTCACCGCTGTTGACGGTCGGTGAATCAGAGGAAAGGCGATGGCGACACTTCAGATCGACAAGTTGCTCGAGACCGTGGTCCGCGAGGGCGTCAGTGACCTGCACCTCACGACCAAGCAACCGCCTGTCGTGCGGCTCGACGGCCGCATGGTCCAGTTGGAGACGAAGGTTCTCGACAACGACGACATGGTCGGTTTGATGAAGAGCATCACACCCGAGCGAAACCAGCAGGAACTGCAGGAGGTGGGCGGGACCGACTTCGGCTTCGCCTTCGGCGACAAGGCCCGTTTCCGGGTGGCAGTCTTCAAGCAGCGCGGTGACATCGGGATGGTGCTCCGCCAGATCCCCAACCTGTTCCTGACCTTCGAGCAACTGGGCCTGCCGTCCGAGCCGATCCAGAAGCTGCTGGAGCGTCCCCGTGGCCTGTTCCTGGTCACCGGCCCGACCGGCAGCGGCAAGACGACGACGCTGGCCAGCATGATCAACCACATGAACGACACGATGGATCACCACGTGATCACGCTGGAAGATCCGATCGAGTATTACCACCAGCACAAGAAGTGCACGATCAACCAGCGGGCGATCGGTGTCGACGTCCCCTCGTTTGCCGAGGCCCTGCGGAGGGCCTTGCGGATGGACCCGGATGTGATCCTGGTCGGCGAGATGCGGGACCTGGAAACAATCGAGAGTGCGATCACCGCGGCCGAGACCGGTCACGTCGTCTTCGGCACCCTGCACACCACCGGGGCCCAGGGAACAGTCAACCGGATCATCGACGCCTTCCCGTCCAACCAGCAGGAGCAGATCCGCGTGCAGCTCTCCACCGCCCTGATCGGGATCCTCAGCCAGCAGCTGCTGCACAAGATTCCCAAGGGACGCGTCGCCGCCTACGAGCTGCTGGTACTCACTCCGGCGATCCAGAACCTGATCCGCGAGGGCAAGACCTTCCGGATCAACTCGTCGATCCAGACCGGGCGGAAATACGGCATGCAGTTGCTCGACGATCACCTCTTCACACTCTGGAAGAACGGTCTGTGCGAGGAACAGGACGTGATCATGAAATCCAACCTGCCCGACGAACTGGTCCACCGCATCAACCTCGCCAAGAAGGGCCAGATGTCCGACGACGACGAGTTCTTCGATGATGACGAGGACGAGGACGACTTCTAGGAAACGCACCGTTCCGGAACCCTCTACCCCACCATTCTGCTGAACCGCCATGGCCACACGACGCATCGGACAGATCCTGGTCGACCTGGGCTACCTCACCGAGGACCAGCTCTGGGACGTGCTCGAAGAACAGAAACAGTCTCCCGGCGAGGTGCTCGGACAGGTCGCGGTCCGGCTCGAACTGGTCACCGACGAACTGGTGACCGAGGCGTTGGCCGAACAGTGGGGGATGCCGGTCGTCAATCTCCGCGAGACCACCATCCCGCCGAAGGTGCTGGAGCTGGTGCCGCAGACGATGGCCGAGATCTACAAGATCGTGCCGATCTCGCTGAAGAACGAGGTCCTGACCGTCGCGATGGGCGACCCGCACAACGTCGCCGCCCTCGACGATCTCCGCAACTTTCTCGGTTTCGATGTCCGGGGCGCGGTCTCGAACATGCAGGATGTCGAGGAGGGCATCTCGCAGCACTACGCCGACCGGGAGGACTCGATCGAGGACGTGCTCGGCGAACTGACCGATGACGACGAGGAATTCGACATCCTCGCCGGCAAGCACGACATCGGCAGCGAGGACGAACTGGTCAACTCGACGCCGATCCGCAAGCTGGTCAACATGGTGCTGCTGCTGGCGATCAAGGACCAGGCCAGCGACGTCCATTTCGAACCGTTCGAGGACGAGTTCAAGATCCGTGTCCGTGCCGACGGCGTGCTCTACGAGATGGTCCCCCCGCCCCGCCACCTGGCCAATGCGGTCACCACCCGGATCAAGGTGATGGCCGAGCTGGACATCGCCGAGAGACGGCTGCCGCAGGACGGGCGGATCGAGTTGAACGTCGGGGGCAACCCGGTCGACCTGCGGGTCAGCGTGCTGCCGACGATGTTCGGCGAGGCGATCGTCTGCCGGGTGCTCGACCGCACCGTGGTTTCGCTCGACCTCAACAAGATCGGCATGGACCCCAACACCCTGAGCCGCTTCCGCACGATGATCAAGCGTCCCAACGGGATCTGCCTGGTCACCGGACCCACCGGCAGCGGCAAGACCACCACGCTCTACAGTGCCCTGTCGGAACTCAACGACATCGAGACCAAGATCATCACGACCGAGGATCCGGTCGAGTACGACATCGACGGGCTGGTCCAGGTGCCGGTCAACCCCGACATCGAGGTGACCTTCGCCAACGTGCTGCGGGCGATCCTGCGGCACGACCCCGACCAGATCCTGGTCGGCGAGATCCGGGACTACGAGACGGCCGAGATCGCCGTGCAGAGCGCCCTGACCGGCCACCTGGTCTTCAGCACTCTCCACACCAACGACGCCCCATCGAGCATCACGCGGCTCCGCGACATGGGGGTCCCGCCGTTCCTGATCACCGCCACGGTCGAATGCATCCTGGCCCAGCGGCTGGTCCGACGGATCTGCACCGAGTGCCGGACCGAGTTCGAGCCATCCGACGAACTGCTGATGGAACTGCAACTGCCCATCGAGCAGGCCCGGGAGTACAAGTTCTACTACGGCAAGGGATGTGCCCGCTGCAACAACGGCGGCTACAAGGGCCGGGTCGGACTCTACGAACTGCTGGACATCACCGACGAAATCCGCGACATGGTCACCGGCGACGCCTCCACCGACGAAATCCGCAACGTGGCCCGCACCCAGGGAATGACCACCCTGCGGGAAGCCGGGCTGAAATTGATCTTCGACGGGATCACGACGATCGACGAGATCGTCCGAGAGACCGTGCTTGAGGACGTGGAATAGGACATCACGATGGCCAACTACAAATACGAGGCGATGGACCACAGCGGTGCCGAAGTCACCGGGACAATCGACGCCGAGTCCGAAGCCGAAGCCCAGCAGCTGATCCGTGACCAGGACCTGTTCGTCACGAAGATCACCGAGGAGGGGCGGAAAAAGAAGAAGAAGAAGGACAAGGATGCCAAGAAGCCGGCCGCCAAGAAAAAGAAGAAGGGCGGGTTCTCGTTCGGCAAGGTCCGTGCCAAGCAGTTGTGCACCTTCACCCGGCAGCTCTCCACACTCCAGGACGCGGGACTCCCCATTCTCCGCAGCCTCACGATTCTCGAAGGCCAGGCCAAGCCCGGACCGCTGAAGTACTCCCTCAGCGGCGTGATCGAGGAAATCGAGGGTGGCTCCACGCTTTCCGAAGCGATGGCCAAGCATCCCAAGGCTTTCGACGACCTCTACGTCAACATGGTCAAGGCGGGTGAGGCCGGCGGGGCCCTGGAAGTGATTCTCCAGCGGCTCGCCGAGTTCAAGGAACGCGCCCAGAGCCTGAAGCGGAAGGTCGTCGGAGCGATGATCTATCCGATCGCGGTGATCAGCGTCGCGATCATCATCGTCTCGGGCATCATGATTTTCATCATCCCGAAGTTCAAGAAGATCTTCGAAGGCTTCGACGTCGACCTGCCCGACATCACCATCCTGCTGCTCAACGCCAGCGACTGGTTCGCCACGTACTGGTGGGTGCTGGGGGTCACACCTGTCGCCTTCATACTGATGATCAAGCTGATCAAAAAGAACAAGACCGGTGCGTTCATCGTCGACTGGATAGCGCTGAAGATCCCGTTAATGGGCAACATCATCCAGAAATCCACCGTTGCGAGGACAATGCGCACACTGGGCACGTTAATCGCCTCGGGGGTCCCGATCCTGGAAGCATTAACGATCGCCCGCGACACCGCGGGCAACTCGGTCTTCAAGCGGGCCTTTGACAACATCCACTCGGCAATCCGCGAAGGCGAAGCGATCGCGGTCCCGCTGCGCGAGGCGAGGATCGTCGACGACATCGTGGTCAACATGGTGGACGTCGGCGAGGAGACCGGGGCCCTGGACACGATGATGTACAAGGTGGCCGAGGTCTACGACGAGGAAGTGGCCGTGGCCGTCGACGGCCTGATCAGCATGCTCGAACCGATCATGGTCGTCGTACTCGGACTGATTGTCGGCTTCATCGTCATCGCCCTGTTCATGCCACTGGTCAAACTGCTCAACGAGCTTTCCTGAGCGGGCCACCGGAGATTCCCCACGATGCGTTGCCATCCACACAAGCAGAATCCCGCCGGCCGCGGCTTCACCCTGGTCGAGGTCATGGTGGTGGTCGTGATCATCGGAATGCTGGCGGCGATCCTCGTCCCCGTCCTGGGTGGGATCATCCGGAGAACCAACGAGGCCGCCGTCAAGGTCGAGATCAACTCACTGGAAAACGCCATCGCCGACTTCAAGGCGAAGTACGGGTGTGATCCTCCCGATCACGTGCACCTGTTCGAGAACGCAGCCGGGTGGGCCGCTCACCCCGAGGACCGAGGCAAGATCAATCGGATCTGGCCCCGTTTCCGCTTCGACCTCGCCCGGGACATCAACGTCGACAACGACAGTGCCGACGAATTCCACCTCTCGGGAGCCGAGTGCCTGGTCTTCTTCCTGGGCGGCATGGCCAACCGCGACGCCAACGGCAAGTTCTTCATGACGGGCTTCTCCAAGAACCCCGCCAATCCCCTGCAGCGGGTCTCCTCGGCCAACATCGACGAGAGCCGTGACGGTCCGTTCTTCGAGTTCGATCCCAATCGCCTGGTCGACGTCGAAGTCGTTCCCGGACCGGACGGGTTCCCCGAATTCATCGACACCCTCACCAACCAGACCGCTCCCTACCTCTACCTCAGCAGCAACGGCGGTCGCGGTTACGACATCGAGGGGGGCTGGGTGTTTCACCACCAGGTCGGATTGGCCAACGGCATCTGGAACCGGAATCTCCCCTATCGGCAGAGTGCCAATGGGCCTCGCTGGAATGCCAAGTCATTCCAGATCATCTCTCCGGGCATGGGGCCACACGAGAGAATTCTTCCCGACGGGACCACCACGCTCTGTCCCTACGGTGTTGACGAAGTTTACGACCCGGAAAACGTTGACTCGCTCTCCGGCTACGACGCCGACAACATCACCAATTTCTCCGCAGGAGGTCGGATGAGGCCGTGATCCCATCACGGCAGAAACGACCTTTCCTGTAGCAGGAACTCTCCTGCGGGCCACCCGGACAGCCGTCTCAATCGTCCAGCCAACCGGCCTACGGTCCCGACAAAATGATCGCATCACGCTTCCCCAAAACCCCAACCTCACCCCAGTTCCCAGCTCGTCCACGACGGGACGGGTTCACGCTGGTCGAGATCCTGGTGGTGATCCTGGTGATCGCCATCCTGGCTTCTCTGATCACGGCCGTCATCGGCAACTCGTTGAACTCGGCACGTGAGGCAGCAACCCAGGCCACGATCACCAAGCTTCACCGCCTGCTGGAAGAACGCCGGCAGTCAATCGCGCGGGACGACCTGCGGACCGAAACCCGCATCGTTCGGTCCAGCCTTCCCGGCCTGGCCAGCAATGACGTTGCCAAGATCGTGGCGCTCAAAGAGGTGATGAGGGTCCAGCTGCCCCAGCGAATCGATGATCTCCGGGGGGCCGATCGCCTGTTCGGCACCAAGGACGATTCGCCGGTGCTGAAGAAACTGCAACAGCTCAACCCATCGGGCGCCGGATCGTTTTCGACCAACCCGCCCACGTTCCCGCCCACTCACGATGCCGAAACCACCAGCTCCGAACTGCTCTACGTGGCATTGACCATGGGCACCGAGCTGGGAGGTGGAAGCACCGCCATCGAATTCAGCAGCAGCGAAGCGGTGGACACCGACGGCGACGGACTGATGGAACTGGTCGACGGTTGGGGGCGGCCGCTGAGATTCTACAGGTGGCCGACCAGCCTGGTCCTGGCAACTCCCACTTCCGCCGCCGACACCCGTCCGGTGGAACTGCTCATCAGCGGCGGGAACGCCCAGCTGTGGAGCAGCGATCCGGACGATCCTCTCGGCCGATTCCGCCTGTGGCTGATCGGTCCCAATGTCAGCAATCATCCCCGGGTGCTCAACTGGTTCCACGCGCCGGCCACCTACCACATCCCGATGATCGTCTCGGCAGGCCAGGACGGTGAACTGGGACTCGAGGAACCGATCGACGTGGCCCGGCTCGGTGTCTGGGCCCGGCTTTACGACGAGGACACTGACAGCGACGGCCAGCTCGACTCGGGCGAGGACCGCAACAGCAACGGCGTCCTGGACAACCTGCTCCAGGACTCCACCAAGCGGATTGTCCTCGCCGACAACATCACCAATCGCAACATCGCGATCGGCAACTGATTTTCGTCCACTGACCATTCCCAACCACCACGACCAGGCCGACACGATGACCACATCGCGGCGACACGACCGACGGATGCGAGGCCGGATCCCCCGATCCCGCTCCGCGTTCACGCTGGTCGAGATGCTGGTGGTGATCACGATCCTGCTGGTGATGATGGGTGTCACCGTGGCGGTCATCAATGTCTCGGCCGAGGGCGAACGGATTCGTTCCGGGGCCAGCCAGGTCCAGAGCTACCTGGCCGGGGCGCGTGACCGGGCCGCTTTTGCCGGCCGCCCCTGCGGCGTCCGGCTCTTCCTGGATCCCCTCGGCAGCGAGGACATCAACGGGAACTCGCAACTGGACAACGGCGAGGACGCCAACGGCAACAACCTGCTGGACCTCGGTCACCTCGTCACCAGCATGGTCTACATCCAGGTCCCCGACGACTGGCAACAGGGGTCCTTCACCGTGACATCCCACCAGGGGGATGCGTCCAGTTCGCTGCTGATCGAAGACGTGAAGTTCAACGGGGTTCTTGACCCCGGCGAGGACTCCGACGGCGACGGGCAACTGGACTCCGGCGAGGACACACTCACCGGCACCACTGACTGGAGGTCCATCGATCTCTTGCTGAACACCAACCTGCTCCGCAAGCCGAGGATCATGATCCAGGGCCACTGGTACACCGTATGGGCCAAGGGGGACTGGACCTACCAGAACAACGGGCCGGTCCACCGGTACCTGGCCATTCGTCCCCGTTTCCGCGGTTCGATGGGCGAGGACTTCAACAACAACGGCGTGTTGGACCAGGGCGAGGACATCAACGGCAACGGTGAACTGGACCAGGGGACGCGTGTCGGTGAGGGAGAATACCGCCTGCGACTGCAACCGGCGGTGATGCCGGGCCAGGAACCGGTCCTGCTGCCAGCCGGCGTGGCCGTCGACCTGGACCAGTGCCGGCGACGGCACGACGCGGCATTCGCCGAGACCCTGCCGAAATCCTGGTACCCGGCCAACACCTACCTGCCCGCCCTCGACATCCTGTTCTCTCCCAACGGAACGGTCGTCGGCCCGGAAGCCTCCAAGGGGGTCATCCACCTGCTGGTCAATGACATCGCCGATTCCACCCAGAAGCTCTTCCCGATCGACCTGCCCGGTGCTGCCGCCTTGAACCAGTCCGACAAGCGGGTCGTCTCGCTTTTCACCAGGACCGGATACGTCACCACCAGCGAGATCGTCTCTCTCCCCGAATACCTGGGCACCAAGAACCAGTTCTATTACGCCGAGCGGGGAGAAACCGAAT
Source organism: Planctomycetaceae bacterium (assembly GCA_002724315.1). Classification (GTDB taxonomy): domain Bacteria; phylum Planctomycetota; class Planctomycetia; order Planctomycetales; family Planctomycetaceae; genus UBA8437. The sequence continues at coordinate 5,671 of PBOJ01000083.1, read as the reverse complement.
GACGATGCGTCTTCTCGCGGTCACTCCCGAAAATCGAACCGGCGCCACGCTGACCGAGGTGCTGATGTCGATGATGATCCTCTCCATCGGCGTCCTCTCGCTCGCGGCCATGTTTCCGATCGGAATCCTGAGTTCCGTACGAGCCACCCAGCTGACCCACTCGGTCACGCTGAAAAACAACGTCGCCAGCCAGATCGATCTCGATCCCGGGCTCGTTCTCGATCCCGACAGGAACCACAACGAACTCAACGGCACCGGTTTCGACTACATCATCGATCCCATCGGCAGCCTCAGGCTCTCCGACGCCAACAGCGACGGCTACGTCAATCCGTCCGACCAGAACGAGTGGGTCCGACCGTTTGGCTGGTTTGACCAGAACGGTGATGGCCAGGCGACCCAGAACGAGTACATCTGCCGGCGGTATCACTCGGGGTACAACACGACGTTTTCCGCCGAGACCCTCGCGTCGTTGCCCGACTCGTGGACGGAACTGGCAGCCGGACCTCCCCAGGCCTCCGGGTTCCCCGACCAGCACAGGGTCAACATCGATGCGACCACCGACATGACGACTGTCGGGACCATCGCCCTGACGAACCTGCAGCCGGGTCCCCAGGTGCCACTGCGGGTCATGCTCGTCGATCCGCGGGACGGCCAGTCGCACACCAGCCTGATCAACCAGGTGTCCGGCCAGACGATCAAGTGGAATCGCCAGATGCCGATGACTCCCGCCAAGGCCATGCAGCAGGTCAGCGAGATCCGGGTGCAGCAGCAGGAGTTGAAGTACAGTTGCCTGTTGACCGTCCGTCGAGAAAACAGCGGAGCCGCGGCCGTCGATGTCGTCGTGTTCCTCAGACGGTCATTCACCCTCGATGACGAAAGACCCGTGGGCTCCTCGACAGGGTTCGTGCCGGGCACCCAGACCGTCCGGGTGACGATCCCGGTCAACTCGCCGGTCACCTACCGAACCGGCGGCTACATCCTGGATGCCACCAACCTGCGGTGGTACCAGATCGCCGAGGTCACCGAACTGACGGCCACCGAGCGCGAGATCGCTCTCCAGCAGCCCATCACCGAATTCGCCCTGCCCACCAACAATCCGAACGGCCCCAACGGCCGGGGCGCCATCCTGATGCCTCACGTGGTCCAGGTCTTCCATCTGGGGGACCTGTGATGCACAAGAAAACAGACCCGTCCGTCGCGACACCCTCGTCGAAGCACCCGGCCGGTTTCACGCTGGTCGAGATGCTCGTCTCGGTGACGCTGGTGCTGATGATGATGATGATGTTTGCCGAGGTCTTCGAGATCGCCTCGGGCATCCATGTCAAGATCCGCGGAGTCACTCGAAACGATCAGCGGACAAGGATCCTGACCCGGACCCTCCGCTCGGACCTCGACAAGCGGACCATGCGTCATGCCTCACCGTTTCGGTTCGGTGAACACCTGGCCACCAACCTGGCCGACCGCGATCTCGACAATCGCCAGGGCTATTTCTCCGTCTCGGAAAACAACCCCCAGAACGACCTGGACGACGTGCTGCAGTTCACCGCGCGCACGTCGATTTCCCTGCAGAACATCGATTCCACGCGATTCGCCGGAGCGTCCAACAACCTGGCCAACATGGGCGAGGACGCCAACAACAACAACCAGCTGGATCCGGGCGAGGACATCAACGGCAACGGCCAGCTGGATTCGGGACTCAACGGGGTTGGTTTCAACCAACCCGATTGGGATGACGGTGTCTACGACAACGTCTCGGAATCGATCGCCGCGGAGATCTCCTATTTCCTCCGAAACGGCATCCTCTATCGACGCGTGTTGCTTCTGCGGCAACCGGCCTACGGTGGCGACCAGCCAACCAACACCGCCGGCAACCCGATCGTTCCCGCCTACACCAACCTGGAACGGCCCTTCTGGTACGACTTCGATTTTTCGGCCCACTTCGATCCCGTCCTGGGCATTCCGCGTTTCCATGGCCTGGATTCCCTGGACAACTCGGGGTCGCTGACCGACTACCCCCTGGGATACCGCCGTCACCGGTTCGGTCACAGCCACGTGACGGGAGTCCCTCGCGAGTTCACTCCCGACGGCCAGTTCATCGGCCGGTTCACGCACGAGGAAACCTCACATCCCGCCTTCACCTACCCGAGACTCGTCGACCAGCAGAATCCGAGCCCGATGGATGGCAACGCGTTCGGCCAGAGTCCCCAACTCGGCACCGACGGCGTCCTCACCCGTTTCCGCAACGGTCCCCGTCGCGCCGAAGATGTCCTGATGACCAACGTCCACTCCTTTGACATCAAGGTGCTCCGTGACGCGCAGGCTCCCTGGAGCCGACCGGAACCCTACGACGTGGCCTTCGACACCGGGCACCCACGCGAAAACGCGGGTCTCGGACTGGCCACCCTGCCCAGAAACTGGATGCCGGGGAAGTTGTTTCCCAGCGAGGACGCCAACGGAAATGACGTGCTGGATTCCGGCGAGGATCAGAACAACAACGGGGTGCTGGACTACACCTATGTGCGTTCCGCAGAACGCCACCGCCACATGAGTCTCTGGTACCGCGTCGTCCAACCCGGCACCAGTGGGCAGATCGAACCCAACTGGCCGAAAAATGTCGGTCAGCGAGTGGTCGACGGTTCGGTCATCTGGGAGGCGGCCCACGACCCGTTCCAGGCACTGGCCATCCAGGCGACGGTCCGGTTTCTCGATCCGCACAGCGGGCACATGAGACAGGCCACCATCCTGCATTCCCTGGTCAACTGATCCGGCAACCCACACCCATTTGACACCAGCACGACAATTGAACAACCGCCCTGGGCCGGGCTGGCTTCCGGAGCTACCCACAATGAGACGTGTCTTCGATTCTCGCTGCACGGCCAACCCGCGCCGCGGTTCGACCTTCGTCGTCGTCCTGGCGCTGCTGGCCCTGCTGTCGATCATCGGCCTGGCATTCGTCACCTTCACCGGGGCCGAGAAGGAGAGTGCCGAGTTCTTCGTGGCCACCAGCAACCGCGAGGTGGCTCCCCAGATCAACACCGATGACACGCTGGATTTCGGCATCCGCCAGCTCGTGCTGGGAGCCCGCCGCAACCAGTACAACAGCGCGCTGTGGGGCGGCCGGCACTCCCTGCTGGCCGGCATGTTCGGCAACAACCTGAGTCCGCACTCCGGGCAGGGCATTCACGTCGGCATCAACGCCAACACCGGCGAGTACTTCGTCGACCAGGACTTCGACGGCCAGCCCGACCCGCTGGACCAGGACTTCGACGGCCAGCCCGATCCGCAATTCACCTCTGACCAGCGTCTGGAGATCAACGACTCTCCGGTGGTCCAACCCAGCCCCACCGTTCGCCTGGTCCGGCTGATGCCCCAGCCCGATGCCGGTTACTCCTACCCCGACATCAACAACGTATTCCTGTCGTGGCGAGGACACACGCTGAACTCGACGAACAACCGACAGGCGTTCACCGTCCTGCCATCATTCCATCGCCCCGGGTTGCTACGAAATTCCGCCAACAGCAGTCCCACCCTGGAGCAGGGCGCCTCGATCGGACAGCCGTTGCGGAACTGGGAGGTCGACCAGAGATCCCGGGCCAAGGTCCTCCGTCCCCACCCATGGCATCGACACGTTTTCGCCAACGGCGTTCAGAGCGGGTATTCCCGTTTTGTCATCGACAAGGCCACCGCGGACGCGCTGGAACTCAGCGGGCCGTTTCCCTGGGGCACAGAGGATGTCAACAACAACCACGTGCTGGACCAGGGTGAGGACACCAACGGAAACAACCGGCTGGATGAAGAAGGCCATTTCGGTGTCTGGACGATGACCACCGATCAGAACCAGCCCGGGAACTCCGGCGTGCGGACCGGCCAGTGGCTCCGCAATTCCAACGGTTTCTATGTCGGGGGAACCGTCAACAGCAACGGCAACCTGATCCAGCAGACCTTTGTTCCCCACTACGCGTTTGACGCGGATGCCGACGGAGACGGGATCCGGGAGGCCATCTGGCTGGACCTGGACCACCCCGTCCGCGTACTCGCTGACGGCCGCAAGGTGATCCCGCTGTTCGCCTTCACCGTGCTCGATGCCGACGGGCTCGTCAATCTCAACACCGCCGGCAACGCGTCCAACCGACACGACCCGGCCCGCAACCCCGCCGGCCGGGTTGTCGGAACCACGCCCTTTGGGGGCACCGAGGACATCAACGGCAACGGGGACCTGGACCAGGGAGAGGACACCGGCAGCCCGGGCAACCAGTTGCTCGACACGCAGCTGATCTCCCGCTCCAACCAGGGCCTCTCACCATCGGAAGTCAATCCGCAGTGGGTGCTCAACGCGCACCCCAACTTTGATCGGCCACCCGGACAGTTGCCGGCCGAGTTGTTTCGCCAGCACATATTGACGTTCGGCCACAGCCCGGCCGATCGGGCCGAGGCGGCGAACATGGAATGGTGGTTTGCCCTGAAGGGGGCACGCCACCCGGACTCGACCAACGAGTACCTGGCCGGCCGGGCCGGAGAGGTACAGTTGCTCAGTGGCGGCGGGATTCCCGGGGCCGGGATCTCCAACATCGATGACAACCACAACCGGGGCGAGGGCCAGTCGATCAACACCACCTTCGGGCCTGCCCTGATGCCCGAATCGCTGGCCGGATTCCGGCCGTTCCGCCATCCGCTGGACTTCCGCGGAAGCGGCCAGTCGATCTACTTCGGGATCGACTCGACAGACCCCTTCCATCCCGGTGACCTCCCGTCCAACAATCCCAACGCGGCGGCCACCTGGAAATGGCGTCCGGGCATGGCCGTCAACACCGCGCTGCTTCCCCGCGTCCGTGTGGATCGCTGGCACCAGTACCAGGGGTACCAGGCGTCCTTCAACAACCAGAACCACGTCCGCTGGAACCGGTACCTCAACGGCACACTGACCCCCTCACCGTTCGTTGATCAGCTGCTGGACGACGAGGCGGAAACGGTGGTCGACTACCGGTACCGACAGCCGTCGGATGCCGTGTTTGCCCCGGACGAAAACTACTTCCTGCAGGCCAGCGATTCCGACGCCGAGTTGACCGCCGCCGACTCGCGGTTGGCGGCGTTGATGCCCTACAACCTCCGCACCAACCGCCGTTCCGAGTCGATCCGGCACAACCTGACAACCGAGAGCTGGGACCTGAAGTCGTTTCGCCGGAGTCCGTCGAGCCGCCGCACCTGGGAATTCCCCAACGGCCAACTCAACACCGCGTTCGCCCTCAACAACAAGCTGCGTCCGGTACTGTACCGTCTGCTGAACCAGTCCTCGGAGGTCCCCGGCTCGGTCTGGCCCATCCAGGTCCAGTCGCTCGCACTGCCGAGCAACGCCGGCGTCGTCAATTTCCGCACCGAGTTCTTCACCCGCCGCTACCGGCTCAGCCTCAACCACCTGCTGACATGGAACAACGAACTCGCCAACTCCAACGAACTGGTGATGCGGCCGCTGACTCCGCACCCGACAAGCCTGCCATCCAGCGTCGTCCCGCTGCCGGCCGCCGGCCAGAACTTCCCTCCGCAGAATTCTCTGCAGCAGGAGGCCTGGGCACGATACGACCGTCAACGGATGGCCCGGGACATCTATTCGCTGCTGTACCTGTTCTGCGGAGGACTCGACAACGTTGATCCTCTCACCGTGCCCAACAACCCC
>PBOJ01000082.1 GCA_002724315.1 Planctomycetaceae bacterium | reverse complement strand
GTTTTGGTTCCGGTTTTGGTTCCGGTTTTGGTTCCGGTTTTGGTTCCGGTTTTGGTTCCGGTTTTGGTTCCGGTTTTGGTTCCGGCTTTGGTTCCGGCTTTGGTTCCGGCTTTGGTTCCGGTATTGGTTCCGGTATTGGTTCCGGCCGTGGTGTCTTTGCCAATGGAACGTCAGGTTTCGCTTGGTGCGTCGGCAAAAACAGCGAGGTGGTCGAGGACACACGTGGTGGAGTGGCATCGGCTTCGGCCCGCCGTGGCGAATCTATGGAGGCCGGCGGGCGTTCAGGCAGCGACCGACTGTCCTGGACCGGTTCTGGTCGGTCGGTCGTTTGATTCCTGAGAAACATCGCACCGACGACCCCGATCAACAGGATTGCCAGTGCCAGGCCGACCTGTGTGTCGCGGTTCATGGTGACAGTTCTCGAATGCTCGAAGTGCTGTTTCGCGCGGTTTCCGGGAAAACGGCGTGTGCAAATATGGGACGGGAAAGCGGACCGGGAGGCAGGAACGGGAGGATAGCACCATTTTGGGCCCCATCGCTGGTGGTTGCGGGCGACTGGCACGGCTGGGAAAAGCCTGGGGCGAGACGCACTTGTGCCGGTTGTGGGGACTGCCGGGAGTGCGTGTGACCGGGGAGATTACGGTCTGGCTGAACTCTGCTTCACGGGGCCGAGTTTGGGGATTTTCCCCAGCGGCCAGATTTCCCAGCGACGGACGTACATCTCGGCCATCTCCGTCTGGATCAGAATCTTACCTGCACGCGGCAAAACGGCACGGGCCTGGTTGACCAAGATTCCGTTGATGCGAACCTGAATGGTGTCTGCCCGGCAAGTGACTTCCATTCGGTTCCATTTTCCGTAGGGGTGTTCAACGTCCCGTTTGCCACGGAATCCGAGGACGTCTTTCCAGTCGGGGTCACGTCCAAACCAGTTGACTCGGCCAGAGGTGAATTGTCTGGGCTTGCCCCCCTTGTTCCAGACCGATTCCCCATCGCGGTCGGAAATCACATCGCAGGTGATTGTCGAAGGAACCGGTTTTCCGTTGGCATACTTGCCGCCAATGACGATGAAATCTCCACATCCCCCCTCGATAATCTGGCTCTCGATCGAGGCCATCCAGGTACCTCCGCCGCTGCCGTCCGGTCCGGCGGCGTGCACAAGCACACCCGAGTCGCGGCTGCGGTCCTTGCGGCTTCCCCATGTGCGGGGGCCCCATTTGAATTCAACGACGAGGTGATAATCACGATAATCTTTGTTGGTGCGAATGTAGCCGAACCCGTTTCCGGAAATGTGCAGTAGCCCGTCGTGGACGGTGAAGACTTTTCGAGGGTCCTTGTTGCGGGAGTCTCGCAGCCACGTGGACAGGCCTTGGAGGTTGCGGCCGTTGAACAGGCGGAGGACCCCGTCGGCGGGAGTGATGGCCGGGCCGGGTTTCTGTGAGTGGGACGGGGCGGCCATCAGGAAAAGGGCCGCGCAAGACAGAATTGTCGTCCAGGCGAATCTCTTCGGTTGGATCATCCAGGTGTCCTTGTGGCGAAGGTGCGTCAGCGAGTATGAAACGGGCGTCGTCGAACTGTCAACGAGTCGGGCCGGCTGGAGAGGAGCGGGCGATGGCGGAGAGAGCTCATCCGGCGTCGCTGTCGATCGAGGGCCTGATGGCCGAGTGCGGGCAGCGGCAGGTGCGGCGGGGCGGCCCCGGGGGGCAGCGACGAAACAAGGTGGAGACCGGTGTGGTCCTGGTGCACCGGCCGACAGGAATTGAGGCCGAGTCCAGTGGGCGACGGCATCTCCGGGAGAACCTGCCCATTGCGATCAGGCGTCTGCGGTTGGCGTTGGCAGTGGCGGTCCGCCGGGCCGTTCCCGAGGGCCCTTCCCACTGTTGGCAAACGCGTTGCCGAGGTGGTCGCGTGGTGGTCAGCGAGGCACACGACGACTTTCCCACCCTGCTGGCTGAATCGCTGGACGTTCTGTCTGATTGCGATTGGGATCCCCGCGAAGCCGGTGAGTGGCTCGGTTGCACCGCGTCACAGGTGGTCCGGCTTGTTCGACGTTGCCGACCGGCATTTGAGATGGTCAACCGTCAGCGGCAGGATTCGGGGCGGCATCCTTTGAAGTGATCACTCCCCTTGGGGGGCTCGCCAACACTCGTTGACACTCCCCGGGGGAGAACTAGAATGAGTGCCGGACAGGGGGGGCCTTGGATCTGTCCAGTCGGTTTCGTCTCGACCTGGTTGTTGGAGGACGTCCCGGATGTCGATGCCGCATCGTGGTCCCACGGCGTTGCACTTCACCGCCATCGCATTGACGATCAGTACGCTGCTGCTGACCGCTGTCTCGTTCCTGTTTTACCGTGAAGCTCAGGAAATGCGGGGTGCGGCTGTCCGGGCCGAGGCGGAGCAGGAGAAACTGGTGGACCGGGTGCGGGACCTTGACGACAGGATCGGGGTTCTCAAGGACGTGCTGGGTTATGGGCACGCGGAAGTGGGCCAGATCGACGAAATCGACGCCTCCACGGTTGTTGGCGCCGCCCGCACCGACATCAGTCGCGTTTTGGGACGTTCGGAAGCCGGCGAGCCGGTGTCAGCCAGGGAAGCTCTGGCCAGGTTGGCTCGTGAGAGAGACAACCTGCTGATCGAACGCGATGCTTTGGTCGATTCCAAATCGACAGCTCTGGCCAATTATCGAGCGATGGAACGCGTGTGGAAGGCGATCCTGAAGCCCGAGAAGGAAGCCAGACTGAGTGCCGAAAAATCGCTGGTGGCGACTCTTCGAGAACGGGAAGAGGTCCTGGCGGAAAAAGAACTCGAGATTGATGCTCTCCGGGAACAGGCGTCCGAGCAACGAGATCAGATCACCGAATTGCAGAAGGTGCTCGAAGAGAAGGACAAGCTGATGGTCCGGAAGTCCGCCCTGCATCGTTCGACCGTCCGTCGGCTGAATCGCAATCTCCAGAAACGAGATTCTCACCGTTTTGAGAAATCCGACGGCAAGATCACCCTGGTTGATGATGCGGGTCGACTCGTGTGGGTGGATCTGGGCGCGGCGGACAAACTCCGGGCGGGCATCCGTTTTAGTGTTTTCGATCGGGATGCAGAGCGAGTCGGTGGCAGTCGCAAAGGGCTCAAGGGGGTCATTGAGGTGGTCCGGGTGACCGGTCCACATCGCTCCCAGGCTCGGGTGATTGACGGCAACCGGCTCGATCCCTTGTTGAAGGGGGATCTTGTGTTTTCACCGATCTGGTCGGTGGGGCATGCCGAACATTTTGCTTTGGTCGGCCTGGTTGACCTCAATGACGACGGGCGGAGTGATATCGAGGGGTTCCGGCGTTATGTGCAGGAGTCCGGGGCACAGGTGAGCGTCTGGGTTGACGACTCCGGGGAGCGAAACGGTGGCCGCGTTGACATGCGAGTGAAATACCTGGTCGTCGGTCGTACGCCTTCGCCTGAATCGGCTCGCAGTGACGCACAGCGTGCAGCCTACAACCGCCTGATTGGCCATCTGACCGCGATGCGCGAGGAAGCTTATGATCATGGCGTACGAGTGATTCGGCTGAACGACTTTCTGACCTACATCGGCTACCGTGCGGGGTTGGGGGTCGGCGTGTCTTTGACGCGTGAACCGGCTCCACCGGCCGACAAGCCGGCTACCGGAGCGGGTCGGACCTCCCGGTTGAAGCGTTCGCCTCGTGCCAACCCCGACGGCGTAAGCGGACGATTTCGGAAGGCTCGTGGTGTGAAGTCTCCTCGCAAGACCTCTCCGAACGACAAGTCACCGCAGTGATCGGTCGCACATCCCACCAGGGTTCGAACCGTCGCGGTCCGACCGGACGAGTCGGGGAGTCACGAGCCGGAGTGTCTCTCAACGGGCTGTTGGCTCTTGTTTGCGGCATCGGCCTGTTGCTGGTACGAGAGGCCCTGGTCTCCACGACGTCACCGGCAGCTCAGTCGAGTGTGCGGATTCTGTTGTGGGTGGCCGTGGTACTGCTACTGGTTGTTGGTGTCCGTGAGGTCCTGGGGCGAGGAATTCGCAGGGCCCGCACGGGAGTGGGGCGGCGGGCTCGAAGGGTCAGGAGAGCTCCCCGGGAGGGACTGCTCTACCTGGGACTGATGGCGGCACTGCTGGTCGGGAGTTTCCTGGGGGGGGACAACCTCCTGATGCTGGTCGTGGCCTTGATGATCGGTCCGTGGCTGCTCAACGCCTGGGCCAGCGACATGCTGTTGTGGCGGTGCGAGGTGAAACGCAAGGTCCCGGATCGCGTGATGGCAGGAGAGGTCCTGTCAGTTGAAGTGATTGTCGAGAACCGAAAGCGATTGGTGCCGTCGTGGCTGGTCCTGGCCAGCGACCAGATTGAGAACGACGCCGAAGTGCTGGAGTCACAAGTGCTGTTTGCACGTGTTCCAGGAGGCGATTGTCGAAGTGGGTATTACCGAATGCGGCCCGGTCGCCGGGGGCGATATCGGCTGGGGCCGATCGAACTTTCAACACGGTTTCCACTCGGGTTGATCGAGCGGGGCTTGGTGTTTCATCGCCCGGACGAAATCCGGGTCTACCCGCGACTGGGGCGGCTGGCGGCTGGCTGGCACCAGGCCCAGGCCGAAACTGCCGGATCGGTGCCGCGACGGGCGCGGCGAGGAGGCGGAGCGGATGACCAATTGCAGCGACTGCGAGAGTTCCGCTCTGGCGACAATCCGAAGGCGGTCCATTGGCGGACATCGGCCCGCCGAGGAGAACTCATGGTCCGGGAGTTTGACCGGCATCAGCACCAGCACCTGGATCTTGTGCTGGATCTCTGGCAGCCCAATCGCCCCACTCGGGACGATCGGCAGCGCGTCGAGTTGGCAGTCAGCCTGGCGGCGACCCTGTGCGTGGAAACCCTGCGCCAGTCTTCGGATGCACGTGTGGCGCTGACGGTCCTGGGTGAGGGGGTGTCCGAACTGATCGATCTCACCGGACCCTCCGGAGTGAACGAGTTGCTGGATCTGATGGCCACGGTTCGTCCCGGAGCGGGTGACTTGACGGCCCGCTCTTTGCGGCCCCCGGTTTCGGCACATCTTCTGGGTGTGCTGGTGACAACACGGGCCGAACTGACGCCGGAGTGGGCCGAGACTGAAGGCCGCAATGCCAGACTGCCGGTTCACGTTGATCCCGATCGGTTGCCGAGTTGGTTTGCGATCGGAGAGGCGTGATGCGACTGCGAGATGTGTTTTTGGTCAGCCTGTACGCGTTGTTTGCCGAAGCGACGATGCTTCTGGTCGTGGGCGAAGGCGAGGCGTTTCCACAGGTGGTCGGTTTTCCGCTGGCTGTGGTGGCGTTGGTTCTGGTGGACCGTCGACGAACGATCCGCGTGCCGACATGGGGGCTGAACGTGGCGGCGGCAACTGGAGTGTTGGCCGCCGCCTGGGAATTCTTCGGTGAAGTCCCGGGGTCCCGGTTGACGGCGGCGGCTCACCTGATGGTTTATCTCGGCTGGGTGGTGTTGCTCGGCGAGAAGGCCGATCGCCAGTACTGGTGGTTGCTCACATTGTCGGTCCTGCAGGTGGCAGTGGGCGCGGTACTCGTCGATGCCGCCGGAGAACCACTCTACAGCTTTCTGGTAGTCGCGTTCATGATCACCGGCACCTGGACCCTCTCGGTGTTTTCACTGCAACAGGTCCAGGGGAGGTTTGCCGCGGTGCCGGCCTCTGTCGGTGTCCCGGCGGGGCCCGGCTGGTTTCGGCCGACGGCCGTCATTAGTGGCTGGCAACTGGATGCCAATCAGCAGTGGATCAATCCGCGGTTCGTATTCGGGGTGGTCGCCGCCGCTGTGGGAGCACTGGGCGTGGGGGCAGTGTTCTTTCTGTTGATTCCCCGTCTGTGGCTGTTTGACCCCAGTGGTCTGGATGTGCTGGACAACGACCCGTTGCATCCGCTGACCGGCTTCACCGAGACCGTGCAGCTTGGAGAAATCGGCGACATCCTGGAAAGCACGGAACATGTGATGACCGTCGGGATTATCGACCGTCAGACAGGTGACCGTGTGGATGTCGAAAAGCTGTCACGGGAATGGGGCGATCAGGAACCGATGTTTCGCGGCACCGTGATGGTGGCCTATTCGGGTGGCAAGTGGGAACGAGGGCTGCCCGATTCTCGTTTCGATCGCATGCCCGGTGTCCCGGCGACCGCCGACGGCCTGCGGCAGGATATTCAGCTCGAGACGCTCGGCACACCCGTGCTTTTCGGAATGCATCCGGTTCACGGTTGTGACATTGACGGGGTTAATCGGTACGGGTTGTATCAGCCAGCTACCGGAGTGCTGGTAGGGTCGAAAAACCGAAAACGTGGGCGGGTGTTGCGGTACAGCCTGTTCTCTCCGCCGCTGAAACCCGGAGAGACAGGTCGTCCGCGGGTCCCTGCCGTGATGACACAGTCTCAACAGGTGGAATATCTGCGACTGCCGCGTCAGGGGCTGGGGCGATTGGCAGCTGCCGCACGCAGATTGGTCGAGGGTGTGCCGAGCGACCGGGATCTCGAGAAGGCCGGCCGATTGATGGAACACCTGTCCAGTGAACAGTTTGGGTATTCTCTCGACGCGTCCGTTGCCGACCCGGGACTGGATCCGGTCGAAGATTTTCTGTTTCGTCGCAAGCAAGGGCATTGCGAGTACTTCGCTTCCGCACTGGCACTGATGCTGCGGGCTGTCAGCATCCCCTCTCGACTCGTTAGCGGTTTCAAGGGGGGGGGCCACAACCGGATCAGTGGGCAGTTCGTTGTGCAGCAGCGGCATGCTCACGCATGGGTGGAAGCCTGGATCGGGGCCCGTTGGGTCACACTCGATCCGACGCCTCCCGCTCGCGGCGACCTGATTCGTGAACTCGAAATGGAGTCGCGGTTTTTGCGGGACGCTGGCCAGATGATGCACCATTCCTGGCGACGATATGTTGTTGAACTGTCCCTGGCGCAGCAGCAAAGCCTGTTTTATCGGCCGATGCAGGCCGGAATGAAACGCGGGATTGCGGCTGCTGGCGAGTTTGTCGGGGACATGGTGTTGGGGGTAAGTGGGTTGGTCGGTGCGAAGGGGACGGGGCGGCGATGGTCCACAATCCTGGCGGTGGTGGGCCTGGTGGGGTGGGCGGTGTTGGCAGTGTGGTTGGTCCATCGTTGGCGGGGCGGATGGCGTCCAAGGACGCGTTTTCGCAACGAACGCGATCCGGAGATTGTGGTCCCCGTCTATGCACGGTTTTGCCGCATGGTCGCCGCTGGGGGCCGTTTGCGACGCAGTGCCCAAACGGCCCGCGAGTTCGCGGAAGAGTTGGCCCAAGGACCGGTAGCGGAGCTTGGGGGGGTTGAGGCCGTCGCCGTGCGTGTCACAAATCTCTACTACGCCGTGCGGTTCGGGCGGCAAGAACCGGATCTGGATGAGGTTGGCCGGATCGAAAGAGAGTTGGATCGGGCTGACCTTTGCTCTGCCGAGTCACAAAACGTGTGAATTGTTGGCCATGTGGCGATTCGAGTGTTTACAGGGTGGGATGCGAGGGGATAGTTTGGGGCGGTGCCTCGCGCCGTGAATTGGTGAGGGGTTCCTGCCACGTGACTTGGCGAGCGTGGCGGCGACCGAACCGAAAAAGATGGGAAGTGTGTGATCATGACATCATCCCTGTGGATCCTCGTGGCTGTCTTTGTCGTCCTGGGGCTTGCGGTTCTGTTCTTGCTGATGAATGTCTTTCTTCAGCAGCGGAACGCGAAGTTGACCTTTGGAGTCATGGGGGCCGGACTGTTCGGTGTTTCGCTAGGCTGGGGAGCCTTCTACGGGGGGGTCATCATGACCGGCCAGGAGATGGCTTTTGGGGTTTCTGGCTTCGAGGCGGAAACCATTGATGTCACCGCCTCGGAAGACACGGCTCCTGCCTCAGCGGAAGGCGCTGGTGCAGGCGGCGGCATGATGGGCGGCGGTGGTATGGGCGGCGGTGGTATGGGCGGCATGATGGGCGGCATGATGGGCGGCATGATGGGCGGCATGATGGGCGGTGGCGGCGGAATGGGTGGGGGGAGAGGTGGAAGCAGGGGCGGTTCGTCGCGTCGTAGCCTGACCACACTGGTCCGCAAGCTGGAACTGCTGACCGGAGAGGTGAGCGTCACGCTTGCTGACAAGCAGATTAAGGGAATAGGTGACTCGCTGGTCGCCGCCGGAGGCAGCGAAAAAATGACCGACGAGCAGGCGAAGGAGACTCTTGAAGTCCTCCAGGGGATTCTGAGTGACGAACAGAAGGAGGTCCTGGAGCGGATCAGTTTGCCAAGACGTCGGCGAGGCGGCGGGGGTGCGTTTGGTGGAGGCCGTGGCGGGGCCCGCGGCCCGCAGGACGAGAATCCGTTCACCGAAGCCGAGAATGCCAAGGCGCTGGTGTCGCTTCTTGAGCGTCACGGCGTGAAGGCCCCGGAGATCAAGGTCAAAGAGGCTGAGGAGCAGGCCTCCGGGCGACCGGAATCAGGAGGCGGTGGCGACACCTCAGATGGCGACGTCATATCGGCGATTCTCAAGCAGCACGACAAGGACGGAGATGGTGCGTTGTCAAAAGATGAGGCCCCGGCTTTTCTCAAGAATCGTTTCGATCGAATTGATGCCAACAAGGACGGGAAGTGTGATCTGCAGGAAATGACTACCGCTCGACGGCTCAACCCTGCCCGACCTGCGAACTGAGGTCCGTCAAAAATCCCTCCAGCCCCATCTGGATCAAAAGTTTTGGGGCGCTTTTGTGGAGCCACTCCCTCGTCGATGATGCTCAAGTCGCCTCCTCGCATCGGTCGACACTCTAGGTAGAGTGCGCTTTTGGGGCGATGCTCCAATTGGCAATCGCCAAGGCGTCACAGGGATGTGTCAGGCCGAATCAGGGGGCGCGGCAGGGATGCCTACTTCATATCGCGGATGGGTCGTGGCCGGAGTTCTCTTGGCCACCGTCGTCGGATTCGGCTGTCAGCGTGCTTACTACTACAAGCAGGCCGACCAGGATGCGGCCGCTCTTATCGAAGAGAAGTCGGAGGACCCCCGCTGGGGCATCGACGAATTTTCGGTAAAAGTCAATCCTCGCAGTCGTTACGCAAACGATGTCGATCCCGTACGGCCGCCGATGCCGCCGGACGATCCAAAGTCCAGCGAATTGATGCAGGCAGTCGGTGGCATGGAGGGTTACGACGGGTGGGGCGAGAACGGCGTGAAACGCGTTGAGGAGAATCCGGATTGGAGAAAAGAACTGGGTGAATACATGGAGGTGGACAAGGAGGGGAGAGTTCATCTCGACCTGGAGGGGGCCGTCCGGTTGGCGATGGTCCACTCGCCGGATTACCAGCAGACTATCGAAACGCTGTACCTGTCGGCGTTGGACGTCAGCACTGAACGGTTTCGGCTGGATGTCCAGTTCTACGGTGGCAATGACTCGTTCCTGACGCACCGTGGCAACCAGGGGGTCAGCGGTGAGAGCAACACGCTGACCAACGGGAGCAGTATGCAGGTGCGCCGGCGATTGGCGACAGCCGGTCAGATCGTGGTCGACTTCGCGAATACGTTCACGTGGCAATTTGCCGGTGCCAACACGAACAGCGCGACGTCCCTGTTGGGGTTCAGCATCGTTCAGCCCTTGCTGCGAAGCGGTGGGCGGGTTGTCGGGTTGGAACAGTTGACTCGGGCCGAACGAAACCTGCTGGGGAACCTGCGGGCATTTCAGCGATATCGGAAAGGGTTCTACACGAATATGGCTGTTGGGAGTCGCGGGACCGGCGGGAGTCCGCGGCGTAGTGGTGGGTTTTTCGGCGGCACCGGTTTGACCGGTTTCACCGGGCAGGGGTCCGGGGGTTTCGGCGGAGTGGGGTCAGCCAGTGGGTTCGGAGGAGGGTTTTTTGGTGGTGGCGGGAGCGGCGGTGGCGGTGCCGGCGGCGGCGGTGCTGTTGCGGGTGTCGCCGGTGGTGGTGCCGGAAACGTTGGGGGGTTTATCGGTTTGCTTCAGTCGCTTCAGCAGTTGAGGAACTCGCAGGACAACCTGGCACTCCAGCAACGGACACTTGCTCTGCTGCAGGCTCTGCAGGAAGCCGGCCAGATCGGTGTGGATCAGGTGTTGAGTTTCCAGCAGAGTATCGAGACTGGCAGGGCGGACATGCTCCAGAGTCAGAACGGGTTTCGAGGGCAGGTCGAAAACTTTGTGATGAGCAATTTCGGCCTTCCGGCAACGTTTGAGGTGGTGCTGGACGATTCGGTGATTCAACCGTTCCAGTTCATCGACCCCAGGGTTACCGCGGTGGAAACGGCCGTCGCGGAACTTGTTTCGATGTTCGGGGATGTCGAGACTCCAACCGATGAGCAATTGAGGAGGACCGCGAGTCATTCGAGAAAACTCCAGGAGGATATCGCGGGCCTGGTCTCACTGGTTGAGGATGATCTGAAGGCGATGGAGGCGAAGGCGGAGAAACGGGCGCAGGGTATGACGGACATCGACAAGGTCCGGTTTGCATCGGATCGGAAGGCGTTGACCGAAGACCTGGCCCGCCTTCACGCCCAAAATGAAAACACCCAAAAGCAGCTGGGAGCGATCATCAAGGAGCTTGGTGGCAAGCTGAATGCCCAGCAGCGAACGGCCATCGTGGGACGGATGATTGCTGTCAACGCGTCGCTGGCAAGTTCCGTCGGAGAATTGGGGCTCGTGCAGGCCGGCGCAAGGCTCGAGGCCGTAACTCTGGATGATCGTGTCACTGTGAATGCGGAAGATGCTCTGGAAATCGCGCGGGCGTTCCGTCTGGACTGGATGAATGCCAGGGCGTCTCTTGTCGACGGTTGGCGATTGGTCGAGTTCAATGCGAATGCACTTGAATCGGATCTCAGTATCGTGTTTAGCGGAGATATGAAGGGCGACCAGACGAACCCGTTCGAGCTCAGTGGGCCGAAGGGGTCGCTGCGGGCTGGTTTGCAGTTTGACGCTCCTTTGACTCGGTTGTTGGAGCGGAATAACTTCCGGCAGCAGTTGATCAATTACGAGCAGACTCGCCGGGGGATGATCCAGTACGAAGACCAGATGTACCAGAGCTTCAGGCTCGCGCTGCGAACGTTGGCGCAACGAGAAAAGAACCTCGAGATTCAGCGCCGGGCGGTCAAGATCGCGATCCGGCGGGTTGACCAGACACGGCAGATGTTGACGAAGCCTCCTGCACCGGGGGCTCCGGCACAGTTGAGTCCGACGGCGACGCAGGATCTGCTTTCCGCGCTCGCCGCGTTGCGGTCGTCACAGAATAACTTCATGAGTGTGTGGCTGGCGTACTATTCCGGCCGGATGACACTTATGCGAGACCTGGGCGTGATGCGGATAGACGAGAAGGGGCTCTGGATAGACGAACCGCTGGAAGACGCTCTCAATGAGGCGAGGAAACACCCGAGTGCGTTGCCGCCGGCGGTCCCGGAGGCGTGGTTGGAGAAGGCTGGAGAGGGGTACGAAACCGCCCGGTTGGTTCCCACCGACGCAGAAGACGACGGGGAAGCCGGTTTCGGGTTTGGGATCCCCAAGTACCTCAGGCCAACGACGTACCTGAAGAAACCAGCGGTTTTGGACGACTGGTCAAACCGGGTCAAGACCGCGTGGCCGGCGTCATGGCCCGGTGGAACGGAGGCCAGCGAAGAGGCTGGCGATATCGAGCAGGACGAAGGATCAGGTGACGCCGTCGAAGGCAGTCGGGCTGGGCGTCCGTGGTTCATGCCCAGGGTGCGATGGTTCGGTCTTGGGGGAGAGAGTGACACGGGGTCGCCCAACAAGCTGCGTTCCGATGGGTCGAATCGATCCGTGGTCGAAGCTGGCGGCACTGGTCCATTTCGTTATGACGCGGAATCGGAGGCGAAACCGCTTCGGACGGAAACGGGACTGCGGCGAACCGATTCCGTGGACACGGAACGACCGAGATCTTTCGGTGATGGGGGAACGGATCGAGAGAAACAACGCTCTCAATTCCTCGACGGTGTTCCCGCAACCTCGTTCCGGTCTGCCCCGGAAAATGGGGTGGTCGTTCCGAAGAGTTCGTTCCGTGCCACGAAAACTCGGGATGGGAATCCGGCAACTCGTCGAACCGAGGTGGTCGTTCCGGGCTCCACTCCCGCAGAGAGTCGTGGCGCCGGGGGACGGGCAACGGAATCGCAGGGGCCAAACGCCACCGGATTTCTGCCGCCGCGAATTCGATAAGCTGCGGATAAACACGGATAGGCAAGGGCTGGAGTTTTGTTGCCCGCATCGCCCCGCTCCGAAAGTGGCGTGGTGGACCAAAACCCGTTGCTTTATGGCTGTATTTGTCGACAATGTAAGCTTCTGCGGTGCGCTGGCCACCGATTTAGTGGTTTCTTCACGAAACGGGTAGTCGTCGCCGAAACTCGGCGCGGATCGCGGTGTTACAGCTACTGATTGGCGTTCTTTTTGGCGCATGATATCGCCGGTGGTGCCGGCGAGCGGCAGTCTTCCAATCGAGCCCGACAAAGGCAGGTGACAGACATGGCGATGAGAAAAACCCCCTCGGTAACATCCGGTCAAAAACACATGGCGGATGGCGGTGGCACAGCATTGCTGCTTGGTTTGCTGATTTGCGGGTTGGCTGGCTCGGGTTGTGGACTTGTGGAATCCTTGGGCAGCGGCGAGGCGAGTGCCTCGGACGATCAAAAACTTACCGCCAGTGTCCAGAGAGGTGTGATCCAGGTCAGCGTGACCGAGGATGGTGAGGTCGAGAGTGCAAAGCCTGTCGTCCTGAAGTGCATGGTTGCTGGCGGAGCGCAAATTCTCGAAATCGTACCGGACGGCACACGGATCGTTGAGAAAGGTGGCAAGAAACAAGATGAATCGGACGTCTTCGTCGGTGATCAACTCGTCAAGCTGGACGACTCGAAAATCAAGGATGCGTTGGACCAGCAGCAGATCAAAGTTGGGAACGCGGAAAACGCTTTGATCCTTGCTGAAAAGGATCTCTCGCTGGCCAAGATCTCGGTGAATGAATACGAGAAGGGAACATTTGTCCAGGAGCTTCAGGGACTGGATGCTGAAGTCACGATCGCGATGGAAAACCTTCGTGGCGCGGAGAACCAGTTCGAGTACACCCAGAAGATGTTCCGAAAGGGGTTCGTTACGAAACTCCAATTGGAGGCGGACGAATTTGCCGTGAAGCGTTCGAAACTGGAACTCTCGCAATCCGAGACAAAACGGAAAGTGCTTGTAGACTTCACCAAGGAAAAGATGCTGGAAGACCTCCGCAGTGCGGTGAAGACAGCTACGTCTGGCGTCAAGCAGAAACAGAGTGCATTGGCTCTCGAGAAGCGGTCGTTGGACCGTATCACCGAACAGTTCAAGAACTGTGTCATCGTGGCACCAAAACCTGGCATGGTGGTCTATCACAACGAACGCAGTCGTTGGGGACGGAGCCAGAGTGCTCAGATCGAAGAGGGTGCGACTGTCCGTGAACACCAGGCGATTGTGAAACTTCCAGACTTCACCAAGATGCAGGTGAAGGTCAGCGTTCACGAATCGAAAGTTCAACAGGTGGCGATTGGTGACCGAGCGTCATTGACGATCCAAGGGTATAACGAGCCGCTGAGTGGCATCGTAGTCGAGATTGCCAACCAGCCGGAACAGGCTAGCTGGTACCAGGCCAAGGTCAAAGAGTATGCGACGATCGTCAAGATCGACGAAATTCCGCCAGGGATGGTGCCGGGTATGTCAGCAGAGGTGGTCATCGACGTTGAGGAACGCAGTGATGTGTTGAAGCTGCCGGTCGAATCGGTCATCGAAATCGGTGGCGCATTCTTTGCCTGGACCAGCGGTACTGGGGGATACGAGAAAAAGCAACTTGAGGTGATCAAGAGCGAAAAAGGTGATGCCCGCGTGTTGACCGACAGCAAGTTCATTGCTGTGAGTGACGGTGTCCAGGAGAACGACGTGGTTGTTCTGAATCCTCGGGATGCCGTTGTGGAAGCGAAAACTCTGATTCTCGCAGAAGAAGAACTACAGGCGAAAAAGAAATCGTCCGCCGTGGCCGCAAAGGCCAAGACGGGTGCCCCAGGGGCCGGTGCCGCAAAGGGGGCCAGGAAGAAAACGGGCCGACCGACAGCTGATGGAGGCAGGACTGCTGGAGGAGGTGGGGGATCTGGTGGCGGCGGCGGGTTGGGACGGATGGCTCAATTCGACAAGGATAAGGACGGAAAAATCTCCAAGGCCGAATCCGAAGGCACGTTCATGGCGAACTTCTTTGACCGGATGGACGGAAACAAGGACGGGTACGTGACGGGCGCCGAAGTGGCGGCAGCTCAGGCGAAGAGCAAGGGGAGCGGACGAGGCCGAGGCGGCAGCGGTAAGAAAGCGGCGGGCGGTGGCGGCGGTGAGAAAAAGGCCGCCGGTGGTGGGGCCGGCGGATTTACCGGCGCCTCTTTCCTGCAACGTCTGGATAAAGACTCAGACGGAAAGGTGTCCAAAGAGGAAGCTCCGGGACGTATGAAAGAGAGTTTTGACGAAACCGACACGAACTCCGATGGATTCCTCGACAAGGCGGAACTTGACAAGCTTGTGGAAGCTATGCGAGCCCGGCTCCGTGATGCTGGTGGCGGCGGAGGCCAATAAGCTGTGATAGCGCCGGGGCGATCTCTGCGAATGGCTTTCAAGAGCCTGCGCCTGCACTTCCTGCGCAGTGTGCTGGCAGCCGTCGGTGTGCTTATCGGCGTGACGGCGGTGATCTGGCTGGTGGCTCTTGGCGAGGGGGTCAGTTACCAGGCCCAGCAGTTGATCAAGGAATACGGTGCCACCAATATCATCATTCGGTCAAAGGCTCCGGCAGTTGCCGCTGACACTGGCCGCGTGAAGATCTACGGGCTGACACGCCTGGACTTCGACCGGATTACTGCGAGGGTTGCCGGTCCGTCGTCGGACTACGTGATCAATACGATCGAGCGCGCCGTCCCGATGCGGGAAGTGTCGATGGAGGTTCGGTATTTCGACCGGACCTGTGACACGCAACTCCTGGGTGTCATGAAGGATTACCAGGACATCAATCATCTCGAAATGTCCATTGGGAGATTCCTGTCTCGGGGTGATTCCGAGACCAAGAGCAATGTAGCAGTGCTGGCCGACGGGACGGCACGAGAACTGTTTCCTTACGAGAATCCCATCGGGAAGACGATACGTGTCGACCAGGACTTTTATCGTGTCGTGGGTGTTGTGTCCAAGAAGCAGGACGCGGCTGCCATTGGCGGGAGCATTTCCGGCCGCAGTTACGACAAGGATGTCTACATCCCGTTGAACACTTTCCGGAGTCGAATCGGGGACCAGGTCCCGATTTCGATGGAGTCGTTCGAGAGCGAACTGATCGAGATCAACCAGATCACGGTCACGATCAATGACGTGGAACGTGTGCCGGAGACCGCCGAGATCATCCGGGTATTGCTCGGCGAGTTCCACAACGACGAGAACCCGGATTATTCCGTCACGGTGCCCATGGAACTGCTCGAACAGGCCGAGACGACTCGGATGATGTTCAACATCCTGTTGGTGGTGATTGCGGGCATTTCGTTGCTGGTGGGTGGGATTGGAATCATGAACATCATGCTGGCGACGGTGACAGAACGGACCCGGGAAATCGGGATCCGGCGAGCGCTTGGTGCGACGCAGATGGCCATTTTGTGGCAGTTTCTGAATGAGGCGACCGTGTTGACAGCGATCGGCGGCATGCTGGGGATCGCATGCGGGTTCATGTGTTACCCGGTTGTTGATGTGGTCATGAATCAACTGGAAGTCTGGTACCCCGAGGTCTGGGCGGGACTTTCTCCGGCAGTCCAGAACATTGAACCTCGCGTCGAAACCTGGTCCGTCGTGGCAGCATTCGGGATTTCTGTGGGCGTTGGGATCCTTTTCGGGGTGTTCCCGGCGCGGCAGGCCGCGCAGTTGGATCCGATCGAAGCCCTGCGGCACGAATAGTCGGCAGTGGTCGGGTCACGCTGCCGGGCCGGAAAATCTGCGGGCTGAGAGGTGTTTCAGGTCGCTGGTTGGTGATCCTGTGGTTATCCAGTCGGCGATCGCTCGGCCGGTGACCGGAGCCAACAAAACGCCCTTGGTGAAATGGCCGGCAGCCAGGAACACGTTCTCGGAATCGGGGAGGCGGTCCACTACCGGCATGCCGTCGGGTGTGTGAGGGCGGAGGCCAACCCAGGTCCGTTCCAACGTGGCATTGGCCAGGGCCGGGACCATTCCGGTGGCGTCGCCGAGCACGCGTCGCTGACCTGCTTCGGTGGCCTCCAGATCCGGCCCGACAAACTCCTGGGTCCCACCGGCAACAATCCGTCCATTTTTCAGTTGGCGGGCCATGGTAGGCCCCAGCAAACAGGTTCGCATGGTGAAGTCTTGAGGTGTCGTGGCGATGGCCTGGCCTTTGACTGGTCCCATTGGGAGTGTGAAACCAAGCCGGGATGACATCTCTCCAGCAGCCCAGCCGGAGGTGAGTACGACTTCTCCTGCCGAGATCGTTTGGTCGGTGCAACCAATCGTCTTCAGGCGTCCAGCGGAGACCGTAAAGTCGGTGACCGGTGTGTGCGTGATGATCGGAACATCTTTGCGGCGCAAGTCATGAGCGACGGCCAGGGCAGTTCGCAGGGGGTGAAAGGTGGCGTCATCCTCGCAGTAAAATCCCTCGGTAAACCGTGACGACAAGAGGGGTTCGAAGTCGGAGAGATCTGTCTGAGACAACGCCTGTGAGTGGTTTCCTCGTTGGTTTTCGGAGGCAGCGAAATCGGACAGGGGGCCGGGCCACTTGCCGTCGATTCTCAGGCTCCCACTTCGGACAAAGTCAATTCCGGGGTTGGCGAGAGGGCCGTCGGAAGTTGCAAGTTCCGCATAAAGTTCCCTGGCCTGGATGGCCCAATCCCGGAATACGCGTGGGTGGGTGTGGCTGGTTTGCCCGGCGAACAGCCCGCCGGTGTTGTGTCCGGACGCCCCGTGCGAAATCCCGAGACTGTCCATGACGCAAATGGATCCGTCGAAGGATTGCCGAAGGAACCAGGCGGTGAACAGGCCAACCATGCCAGCACCGATGATCAGGACATCGGTCGTGTGTGGCAGAGGAGAATCACTGGGTCTCTCGAGGAACCGCCGTTCTTCGAGCGAGAGGTCCTGGAACCAGATCGACTCGACTTTCATGGCTGTGACGTGTCGGGAGAGGGGGAACTGGTGATGCGGCAGTTGGGGAGATGTTGTGCGAGTCGGCGGATGGCCTTTTGTGTGAGGGCTGCGTGGCTTGATGAGTTTGGCAACACGAGGGTGCGGAGTTGAGTGAGGCGTTGCAGGTAGCGGAGATCACCATCGTTGATGTTCGTGTGGCCCAGGTCGAGGTGTTCTATGCGGCTGAGCTGTCGAAGCTGAGAGAGATGAGATTGTTGGAGGGAGCCGCTGCCGAACGTGGCCGACAGGACATGTCCGGCGGGGTCAAAAGTCAGTTTCGCGTCGAGTTCTGCATCGAGAGTTGTGGCGGCCTGGATCTGAGAGGCAGTCGGTTGGGAGCTTCCCCAGTTGGAGACGGTGTCATAGGTAGACGTTATGGCTCCCCAGGCTCCAACAACGGCCAGGCCCAACAAAAGTGCCAGCACGAGATGTTCCCACCAGCGATTGCGGAAAGTCGGTCCAATGTCACCTCCACGGGAACTGAGGATCCAGAGCCCACCGGCGATAAGAGGCAAGAGGATGACCTGCAACGCGTTGACCACGAGTGTCAGTGCGACAAAGTCGGGCATCCCCGGCAGTGTCCAGATGAGTGGCGAAATCAGGCACCAGGTCGCGACGGCGCGGTATAGCCGGGTCGTGCGAAAATCGATGCCAGCCGGGTTGATATCCGGTGACGTGATGCGGAGCCAGCAATGGCTGGCGAGCATCCCCAGTCCGAGGGCATGGCCTATCAGTGAAGTGAAGACGGCGGCGAAGATGCCCGCGTAGAAGACCAGTTCACCCAGTCGGCCCAATCGCGTTCCCAGCAGCCAGGGCAGATCGTCCATCGTGTCGATCGTGCCACCATCGGCATGCAGTGTCTCAGCACCCAGAGTCCAAATGGACAGATCGAGAATCAGCATCACAGCCATGGCGAGCAGAAAGTCGTAGAACTGCAGTTTCCGGAACTGGGAGCCTCGCCATCCTTTGCTGTCCAAGAAATAGGGGTAAACCAGGTTCATCAACGATCCGCCCACCGCACCGATCATCCCCATCGCGACCAGAAGTGGGCCGTAGTGACCGGTCTTTTCGGGCATTTCCAGGGAGACCAGGCCCCGGAGGATCCCGGTTGGACTGGGGCCGACCATCACGGCTGTTCCCAGGAATGCAACCGACAGCAGCAACAGCAGGATCTTGAAGACCACTTCGATCCTCTGGAAAGCGGGACGAAAAACCAGCAGCAGTGCGATCCCGTTCCAGGCGAGGGCCCACCCCCAGACGCTGCCGATGCCGGTGGCATTGCGACAAGCCTCTCCGATACCACGGGTCATGTACGAGCCGTAAAGGTGGCCCATCAGGACGGCGGCGATCAGCAGAAGTGGGGCGTAGGCTCGGTGGATTCTGCAGAGGCCGTCCAGCAGATGTTCGCCGCGAGGGTTGCACAGCTGGTACCGGGCAATGACCGAGACCATGACCCAGCGCATGCCGACGGCCAGGACAAGCACCCACATCAATGAGTAGCCGAAATCAGCGCCGGCGGTCCCCATCTCGACGATGTCACCGGCACCCAGCCACGTGAGGACTACCACAAGGCCCGGCCCGAACGATCGAAGATACTCGAGGAAAGTTCGGGGAATCGGCGTGTCGCCGGATGAGAGTGGGGGCGAGGTCACGATGACGATGGGGCCTCAGGAACAAACTCGGGAGTCGGAACGTGTTCGTCGAGTGGGAAAATCGGACGGGGGCAACGGGAAAAAGGAAGCGAATGAAGGTTGGCGCTGGTGGAGCCGGGGACGTCGACCACTACAATCGCTGCAGCGATGGACTCGTAGTGCGTTCGGAAACCGTTGGGGGATTTCGCGACAACCACGTCATAGCCGGCAGGGTCCAGGCCGTGTGCTGTGAAGACGGCCCGGCCTACCACATAAATGCTTCGCTCGGTCACCAGGGCGTCCACATGGCCATGGTCGGTGGGGATCCTCAGGACGGTCGTGGCTCCGGCGATTTCAGGTTTCCCGGACTCGTAGATGAAGTGGCCGTCGTGAATGCTCAGGACCGTGGCGGTGACCGTCAGCGGATCAAATCGCCCGGGATCCCTGGTTCCACCCAGCGACACCTCTACCGTGGCCCCGACACCAGCTGCCGTGGCGGCAAGTGCAGCTGGCGCGTCGACGACGCTCAGCAATGCCGTGCCCTGGAACAATGATGTGGCGTCGGGCGATCGCCCAAGCAGTCCAGACAGGATCGCATTGCTGTCGCCGGAGGCACCACTGGCTGTGGCATCGGCGGCGTCGGAAAAAACGGTGAGTCCTTCCGTGTTGTTGGACGTGGAAATGGCCTCCTCCAGGGACACCAGTTCCGCTTCGAGCCGCTCTCTCTGGTTCCAGAGGAATTCCGCGATGCGTCTCGCAGCCAAGTCAGCGGCCGGCTTGTTGGAATTGGTGGTGACCTCGACCCAGGACTTGAGTCCCGGAACGTCGGTAAACGGGTTCCCGATCAGAACCCCAGCGGCGAGTCCGCATTCGGAAGTCTCAATGTCCTGGCACATGCGGATGGCCTCGCCAAATAGGCCGGTTGCTGTCAGGAGTTCGTCGCCTCGAACCAGCATGGGCAGAGAAATGCGAGCGGTTGTGGGGCTTGCTTCGCCGCGTGTCAGTTGCAGCAGTACGGCGGCAGAACGGCGTCCTGTGTCGTATTGATCCGTATGGGGATAAGTGTGGAACGGAACGAAGACATCCGCATTGCGATGCATCAGGGGGGTGAAAATGGCGTGGAGGTCGAGTGAGACAACTACCGGGATGGTGTCCCCGAGAATGTTCCGAGCCCGCTGGAGGATCCGTCCCTCGGGATCGCCTTCCTGTTCGCCAGCCATGGCACCGTGGAGGCAGAAGTAGACTGCGTCGACGTCCGAGTGACGCGTCACCGCTTCGGCGAATTCTTCGATGAGGCGGTCCAGGTCGGTGTCGCAGATCGGGCCGCCGGATACGGCCCAGGCCGCCATCCCGCCAATTGGGAGGATTTCTTCATCGGCCTCAGCAAAGACATCGAGAGCCCCGGCGATTTCGGTGTCCGTGCCGCGGCGAGCGGATAGCAGGTCGTTGCCGTGTGCCTGGTGAAAGTCCTCATAGCGTGTCAGTTGAGGATTGAAGACCGAGGTCTCTTGTTTGATTTCAGCTACGAGAATGCGAATGGGCATGCGAGAACCCTGTGACGGCAAATGACTGGAGGTGGGTCATTGTACCGTCGCCGCATCGCCGTCGCAGCTAGGACGCCGTAGCGGGCCTGCGTCCCTTGGCCTGGCGGATCCGTTGGAGCCATCGAACCGCCTCGGTTACCAAAGGGTCCCTCCGACCCACCGCGTCGACTCGCGCCTTCAACACCTCGGTCATCTTCTGCTGGGCTCCGTCATAGTCCTGTTGGAGATGAAGAAGTTGGCCTTCGAAATATGTCACGAGTAATTCGTCGGTGATCTGGTTGCGGTAACGGTTGAGTTGTTGTTCGGCCAGGCCGGTGGAACCCGCCTGCAAGGGGAGTGTGATGGCAGCCTGGATCAGCGGCCAACGGTCGTCGTGGCCTCGACGGTGGATCACCTGGGAGTCGAGTGCCGTGGCCAAAATCTGACACGCCGAGGTCAACTTGTGGTTGGTGGCGAGGTATCGGGCGTGTTGGGCAATCAGTGCGATTTGCCCGGGAAAACGTTTGCGTAGCTTTCGGAAGGTGGAATCGTGTGACCGCGACGTGGTGGCGGTGGCCATCGCGGACGCATACAACTCGGCCGATAATGGGTCGTCAGGACTGCGAAGGTGCAGGCGGCGGCCACGGCGAATCGATTCCTCCTGCTCTCCGATCGCTATCAGCAAGCGGACCTCTCGTCGTTCCATGACAGCATTGTTCGGGTTGCGTTTTCTGATCAGTCGGACCAGCCTCAGGGCGGCCGCCGCCTGATCGTATTCGACAGCGAAGTCGAGCAGTTCGGGGTGAAATTCCCGGATTTCCGACGCAAGAGTCAGGGCGGTCGCCAGGGCGTCGGCGGCCCGAGTGCGATGAGCGGCCGCCGCTTCGTGACGAGATTCTGCTGCGAGTCGTACCGCGAGCGCTTCGTAGGCGTAAACGCAGGACAGTCGCACCAGGGCGTCAGACGGATGGTCGAGTTCGAGGGCGATGAGCTTCTCTGCCGCTGAGAGGTTGCGAGCGAACAACTGGAGCCGCAACCGGCAGGCGCGTATTCGTGGTTCGTCGGATTCGTCAAACGCCGTGTCGAATTCACCGCGGGCGGCATCGAGCTTGTCGAGTTGCAGGAGGGCGACACCCCGGAGGTAGTGAATGTCGCTGGATCCGTTGAGTTCGGCCAGGGTGTCCAGTGCTGCTGTCGCATCGGAACGCTGGAGGAGATCCCGAGCCTGTTGAAGTTGCGGCAGGGGTGCGGAGGGTCCGCACCCGGAAAGCATCGTCAGCACGATCACAACGCGGCGGATCATTCAGAAGCCTCCGCCGGTCACTTCTTTGCCTTCGATCGTCGAGATCGCCTGGTACAGAGATTGGTCGATCGACTCGTTGATGAAACGTACCGAACCGTCGCCGAGCAGAAAATGGGTGCCACCGACGTGTGTCGACTGGAAGGAGTACAGCGGACGTTCGTCAGGCGAGCGTTCGAGTTGGGTGGGGAGAGGGTTCATGGGGAATGAGAGACCGACGGCTCCTGTTGAATCGGGACAGTCCGGGAGGCGTACGTCAGCGGTGACGGCGTAGGGGCCGGCGACCCAGTATGAATTGGGGACACCAATTCCGCCTGTCGGTGCGAAATACGAGACGGCTGCCATGGCCCATGGATACTCCACTGGTAACGCAGGTGTTTGTCCTGAGGGACCTTCGTAGGTCAGTCGGCTTCCTGCCTTTTCTCCAACAAAAAGTGTCTGCGAGGTGCCGTCGCGGACATCGGCCACGCGGCATCTGCTGTTGTAACCGAAGGGGCCACGGCTGCGGGACGGCCAGTCGGACCAGAAATGCAGCAGGCCGCGTGGGCAGTTGGCCGCCGCAGTGTTTGGCAGGGCACTGATTCGGTCGGCCCCGTGGTTGAATGAGTAGTCAGTCGGGGAACCGGCCATCCAGTGTGAGGCTGCTCCAGTACCGTTGCCCCCGCCGATCGCTGTTCCCAGCCGGGTCACCGACGGGCAAATCAGGAGTGGGATGGGAGTTTGGTTGAGTGGCCACATGCTGTGGTCGGAGGAGTCGACGAGGCTGGAAATCCACGTCTTGTCAAAATCGTATGATTCGTAGAGGGGGCGTTGATCGATGTGCGGCAGCAGCAGGTGGTAACCCGTCCAGTGGCTGCGATACTGGAGACCGCCGCCAGATGTTGGAGCGGGAGGGGTTCCATCCTCTTGGCGGACGAAACTGGGGGGGAACAGGCCATGGACGGAGTGGTAATTGTGAAGCGCCAGGCCGAGCTGTTTGAGTTGGCTTCTGCACTGGAGGGCTCGGGCGCGGCCACGGGCTTGTTGAACTGCGGGCAACAGCAGCGCAACAAGGATCGCGATCACGGCGATCACCACCAGCAACTCGATCAGCGTGAATGCTGGTCGGCGACGACTGTCCATGAGCACGGACTCGTTGAGTAAGCTGGTGCGGGACGGCCGGGTCCCGCTGGGGGACGGGTGGTGCGAAAACTGTCGACGTCTCAATAACCGAATGTGGTGTCCCGCACGAACCGGTTGAGGAATTATAGGTCAAGTTTTTCGGTGAGGGGGTGGGAAAATGGGTTGTGCCGGACAGGCGACTCGAACCGGTTGATTATTGACGACTGGTGAGAATGCAGGTCTGGAAGCCATGAAATGAATTCCGAGGGTCGCTGTGGAATGGATCAGACCAAAACCGCCTCGAGTTGGACGGCGTGGACGTTCTGCGGGGTGTCCAGCGGAGGCCGGGAATTCAGGCAATCAGCCCGTGCCGCTCGAGAAGGTCATTGTCGTCGAGGATCACTTCCACTGGGGCGTCGGCACACAATTGTCCACCGTCGAGAACAATGACGCGGTCGGTCAATTCGCGAACCAGGTCCAGGTCATGCGTGGCGAGAACGAGCGTGCCAGGGAAATCTCCCAGGATGTCGCACAGTTGCCTGCGACCTCGAGGATCGAGGTTGGCGAAGGGCTCGTCCAGTGCCAAGCATCCGGGCCGGCAGGCCAGTACCCCGGCGAGACACGCACGCTTGCGTTCCCCAAGTGAAAGACGGGCCGTGTCTCGTTCGGCGAAAGTGTCGAGTTTGACGTCGATCAGTGCCTGCGTAACCCTCGCCTGGATTTCGTCGGCATCGAGATCCAGGTGAAGCGGGCCAAAGGCAACGTCGCGGCCAACAGTGGCTCCGAACAACTGGTCGGTTGGGTTCTGGAAAAGTACTCCGACTCGGCGTCGGATTTCTGCAGCATGTTCGGTGGTGGCCGATAGGCCATCAACGGAAATCGGTGCGGGCGGTTGAGATGAGGGATGTGGGAGAGGTTCGGGAAGCAGAGCGTTGAGGTGGAGCAGCAGCGTCGACTTGCCGGC
>PBOJ01000081.1 GCA_002724315.1 Planctomycetaceae bacterium | reverse complement strand
GATGTCGGGCATCAGGGCGATCGGGAATCCGATCGCCAGGATGGTCGTGGGTGCCAGCAGCACATACTTCCAGCCTCGCTCCCATTTCAGGTGCATGAAGAAAAGCATCACGCACGTGGCCTTGGCGACGGCGATCGCCAGCACGATGACGGCGATCACCGGTGTCGACCACCCGGACTCCGACTCGCTGCCGGCTTCCTTGACCGGAAGGATGTCGGCATAGAACGAGAGACCCGTGAAGATACACAGGGCCAAGAAGACCAGCCCATAGATCTTGTCGTGTGATTTGTGGTCAGCCATCCGAAAGGCTCCATCGGATTGGGTTGGCCTGCCACCCGGCCTGTTGAGGATCCAGGGTGACCAGACGAACTCCGTATCAGAATTGAACGATGTAGATCAGCGGGAACAGGAAAATCCAGACCAGGTCGACGAAGTGCCAGTACAGCCCGGCGTTCTCGATGTACTGGGCGTCGGCCTCTTCGAGCCCCTTCGTCAATCCCTTCTTGATCGGGAAGTAGAAGATGATCAACCCGACGATGACGTGGATGGCATGGAAGCCGGTCATGGTGAAATAGCACGAGGCGAACAGGTTGCCGTAAGGGATGTGGTACTGGGAGTGGGGGTGGTCGCTGTTGGTGTCCGCCTTCTCCTGTTCCCGAACCGTGTGGATGAAGTACATCCGCACTCCCGATTTGATCTGTTCCCCGAATCGTTCGTCGTTGGCCAGTTTGAGCACCTGTCGCTCGGTTTCTTCGATCGTCAGCTTTTCTTGTCTCAGCAGCGTCTCGAGTTTGTCGTGTTCGTCCTTCAGCGCCTTCTTGATTTCCGAACCACTGCCGTCAGTGGCGAAATCACTGGCGTCCAGTGTCGCGACGACGCCGATTTCGTTGACGGCCTTCTGGATTGCCTGTTGCCGGGTTTCGGGGATCCGGCCGGGCAGGATGTCGTGATTGATCTTGCCGCTGTATTCGTAGCCCTTGATCCCCAGGAACAGCACGGCACAGACAAAGACCAGCAGCAGGGCCACGAGTCCGTTGCGGAACTGCCCGAGGGCGACCCGCTCGTGTGCTACGACGACCAGCCAACTGGAGAGAATCAGCACGAAGGTGTTGATCGCACCGGCTGAGGTGATGATGTGTGTCACCTCGTTGGTCGGCCACGCCCGGTTTCCCTCGACATCAATCGACGAGAGCCTGAGCACGATGTAGGTGCCGATCAGGGCCGTGAAGAACATGATCTCGGTGCCCAGGAACAGCCACATGCAGAGCTTCGAGTTGGGCAGTTTCAGGCCCATCTTCAGCGGCGGGGCGGCATCGGTGTGCGAGCTGTGTGACATCGGAGTGTCTTGGGTTCTCGAGGGGACTCGTCGTCAGCGACGGGCGGATTGGTGTCCGTGGGGTTCAACTCAAAAGGCGAAAGTGGTCCCAGGTCAGGGCGGCCAACAGCAGAGGCAGGTGGATCAGGCTGGCGTACAGGACGCCCCGGGCGGTGCGAATCGACTCGTTCCACCAGAACCGGATCGCGGCCACCAGGTAACCGGACCCCAGCACGATGGCAGCCGCCAGGTAGGCGTCGCCGGCCAGTCCGAGCTGGCGGGGCCAGGCCGAGACGACCAGCAAAGCCAGTGCGTAGATGATTCCCATCAGACCGGTCAGGCCGGGTCGGTGAGCTGCTGCACGGGGCAGCATCTTCATGCCCGCCTCGTCGTAGTCGTCGCGGCAGAGCCACGCGATGGCCAGGAAATGTGGGAACTGCCAGAGGAAGAGGATGGCAAACAGCGAGAGGGCGGCCGAATCGAGCGGGCCTCCGGCGGCCAGCCAGCCCAGGACCGGTGGCAGTGCTCCAGGGACCGCACCGACGGTGGTGGCCAGGGACGTATGTTTTTTCAACGGTGTGTAGACGGCCAGGTAGAGCACAAGTGTCAGCGCGGTGGCCACGGCGGTGATCGGGTTGACCAGCCAGGCGAGCCAGGCCAGGCCGAAGACGGCCGAGACCAGCCCCACGCCAAGGACTTCTCCGGTGCCGAGCCGGCCAGCCGGCAGAGGCCGGTTGGCGGTGCGGGTCATCCTCGCGTCGCTGTGGCGTTCGAGATACTGGTTGAGTGCGCCCGAGGCGACGGCGGCCAGGCCGATGCCACCCAGGGCATGCAGCAGTCCCGACCAGTTCCAGGTGTCTCCGGCGGCCAGCACGTAGCCGACCGCGACGGTCACCAGTGCCATGACCGCGATCCGCGGCTTGGCCAGTTCGGCGTAGTCGCTCAGCCGGGTTGCCACGACACGTTGCCACGTCAACGGGGCCGTGGTCGCAGCGGTGTAATCGGTGGGGATGGGTCCCAGTGAACTCATGCCAGTCCCCCTTCCACGGCCATCTCGGCGATCAGTTCGCGGCGGGTGAGCCAGTCGAGCCTGAGGACGCGGACGGCAAGCGTGACGGAGGCGAGCAGCAGCAGTTGGCCGGTGACGGCGTGGGCGGTCCGGGTGACGACCTGCCAGGGGGCTCCCTGTACGGCAACGTAACCGGAGGTCGGCCAGCCGAAGCGGGTGATCCAGGCGCCGGCGCCCAGTCCCACCTGCAGCAGCAGGACGAAGGTCAGTACCCAGGCATTGGCCTTCAGCCACGCGGCACCATCCCGCAGTGCCAGTACCACGACGGCGACGGCCAGTGCGAAGACAATCAGTGCGAAGCCGACGTGTTCGAAGAGTCCTCCGCCGAGATGCCGAATCCAGCCACCCAGGGCTCCCTGGATCAGCAGAACGGCCGGCAGAGACCAGGCGAGTGTCTTGAGTCGGGACGATGGTGGTGTCGGGTGTTGTCCGGAAACGTGTTGCCACCGGTGGCCGGTGACCAGGGCGACGCTGCCCATCAGGGCCAGCACGCAGGCGGCGAACTGTCCATGCAGCAGGGCCATTCGCGGGTCGTCGGCCAGCACGCGGCCGCCACCAAGCAGGCCCTGGACGATGACCCCGACCAGCACCCCGGTGGCCAACCAGCAGACCCAGTTGCGGCGTTCGCTTTTCCAGGTCCAGGCGGCCAGCACGATGCTGAAGCAGCCGATCGTGATCCCGGCCAGGCGATGCCCATGCTCGGTGAACTTGTCGATGGTCGAACCGAACCAGGGGTAGGCGAACATGCCGTGGCCGTCGGAACTGGGCCAGTCGTAAAAGGCCATGCCCCACTTCATCGTGGTCACGATTGCCCCGACAACGATCGGCAACAGCGCCGCGCAGCAGGTTGCCACGGCGAAGCGGTGCAACCAGCGGTTGGGGTGTTGGAGATCGGACATCGTGCCGTGGTGTCGGGAGATAGAGTTCTGTGGCCGCGGCTGTGCCGCATCAGGATTCGCCGGCGTCGTCCTCGGCCGCTTCCTCGGAATCGTCGGATCCCGGCGGTGGCAGGTACTCGGTTTGCATCAGGTAGTCGCGGCCCTCGACCAGCGGCGACGAGTATTCGTACGGGCCACGGTAGACGGTGGGGACTTCCTCGAAGTTGCCGTGAGGCGGAGGCGAGGGGGCGATCCATTCCACGCCGTTGGCATTCCACGGGTTCCGGCCGGACTTCTCGCCGATGAAAATGCTCGAGATCCAGTTGTAGACCAGGATCAGCTGGGCGAGCCCCATGACGATCGCACAGACGGTCATGAACTGGTTCATCGGCAACAGGTGTTCGAGGTAGGGGTGGATGTAGGGATCGGCGTAGCGGCGGGGCATGCCGGCGACGCCGAGCATGTGCATCGGGAAGAACGTGCCGTTGAAGCCGACGAAGGTCAGGAAGAAGTGGATCTTGCCCAGCCGCTCGCTCATCATCCGCCCGAACATCTTGGGGAACCAGAACTGGATGGCTCCGAAGACGCCGAAGAGCGTGGCTCCGAAGAGCACGTAGTGGAAGTGGGCGACGATGAAGTAGGTGTCGTGGATGTAGATGTCGACCGGGACGGCGGCCATGAAGATGCCACTGAGTCCACCGACGACGAACTGCGAGACGAAGGCGATGCAGTGGAGCGTGACGGTGTTGAAGCGGATCTTGCCGCCCCAGATGGTGCCGATCCAGTTGAAGGTTTTGATGGCCGAGGGGAGCGCGATCATGATCGTGGAGACCATGAACGTCATGCCCAGGGCGGGGTTCATGCCGCTGGTGAACATGTGGTGTCCCCAGACGATGAATCCCAGGCCGGCGATGGCCGCCAGAGAATAGGCCATCGGCTTGTAGCCGAAGATCGGCTTGCGGCACATCGCCGCAAGCATGTCGGAGACCATCCCCATGGCCGGCAGCAGCATGATGTAGACGGCCGGGTGCGAGTAGAACCAGAACAGGTGCTGCCAGAGCAGGGCCTGCCCGCCGCCGACGGTGGGTTCGGCGTTGTTGACGATGATGCCCGAGGGCACGAAGAAGCTGGTGTGGATGCCCTCGAGCAGCCCGCCGAGTTCGGCGCGGTCGAAGAGCATCATGAATCCCGCCGCGGTCAGCACCGGCAGGGCGAAGGCCTGCAGGATGGCGGTGATGAACATGCTCCAGATCGTCAGGGGCATGCGGAACAGCGTCATGCCCGGAGCTCGCATGTTGATGATGGTGGTCATGTAGTTGACCGAACCCATCATCGACGAGACGCCGACGAAGGTGACGGCCAGCAGCCACATGTTCTGGGCATGTCCGGAGCCGGGAGCCGCTTCGGGCAGGGCCGACAGCAGGGGGTAACTGGTCCAGCCGGCCGCGGCACCGCCGAAGTAGAAGCTGAGTCCGAAGAAGAAGATCGCCGGCCACATGAACCAGTAGCTGAGCATGTTCAGCGTGGGGAAGGCCATGTCATCGGCCCCGATCATCAACGGGATCAGGAAGTTGCCGAAGGCCCCCGCCAGGATCGGGATGATCACCAGGAAGATCATCACCGTGGCGTGCATCGTGAACAGCATCGTGTAGAACTCGGGCGAAATCTGGCCGCCCTCGCCACCGAACAGTTGTCCGAAGCCGGGCATGTTCTGCCAGGGCCAGGCCAGTTGCCAGCGGACGCCCAGGGCCAGTGCCCCGCCGACCAGCAGCATGAACAGGGTGGTGATCAGGAACTGGATCCCGATCATCTTGTGATCGGTCGAGAAGATGTACTTGCGGACGAACGACGGTTCGTGGTGCCCGTGATGATCGTCGTGGGCGTGGTCGGCGGCCGCTGCGGGGTTGAGCGTGCTCATGGTGTGGCCTCTTCCGACGCTTCTGCGGGAGCAGTGCCCGGTGGGGTGACTCCGTCGAAGTCCTGCAGGGCCTTGAGCTCTCTCAACCGGGCCTCGAGGTCCTCGACAGCTTCGACCTCACCCCGCATCTTGTAGTGCCCCCAGCCGCACAGTTCGGCACAGGTCAGGTTGAACTTTCCGGACTTGTTGACGGTGAACCAGACGTCGATGCTCTGGCCCGGCATCGCATCCTGCTTGACGCGAAGATCGGGAACAAAGAAGGCGTGCTGGACGTCGCCGGACTTGAGGTAGATCAGTGTTTCGCGGTTGAGGTGCACAAAGAGCTTGTTGACGGCGTAGACGTCGCCGGCGTGTGGCTTGGCCAGCCACGCCTTGATCTCCTTGTAGGTTTTGAACTTCGTCCCCGGCTTCGGATAACGGATCCGCCACTCGAACTGACGGGCGGTCACTTCGGCGACCAAGTGCGAAGGTCGCGGGCCGTTGACGGTGTCGCGGTTTTCGTGTTCCCGCACGCGGTAGATGGCCCAGACGTCGATCTGGTAGAGGGCGATGAACAGCAGGACGCCAGCCGGGACAATGGTCCAGATCACTTCCAGGTTGTGGCTGCCGTGACTGAACCAGCCCTTTTCGTCCTCGTTTTTCGAACCCTTCCACAGCACGTAGGCCAAGGCCACCATCGTTCCGATGAAGGCGACGGTCACGATGCCCAGGATCAGGTAGAACAGGTCGTCGATCCGTTGCCCCAGCGGCGTGGCCGCCTCCCGGTTGCCCGGAAAGGCCCAGTCCATGGCTGGAGAGATGGCGCAGACAACGATCGCGATGATCGGCCACACGGTGAAGAACAGGCACCAGAAGATTCTGCTCACGGTCGCTACTTCTTATCCTTGGCCGATTTCGGCTGGGTGGTTTTCGGTTTGTCGGCTGGTTTGTCGGCTGGTTTGTCAGCCGGTTTGTCGTGATCGTGATGGGCGTGCGAGCGGTCTCCACCGTGGTACTGGTGGCCGTGTTCGTCGATGAAGGCCCCGTCGATTGGGATACTGAGCACGTAGTTGACGATGTCCCACCGTTCGGATTCAGTAAGGTTTGTTTCGAATCCGCCCATTGGCGTGGCCTTGATTCCGGCGGTCACTCGCCGGAAGACGTCCAGGGGTCGTCGCCCTCCGCGGAAAATTCCCGACGTCAGGTTGCGTGGCTGAATCATCTTGTGCCAATCATCACGGAGGCCAGGTGTCGGATATTTGTCGTCCGTTCCGGGGATCTTCTGGCGGTCCTTAAGGACCGCTCCGTTGCCTCGACCGCCTTCTCCGTGACACTTTGCACAATTGATCTTGGTATCGACGAACAGGCTGCGACCCCGGATTCGCGATTTTCCGGTGTCCGGCGGTCGTGGAGTGGTGGGAATCACCCGGTTGTCAGGATCCTCGGCGTTGACCCATTTTTCGGCAACCAAAGACGCGGCGTCGGCAAACGCTTGGTTGAAGGTGTCAACAGCGAGTTCTTTTTCTAGGTCGGCGAGATCACTGGGCGGCGTGCCGTCATCGGAGGGCATCAGGGGTTGTAGGTGATCTAGCAATCGTCGTTCCACTTCCCCGCGCATCGCGAGGAACCGGATAAACTCCACGATTGCGTCAAGTTCGTCAGTCTTGAGTAACAGGAACGACGGCATGTAGGTTCCGGCGAGTCCCTGTGTGACGGTTCGGCGAAGGTCGTCGCGACTGGCGTAGAATCCGATCTTGGTCGAAGTGAATTTGAAGAGTCCGCGGCGGTAATCGCGGGGCAGCGGGTTGAACCTGTGGTTACGGATGTAACGTGCCGTGGGCCCGTTGCCGTCGCCGGTGACCCCGTGGCAGTGCATGCAGTGCTGCATGTACAGCCGGCGACCGGCCTGCAACTTGTGCCCGATCAGCCGCAACGATGTTCCCGGAGCAATCGCCGGTGCCGCCTCTTGTTCGAGCAGTGTCAATGTGCGGGTGTCCGCATTGTAGGAACCGGCAGTTCGATTCTGCGGTGTCTCGGTTTCCACCACCACGGCGACATTGCTCAGTCCGTCGGGTGGTTCAGTCTCGAGGGAAACTCGCAATGAGTTGCCGTTGGCCGAGATCACGGTGCCGCCGATCTCACCAAAATCGATCGGCAGGGCACCCCATGCGACAAGGGCGTTGGGGGTTCCGAAGTGGGCGTCGAGGCTGTTTTTCAGGTTGCTGGCCGCATCGGGACTGGTGGTTGCCAACGTGGCGACCCGCTCGTCATTGACGAACTCCGCCTGGTAGTCGGCGCATCCGACGACCAGTGGCAGCGATGCCAGCAGCGGAATGATCAAGCGGCGTGTGGTCAACGTGTTGTCCTCAGTCGGGCCGAGTCCGGATCGTGGTTGGGCCTACAGCCCGAAGTCACTCAGTTTGAATTCCAGGTTCTCGGTTTTACTTCCGTCCTTGGGGATCGTCACTTTCAGGGATCGTTGCAGGAAACCGCCCTTACCTCCGGCCTTTTCGTGCCAGACCCGCAGGGTCAACTCGGTGGCCGGCAAGCCGGTGAGCTCAAATGATCCGTCGGCTTTGGTGGTGGTTCCCCAAGGGTGGTCCAGGGCCAAATGAAACGCCTGCATCCATGAGTGCATGTCACATTTGACGGGGAATGGAGTGCGTTCGTGTTTATTGTAGTCAATCTTGACGCCCTTACGTTCCAGAGCCTTGATGGCGCCGTTGAAGCTTCGACTGCGTCCAGGGTAGGTATGCGTGTTGTGGCCGACGTTGTCCTGGCTCTTGATCAGCACTTCCTGACCGCTGCGGACGACCATGGCGTGCGGGAGGAAGATACACCCTTTCTGGTCGAAGACCGCCGGTTCGGATGGGGCTGGCGGAATCGTGGCGCCCGGTGGCGCCTTGTCGATGTAGATGAAAACATTGGCGATGCCATTGTCCGCGCCGATCTGCAGCGACTGGTCGATGATCGCGGCTTCGGCACCACAGACGGTGGCATCCCGTTTGGCGGTTCCCTT
>PBOJ01000080.1 GCA_002724315.1 Planctomycetaceae bacterium | reverse complement strand
GGGTGCGACCACCTGCAGGATGGCCAAGTACCCCCGGCAGGAATCGAACCTGCGACCTACGGTTTAGGAAACCGGCGCTCTATCCTCTGAGCTACGGGGGCATTCGGAGGCGGAACATGGTCTGGCACCGCCATCTTGGCCTCTTTTATCGTCTTGAGTCCCGTTTTGACACCGTCCGTTCTCACGGTGGTGGCCAAAATCTATCGATCTGCATGCCAGGCGATCATTCCTCCCCGGCAGTCCGGCGGAAGTAAAAGACCGGCCCGAAATCGGCACCGGTGATCACCTCGAATCGCCCGTCACCATCGAAGTCACACGGTTCGGCCATGCGGTAATGACCGCCGGGGTGGTTGGTCAGAAAACCGGGGCTTCCCGTAAAGCGGTACACCGGCTTCCGGCGAGTGCCGATGTTCTCGAACAGCCGTAACCCGTGGCCCCGGTTTCCCACGGCCAAGTCGAGATCTCCATCGGCATCCCAGTCGAAAACACTCAACTTGATCCGTGCGTTGAGCCGCTGGCCATAACTGCCGTCATCCTGATCGCCGGTGTAGCCCGACGCGAAGATCTTGTTTCCGTTCTCCAGGTTCAGTCGCAACGGCTCGTCCAGGACCAGTCGCCCTCCTCTGCGACCACGCCGGTGTACAACCAGGTAGCCCTCGATATCCGGAGCAATAAGATCGGTCAGCCCGTCACCGTCAAAATCCACGGCGGCGGGACGAGAACGTGCTCCGGCGAAAATCGGCTTGCCCTTTCGGCGAACTTCGATGGCCGGTGCCAGCTTCGGTTTCGTTCGACTGCCCACGTTTTCGTAGAAAGCCAGCGTGCCCCCCTGCCAGCCCAGCAGCAGGTCCAGATCTCCGTCCCCATCCCAGTCGACGACCTCGGGATTCGTGTAGCAGAAATGGGCACCGAAGGTGACATCGGTCATTCCCGACATTGTCCGTGGCTGGATCAAACGGCCACCCGCTTTCAGCATCACCGGCGTGGCGAACTGCGGAGTCGGTCCCCTGCGGCCGAGATTTCGGCAGAAGTGGACGTAACCGGCCTGGGATCCCAGGACCAGGTCGTCCAACCCGTCACCGTCCCAGTCGACGACCTTGGGAATCGTGAAGATGCCGGTGGTCAGCGGACCGCCCTGTGTCACCCACGGAGTGATGTCCTCGTAGGCCGGCTTCTTGAGAGTCCCGCGGTTGGGAGCAAAGTACATCAGCCCATATCCCTGCTCGCGAAACACCAGGCACTTGCGGTGCTCCTTTGACCAGTCGACGACCTCGAGCATCCCGGGGTCAGCCAACGGCTCGTCATGCCCGCCGAACAGGATCTGTTCGGGTTCGGACAGCCGGGCGCGACGGTTGTCGTAGACGCGCTGGTCAACCGGTCGACCAAGGTTGCGGTACAGGAACAGTCCCAGCGAGTTTTGGACCAACAGGTCGGGATCACCGTCCTCATCGAAATCGGTGACCGTTGAACTGACGCCGCCCCAGTGCATCAGCAACCGGTCGTCCCGTCCGGCAGTGACGATACGGCCCGGATGAAAGACCGGCTTCTCGCGAGTGCCCAGGTTCCGATGCCACCAGACGGTGCCGTAGATCTGGCTGGCCAGCAGCATGCCCTGGGGATCGTTGCGGGGTCGGAACGATCGCTTGAAACCCCAGCCCAGGAACGGCATCCAGCCGACATCAAACCCTCGTGGTGCCGGGTGCCCCGAAACCAGCAGGTCCTGTCGCCCGTCACCGTCCCAGTCGACGACATCAATCGTCTCGTAGGGCCAGGTCCTGGTCAGAGCCTCCAGCGGCGTGTCACTGGAATCCGCCAGTGAGACCACCTTGAGTTTTCCGAGAGTTGTGGCCGACCACGACTTCTTGGTCGCCGACGGCGGAACCAATTCGTGATGGCCCATGGTCATCGGCGGCTTGTCACGGGCCGAGATCACCTCGAGCACTCCGTCACCATCAAAGTCTCCGATCGCTCGTCCCAGCACCGGTGCCGGCCTGTCCTGGAACCGAGCAAAGATCGGCACACCGTCCCGATACTTGCCCGTGTTGCGGTAAAACCGCTTCTCGGTCCAGATGTCCTTGTGACCGTCTCCATCGAAGTCGTGGATCAGGGCATCGGGGAAAAGGTTCTTGTAGGGCGACGGATCGATCGCACCCAGTTGGTCGTCCGGAACGAACAACTGAACGTGCGGCTCGAAATCACGCGGAAACCGGCCCAGGTCTCCCACCGGTTCCATGTTGAACGGGGGACGAACCGGCCGGGGCGGGATCTTGGGGCGAACGGCCTGGATCCTGGCCAGCACTGCCGGATCCCGATTGGCGGCCAGGATCTTGTCGGCGGATGTCCCGTCCGGCCTGAGAAACTGCCCAGCATCCAGCGCAACGTCACTGACCCTCACGTAATCGATCGCACCGATCCACCCTCGAGTGACCACGGGAGCCTCGACAGTCCCTCCTTTTCGCAGGCCGCCGATGGAGGTGAGCGAAGAGATCTTCGTGGGCCCCGGGTTGACCGGCTTCTGCCGGCTTGCCGCCGGCTTGCCGTCGATATACAGCACAAGCTCTCCGACACCCCCGGTTCCCTTCATCCGTCGCACGAGCGCCACGTGATGAAAACGTCCGTCAGAGATGGCTCGGGGCCCCGAGATGATCATGTCCGTCCCCTGATCGGACCGGACCAGCGCAGCCACCGCCGCAGACTGCCCCCCCTTGACGTGCTGGCGAATCCAGATTTCCCCTCCCGGTCCGCTGCGGATGAAGATGTACTGGCTGCCCTGCCGCTCGGTTCGCACCATCGCTTCAATGGTGAAATCGTCCCGGAAATCAAAGACATGCGCGTCGGGCACTTCCAGCAGGCCCGAACCATTCCACTGGATCGCAGCCCCGTCAAATCCCGAGCCACGAACGGACTTCGCCCGACCGACCAGTCTTCCGTGGTTGCCGAACCCACTCACATCCCGGATCGGCCCTCGAACCTCCGCCGCCTTCTCACCGAATCGCCAGAAGGCAATCGTGTCGGCCCGGCCAACGGCAGGAATCACCAACAGGCACACCAGAAAAGACAACTGCTTCATGGCCCTTCTGCGCTTTCATTTCTGTGTTCGCCACGACGCCGATCATCGGAATCGACCCCGCCGAACGACTACCGAACCGGTTCGGAATTGCCTTGGATAACGACTCTCCGGTCGGCACGGCTCTGCTTCGCGACCAGTGGAGACCGGGTGCTGGTATTGCCGCGAATCGTCACATCGCTGTAACGGCCCCCAACCTGTCGATCCAGGCTGATCGCAAACTGGAACCCGTCGACCGTGTTGTGCAGCAATTGGACGTGAGACTTCACCGAATCGGTTCCACCGGCAACCAGGTGGATGCCCACGTTGCGGGTGATCGGTGAGTGTATCCGGTTTCCAGAAACCAGCAGGTGCCAGTCGTGAGGTGTCGAGGGCCGACCGATGCGGATTCCACATCCACCGACATCACCGCCGTTGACCCGGCCCTTGCTGACTCGCAACAGGTTGTTCGAGATGACTCCGTGCCGAACAGTTGCCACGTGGAGGCAGACCGAATCCGGATGACCTCCAAAGACCTGGTTGCCGTTGATGGTGACAAAACTGGAGTCGTCCGACGCGATGCCGATCCCCGATCCTCCCTGCCGCCCCCGGCCATTCATATCGATGATATTGTTGGAAATCACGACGTGGTGAACCGACGTTTCCGTGCCGATCCCGGCCCCGCCATTGCCCATCGTGATCATGTTGCCGGTCACCATCACGTCGCGGCACCCTCCCAGGGCAATGCTACGCCCCCTGGTGATCCCCTCGATCACGTTGCGTGCAATCAGGATCTTGCGATCCGACCCGTCGCCAAGGTCCTTGATGCCCGCTGCACAGTCGCGGATCGTGTTGCCCACGATCTGCAGGTTCCGGGCCCCTCCGCCGCTGACGTAAATCGCCCAGTCGCCGGCATCGACGCCGCACCGCCGAACGGTGTTCCACCCGATCAGCGAGTCAATCATTCGGGCTCCGTTGATGGCGCTGCCTCCCTTGCCGACACGCCCCATCTCCTCCAGGTGATTGTGGATGAAACGAAACCCGGTGCCCGGCATGTTCATCCGGAGCGCGTAGTTGCGGAACCCGCTGAAGCGGCAGTCACGAACCGTCACATCGCGGCTTTTGCCGGTCCCGACGTTCATCATCGCGAACATCGCCGCCTTGTCGTCTCCTGTGGAAGTGAACCGCACGCCACGGACCACCACGTCGTGAACATCGGTGAACCTGAGAGCGCCCTGCTGGCCGCTGACCAGGCACTCCAGCACTGCTGCCCCGCCACCGTCGAGAGTGGTACCGGATGGAACATCGACATGGGACCCCGCCGAATCCAGGCGGTAATGGCCCGGCAACAGCCGGACCACCCCGCCGTTTTTCCCCAGCCTCGCCATCGCCTCTTGCAGTTGGGCGGCGTCGTTGTGACCGTCAGCAACCAGGTCGGCACGTTGGCGATCACGACTGTCGGCAGCCGCCACGGTGATTGCCCCGGGGATCTTCGGTTCGTCGCAGACACCCCCGCCCCGTCCGCCGGCAAGCAACCCCACAGCAATCAACAACCGCACTCGACAACGCATAACAGGTCTCCGGGATGAACCCGCTCCACCGCTCGAAGTGGCCGGGTTGTCAGGAACAGGCGGTCATTAGACCTCCGGCATAGCGTTCTACGCCACCTTGCCGCATCACCCTCTGCCGGGGCGAGGATCGATCCATCCGACACATTTTGTCACCGCAACAACCGACTCCACACCGCCATCGCGTCGTCCCGGCCGACAGGTCTTTGCACCGAACTGCCAGATCGGTAAATTCACCGGCGGAATCCGTTCAACCAACGGCAAGACATCTGCGTCAGTTCCGTTAGAATGTCCACCGATCGAAACCGTCCTTTCCTCCACACACCCGGGACCCTGGCACTCATGACCATATGCAAGCGTAGTTCGCTGTTCGTCCTGTTCGTCACGCTCTCCCTCCTGGCCTCCGGCTGCACCAGCCACCAGGGCGACGGAGCAGACGGGGACGTCGCGACTGACAGTGACTCGCAGACTGGCCAGGA
Source organism: Planctomycetaceae bacterium (assembly GCA_002724315.1). Classification (GTDB taxonomy): domain Bacteria; phylum Planctomycetota; class Planctomycetia; order Planctomycetales; family Planctomycetaceae; genus UBA8437. The sequence continues at coordinate 45,084 of PBOJ01000080.1, read as the reverse complement.
CACGACCGCCGAGGCCCCGATTCCCGTCGAGGCCCCGACCATCACGACGGTCGAACAGGTGGCCTCAGAACTGGAGTCCAACGGCGGCAACATGGTGCCGCTGTTCGAGTCGGTGCCCAACCTGCTGGCCGAGCACATCGGACAGGACGAGGGAAAGTTGAAAACGCTCAACGAACAGCTCAAGAAAACGCACGTCGAGCGATCCAACTCCGGCCAGGCCAAGACCAAGACGACCGAGGACTCCGTCGAGAGCGGTGGGGACGAGAACAACCCGTTCCGACTCGGCGACCTGGTCCCCATGGCCGACAAGGACTTCCCCGAACTGGCCAAGTTGCTCAAGGAGAACAAGTGGATCGACAAGCCCGTCGTGGATTCCACCGAGTTGATGAAACAGCGACAGGAGAAGGAAAAGAGCCTGGCGTCGGTCAAGGAGGCCTTGAGCCTGAAAAACTCGTCCAACGACATCAACCTCAAGATCCGCTCGGCCATGGGCCGACTGGCCGCCAACGACAAGTCGGTCGACTTCAACAGCACGTGGAACCGTCACACCTCCGGTGACGTCAAGAGCACCAACCCGATCATGATCAGTTCCAGCGCCGAATTCGACGTGTCCGGACTGACCAGCTTCGGGCTGATGGGCTTCGACTGGACCTTCACGCCTTTCGCCAGCAAGGACACGGTGGTCTCGTGGCAGACCAGCGAGAACGGCCTGTTCGACAAGGTCGTGATACGGGACGACCTGGTGTGGTCGGACGGCAAGAAGATCACCGCCCACGACGTCGAATTCTCGTATCGCGTGATCATGTCGTCGAAGGTTCCGGTTCCGGCCGTCCGCAGCGGAACCGACCAACTGCAGGGCGTGAAGGCCTACGACGATCAGACGCTGGTGTATTTCCACCCGGCCCCCCTGGCGACGAATGTCTGGAACATCAACTTTCCCGTGTTGCCCAGGCACATCTACGAAAAGTCCATTGCCGACGATCCGACCCTGGCAACCAGCAAGTACCACGTCTCGATGGACGAAAACCCTGTAACCGGCGGGTCCTACGTCATCACCAAGCGGGTCCGTGGACAGGAGATTGTGCTCCAGCGGCGTGACAGCTACCACACCGTCAACGGCAAGCAGGTCCGCGACATCCCCCACTTCAAGAACATCCGGTTCGCCATCATCCAGGACCCCAGCACCGCGCTGCTGTCGCTGAAGAAGGGCAACATCGAGGAGATGCAACTGTCGCCCGAGCAGTGGAAGGAACAGACCAACGACGAGGACTTCTACGGCAAGAACACCAAGGTCTACGACATCGAGTGGGTCTACTTCTACTTCGGCTGGAACTCGCGATCACCGTTCTTCCGCGACGCTCGAGTCCGACGCGCCATGAGCCTGGCTTTCGATCACGCCGAGATGATGGAACGACACCGAAAGGGTATGGACGAACAGTCCCAGGGCATCTTCCATCGCACCAGCCCGTGGGCCCCCGAAACTCTTCCAGCCGCCTACAAGCAGGATCTCGATGCGGCCGAAGAGCTACTGGAATCGGCCGGCTGGACCGACACCGACGGTGACGGAATCCTCGACGGCATGGTCTTCCTGGACAACGAATTCGACGGCCAGCTCGAAGGCGTCAAGCGGTCGAACTTCGAGTTCACCATCGCCGTCTCCAACCGCTCCGACCGGATCGCCCTGTGCGAGTTGCTGCGAGAGAACCTCGACCAGATCGGCATCATCTGCAACGTCCGGCCGGTGGAGTTCACCGTGCTGCAGCAAATGGCGAGGGATCACAAGTTCCACGCCCAGTTCGCCGGCTGGGGCACCGGCACCGATCCCGACACCAGCGAGAACCTGTGGACGACCAAGGCCATCGACAGCGGACGGAACTACGTGGCCTACAGCAACCCGGAAATCGACAAGCTGTTCCAGGACGGGAAATACGAGCTCGACCCGGAGAAACGCCGCAAGATCTACCAGGACATTCACAGGAAGCTGTACCAGGACCAGCCTTACACCTGGCTCTATTTCCGTAACGCATATTTCGCGTTCAGCAAGACACTGCGGGGCTACAACTTCAGCGCGCGAGGCCCGTACAATTACGGCCCGGGCGAAAGCACGATCTTCAAGGCACCGGCCCTGAAATGACGTGAGACCCTGCAGGACAGGGTCATGACACTGTGAGCACGGATGCGACGCTGGGGACGGCGTTGCCTGGTTACGGGTTTCGCCAATGGTCAGCTATCTGGTTCGCCGCCTGCTGGTCGGGCTGCTGACGCTTGGCCTGATCACCTGCATGATCTACGGACTGATCCGTTCGATGCCGGGCAGCCCGCTGGACACCGATCCGGCGATGATGGACCCGAGCAAGATGCCCAGCAAGGCCGATATCGAACGGATGCGAGCGGTCTACGGCCTGGACAAACCGTTGCACGAGGCCTACTGGCAGTGGCTGAAGAACGCAGCCACGCTGAACATGGGGACCAGCTACTCCCAGAAAAAACCCGTAGCGGAACTGATCGCCCAACGGGTCGGCCCCACGCTGCAGTTGTCGGTGACATCGCTGCTGTTGAGCTACCTGCTGGCGGTGCCCATGGGGCTGTACGCGACCGTCCGCAGTGGTCGCCCCGACGAACGCAGCATGAGCTTTGTGCTCTACATGCTGTACTCGTTTCCTTCGTTTGTCGCCGCGCTGTTCCTGCAGTTGCTGTTCGCCGTGAAGCTGGAGGGGACGTGGCTGGAACTTCCGCTGATGGGCAACCAGAGCAACGATTACGAGACCCTGGGTGACATGGCCCAGGCGTGGGACACCTTCCAGCACATGATCCTGCCGGTCACCTGCTTCACCTACGGCAGCCTCGCCTACTACTGCCGGTTCGTCAAAGCGAACATGGAAGAGGTGATCCGCCAGGACTACATCCGCACGGCCCGGGCCAAGGGCCTGGGACCGATCCGCGTCCTGATTCACCACGCGTTCCGGAACACGCTGATTCCCTTTGTGACCCTGCTGGGGCTGACCCTGCCCGGCCTGCTCGGTGGAGCGATCATCCTCGAGGGCATCTTCAACTGGCAGGGCATGGGCCTGCTGTTCTTCGAATCGATCCTCGGTCGCGACTACCCGACAATCATGAGCCTGACGCTGATGTTCTCGATACTGACCCTCTCGGGTCAGCTCCTGGCCGACATCCTTTATGCCTTCGTCGATCCACGGATCAGGTACAGCTGAGACGATGAACCAAAAAGACCGTGACAGCGTGGTGGTGTCGGCCGGCTTCTGGCAGCAGTCGTGGCACCGTTTCCGGCGACGCAAGCTCAGCATGTTCGCCCTGTATTTCATCGGCGTCCTGTCGATGATCGCCGTCTTCTCGCCAATGATCGCCGGCACCAAGCCGATCGTCTGCCGCTACAAGGGCAGCATCTACTTCCCCTGCATGGGCTACTACAACCGCACGTGGGAAAACCCGATCTTCCAGAAGGACCGCTTCCGCCGGATCTACCCCCGGAACCTCAAGCGGAAGGACCCCGACAGCTGGGCCATCTGGCCGCTGGTCTACCAGGATCCCCACCGCCCGGTCCGCCGGAACGAATGGGAGGGAATGAAGGGCAACCCCTACGGAGCCAAGGGACAACCCACCAGCAAGAACTGGTTCGGCACCTACAAGACCGGGTTCGACGTCTTTGCCAGCATGGTGCACGGCACACGAATCGCCCTGCTGGTGGGGTTTGTCTCCACCGGCATCGCTGCGACGATCGGAATCACGCTGGGAGCCATAGCCGGGTACATGGGTGGCATCGTCGACCTGGTGATCAGCCGTGTGATCGAGGTGGTGATGTGCGTGCCGGCGCTGGTACTGATCCTCTCCCTGCAGGCGGTGATCGAGGACGTCAGCATCTGGAACATCATGATGCTGCTGGGCCTGACCGGGTGGACCAGCATGGCCCGCCTGACACGTGGCGAGTTCCTCAAGCTGCGGGAAACCGAGTTCGTGGCGGCGGCGCGGTGCCTGGGGGCCAGCCGCACGAGGATCATGTTCCGCCACGTGCTGCCCAATGCGCTGGCCCCGGTCATGGTCCCGATCGCCTTCGGAATCGCAGCGGGCATCCAGGTTGAAGCCGCCCTGAGCCTGCTGGGCTTTGGCGCCCCGCCACCAAACCCCAGCTGGGGCACGATCCTCAACTCCGGCCGCGAAACTCTGCAGTCGGGTTACTGGTGGCAATTGGTCTTCCCGGGAATGGGCATCTTCCTGACCGTCCTGGCGTACAACCTGATCGGCGAGGGAATCCAGGAAGCCACCGATCCTCGCCTTGCAGACCCGGGGAACTGATCCACCATGACAGCCGTCATCGACGTCCAGAACCTGCAGACGTACTTCCACATCGAACGAGGTGTGGTCAAGGCGGTCGATGATGTCTCGTTCCAGATCGAACCCGGACACACGCTGGGCGTCGTCGGAGAATCGGGGTCGGGCAAGTCGGTCACGTCGCTGACGATCATGCGGCTGCTGGCGGCTACCGCCCAGGTGCATTCGGGCAGCATCTCGTTCCTGGGACAGGACCTGGTCGGACTGCCCGAAAAGGAGATGCGGAAGATCCGGGGTTCGGAGATCAGCATGATCTTCCAGGAACCGATGTCGTCGCTGAACCCGGTGCACAAGGTCGGCCACCAGGTGATGGAGGCCATCATCCAGCACCAGCGGGTCAGCAAGTCCGAGGCCCGGGACCGCACGATCGAGTTGTTCGAGGAAGTGGGCATCCCCGATCCCGAGTCGCGACTGGACTACTATCCTCACCAGATGTCCGGCGGCCAGAAACAGCGGGTGATGATCGCCATGGCCCTCTCCTGCAATCCCAGCCTGCTGATCGCCGACGAACCGACCACCGCACTGGACGTCACGATCCAGAAACAGATCCTTGACCTGATCCGCGAGTTGCGGGACCAGCGACAGATGGCCGTGCTGTTCATCACCCACGACCTGGGAGTGATCGCCGAAATCGCCGACCACGTGATCGTGATGTACCACGGCAAAGTGATGGAACAGGGCGACGTGCTGAGTCTCTACGAGACCCCCCAGCACCCCTACACCCGGGGCCTGCTGGCCTGCCGTCCCCGGCTCGACTCGCCCTACAAGCGTTTGCCGACAGTCTCGGACTACATGGACACGGTCGAGCAGCCCGACGGGGAACTCGAAATCACCGAAAAGACCATGACCGATGAACGGCTGGATTACTTCCGGAATCACGGTCGTGGACGGCTGTTGCACCCCGAGTCCCAGTTGCAGGCACTCGGTTTTGCGGAGGATCCGGCTTCCTACGGCCGCGAGGCCATTCCGGTCGAAGCGGCTCAGGACCCCCTGGTCAAGGTCCGCAACCTGAAAGTCCATTTCCCGGTCCGCAAGGGCGTGTTGATGAAGACCGTCGGGCACGTCAAGGCGGTCGACGGCATCACGTTCGACATCTTCCGTGGCCAGACCCTGGGGCTGGTCGGGGAAAGCGGCTGTGGCAAGACCACCGCCGGCCGGGCACTGCTGCGACTCGTCCGTCCCACCGGGGGATCGATGCATTTTGACGGTAACAACATCAACGCGCTGGACCGCCACGGACTGCGGCAGCTGCGGAACCGGATGCAGATCATCTTCCAGGATCCCTACGGATCGATGAACCCACGAATGACCGTGCAGGCGGCGCTATCCGAACCGATGGCCCTGCACGGCATCGGCAGTTCGCGGCGTGATCGCGTCGACCGGGCGGCCAGCCTGCTCGAGGAAGTCGGTTTGCTCAGCGAACACCTGGGCCGCTACCCGCACGAATTCTCCGGAGGCCAGCGGCAGCGGATCTGCATCGCGAGGGCGCTGGCCGTCGAGCCGGAATTCATCGTCTGTGACGAATCGGTCTCGGCGCTGGACGTATCGGTGCAGGCCCAGGTCCTGAACCTGCTCAACGACCTGCAGGAACGGCGGGGCCTGACCTACATTTTCATCAGCCACGACCTGTCGGTGGTGAAATTCATGGCCGACATGATGGCCGTGATGAAGGACGGCAAGTTCGTGGAGTTCGGACCGTCCGAAGCGATTTACCGGAACCCGAGCGAAGACTACACCCGGGAGTTGATTGCCGCGACACCCCGCGACGACCTCGACCACATCCGTGAACTCGTCCAACACCGGCGACAGATTCGTCAATCGACTGACTGACAATTGCCAGCGACCGGTGGCTGCCGCATCGATGAGGCCTGCCGCGTCCCTTCCCCGGCACGAGACCAACCCATGAAAACCCTGTTGACGCTGCTGATCCTTTCGGTCGTGACCGCATCGGCTTCTGCCGTCGAACCGGAATGGAACCAGTTTCGCGGCGGTCGTGGTGACGGTTCGTCTCGGGCCAACGGCATTCCCACGACGTGGAGCGAGACGAAGAACGTGGCCTGGAAAACGGCAATCTGGGGCAAGGCCTGGTCGTCACCGGTCGTGTGGAAGAATCGGATCTGGGTAACAACCGCGACGGCTGACGGCCGCCGGCTGGCCGTGATGTGCCTGGACAAAACAACCGGAAAGATCCTCCACGACCAGACCGTCTTCAGGCCGGTCAAACCCCAGTACGGCGACCCGTTCAACAGTTATGCCTCGTCCACAGCATGGGTCGAGGAAGGCCGCGTCTACATCCACTTCGGCAGCCTGGGCACCGCCTGCCTGGACACCGAAACGTACAAGGTCCTCTGGAAACGAAACGACCTGCCCTGCAATCACTTCCGTGGTGCTGCCAGCAGCGTCTCGATCCACGGCAACCAGATGTTCCTGCCGTTTGACGGGTCGGACGTCCAGTACGTGGTCGCACTCGACAAGCGAACCGGAAAAACGCTGTGGCGAACCGATCGCAACGTCGATTTTGGTGGACTCGGTGGAGCGCACAGGAAGGCCTTCTGCACAGCCCGCGTGATCACCCACAACGGCCGCACACAGGTGATCATCCCCGCCGCGTTGGCCACGATGTCATATGACCCGGCCACCGGAGAGGAACTCTGGCGGGTCATGCACGGCGGTGCCAACACCGCCTGCCCGGCCCTGTTCCACAAGGGTCTGCTGTTCTTCAACAGCGGCGATGTCACCAATCGGCTGATGGCCGTCCGACCCGACGGCCGCGGCGATGTCACCAAGACCCACGTCAAGTGGTCAACGATGCGGGGAGTTCCCTCCCGGCCGTCAGTCGTGCGGTCCGGCGATGCGATCTACATGGTCAACAACGACGGCATCGCTTCGTGCGTCGACACCGCAACCGGCCGCACCCGCTGGGCCAGGCGACTCACCGGCAAGTACTGCGCCTCGCCGATCCTGGTCGGCGAGAGGGTGTTTTGTTTCGAGGAGGAAAAGGGCCTGTGCCACGTGTTCGCAGCCGACCCGAATCGTTACCGGAAACTGGCCACCAACACGCTTGACGCCAGTTTCATGGCCTCGCCGGCCGTCACCGACGGCTTGCTGATCCTGAGAACCAAGACACACCTGTACGGGATCGCCGAGTAGAACTCAGCGGCCGGAGCACAATTTCTTGTGGCCTCGACGGACGTTTTTCATCGCCCGGCATCGACGAATCGCGGTCTGAAGGACCCGCCCCTGGCCGCTCGGAACCGGGCACATGGCTTCGCAGGTCAGCCGCCCTACAGCAGTTCGCGGATCGGCGTGCCGTTGGGAATCAACGGGACCGGTCGACCACTGGTGTCGGGAATCATCGCGTCGTAGTCGATTCCCAGGAACTGGTAGACGGTTGCCAGCAGGTCGTTGGGATCGAGGTGCCGTTCCTTGGGCCGCACACCCTTGGCGGTGGTCTGGCCGATGACCTGGCCGGTTTCCATGCCGCCACCGGAGATCAACACTGACATCGCTCCGGGGTAGTGATCGCGACCCGGCTGGATCACCTTCGACGAGGTGCCCTTCTGGGGATTGATCCGCGGGGTCCGACCGAACTCGCCGGCCACGATCAACATCACCTTCTTGTCCAGGCCACGCTGGTAGATGTCGTCGACCAGGGCCGAGACCGCCTTGTCGAAGACCGGCAGCCGGGCGTTGGCGTCATCGTAAAGGTGACCGTTGACGGCGTGAATGTCCCAGTTGCCGATGCCGCCGGGAAGTCCCACGCTCTGCATCTGCATCGTCACGAAGCTGGTCCCCGCCTCGACCAGCCGTCGGGCCAGCAATGCCCGCTGCCCCCACTTGTGGCGACCGTACTTCTCGCGGGTGTGCGGGGACTCCTGGGAAATGTCGAACGCCCGCCGTGCCTTCTCGCTGGTCAGCAGGCTGATCGCTTCCTGGTTGAACTTGTCGATCGAATCCATCAATCGCGAGTTGTCGACGTCCCGACGCAACTGATCCAGTGATCCCAGCAACAACCGACGGTCATCCAGCCGGTCCTTGACCTTCGGATCCAGCGACAGGTTGTTGACCTTGAAATTCGCGGCGTTGGGATCGCCCCCAATCACGAACGGCAGGTAGGCCGGTCCGAGGCTGGCACTGCCGCCACCGTAGACGTTGGTCGCACTGGCCACGTAGTTGGGCATCGACCGGTCGCGTTTGCCCTGCAGCATCTTGGAGACCACCGGTCCCAGGCAGGGAAACTGCGACTTCGGATCCAGGGGCCGCAACGGGTTGTAGCCGGAAAGAAACCGCCCGGCACCGCCGGCATGGTTGGCGAACCCATGCGAGATCGAGCGGATGACATTGAACTTGTCGGCAACACGGGCGTGCAGCGGCAGCAGTTCGCAGATGTCCATCCCCGGAGCTTTGGTCTGGATCGGCTTCAGCAGGCCGCCGTACTCGACCGGGGCCTCCGGCTTCATGTCGTAGGTCTCCATGTGACTGGGACCACCCTGAAGCCAGATCAGGATCACCGAAGTATCGGCCTCGCCTCGCCCGGTTTCCCGGGCGGCCGCTCGACGCGCCAACAGGTCCGGCAACGTCAGCCCGCCCAGGGCCAGGCTGCCGGCCTCCAGGAACGTTCGCCGCGACACCGGCCCCGCACAACGATCATTACGTGCTTGATTCATGCTCATGTTCTACCATATCGGCCCGCTCGGCCCCAAACGATAATGCCCATCGAACGCCTTCTGCACCGGGCAACCACGCACAGTCCCGCAAAACCGCATCGCCTACTTGAAGCGGAACCCGAAGACATTGGCGTCGCGGACCATGATGTAGAGCCTGACGGTCTTCCCCTGCAGGACCTGCAGGTCCGAATCCTTCCACTCGACGGTGTGCTCGATGCTGTTGGCGTGGATCGCTCGGCATTGACCGACCTGGAAACCCGGCTCCAAGTGCGTGCGATTCTGTCGGTCGCGAACCATGTAGCTGGGCAGGTGACCAACTGTGTCAAAGATGGTGATCGGCTTGTCGATCCCGACACCCACCTTCACCTCGCCCCGGCTGCCGTCGACGTTCAATTGCAGGGTCCTGCCGGTGACCCGAATCGGCTTGGTGATCAGTACCTGGGCCGTGTTGCCGGCCTGCAGGCTGACGTAACGATTGTGTTTCTGGGTGTAGAGCGCCCCACGGCTCCGCCCCGGTCGGCCGTAGCCCATTCCACTGGCGTGGTCACCGTCGATCACGGTGGCGTAGATCCAGTCCTCGTCGCCGTTTCGGACTGGCGAGGCGTACATCACCACCAGGCGATCGTAACTGTTGGGCTGGGATCCGTGCGGGATCCAGGCCTCTCGGCTGACGGTGCGATCCCACGTGAATCCGCCGTCCCGACTGACAGCGATCCGTGTCTCCATCGGCCCCTTCATGTGCACTCGACCGATCAACTCGCGTTCAAGTACCGCCAGGTCCGGCCGCGTCTGGTCCCCTTTGAACCATTCGATAAACCCCAGCACCAGTCCCTCGGTGACCATCGCGTGCATGCCGTAGGCCTCGTCAAAGGATCGCGGATCGCTGCTGTCGTGAGCGTCAGGATAGAGCACCGACCTCACTTCCCAGTTCTTGAGGTCCTTAGTGGACCATCGTGCGATGCACCGTGTCGGCGGGGGATTGGGACTCTGCCGCATGAAGACCCATTCCCTGGTGGCCTGATCCCAGAAGTTCAGACCCAGCTTGTAACTCGGCTTCGTGCCGGCACGGGTCAGCTTGTCCTTCCATTTTGGATCGTTCTGCCAATCGGGCAGTTCCCGGGCAAAGAACATCTCCATCTTGAATCCACGGGGGTGGTCGCCCAGTCCCAGCAGGTACCGCTTCCCGGGATCCGGCGACGTGCCCAGAAAGCCCACATCGAATGGTGCACCACACGGCAACAGGTTGCTCTTCCCACCTCCTGGGGCCGGCACCAGTCCGAGATCGGGCTTGGTCCAGTGAATGCCGTCGTCGCTGACGGCATAGGCGTGCGTGTCGGAGAGAACCCGTTCACCGTGGACCCGGTAGTAGCACTCGAACTTCCCGTCGCGACGCCGACCGACATGCATGATCGACAGCCCCTGGGTCTCCCACGGCTGGTCCGGTTCCAGCACCACACCGCGAGGTCTGGGGGGATGCACCACGCGGCGGAACCCGGTGCTGCGCTCGATCACGTGGTCATCGAGGAACAACTGCCAGTGTGGTTCGACACCGGCCGCCGGCCGGCCAACAGCCGCCTGGACGGGCCGTTCGGTCCGGGTCCTCCCAACGGTCGCCAACAATCCGACCAGGCAGGCCACACCAATTGCCGAAAGAACACGGGGTGAAGGTCTCATGAATTGCCTCGTAGGAATCCGGTTTCGGTGAACGACTGGCTCACGGAGATGCGGGGACACTGACCGATAAGAGAATAACGGAGCATCGTCTCAGATCTCGTTTCTCCAATCCACAATCGCCGTTAGAATGCTTGGGGACCTTCCTCGGAACAATCGCCGGACCATGGATCGACGCCAACTGCTGACTGCCTCGACGCTCGGGCTCGCCGGACTGGCCGGCGGAGGCCTTTCGGCTGCGCCGGCAACGGGTGGCAACGGCGGACAGGCCAAGTCGACCATCCTGATCTGGCTCAACGGGGGGCCCTCGCATGTTGACCTGTGGGACATGAAACCCGACGCGCCGGCGGAGATCCGCGGTCCGTTCCAACCGATCCCCACCTCGGCGCCGGGCATCCGCCTGTGCCAGCACCTGCCACACACCGCCCGCCAGGCGCACCACCTGGCCCTGGTCCGGTCGCTGGGCCAACACGGCCGCGGCCCCAACGATCACCACGCCGGCCGCTTCTACAACATGACCGGCCACGCCACTGGCCCGTCGTTCCCCGGCACGCGGAAGTCCGAACCGGGTGACTGGCCCTACATCGGGTCGGTGGTCGCCGCCAAGCGGCCGTCTCACCCGTCACTTCCGTCCCAGCTCTGGTTGCCCACTCGCTCGGGACCTGACAACGCGTCGCTGCCGGGAGCCTTCGCCGGACGGCTCGGTTTCCAGTACGACCCGATCTACGTCTTCGGCAAGCACAAGGATCCCCTGGACTTCCAGGTCCCGCTTCTGACCCTCGAAGGCAATATCACCGTCGACCGCCTGACCGACCGCCGCCGGTTGCTCCAGACCATCGACGACAGCCAGCGAGTCTTCGACCGCAGCGTCTCGGCCGGAAACTACAACAGCCTCTCACAGAAGGCCTTCTCGTTGCTGGCCAACTCGAACACGAAGAACGCGTTCGACGTCTCCAGTGAATCGCCGGATGTGCGCCGCCGTTACGGCGAAACGGTCAACGCCATGAGCATGCTGATGGCGCGACGACTGGTCGAGGCTGGTGTGCCGTTCATCACCGTCTACTGGTACCACGACTACGACGAGGACAAACGACGAGGCTGCCTGGGCGGCGCCTGGGACACGCACTGGAAGAACTTCAGTTGCCTCAAGGACTACCTGGTCCCGTTGTTCGACCGACCGTTTTCGGCACTGCTCGAGGACCTCTCGGACCGCGGCCTGATCGACGAAACGCTGGTGGTGGTCACCAGCGAGATGGGCCGCACGCCCCGAATCGGTGACCCTCGCTCGGGTGGCACAGGCGCTGCCGAGCCGGGCCGTGACCACTGGACCCACTGCCAGACGGCCTTGTTGGCCGGTGGCGGGATCACCGGCGGGCAGGCCTACGGCAGCAGCGACCGTATCGGTGGCTACCCCAAGGACAAACCGGTCGGACCCGAACACATCGCGCACACCATCTACCACGCCATGGGCATCAGGAACCTCATCGCCCACGACAACCAGCAACGGCCCTACCATCTGCTCGACGAGGGCTTTCCACTGACGTCCCTGTTTGACGCGTAGGATTCTGCCCGCACATCCGGGACTGTTGTTGGTCCTCGACTTCAACACCGATAAGATCTGGTGGAAGTTTCGGACGTTCCACATGCCCCTCACAAGGGTCGTTCGTCGATGAGCCGTCGTCGCAGTTTCCTGAAACAGTTGTTCGCGGGTGTCGGTGCACTGAACCTGCCCAACGTTCTGCGGCTGCAATCGCAGGCGGCCGACCGGGACACGGCCAACCGTCGAACCTCCCTGATCGTGCTCTGGCAGGACGGCGGCCCTTCTCATTTCGAGACGTTCGATCCCAAGCCGCTGGCACCGGCCGAGATCCGCGGGGCCCTGGGAGCCATCTCGACTCGTCACCCGGGAATCAATTTCTGCGAGGTCCTTCCCGGGCTGGCGGCCATGGCCGACAAGTTCACCATCTTCCGCTCGCTGCACCAGGCCTCCTCGGCGCACGTTTCCGCCACGCACACGTTCGTGACCGGCTACGATCGCACCGGCGTGATCAAGGGGCCGCCGGACAACCCCGACATGTGCGTCGTCATCAACCGCATGCGGACCGGGCACGACACCTCCCTGCCGTCCTACGTCGGCCTGCCCGGCCAGTCCCGAGGCGGTTCGGCGTACCTCGGTTCGGCCTTCGGTCCGTTGAAGATCAAGGACGACCCGTCCCAACCCAAGTTCAAGGTCGAGAACCTGTCCCTGGAGGGCGAATCCTCCCGATCCCGGTTCGACCGCCGCTCGCGTTTGCTGACAGAGTTCGATCGCCTGAAGCGGAACATCGACGCTTCGGGCCAGATGGACGCGCTCGACGAGTTCCAGCGGCAGGCGGTCGACATCCTGACGGGCACGGCTGCCGCCCGGGCATTTGACCTCTCACGGGAAAATCCCCGCCTGCGTCGGCGATACGGGATGCACAAGGCCGGACAGCAGGCGCTGCTGGCCCGGCGACTGGTCGAAGCGGGCGTCAGCGTGGTCGGCGTGCGATTCCAGCCGCCCGGACCATGGCACGACAGCTGGGACGACCACCCGTGCGGCACCCACGTCTTCGGCACCATGAAGGGGCGCGGCCCCCTGATGGACCAGGCACTGACCGCATTGATCGAGGACCTGGGCAACCGGGGACTGGACCAGCGGGTGATGGTGCTGCTGGCCGGAGAATTCGGACGCACGCCGCGGATCCGCAACCACAACGGTGTCCCGGGCCGGGACCACTGGGGCCCGGCCGGGTGCGCGATGGTCTACGGCGGTGGGATGCGGATGGGCCAGGTCATTGGCGCCACCAACCGGCACGGGGAACGCCCCAGCCAACGCCCGATCAAGCCCCAGGACGTGCTGGCAACGGTCTATCGCCACATGGGCATCAACCCGCGCCACGAGTTCGTCAACTTCGCCGGACGGCCACTGCCGATCCTGCCACACGGTGAACCAATCGACGAATTGATTGGCTAGGAAAACTTACCCGCGGCCGTAGAGCCAGTCTCGGGAAAGCACCTTGATCCGCGTGGCCGATTTCTTCTCGAACTCCTTGACGCCGTACCCGTAATCGTAGGTCACGGCCACTTCCCGGCCCGAAAACGCCACGGTTGCGTAGCAGATTCTCAGGCACCCCGGCGCGTGCGGGTAATCCTTCTTACCGGGTGCCCTGTACCCGTACTTCTTCATGCGAATCACCCGGGGCTTGCCCTTGGGGGCCGCGATCCGAGTGCGGTCATCGAGAGACTCGAGGTTGCGGAAGTGCTTCCAGGTCTCGCCATGATCGGTGGACACGGCCGTGGAGAGACGATGGCGATGCAGGCCCGTCAGGATCTCGGCTTCCGAGACCTGGTTCCAGACCAGCATCAGGTCGGTCGTCCCCGGGATGCGGACCAGGGTGCCCGGAGCGTACGAACTGGCCAGGCCGGTGGGCACGGGGTGCTTCCACGACACGCCCTTGTCGGACGAATAGGTCTTGTAGAACTGTCCCAGTTCGGTGCGGCCCAGCATGAACAGTCGTCCGTCGGGCAGTTCCTCGAGAACGGTCTCCTCGAAGTGGGTCACACCCCGTCGGCCCTCGTCGAGTGAGACAAACAGTTCGCTGAGACTCCGTTTCCAGGTCTTGCCCTCGTCATCGCTATAGTAAACCCAGCTGAACGTCAGGTTTTTGTTGGCCCCTTCCGAGTCCCCCCCGGTGAAGGGGCTGATCCACTTCATCACCGGCACGACGATCCGACCGGTCGACAGGACCCGCGCGGCCTGCGTGCGACAGACGGCAAACAGAGGATCAACGGGGGTGGCCTCCGACCATGTCTTTCCGCCATCAGTGGACGTACGAAACAGCGTGGTGCCGTCCCGCCCCGGCCGGGTCACCGGACCACCGTAGACAATCGCCAGGCGACCGGATTTCAGTTTCAGAAGGGTCAGGTGAGGCGTGTCGCGTGCCAGCGGGATCGAATCCCCCTCGGCTGTCTTCTGCGGCACGGACTTGCTCCAGTTCCGACCGCCATCGCCAGAGTCCTTCCTCAGCAGACGGCCCTTTTCCCCCAGGAACATCCAGTAACGACCACCGGGTGCGTTGACCGTGGTGACTTCCTGGACGCCACGTTGTGGAGCAATCACCAGCGAATCGTGCAGCAGGCCCGTCTCTGACTCTCCGGCCAGGGCACGCATCCCCGTCGGCAGCAATCCGGCGGCGGCGAACGAGAACTTCGAGGTGGTCTGCAGAAAGGTGCGTCGTGTCTGTGTCATCGGTTCTTCTCGCTGGGCTATGTCGGGGCACCGCGTGAGTGCCGGCCGCCGACGACCGGCGAGCCGAGTATAACCCAAGCCGTCGGACGGTTCTGTCCGGACAGGTTGGCCGCCGGTCCGACAACGACAAACTCCTGCGGCCTCCGGTGGCGGATGGGCTCCGAGTGGCATTAGGTTAGGGGCATCACATCGACAGATGCCCGATCCCACCATGGCGATCGATTCGACCACGACGGCCCACCCATGAACGTCTCGGACCAGCACACCGACCGCGAGAGTGAAGCAAAAACCCCCGGACGCACCGGACTGTTGCTCTCGATCTGCGTCTGCCACCTCCTGCACGACGGCCTGGCCGACGTGCTTTACGTCCTGCTCCCGGTCTGGCAGACCGCCTTCGAAACATCCCGCTCGCAGCTGGGACTGCTGATCACGTTCTACTTCATCGCCCTGGCCGCCTTGCAGGTGCCCACCGGGATCCTCGCGGAACGTACCGGTGAGCGGTCCCTGCTGATTGTCGGCACGATTGTCGCCGGGTTGGGCTTCGTGTTCATGGGCCTCCCCGGTGGCCCGCCGGTCCTGGCAGTGATGCTGGTCGTTGCCGGCCTGGGGTCGTCGGTCCAGCACCCGCTGGGCTCGACCTTGGTCGCACGGGCCTACGGTCCCGAAAGTCGCCGGATCGCCATCGGCACCTACAACTTCGCCGGAGACCTGGGCAAGATGCTGTTCCCCGTCCTGGGAGGCCTCGCACTGGCCAGCGTGTCCTGGGAGACCGTCACGACCGGTTTTGGCATCCTGACCATTTTCTCGGCAGGCGTTTTCCTGGTGGTACTCCGGAGACTGCACATCGGAGGCGCCCCCGAGAAAAGCGACGAGGAGACCGTCCCGGATGACAATCAGCCCCGCGGCATCCACGACCGCCGCCGATTCATCGCCCTTTCGATCATCGCGGTGTTCGACACAATCACCCGCTACGGCCTACTGACACTGCTGCCGTTTCTGTTGATTGAACAGGGCCGGTCACCTTCCGCCGTCGGGCTGGCACTGGGCCTGCTGTTCGGTGGTGGTGCTGCCGGCAAGTTCCTTTGCGGTGTCAGTGCCCAGCGGCTGGGGGTTCTGCCGACCGTGTGGATCACCGAGATCGTCACCGGAGGCGGCATCCTGGCCCTGCTGGTCATCCCCGACCAACTGACACTGGTGCTGCTGCCGATCATCGGAGCCGCCCTCAACGGCACCTCGTCGGTGCTCTACGGTAGCGTCGCTGACTATGTCGCTCCCGAACAACAGTCCCGGGCATTCGGCATCTTCTACACGGTCGTGATCGCATCGGGAGCCGCCTCACCGGTCGCCTGCGGAGTTCTCTCGGATCTCGTCTCCCTGGACGTTGCACTGGTCTCGGTCGCGGTGGTCGCCCTGCTGGCCATCCCGATGTCGCTGCAACTGAAACCGTCCACAACGGTGTTGAAAACCCCTGAGCTTCCCATGTAGAACTCGTTGAGGCAGAAGTTCTTTACTGCGCGATGACGATCTGAGTCACAGGTGACTCAATCCCAGGAGATTCGCTGATGTTGAAAATGCTGGGCACTCCCCGTCGCTGCTGCGACGGGATCACTCGTCGCGAGACACTGGCCGCCGGCGCGCTGACCACCCTGGGTAGCGGGTTCTCTTTGCCGGGACTGATGGCTGCCGAAGAGGCCACAGACGCGCCACTGGCCGGAAGTGGCAAGGCCAAGAACGTGATCCTGCTGTACCTGCTCGGAGGGGCTCCCACGCAGGACATGTACGACCTGAAGCCGGGAGCCCCCGAGAACATCCGTGGCCCCTTCCAACCGATCGCGACCAGTGCACCGGGAGTCGAGATCTCGGAGATGATGCCGCTGTCGGCCAAGTGGATGCACCGCTCAGCGATCGTCCGATCGGTCGGTCACGAGTCCGGTTGCCACAACACGCTGCCCAGCTACACCGGCTACGAACGGAAGTTGCCCAACATCTCGATCACCGAGGACTTCTATCCCCCGAGCATGGGATCGGTCTGCGAGTACCTGAATCCCGAACCCACCTCACCCGACTACATCTACATGCCCTGTTACCTGGGCTGGGGTCAGTCGATCCGGCGGCCGGGTCCCTACGGCGGGTTCCTGGGCAAGCGATACGATCCGCTTTACACCGTCTGCTCACCCAGCGTCGACAATCCACCCGACAAGCCGTATCACTCGCAGGTCCTCCGTGGCGAGCCGAAGATTCCCAACAGCCGATTGACCGACGGCATGACCGTCGATCGCCTCAATCTCCGCAAGAATCTTCTCGACCAACTCGACGACCAGCGTCGCCGCGTGGGCCGCTCGCCGGCGACCGTCTCGTTTGGAAAGCAGAGCGAAAGAGCTTGGAGCATCCTGACCTCGTCGGACGTCCGCGACGCGTTTGATCTCGAGCAGGTCGACCCCGCTCTTCGTGACAAGTATGGCCGCACGCTGTTCGGCTCGAGCGCCCTGGTGGCACGACGGTTGGTGGAAAGCGGTGTGCGTTTCGTCAACGTGACATGGGACTGTTACTACGAACGTCTGAAGCTGCAGTACGAGTGCTGGGACACTCACAAGCGGAACGAAGGAATCCTCCGAGGCTACAACCTTCCTGTCCTGGATCTCACCTACAACGCGCTGATGGAGGATCTTGAGCAGAGCGGTCTGCTCGACGAAACGCTGGTGCTGGTGATGAGCGATTTTGGCCGCACCCCCAAGCACAACAAGGACGCCGGTCGCGACCACTGGACCTACTGCTACTCGGTGCTCTTCAGCGGTGCCGGAATCCGTGGCGGAACCGTCCACGGTGCCTCCGACGACCAGGCGGCCTACATCGCTGCCGACCCGGTCAATACCGGCGATGTCTGCGCATCGATCTACCACTGCCTGGGAATCAACCCCTCGATGCGCGTGCCCGACCAACTGGGCCGACCGGTCGAGATCGCCCACGGTGGCCGACCGATCCAGCCGATCCTGGCCTGAGGCCGAGCCAGAATCCCTCCTGGCCGACTACTCCAGCAGTTCGGCAATCAGCTTTGCCGCCCGGGACTCCCACGTTTTCTGCCATTCGGGTCCCAGCAAGCACTCGCTGTCCTCCTGGGCCGCCCCCGCACTCTTCATCTGCTCGGCCGTCGGGCAGTAGTAGATGTACCCGTTGGTGTAGGCCGCGACGAATGTGTGCTTGTGCCTGGATGCCTTCTTGATGTTCAAGCCCACCTGGCAGACCACCTCGCCGGGAAACGTCACCATCACGAAATCCCCGACCCGCAACCCCATCACCTCGACATCGATCGTCCGCTTGCCGGCTTTCACGTTGTTGGCCTGGTGCTTCCGCAGCAGCCTCAGGTTGGTCTCGATCCTCGTGATGTCCTCCATCGCCATCACGTTGCTGACGTAGGCCCGCATCCGGGCCCGATTCGCCTGGTCGAGCCGGGCGAAGTCACTGCGTCCGATGGCCTTCTCGTTGAGATAGCTCAACGAATTGGTCGACGGAAACTTCGGGGACAGGCTGTACTTGCTGTTGAGCTTGAGGAACGTATCGAAGTTCAGGTACGTCGATCGCAGCGACTTGACCAGCCGCCGCTGCTCGGCTTCCAGGCCGGCAATCCGCTCGGCGTGGTCAGCCCGGGGCAGTGTCAGCACCTGGTTGAGCCGTTTCAGCGACCCCGCATCCTTGGCCGCGATCTTTCCGAGGGCCCGTACCACGCTGATCCCCAGGCGGTTTCCCTGGGGCTCGGCGTCCCTGGGGCTGTAAAGGTCCTTGTAGAAAGCCGGGTTGATATCCCCCCCACACCCCTGAACAAAAAACGCCATCGCGCCGTGACCCAACGCGTCCTCGATCACCTGAGACGAGAACCCGGTGATGTCGGCCGTGTCGCCTCCACTGGAGTCACCCATGATCGGGTGCATCGCGAAGTTGTAGACCACCGCCAAAGGTCGCCCGTCAGCCCGATCGAGTCTCAAGATACCGATTTCCGGATCGATCGGTCCCGCACCAACCACGTCAGCATCGGCGGGAAGTGCGTAGGCCCGTCGCACGTCCAGTTCCCGACCGTCCTTGAGTTTCAGTCGCCGATTCTCCTGGATCCGATCCTCGTGCCCGGTCCCCACGCCAATTCGCACCGGAACCAGCCCGGCGGCCGCCATCTTGACGGCCTGTGCGGTGCGATCGAGCACATCGTCACAAGGAATCCCGTGACAGTGGCTGCAGTTGACGATCAGCGACCCGGGATCCAGCCCGATCTCTTTCTTCAATTTCGCCCGCAGGGCCGGCAGGAACTCCTTCTTGATCTTTCCAATCTCGGCAATCGCCACCACGTCCAGCGTGACAATCACGGCCGTGGTCCCGTTCCCCTGGATCATCAGGGCCCGGGCGTACATCGGAATCACCGGGGCCTTTCGATGGGTGATGTCCATGCGGCCGACCCCGGCCTTCAGGACCTGTGCCGCTGCCGATCCCGGTATCGCCAGGCAGACCAGGCTGGCCAGCATCAGCGTCGACAAAACGGAGGTGGGAAGCAAAGAGCGTCTTGAAGAGAAAGAGGTCATCAGGTGTCCACTCCGATTCTGAGTCCTGGTGTCATCCGATCCGGCCGATCACTCGGCGGCGTGACATTGTATCAATCGATGTGACAGAATCTCCCATCACGACGATTCGTTTCCCGGAACCGGACTCCTGTCATGACCGATCCCCTGCATGTCGTCCCGCCCCGACCCGAATTCGAGGTGATTGTCGAGCGCAACGTACCGGTGACGGTGCGGGACGGGGTGACGCTGGCCACTGACATCTTCCACCCCGCCAGGGACGGGCAGCCGGTCACCGAACCATCTCCTGTCCTGTTGCTGCGAACCCCGTACAACAAGGACGAAGTCGAGGCGACGATGGGCTACAACCGCTGGTTCGCCCAGCGGGGCTATGTCTGCGTGATCCAGGACTGCCGCGGCTGCTACGAATCCGGCGGAGACGTCAATTTCCTGTTCCCCGAGGCCGAGGACGGATTCGATACGCTCGAGTGGATCGACCAGCAGCCATGGTCCAATGGCCGGGTCGGGACCTGGGGCACATCGTGGATGGGCTGGACACAAACGGCGATGGCCGCGCTGGGGCCGAAGAACCTGGTGGCAATGGTCCCGAACATGAGTGGGGCCGATGCTCACCAGTGCACTGTCCGGCAAGGAGGGGCGATGGAACTGCGGTTCATCGCCTGGGCTTTCTGGCACTCGGCCACCAACACCCAATCCCGTCTGAAGCAGGACCCGTGGGTTGACCCGGCCCTGAACCTGGGCGCCGCGGCCTTTCACGAGTGGCTGACCCGCATGCCGATCCGCGAGGGCCAGACTCAACTGGCGCTGGTACCGGCCTACGAGAAATGGGCCCTGGAGATCCTCACACACTCCGACCGGGACGAATACTGGAAACACCCCAGCGTCTGCCCCCGCGAGCACTGGGACAACTTCCCCGACGCAGCCACGTTGATCGTCGGCGGATGGTACGACTCCTACACCCGTGCCACTTTCGACAACTACATCGGACTGTCCGAACGGGGGCGGCGCGTCCGACTGCTGGTCGGCCCCTGGACCCATGGCTCGGTCAAGCCGGAACTGACCTACGCCGGAGATGTCGATTTCGGTCCAGACGCCGCACTCGACAGTTTCCGTGCCGTACATTTCGACTGGTTCGAACGCTATGTTCGGCAAGACGGCAGCGAACCGAGCGACGGAGAGGCTCCGGTCAAGATCTTCATCATGGGCGGTGGCTCCGGCGAACGCTCGATCGGGGGACGGCTTCAGCACGGGGGTCGATGGCGCGACGAACAGGAATGGCCACTGGCCCGGACACAGTTCACCCCGTTCTACCTGCACGCCGATGGCCGACTCTCGGCCGACGCGGCCGATGAGCCCGATTCCTCAACAACCTACCGGTTCGATCCCTCCAACCCGGTTCCTTCCAACGGCGGCAACATCTCGTCGCTGGCCGAACTGGGTCCGTTGCCCAGCGGCATCGCCGACTCGGCCTCGGCGTCCCGAGACAGTCGCGTCCGCCAGATCCTCGAACCCGGCGGATTCGACCAGGTCGAACACGAGGGCCTTCACGGCTGTTCCCCGCCTTTCCTTCCACTGGGTTCCCGACCCGACGTCCTGGTCTTTCAGACCGACCCACTCGAGCACGATCTCGAAGTGACCGGACCGATCGAGGTCAAGCTCTGGGTCAAGTCGTCGGCCGTCGACACCGACTTCACGGCCAAGCTGATTGACGTTTACCCGCCCAGCCGCTGGTATCCCCGAGGTTACGCCCTGAATCTCAGCGATTCGATCATGCGACTGAGATACCGCAAGGGCCCCGAGGCAGCGGATTTCCTGCCCCCGGGCGAGATCGACCAGGTGACGATCACGCTCTATCCGACCAGCAACCTGTTCGCCCGCGGACATCGCCTGCGACTGGATATTTCCAGCAGCAACTTCCCACGGTTCGACGTCAACCCGAACACCGGAGAACCGATCGGTCGCGACCGGCTCCGCGCTGCCGCCGACAACACGGTGTTTCACGACTCCGAACGCAGTTCCCAGATCATCCTGCCAATCATCCCTTCCGGAGATTAGCGGCCGACGGTCAGCCTCTCGACCCCGCCAGGCCACCGGCGATCTCGGATCGGTCGCCCTTCAAGTCGTCGGGGATCGATCACCACGTGGCGGACCCGCTGTCGTCGCCACGTGTAGGTGACGTGCACCCGTCCGGCCCGATCCTGGATCACGGCCGGGTACGAGTACTCACCCTTGTCGCGTTCGAGCAGCAGCGAAGCGTTCCAGTCGCGGCCGTTGCTGCTGGTGGCGATGTTGAGCATGTTCCGACCGCTGGGGAAAGGACCGCGACGATTGGTGTGGTTGTAGACGAGCAGTTGCCGGCCATCGCGGAGCGTCAACGCATCGGTGCCCGCGTTGGGATTGGGCAAACCGGTCGGTTCGAACCGGCTCCACGTCCTCCCTTCGTCTTCACTCCAACTCTGCCACACGTCGCCCTGGCCATCACGATTGCGGCAGAGCATCTGCCAGCGGCGGCCCTTGTCGTGAATCAGCAAGCTGGGCTGGATCGCCCCAATCTTCTTGCCGTCACAGAAGGGACCCAGCGTCTTCCACGTCCGTCCGGCGTCGCGGGTGACTTCCAGGTGCACCCGCCAACCGTCGTGCTCGGAACTCGACCCGCACCAGATCGCACCGTCGGCCAACTGGATCGGCTTGTTCTTGACCGGACCGATGCCCTTTTTCGGCAACCGTCGACGGTTCTTCCAGGTGCGTCCGGAATCGTCCGAGATCATCCACTCGCCCCACCAGGCCCGGGGGCTGGGCCCGACCTTGAAGAACAGCATCAGCGGACCGGTTCGCGGCTGGAACAGCACCGGATTCCAACAGGGAAATCGCTCGGTCTTCGACTGCACTCCATCAGCCACCTTCACCGGGTCAGTCCATCCGTCACGGCCGCGACGGGAGACCCAGATCGAGACGTCCTTGCGGCCTTCGCGTGTGCCTCCAAACCAGGCCGTAACCAGGGTGCCGTCAGTCGCTTCGGCAATCGTCGAAGCATGACATTGTTCGAACGCGGCCTTCCTGTAAACGAACTCGTGCGCCACGACGGGATCGGCCGAACGGCAAACACCGCCCGACACGAGGCAGCAGGCAGTCAAGATCACGAACAGGCGGGACATGCGGTGAACCTGGCAGACACGAGGTGCACGCCATCATCGCAAACCGGGCCCCGAGCCGCTATTCGTCCCGACTGTATTCGATGCGGTACTCGGTCACGTCGGTCGTCGTCGACGTGCTGCGGCGTTGGCCGGTATCAAGCGTCACCAATCCCTCGGCCAGTTGAACGGTCTGGCCGTCGGTGTCTTCGCCCGAGGTGGTCGTCTTGCCGACCACTTCCTCAACTTCACGGTCAATCTGATAACCTTCCGGGAAGTGCTGTTTCATCAGCTTCTCGGCATCATCACGATGCTTCCAGGGCCAGATGTTCGTATTGGCCGGTATTGCCACGATGCCTCGGTCACTTTCACGAAGGACATACCGAGCCGACTGGCAACCCGAAAGGCCGACGACAGTCACAACCAAAGCCAACGACAGCATAACCGGCCCGCGGTTCATCTCGGTCCTCGCTCTAAGCTGATTGCCGATGGTCGACACCGGCGAAACGGACTTGTAATGATGCTACGGTTGAGTGGTCAAGACGAGAAAAGGCTGATTCGATGAAGATGTCCCCTCTCCTGTTTCGCCGACCGGCCTGCACCTTGGCCTGTGTCTCGCTGGTTCTCTGGTTCGGTGCGATGCGGGGATCCGCGGCCGAATTGACCATTGGGCTCAAGGTCACCTCGAAACTGACATTCCCGCACACGCCGATGTCGGTGACGATCGACTTTGCCGAGCAGATCCGCCGGGGCAGCCACGGCGGGATCCTTGATGCCAATTCGATCCGTGTCATCAATCGGGCCACCGGCCGGATGGTGCCGTCGGCGCGTACCGAGGACTTTGCCTATTCGGACCGAGGTCGCATTGAGTGGGTGATCGCCGATCCCGGGCATACGGCGTGGAGTATCCGGTTCCGCACCACCGACACCCGCACCCGACTGCGTCCGCAAGGCCATGTCCCGGCCATCGGCGTGGGGGACCTGCTGCGATACAACGCCGGACCTCGTCGCCCGATCACGGCCTTCTTCCAGGCGGAACTGCACGACCTGACCGGCGACGGGCGTCCGGACCTGGTGGGCAGTTGGAACTACGCCTACCGCGACGGTGATCCCTGGGCCTCGCCGATCCTCTACCCCTCGATCGACCCCGCACAACCCACCCAGTTCGGCAACCTTCAGCGTCTGAGATATTTCGAGCCGAAGTCTCCCGAGTCCATCCTGGACATGGATTCCGCCTACAGTTCCGTCGACTGTGTCGACTTCAACGCCGACGGCCAACTTGACCTGCTCTACCTCAACGCCTCCACGAGGAAGGCCCGGATCCTGCTGGGAACATCCCGTCGGCAGCCGGGCGGTGCCCCGATCTTTGCCGGCGACCTCTCGCTGTCGGCACCGCGCACCTTCACCTGCCAGGCCGCCGACCTCGACGGCGACGGCGACCTGGACCTCGTCTTCGGTCGCCAGTGGATGAAGAACGTCTCCCCCACCGGCTGGCCTCTGAAGCTGGACCCTCCGGTCTCGCACGGACTCCAAGAAAACTGCACCTTCGCCGATCTCGATCACGACGGACGACTGGATGTCCTCCAACGCACCTCCTCCACCGAAGACCTGGCGGGTGGCCGGCTGGTCTGGCGGCGACGCCTGGGAGCTGACGGACTCAAGTTCGCCGACCCCGTGCCAGTCGACGGGGTGACCGAATCGGACGTCACGATGGCCTCGGTCTCACAGGTCAACGGCCGGACCGCACTGGTCATCCAGCACAATGCCTTCCAGCACCTGGCCATCTACCGACAGGCCAAACCGCGAACCAAAGATGACGGTCGGTCCCCCGCGTCACCTCGCTTCGAACGCGTGGGACGGGCCGAGTCTCCCGACGCGGTGCTGTCACTGTCTGACCAGGCCTGGCCATCGTTGTGCGACTGGGAGAACGACGGGGACCAGGACCTGTTGGTCGGCGGTGGCTACGGCTGGCCCCAGATCGTGATCAATTCGGGCACCGACGCCCGGCCCCGCTACGAGAACCCTCGCCGGATCCTTGCCGACGGGAAACCCATCCGCCTGCTCCGAAATCCCCTTCTCGGCCCACCCCTCAACGGCCACAACATGGGTTATCCCTACCCGGTACTGGTCGACTGGGACGGCGACGGCCGCCGGGACCTGTTCTGTCCCAACGAGACCAACCGGATCTTCTGGTTCCCCAACATCGCCGACCGTGGCACCGCGCCCCGCTTCGGACCACGACGCCAGGTTCTCTGCGACGGGTTCCCCGACTCTCCGGAACTCAAGACGCTCTCGGCAACCCGTGCCGCCTCCCGCCAGTCCAACAACGGCGCCTACCCCTATGAACCCAAGCGGCCATTCATGTGGCGAACCGGTGCCGCGGTAGCCGACTTCAACGGCGACAACCTGCTGGACTTCGTCACCTGCGAGGGATCGGTCTTGCGGGCCGCGCTGTTCGTCCAGTACCGCGACAACCGCGGAAACCTGAAACTCAAGCGACACTCGGTCGTGAAGCTCAAGGATGGCCGCGAACTCACCGGCCAGGTGGCTAAGCGACAGGCCACCTGGAGCGAGTCGTTCCGGCCGGTCGACTGGAACCGAGACGGACTCGTCGACCTGGTCTACAGCACCGGCGGCTCCCACCACGGTACGCTGGAAGGGGGCAGCATGTACCTGCTCGAGAACGTCGGCACCCGCACGGCCCCGCTGTTCGGCCCGCCGAAGACCATGAAGTGCTACGGCCGTTCGATACGCATCACCAACCACGGCCCCCATCCCTGGATCGGCGACTACAACGGAGACGGACTCCCTGACGTGATCGCCTGCGTCGAATGGAGCGTCTACCCGTTCTACTCGCACGCCGCGCTGATGATGAACAAACCACCCACCATCCGACTGACAGCGGCGGTATCCGTCGAACGTGGCAACCGCTAGGTGACGTTGGGACCACCGTGTCCAGAGGACCAGGTGGTCGAATCGAAGCAGACCAGCCTAGGCCTCCGCCGGACTCTCGGCCACCGGTGCCGGCCCGGTTCCCTGGGTCGCCAGGGATACGGCAACCAGGGTCAGGAATCCCAGGGGAATGGTGACGATACCCGGCTGACTGAACGGCACCAGAGCCTGATCCGCATCCAGTCCGTAGACCTTCGAAAAGGTGTCTGCACTGAGCAGGATCCAGGCCAGCGAACTGGTCATGCCGACAACCACCGCGGCAATTACGCCCTGCCGAGTCGTGCGACTCCAGAACAGGCACATCACCAGTGACGGCAGATTCGCGCTGGCCGCGACGCTGAAAGCCCATCCGACGAGATAACTGACGTTGAGTTCCTGGAAGAGCACTCCCAGGACGATGGCCACCAGGCCGACGACGACAGAGGCGATCTTGGCCACTCGGACCTGCTGGGCATCAGTCATTTCCCTGCCCATCGCGTTGGCCATCAGGTCGTGTGTCACAGCACCGCTGGAGGCCAGGATCAGGCCGCTGACGGTGCCCAGCACCGTGGTAAAGGCGATGGCCGAGATGGCCGCAAACAGCCATTCCCCGATGCTGAATGCCAGCAGCGGGGCGGACATGTTGCTGTTGGTGACATCGAGCGTACCACTGGTCATGGCGCCCAGGCCGAGGTAGAGGGTGAGTACGTAGAAAAATCCGATCGTGGCAATCCCCACGATCGTGCTCTTCCTCGCACTCGCTTCGTCCTTGACCGTGTAGTAGCGAATCAGGATGTGAGGCAGCGAGGCGGTTCCACAGAACAGGGCCAGCATCAGTGACAGGAGATCGATCTTGTCGAGCGTCTTGTCACTGTGGATGCCCTGGAAGCGAGGGTGCATTCCTGGCTGCAGGATGCGGCTGCCGGCCGTCGGCTTCTGGAAGTAGACGGTTGTCGTGCTGCCGTCTTCGTGGACCAGTTTCTTGTTGCCCCACAACACCACTTCACTCTCTTCGAGTGTGCTGAAGAACTCCAAGGGGCCCAGCGATCCGGTTTTGTCCTTTCCATCGGGCAATCGGCTGACGTGTCCGACGGGATGGAGTTCGGGTTCCCCCTTCTTCGTCCCCTTCGGCATGCCGTTGACCAGCACCTGGCCGTCAGCAGTCTTCTTGAGTGTCTGTGTCTCACGGAGGAACACGCCCGCTTCGCCCTTGTCCAGGTGCCAGACGGTCGTGACCTTGTCAGTGCCGGAAGCAATCCGGACAAACGGCTGGTCGACCCAGGCCCCTTCGGCCGGCGTGATCGTCGCTCCCTGGAGTCCCCACGTGGAGGCGAGCTCCTTCTCCAGGGCCTCGGCCTGACGGACCGGCTCGGTGTTGGTCAAGGGCCCCAGCGTCCTGAAGGCATGGCCATCGGCTCCACCCTCTTCAGCCGCAAAACCACGAACCAGGATCAGCACGGTCAGGATCGTGCTGAAAACGACCAGCAGCGACCCCTTGAGGAACTGGACCCAGGTCGTCGAAACCATTCCCGCCAACACGACGATCAGGATCACCGTCGCCCCCACCAGCATCACGCCGACCCAGTGCGGGAATCCCAGCAACGGCTGAACCAGCACTCCCGCTCCGACCATCTGCGGGATCAGGTAGAAGATGCTGACGGCCAGGGTACTGATACCCGCCACCAGCTTGATGCCCCTGGACCCAAAACGAGCATCCAGCGCGTCGGCGAAGGTGAACTTGCCCAACCGCTTCATCGGCTCGGCGACCACGAACAGGGCCACGATCCACCCGGCCAGGTAGCCGATCGAATACAGGAATCCGTCGTACCCGTAGAAGGCAATCATCCCGCAGATGCCCAGGAATGAGGCAGCCGAGAGGTAGTCACCGGCGAAGGCGACGCCGTTGACAAACCACGGGATCTGGCCATGCGCGGCGAAGTAGCCCGCCGAGGACTTCGCCTTGCGGCCCAGGAAAAAACTCAGGCCCAGCGTCAGTCCAACAAAAACAAAGAAACAGCCGACGGCAATCGGTGAGGCTTCATAGATCATGCCCCGTCCCCTTGGCTGACCGCATCGTCGTGAGCTTGGGTTGAACCTGCGGCCTCGGCGTGGCCGTCGGATCGGCACACCCAGCCATAAACAAGCGACAGCACCAATGCCACCACGATCAGACTGAACCCGGACCACACGGCCATATTGACCTGTCCCGGCCCTGTGACCTGCAATTGCTCGGCATCAAAGGCCATCAGCAATACAAATCCCCCGTAGAGCAACAGGTACAATGTGAAGAGAACCAGTCCAATCCGCTGGTTGCTTCGATTGGTCGACATCGAATCGGTGTCCTTCCGGCAACGCACGCACCCGGATGATGTGAGTGGATCACGACCGGGCCAAAAGCAGAATCAAGATCCCTACACTGCCTGACGATGACCAGAATTGCCAGCCGAGAGAAGCAGACGGCGATTGCACGCCGAAAAACCACGGGGCTATGATGAACTCAACCGCCCGGGGATTTCTCGGCAGCGGTCTTGTTGATCGTGACAGGGACCATCCGGTTTGAACACGCAGCACATCGAAGCGAGTTCCACGACAGCGGACTCACCAGTCGATGCTCCTGCTCCCCGCAGGCGCCACTGGCGTCGGTACGCGATCGGTGTGCTGATCCTCGTCGGGGGACTGGGCGCCGCCGCGTTGCTGGCCCGGCCGGCACCACCGCCGATGTTGACCGACGCCGACCTGAAGTACCTGCAGGATGCCGAGCATTTCGGCGGGTTCGTCCTGGGCGACCGGGCATTGCCACTGCTGGCCGAAGCCCTTCGGGACGATGACCGCGAAACCCTGGTGGCCTACTTCTCGGAGTCGTTCGAAGGCCGTCTCTTTGACAACAACTCGGGCAAATCCACCACGTACCCCTTCGCGACATTTCGGTCCTGGACGGAAGACACAGCGGCGGGCGAGCCCACCGGCCGAGACGAGTTCGTCGAAACCCTGCTGGCCTACCGCCGCGAATTCGACAAGACCCCGTCGGTCACATGGAAGGTGATGCAGATGCAGCCGATCACTCGTGGTCAGCTCGACGGCCCGTGGGAAGGCAGCCTCAAGCTGCGGCTGGCCGGAGACCGGGTCGATGGAGGCCTGGCCGAGCGAGTCATCAAGTTCCGCTGCCGGATCACCAGCATCCATGACAAGACGCCCGAGGAGGACGGTTGGCTGGCCTCGTGTACCGCCTTCCGCGCCCAGTACGCCACTGGCAAAACACGATTGATGGAAGACATCACCGAGCGAACCGGCATCGACGTCGGACGCCTGCATGACACCTGGAATCACTCCGAGTCGCCACAGAAGCCGACCATCACCGGGGGCGTCTACCTGTCCGACTACAACCAGGATGGACGACTCGACCTGCTGCTCACCGACGTCTCAGGTCACCAGCTCTACCGGGGCGAGGGTGGCGGCCGCTTCAGTGACGTCACGCTTGAAATGGGCATCGATCCCAAGGCCGTTGGCATCCGCGCCGTCTTCGCCGACTTCGACAACGACGGGTTCGAGGACCTGTTGATCGGCGAAACAATCTACCGAAATGACGGTGGCAGGAAATTCGTGGTGCTCGAACCCGGACGCGACACGTCGCTGACACTCGGACAGTGTACCGCCTTCAGCGTGGTCGATTTCGATCGGGACGGAAAACTCGACCTCTACGCCGTCGGACTCCCCCAACCGATGACCGGCCACGTCGGCTGGCTGGGTGACAACGACATCGACCGCAACCAGTTGTGGCGCAACACCGGTGACTGGAAGTTCGAGGATGTCACCGAGGCGTCCAACGCGAAGGGCAACGGAGCCTGGACGTTCGCGGCAGTCTGGTTCGACGCCAACTCCGACGGCTGGCCCGACATGATGACCGCCTGCGAACTGGGAATGAATGCCTTTCTGGTCAACAACGGCGACGGAACCTTCCGCGAAGTCGACCTGCCCGACGGCTTCGGCGGATTCTCGATGGGGATCACCGTCGGCGATTTCGACAACGACGGTCGACCCGACCCCTACGTCGCCAACATGTATTCGAAAGCCGGCGAGAGAATCGTGGCCAACCTCAGGACCGATGCCTACGACCGACGCATCGACGCCAAGATCCGCGACTTCGTGACCGGCAGCGAGTTGTACCACAACCAGGGCGACGGGACCTTCCGCCGCCTGGGCCGCACGATCGGTGTCTCGGATGTCGGCTGGGCTTACGGGCCCACCTATGTCGACCTGAACAACGACGGGCTGGTTGACCTGTACGCTCCGGTCGGGTTTCAGAGTATCACGCCCGGCCGTCCCGACGGATGACGCTGTGTCTGGCTGGCTGCCGTGACGCAGCCGTTTGACTGTATGGCCAAGGTCGACAACCTCCGCGAACTCGACGGACAAAACGGAGAGTTCTGGGTCCGCAATCCGTGGGAGTTCTCCAAGAGCGGCCAGAATCTCAGTGCCTACGAACGCAACGGCGTCTTCCTGAACGGCCAATCCGGCGACGAAACCCAATTCCACGACATCGGGTTCCTCTCCGGAGCCGACAACACCGGAGACGGACGAAGCGTCTCGGCCTGGGACGTCACCGGTGACGGACGCCCCGAACTGTTCGTGCGGCAAGCCGGTGGGGGAGCGCTGGTGGTCTATGAGAACCGTTTCCCGTCAGGGCACTGGCTGAAGGTTTCGCTCCGCGGCACCAAAAGCAACCGTTTCGGGATTGGCGCCAAGATCGTCTGCGAAACCGCCGAGCGAGTGATCCGCCGAGAACTCTACCCTCACATCAACTTTCTCTCGCAGAGCCCCGCCATGTTGCACCTGGGACTCGGGGAGTCCGAGCAGATCCGGCGGCTGACCGTCCACTGGCCAAGTGGGCAGAAGCAGGTTCTGGAAAACGTCGCCGTCGACCGCCACGTGCGGATCACCGAAGACGACCCGACCCTCGAAACGATCCAGGCCCGGTGACCCGACAGGGGTCACTTCTCGATATCGAACTCGAAGTCGTTGGGACCGCTCGTCTGGACGTTCGCCTTGAGCCCCGATTTCATCGGGTCGATGTACTTGGCCGGAAATGCGCCCGGCTGGGGCTTGGATTCCTGCTCGCGGGCCATCGAGTACATCGCCGTGGGACCGATCTGCGAGGGGTCGGTCCCGGCCGGCGGCGCCCCCGGATCGGCGGTCAGAAACGCCTCGTCGTGGAACCGCAACGACCAGGCTGGAACCTTCTCGACACCGATGGCATAGGGCCCCGGCATCGCGCCATCGTCGAATCGCAGGGTCGTCACATCGCAACGACCGTTGGGACCGGTCGTTCCGGCCGCCGACCGCAAGGGAAGATCATGGGCCAACGGAAACAGGGTGACCATCACATCAGGAACCAGTTCGCCATCCTGACGAACGGTCACCGAGACCGGGACCGTCCCCAGGCCGTCAGCCGCGCCCCAATCGACGGCCCGGATCACGACAAGAACCGCGATCAGCAGGACCAACGAGAGGATGGCCCAGAACGGTCGATTGTTGGTTTGCTGGGCATCAGTGGACATGATCGTTGCTCCTCACCCACCCTGATCACCGACGATTCTCCATTCTCGTCATCCGGATCTCAACCCCGAACCGCTGTTCTCGGCGTGACTGGTCAGTGTCGATTCCCACGGTACACTGAACCCGATGGCCGACCGGAGGCCACCACCGGGACCGGTAGACGGATGGAGTCGAGATGAAGATCGCGGTCACTGCCGACGTGCACCTGGTGCCCGGAAGCGACGGACACCCCGAGCGACTGGCAGCGTTACGGGATATCCTCGGACGGTTGCCCGGCCTCGGGGTTGAACAGTTGATCATCGCCGGCGACCTGTTCGATCGTGCCCCGCAGGGCTATGGCGAGTTCGACGCGCTGTGCGAACAGCACTCCGCAATCACCATCGACGTGATCCCCGGCAACCACGACGCCAACCTGGCCGACGGACACCTGGTGGCCGACAACGTCACCGTCCACACACAACCCCAACTTGTCCAACGTGACGGGCGTCAGGTGTTGTTCGCTCCCTACATCAAGGGGGCAAAGATGGGTGAGGTGATCTCGGATTTCAGCGAGGAACTCGAGAAAGGGCGTTGGATCCTGGTCGGACACGGAAACTACGGAGGTGGTCTCCGTACCCCCGACCCGCGGGAACCGGGCGTCTACATGCCGCTCTCCAACCGCGACATCGCACATTCTCAGCCGGCCCTCGTCCTGCTGGGACACATCCATCTGCCCACCGACCAGCCTCCCGTTCACTATCCCGGATCTCCCTGTGGACTGGATGTCAGCGAAACCGGGATCCGAAGGTTCCTGGTCGTCGACACCGAAGATGCCACGCCGACCCCTCATGCCATTCACAGTGATGTCATCTTTTTCCACGAACACTTCGTGGTGCTTCCCGGAGCCGGGGAATGCAACCGACTTCGAGAAGAAATCCCCCGTCGCATCGAGGAGTGGTCGCTCGCCCCGGACATTCATCAACGGGTTCGGGTGAGAATCGAAGCGGAAGGCTACTGCGAGAACCGCGAACAGATCCGCAACGTGTTGGCCGAGGGGTTCTCGGGGTTCACCTGCCACGATGGTGCCCCTCGGATCGACAACCTCTCGGTCAACGACAATCCCAATCTGGTCAAACTGGCCAACCGTCTTCGTGCCCAGATCGACGAAGTCGACTGGAAGTGGGGCGACGGCGAGCCTCAGCGTGAGGACGTGCTGCTGAAAGCGCTGGCCATCGTCTACCAGGCGGAGTTGTCGCCGTGAGCGTGCGAATCACACGAATCCAGGTGAAGCCCGGAGGCCCGCTGGAGCGGCCGGTCGACTGGACCTGCGGTGACCTCACGCTCGCCTACGGCCCCAACGAGACCGGAAAAAGCTACGTTGTCGAGTTCCTGATCAAGTGCCTGTTCCACAACACCAGCGGATGGACACTCAGGGACCTGCCAGCCGGTGGAGGTGTGACGGTTTCAGGCCTGACCGGGGACGCCAACAAGATGAGCCGAACGAAGCGTCCCAAGCTCGACGAGGCACCCGACGAGGATTCTCCCGGACCGCTCGGAGATCTCTGCCAACTCCTGGTCGTCTCACAGGGACACTCGCGCCTCACTGTTGCCGAAACCGGCGACGGCATCGAGCGGAATATGCTCCGGGACCTCTTCTCCGGGGAACGCTTGATCGAATCAATTCAAAAGAGCTCGGCCTTACCCAAGCTTGCTGCAGAAGCAACGTTTGAAGCCGGCACCATCAGCGGCCACGGAAACTGGCGAGACTTCAAGCAACGGGAGCGGGTTCTGGCGGAAATCGAAGCCACCAACGAATTGGTCGAGCGATTCAACACCGAGATCTCTCACGGCGCAATCGCCGCACTGACGGCTCGCCAGACAGAGTTGCAGACAAATCTCGCTGCTCTCGAGGACGCCCGCCAGCATCGCGCCAATCAACTCGACAACCACCGCAAGACCCTCGACGAACAACTCGGCCAGATCCCTTCAACCGAAGAGATCACCCAGGTCTCTGTCGAGATCCAGAAATTGCGGCAAACCCGAATCGCGATCGAAGACAAACGCGAACGCCAGCAGCACCTGGCCAGACAGAAAGCGGACCTCGACTGGGCCAGTACCGCTGCCGACAATTACGATCGCATCGTCTCGGCCCGTCCCGCGACGGATGCCCATCCCCCCTGGCTGGCCATCGCCGCGGCTGCCGTTCTTTTGATCGCGGTGACCGCCGGCCTGTTCGGCCAGCGATGGGGACTGGGCCTGCTCACGCTGGTCTCCGCCGCCCTGGCGGGCACCCATTACTGGCAGAACCGACGCCGCCAGACACCCGAGCCGGACGACCCCGTCGAGTTGGACCGGATCGGTGACGAGTTCATGCGACGATTTGGTGAACCGCTCGGAGACCGATCGTCGCTGAGCCTCAAGATCGAATCGCTCAAGAAAGCCGGCAACGAAGCCGAGGTGCTGTCCGGTCAACTGGAAGCCGAAACTCCTGAGGCAGCCGCTGAAACAAATCGGATCGGTCGACTGTTGACCGGTTGGGCCAAACGGGATCTCGTCGAAGACGACTGGGACGAGGAACTCGAATCTCTCAGGACGCAACGTCACCAGTTTGACCGCCAGTTCCGCGATACGCAGTCGGAACTGGATCGCCTGGGAATCCCCCCCGAAGCCACTGTCGGGGACGCCCCCGGAACACCGTGGAATGCCGAACGCTTCGACCGGGTCGTCGAGCAACTTCGCGAGGCCGACGAAGATCTCAGGCAAGAGGTCGACGACCAGTCCGAATTGCTGGATGACGTCCGTCGTTCGACACCTGAGGCAACCGCATCGGATTGGGAGTCGCTGCTGGCCGCCTTGGAGCATCGGCTCGACCAACTGCGGTCGGAATACCGCGACGTGACGGCTCGCATGATCGCCCAGTTTGCGGTTCACCAGGTTCTCGACGGATTCGCTGCCGAAGAGGCGGAGATGATTGACGAGGGACTGGAGCGAGCGATGATCCGGGACTCAATCCAACTGATGTCCCCTCGATATCGTGCGTTGCGGGCCGGTGAAAACGGCCTGGTGGTCATCGACAGCGATGACAACGAGTTTCGCGTTGCCGATCTCAGCACCGGAGCTCGCGAACAGGTCTTCCTGGGCGCCCGGCTCGGCTTCGCCCGCATCGCACTCGACAACGAACCCTCCTTCCTGGTCCTCGACGATGCGTTCCAGCATTCCGACTGGAACCGCAGGAAGCAGCTGGTCCAGCAGGCCGTTGGACTGGTCGAAGCGGGGTGGCAGGTGCTCTACTTCACCATGGACGACCACATTCGGGATCTGTTCAACGCAGAGGGTGAACGACTTGGCGAACGCTACGTCACGCACTCCCTCTCAGAGCCCAGCCCCTCAGAAGACCGGTGACCCATGAGCATCGACACCGACACCACCGACCTCACAGGCACCACGGCGGAACTGCGTCAGGCGGCCATCGACCACCTGTGGCAACACAACCGGGACTGGGAATCGGCCGCGCGCGACAACGAACCGCTGATCTTCGTCTCCGGCGACGGCATCCGTGTCACCGACAGCGACGGAGAAACCTGGATCGACGTCAACGGGGGTTACTCGTCGGTCAACATCGGCTACGGCCGGACCGAGATTGCCGAAGCCGCCTTCGAACAACTCAAACAGATCCCCTACTTCCCACAGGGGTCGGCCAATCCGCCCACGATCCGGCTGGCCGCCAAACTGGCCGAACTCGCTCCCGGAACGCTCAACCGCGCCTTCCCGGTCAGCGGTGGGTCACTGGCCAACGAGACCGCGTTGAAAATCGCCAGGGCCTATCACAAACGGCGTGGCCACGATGGACGATTTCGCCTGATCAGCCGGCGAGGCTCCTACCATGGTGCCACCGGCGGCGTACTGTTCCTGGGATCCAATCCTGCCACGCCGCGAAGCGACTACGAACCCGGGCCGCCGGGAATGGCCTACGCTCCACAGCCCAACGCCTACCGCTGCGAACTGGGAAGCACCTCGAGCGAGGACTGCGCGGTAAAATGCGCCACGGCCATCGAGGAGTTGATCAAGTTCCACGGCCCGGAAACCGTCGCCGCGGTGATCGCCGAACCGGTTGCCAGCGGACCCGGTGCGGTGATGCCCGAGCCGGTCTACTGGCACATGCTCCGCGAGATCTGCACGCGATACGACGTGCTGCTTATCGCCGACGAAGTGATCACCGGATTCGGACGGACGGGAAAACTGTTCGCCGTCGAGCACTTCGACATCGTCCCGGACATCATGTCGATCGCCAAAGGCATTTCCAGCAGCTACCTGCCGTTGGGAGCAACTCTGGCCACCGACGCAGTCGCGGCCGAGTTCGCCACCGCAGGCAAGCACCTCAAGCACGTCTTCACCTTCGCCGGACACCCCGCCTCGGCGGCGGCAGGGCTGAAGAACATCGAGTTGATCGAAGCCGAAGGCCTGGTCAACAACGCAGCAGAGACGGGCGAATACCTGACCGGGAAACTCCTGGAACTGCAGGACCGTCACCCGATTATTGGTGATGTCCGCGGGGTCGGTTTCATGCAGGCACTCGACCTGGTTGCCGATCGTGAAACACGTGAGATCTACCCGGCCGAGGCGAAGCTGATCGAACGGATCAACGCCCGGTTCAAGGCCCGTCGACTTCTGATCAAGGCCCATTCCGGACACATCCTCAACCTCTCACCACCGCTGTGCACAACACGAGACGACCTCGACGAAATTCTCGTCGGGATCAGTGAGACGCTCGGCGAGGTTGAAGCGGAATTGGGCTGAATCGGCCGAAAGTGAACCTCCCAAAACGGATTGGCCTGGGCCGATTCAAGCCGCTTCCCCCGAGTGGCCGAATCGAGGAACAGAGGGACCACAGGCGCAGATGCGGCTTTTCCATGCACCGTTCCTGATGTATCCTTCAGGAAGCGAATCGGGAAGGATCCCCGTCGTCTGGAACAGGAATCGACCATGCTGACACTTTCGGACACCAGGCCGAGTCGTCACTGCCAGGGCCTTGCCCGTCGTGATTTCCTCGGTGTCGGCTCGCTGGCCATGGGCGGACTGGGGCTCTCGCAGATGCTCTCGGTTCGCCAGGCCCTGGCCGCTGCCGGACATCCGGTGCGGGACAAGTCGGTCGTGTTGCTGTTCCTCCAGGGCGGCCCCCCGCACATCGAGATGTTCGACCCGAAGATGTCGGCCCCGGTCGAAATCCACAGTTGCTCCGGCGAAGTACAGACCCGGATCCCGGGGATCACTTTCGGTGGTCACTTCGAGAAGCTCTCGCAGATGACCGACCGATTCACCATTGTTCGCTCGTACCGCTCGAACAACTCCGGCCACACGTACCAGAAGGTCGCCAGCGGCGGAAACGCGACCAAGGCCACAATGGGGGCGTTGTACGCCCGTGTCGCCGGCACCAATTCGCCTTCCAGCGGAATGCCCACAAACGTACTCGTGGTGCCCGAGGCGATCGAACCCGGCCTGAAGTTGAGATCCAACTTCGAGACCAAGGCATTGCCGACCCTGACGGCCGCCGGTGATCTCGGTCCCAACTACGTCGCCTTCAATCCCCGGGGCGGTGGACAGTTGAAGGACAACATGCAGTTGAAGCTGCCGCGGAACCGCTTCGACAACCGCCGTCTGCTGTTGACCGGCCTGGACAATCTCAAGCGCCGTTTCGACGACGAGTCACTGGTCGACCAGACCGACAAGTACCAGCAACAGGCCTTCGAGGTAATCACCCGTGGCGTGGCCGCCGCGTTCGACCTTTCCCAGGAGCGACCTGAAACGATCGCCAGCTACGACACCAGCCACCTGTTCAAGAACTCCGACGTACACCGCTGGTACGACATGAGTCGCGCGTCGAACCTCCTGGGCAAGCAGATGCTGATGGCCCGGCGACTGTGCGAGGCCGGCTGCGGATTCGTCACCGTCAGCGACTGCGGCTGGGATTTCCACAGCAACAAGAACAGTCCCAAGAACCTCGGCGGCATGAACTGGCTCGGCCCCCAGGTCGACCACGCCGTGGCGGCATTCCTCGAGGATATCCACCAGAGAGGACTCTCCGAAAAGATCATGCTGGTGGTCACCGGCGAAATGGGCCGAACACCACGGAAGAACAAGAACGGTGGTCGCGACCACTACGGCGGGCTGACCAGCCTGCTGGTAGCCGGTGGCGGTGTGCCCGGCGGCCAGGTGATCGGCCAGAGTGACAACCACGCCACCAAGCCGATCTCGACTCCCTACTCGCCCCGTGACCTGCTCGCCACGGTGCTCAACACGCTCTTCGATGCCGGCGAGGTCAGGGTGACCCGCGGCGTGCCGACCGAGTTGATCAATCTGCTGGAAGAATCGAAGCCGATTCCCGGCCTGGTGACGTAGCTGTGACCGGTGGCGACGACTTCGCCGCAGACTTCTCGTTCAAGCGTCCACCACCCCCGGGCGACGCTGCCAGCTGCCGTTGGCCTGTTGGATCGCGTAGGCCAGTTGCAGCACCCCAAAATCGTCCTGGTGACGCCCGACAATCTGCAGCCCCACCGGCAGGCCCTCGTCAGTGAACCCCAGGGGCAGCGACAGGGCCGGCAAACCGGTGACGGTGATGAAATAGCACGACATCATCCAGTCGATGTAGGTTTCCATGGACTGACCGTTGATCTCGGTAATGTAAGGCGTCTCGACATCAAACGGGGCCACCTGGCTGACCGGCAACACCAGGAACTCGTAGTCGTCCATGAACTCACGGACCCGATGAAACAGGGCCGTCCGCAAACGTTCGGCCCGGGCAATATCCGGACCGCTCTGCTGTTGACCGGCCTCGGCATTCCAGATGATCGTCTCCTTGATCTTGTCGCGATGCTTCTCGAGCAACGGGCTGAACTTGCTCTCGAAGGCCCAGGCCCGCAGCGTCTTGAAACAGAAGTCGGCGTCGCGGAAATCCGGGTGGGCATGATCCAGCGTGCAGCCGATGGTCGAGAAAGCCTCGAGTTGAGGTTCCAGCGCCCCGGCCACCGCGTCGTCAACCGGAAATGATCCCAGGTCGCGGCTCCAGGCCACCCGGACACCACTGAAATCCCGCTCGAGCGATCCCCGAAAGGACTCTCCGGGCTCGGCCAGCGAGATCGGCACACGGGGGTCCGGACCAGCCAGAACACTAAGCATCAACGCGGTGTCCTCGACGGTGCGGGCCATCGGCCCTTGCACCGAAATCGGAAACCAGCCCAGTTCGGTCGGGTGGACCGGCACCCGGCCCGGCGAGTTGCGAAAGCCGACGACGTTACAGAAGTTGGCGGGGTTCCGCAGTGAGCCGCCGGTGTCGGAGCCATCGGCGATCGGCACCATACCGCATGCCAGGGCCACCGCCGCTCCTCCGCTGCTGCCGCCGCAAGTGCGAGATGTGTCGTAGGGATTCAGACAGGCGCCGAACACCGGGTTGAAAGTCTGGGAACCCGCACCAAATTCGGGAACGTTGGTCTTGCCCACCTGAACCACTCCGGCGGCTTTCAGCCGCTCGATGATCAACGCATCCTCGGATGGCACGAAGTCCGCGTAGATCGGCGACCCCCACGTCGTGCGGATGCCGGCTGTGGCAACCAGGTCCTTGTGGGCCACCGGCAGGCCATGCAACGGACCCAACGGCTCTCCACGGGCCTGGGACTCGTCAGCCGCCGACGCCTGGCTCATGGCCAATTCGTCGGTCAACGTCACGATCGCATTGACTTGAGGATTGATTCGCTCGATCTGGTCCAGGTGAACTTCGAGCAGTTCCCGGGCCGAAAGTTCTCCATCACGGATCAGGCCGGCCAGTTCCACCGCAGTCTTGAAACACAGTTCGTTTGACATCGCCTAGCTCTCCAACTGATCCAGCGGCTCGGAGACGAACATCGCACCAGCCAGGGGATACTCCGCCAGTTTCTCGGCCGACATGTTCTCGGCAGCGGTGGTCACCACCAGTCGCGTTCCTTCAGGCGAGTCCCACATCAGCGGGCAGGTCACCTGGGGTGACCCGGGCACCCGCCAGGTCGCCAGGTGCTCACCACTCTCCAGGTCGTATTCGTGTACCTCGCCGGCTTCGACCGACTCGGGGTTGTAGAAGGCGATGATCACGGTCGACGGCGTCCGCCCCTCAACCATCCCGTCGGGAAAGAACGGAAGGTGGGTCAGGTCGAGTGCCGTCTCCGGATCGCCGAGCATACCGCTGCTCGGGTCGAGCCGGTAGCGGGCCACCGTCTTGGTCGGTGAGTCGATATCCCAGATCCACCACCCCGTGCCATCGCGTCTGACCACCTTGCCGTTGGAGCACAACTGGTCATCACGGAGCTGAAAAATCCGACGGTCGGCGGCTCGCCAGAAATACAGCCCGGCCTTGTAGTCCTCAAAAGCCAGGTCCTTGCACCCGAACACCAGCCCCTCGTCAATCTCCACGCCGTCATTGATGATCGTATTCTCGACACCAGTGTCGACCTCCTCGCTGACCGGTTCGCACTCCCGACTCCCCAGATGAACACGGCAGACGCTGCGTTCGACTCCGACCAGGAACACATCGGGATCGTCGGTGGGAAACGCGAACCCCGGTCGGCCGGGAAGTTCGACATGGCGATTGAACCCGGCCGCGGGATCCAGCACATTGAGCGATCCCACGCTCTGCTCGGGCCCGTGCTGGATCGCCACCCAGCTGATCTCACCCGACCCGCACCCGACAGGCCCTTCCGGCAGGTAACCCAGCTCCGGACGATCCGGCTGAAACAGGACCTGCAGGTCGCCGACCACGGTTCCGCCAGCCATGCTCGCATTCCTCGACTAACCCGGAAGCATGCAACGGCCGCCGCTGGCGACGATCGTCTGACCGGTCATGTAACTCGACTCCTCGGAGAGCAGGAACCGGGCCACCGAGGCGAGTTCCTCGGGCTGGCCGATCCGTCCGATCGGAGTGTTCTCGATGATGTGAGCCATGGCGTCGTCACCGAGCGTATGAGCCATCTCGGTCTCAGTCAGCCCGGGACACAGGCAGTTGACCCTCACGTTCTGACCTGCCCATGCGTGAGCCGTACAACGAGTCAGCGCGATCACACCGGCCTTCGATGTCGAATAGGGGACCTGGTTCATCCGTTCCCGGAGCCCCGCAATGGAGCTGACCGTGACGATCCGCCCGAAACCCCGCTCGATCATCTCGTCCTTGACCGCGTAGATCATCGTGAACGTGCCGTCGAGGTTGACGTTG
The DNA here is from genome assembly GCA_002724315.1 of Planctomycetaceae bacterium. Lineage (GTDB taxonomy): Bacteria > Planctomycetota > Planctomycetia > Planctomycetales > Planctomycetaceae > UBA8437. The sequence continues at coordinate 4,741 of PBOJ01000080.1, read as the reverse complement.
AGTTCGTGTTTCCAGAGGTCCCAGGTGATCTCGTCAGCGGGGGTCGGACAACTGGTCCCCGCCGAGCAGACCAGCATGTCAATCGGCCCGAATGCCTCCCGAGCCGCGGTCACGATTCCATCGGCCCCCTCGGGAGTTGAAACATCTCCGGCCACCGCGGCCCCCTGCCCTCCAGCCGCCTCGACCTCAGCAACCGCCGCCGCAGCATCTTCAGCCCTCGACACGTAGTTGAGCGAGAGCTTGGCCCCCTCGGCGGCCAACATCACCGCCAACGCCTTGCCAATACCACGGGTGCCACCAGTGATCAGAACATGCCGCCCCGAAAAATCACTCATCATCGCCTCGCTTGGTTGTCAGGAGCCAGTGCCTCGAAGAATCCCGGGCGCCGCCAGCGGATCACGTGACCCACAGCGTGCGACAGTGCCCCGTTCAGATCATCGGTTCGGAGCGCTGGACCAATTGCAGACAGAATCCCCACGGGTCACGGATCATGCCCAGGCGATCCCCCGACTCGTTGGTGTTGATCTCGCCATCGGGAGTCCCTCCGGCCGCGGCCAGCCGAGCCATGTCCGCGTCGATGTCGTGGCTGACCAGCGCCAGGTGCAACGCCATCACGGGAATTTCTGCGAAACCGTGCACCTCGACCTCGGTGTTGCCATACAGTTCCAGCATCACCGTCCCGCTATCGTCGGCCAGGAAGTGAATCCAGGGAGGGGCGTCGATCTGACGCTTGATGGTGAAGCCGAGATTCTCGACATACCAACGAGCCACGCTGATGGGATCTTCGACGTTCCAGGCCAAGTGTTCGATCTTCACGGTGCAGAACTCTGGATGGGGAAAACGGTCAGAAGAGAAGACGGATGCCGAGGATACCCCCCGTGGACGGACTCGGCCACCGTACGAGGATTCTGTCCCGTCTCCGGAGTGCCTCCGAACAAAAACGAGCCCTGCCGGCCAGATGGCCGGCAGGGCTCTACTCACAGGTGCCGATCTCAGTTGTGTGAGGACCGGCGAGAAGCCAAGAGGCCTCTCGTCGGAGGGAAGGCAGCAAAGGTCCTCTGCGACCGACAGGGAAAGGTGAGGGAGTCGGTCGCACCAACAACATCGTCAGTCCAGCCACATGGCCGAGCGGGAAAGCCGTCCGCGGCACAGACAATTGGAGACTCGAGGCGGGTTAGACCGGCCGTACCGCGGAATCCGCCTTCTCGATCGGTCCCACCCGCAGGGGCCATACGGGTCGAATAACCGGACCGAAGGCCAACGACACGTCGAGGACCTATCAACTCCGCCGCCACATATCCCACTGAATCCGCGCAGGCGTTTTTGCCGATCCCCGGAAAAGACAGGCTTCCTGGCAGACGCCCAGAAACCGTTGAGCCAGGCGGGCCGGCGCTGATATATTCGCTGTGATCGATACCGGGCAGTTTGCGAAAAACGGATCCAACAGGAATCGCTGTGATGCTACGTGTGACGGGTCGAAATTCTGACCGTGGCGGTTTCTGCGACGGCATCAACCGCCGCCGGTTTCTCGAAGTGGGATCGCTCGGAGTTTTCGGGCTGACTCTCTCGGATCTGCTACGTGCCGAATCTCGGGGATCGCAGCACAAGTCCGACAAGTCTGTGATTCTGATCTGGCAACATGGTGGTCCCAGCCAACTCGACACCTTCGACATGAAGCCCCTGGCTCCGTCGAATATCCGCGGCCCCTACAATTCGATCGCCTCGTCATTGCCAGGCCTGCGAGTTGGAGAGTTGCTGCCCTACCAGGCCAAGATCATGGACAAGGTCTCGGTCATCCGCAGTTTCTCGCACGGAAACGGTGACCACTGGGCCGCAGCCCACTGGATGCTGACCGCCTTCGTGGGAGCCAACGGATCAGACCGACGCCCCCGCAATCCCTCGATGGGGGCCTGTGTCTCGAAACTCCTCGGCCCCCGCGACCCCGGCGTTCCCGCCACGGTGAACTTCAACGACGGCGGCTTCGGCTTCCATGGCGGAGCCTACCTCGGCGTCGCCCACAACCCGTTCCGGCTCGGCGAGTTCAGCTACGGCAACGAGGCGGGACGACTGCCGACGGCCGACCACAAGAGTTTCACACTGGTCGACGGGCTCTCCAAGGTCCGCCTGGGCGACCGCCTGGGCCTCTCACGACAATTCGACCGCTTCCGACGCCAGGTCGACGAGTCACCAGTGTTTGACAGCATTGACGAGATCGACCAGCAAGCTGTCGACATCCTGATGTCGGGCAAGGCCAAGGCCGCATTCGAGCTCGACAGGGAAGACAAGAAGACCCGAGAGAAATACGGTCCCGGCTGGGGCGAACAAGCGCTGCTGTGCCGCCGGCTGATCGAAGCCGGAGCCCGCTTCGTCAGTCTCAACACCGGATACTGGGACGACCACGGCAATCTCAAGGGCGCGCTGGACAACAAGATGCCCCGCCACGACCGAGCCGTTGGCGTGCTGATCGAAGACCTGGCTCAACGAGGAATGCTCGAGAACACCCTGGTGGTGACAGCCGGCGAATTCGGCCGCACTCCCAAGATCAACGGCAACGCCGGCCGCGACCACTGGCCACAGGCCCAGAGCATCCTGGTGGCCGGCGGAGGTTACCGTGGAGGACAGGTGATCGGCACCACGGACAAGGACGCCGCTCACCCGACCTCTCGAAAGGTCGACGTGGCCGACTTCTGTCGAATCGTCTACCGCGGCATCGGCATGACCGGTGACGAAGAGATTGTGGATCCCGGCGGACGTCCCGTGCACCTGGTCTACGGCGGCAAGGTCCCCCGGGAACTGATCTAGACTTCCGGCAACCTCTCTCGGCCGGCTAGGCCAGGATCCCGCGCACCACGTCACCGTGGACATCTGTCAGGCGGTAATCGCGACCGGCAAATCGGTAGGTCAAACGCTCGTGGTCCAGCCCGAGCAGGTGCAGGATCGTTGCATGAAAATCGTGCACGTGGACTTTCTGTTCGGCCACATCGATCCCAAGCGGATCCGATGAACCGTAGACCATTCCCGATTTGACACCACCACCGGCCATCCACGAGCTGAACACCTGATGGTGGTGTTCCCGACCACGGTGATCGGCCTTTTCGTGGTACGGCGTGCGGCCGAACTCGGTCGTCCAGACAACCAGCGTGTCGTCGAGCATGCCTCGCTGCTTCAGGTCGGTCACCAACGCAGCGATCGGTCCGTCGACGTTACGGGCCAGGGGGCCGTGCGTGGCCATGTCACCGTGCGCGTCCCAGTTGGCTGATGACCCCACGTCGATCAACTCGATAAACCGAACGCCCCGTTCGGCCAGCCGTCTGGCGACAAGGCACTGCCAGCCAAAGCCGGATGTCTGGCCCGGCTTGATGCCGTACATTTCCAACGTCGAAGCAGTCTCTCGTCCCAGATCCATCGCTTCGGGCGCCTCACGCTGCATGCCAAAAGCGGTCTCGAACGAGCGGATCCTCGCTTCCAGGGCTCGGTCGGCCGTCCGTTGTTCCAGGTGCCGTCGATTTGCCTTCCCCAGAAGTTCCAGCTCCAGCCGCTGCAGACGATCGCTGGATGTTCGCGGGCGAAGATTCGGGATCGGATTGGCACCGGGAACAACCCATGTGCCCTGGTGGCACCCGGGCAGAAAGTCACTGCCCCAGGTCTGCGCCCCGGCGTAGGGTGCCCTGGGCCCCAGCACCATGAACGACGGGAGATTGCGGTTGGTTGTCCCCAGTCCGTAGCTGCACCAGGCCCCGATCGACGGACGTGCGAACGTCCACGAACCACAGTGCATTCCCAGCGTGCTCTCGTAGTGATTGGTGTGATCGGTCGCCATCGACCGGATCACGCACAGGTCGTCGACGATCGATCGCACACGAGGAAACAGGTCACTGACTTCGATGCCGCTCTGTCCACCCGGACGAAATGTCCAGTCGGGCCGCTTCAGGTGGCGTTTGAACTCCCCGAGCTTTCCCTGCCAGTTGTCAACGGTGATGGACCGGCCGTGACCGGCAATCAGTTTCGGCTTCGGGTCAAAGCTGTCCACGTGCGACACACCGCCGGTCATGAACAGGAAGATGACGCGTTTGGCCTTGGCCACGTGATGTGGCTGCCGCGCCGTCAACGGGTCGCCGGCGTTCCCCGAGGCCGACTGAGCCTCCTCGGACAGCAAGCCCGCCAGGGCCAGCGAGCCAAACCCTCCGGCAAAATGAGCCAGGGCACGTCGGCGGCCGGGGCAGTCGTCTGGAATGGGTATCAAGGGTGTCATCACATCAGTCCACGAACAAAAACTCGTTGCGAGTCAACAGAGTCCTCATCAACGCCGCCCAGGCGGCCGGGTGCCGTCGACCGCCTCCCGCTTCACCCAGCGATTCGCTGTAGGCCAGCAGAAACCTCTCGGCCTCCGCACGCTCCCGACCGCTCGCGGCCCGCCCCAGCGTCAACCACCAGGAACGTTGCAGGCTCTCGGAGAGACTTGCAGATCTCTCCAGCACCCGTTTGGCCAGAGCGGCGGATTGTCGGTGCACGAATTCGCTGTTCATCAGGTACAGCGACTGGGTCGGCACGGTGGTCAACTCGCGGCGGGGCGTGCTGACATTCGGGTCCGCGCCGTCGAAAAGGGCCAGGAATGGATGTCGTTTCAGCCGCTGCTGCATCAGGAAAAGACTGCGACGATTGGAAGGATACAGCCCGTAGAACGGTGCATGCTGGGAAAAGGATCCCCAACTGCCCTCCGCTGGGAACGGATGAGCTCCTC
>PBOJ01000079.1 GCA_002724315.1 Planctomycetaceae bacterium | reverse complement strand
CCCCTGGCGAGCCAGCCGGTCGAGATTGGGAGTGGCGATCTCACCCCCGTAGCAGCCCAGGTCCGAGTACCCCAGGTCGTCGGCAACGATCAACAGGATGTTGGGCCGCTCAGCGGCCGACAGAGACATCTCCGACAGCAACAGGCAGGCCACGGCCAGCAGGATCCAACGGTCTCCAGGTCTCCCTCGCATCACTCGCTCTCCAGGCCTACTCCAAACCGATCCGCACAGCCACTTGTTCGACCATCCATTCAAGCTCTCAACAGGTCGTCGATTCAAGCGAGAGCCTCCCCAAATTGGTCCGCGAGGCCTGCTGCTCCCTCGCGTGCACGCGTGCGCACCCGCATGCGCGGCCGCGTTAATTAACAGGTAGAGGGCATCGGCAATGTCCGAACGCCATTTTCGACCCGTTTCCAGGAGACACAAAATGACACGCAACACGAACAGGAAGAGCCGCCAGCAGGACGCCTGGAAACAACTGGGCGACGGACAACTCGACCGGGCGATCTTCCTGGACTTTGAGCAGTACGAGCAGGGGCCTCCGGTCCTGGCCGGAGTCCTGGTCGACGGTCGCTTCGATCAAGTGGTCTTCGATGACCGACTCGCCTCCGCAGCGCACCACAATGACCTGAGAATTGTCCCGGTGGACGACTGGGCACAGGACCTTGTGGAACTCGCGACCAGAGACAATCGCCGTGTCGTGGCATTTTCAGAGACCGAAATCGATTCACTTGCGGAACTCGAAATCGTGCTGCCACCCAATTTGTTCGTCAATGCGCTCGTCATCGCCAAGGAGTGGCGACGGACGTTCCGGAGTGAAGCACTCCGACAGATCCAGCTGCAGCGAAAACGATGGAAGAACTCACGCAGCGCCAAGCAGCGGAATCGCCGTTCCCGCAACGAAGGCAATCGGTGGATCGATTACGCCAGGCTCGGCGGAATCGAGACTCCTCACATGTACGCTCACGGACAAGTCACCCGAAGATTGAATGCGGTCATAGGCCAGTTGAGCAGCCGTGGTGACTTTCAACTGCTCACCAGGACCGCCAAGTCCAAGTGGACCAACCTGCTGAAGCACAACCGTTTCGACGTCGAGCAGTTGGCAGAATTCCTGCAACTGGCGGTCAGCGATTTCTGTGGCGCCGCTTAGGCCGTCGCCGGCTTCCGTGCCGGCAATCAACCACACCAACCAGGGATTCCGTTCTGTTGAACGCGGGAGAGTGGATTCGGTTGTTGATATTTCCGGTGAAACCCTTTTCTTGACGGAAAAGGTATATTCCCGTCCGCTTCATCTCCGAATTGACCATCATTCGGCCTGTGCGATAGGCTGGGGTTCCTACACGAACTTCGCGTCAACGATCTCATGCTCAGAATCCTTGGTACCGGACGTTCACTGTCTCACCACGGTCGTGGTGGGCTGGATCGTCGCGAGATGCTCCGTGTGGGTGGACTGGGCCTGGCCGGATCACTGACCGGCGGCTCGATTCTGCAGGCCGCGAAATCCGTTCCCACACCCGGATTCGAATCGACCTTTGGCCGTGCCAAGAACTGCATCCTGCTCTACATCTACGGTGCCTGGAGCCAGCTCGACACGCTCGACCCGAAACCCGACGCTCCCGAAGAGATCCGCGGCGAATTCGGAACGATCGCCTCGAAGCTCTCCGGCGTGCGGGTCAACGAGCTGCTGCCGATGACCGCGAAGGTGCTGGATCGCTGTACGGTGATCCGGTCGATGTCGCATCCCTGGCCGCTCCACAACGCCGCCTACACGCTGACGGGAAATCTCGAAACGACCAATCTCGAGGGCCGCCAGCGTCACCCGGATCACTGGCCGTTCTTCGGCGGCGTCCTCGATTTCCTGGACGAACGAACCAACCGCGAGAACCGGGCCTTCCGGCCGCCGGTCAGTGTCGGGCTGCCCTGGGTGCAGAGCACCCGCTCGGGTCCGAACAAACGGGCCGGCACGTTCGGAGGATTTCTGGGCGCGTCCTACGACCCGGTGTGGGGAGAATTCCGGGGCGAGATGCCCCAGGGTGACCCGTACCTGGAGGTCACTCCCGAGGGCCGCTTTTCCTTCAGCGAACGGCACGTCCCCGGCCTGACGCTCGACATTCTCAACCGCCGCCGGTCGTTGCTGGGTCAACTGGAAGACCAGGCTCGCTGGATCAACCAGGCCTCGTCGGTCCGCAGTTACCAGCGGACCCGTGAACGAGCGTTCTCGGTGGCCTCCTCCGACAAGCTGCGACGCGGCCTGGACATCCAGAGCGAACCCGCCGGCGTCCGCGAGCGTTACGGCATGAACCTCTTCGGCCAGTCCTGCCTGTCGGCCCGCCGGCTGATCGAAAACGACGTGAAACTGGTCACGGTGATCTGGGACGAGTGGGAACGCTCGGACGAGAGCTGGGACACGCACCACGATCATCATCCACGGATGCGAAAACTGCTGCTGCCCGGATTCGACCGAGCCTACTCGGCACTGATCCGCGACCTCGAACAACGGGGCATGCTCGACGACACGCTGGTGCTGTGCCTCAGCGAGCACGGGCGCACGCCGAAGTTCTACGACACCAGCAAGGGACCCGGCCGCGGTCACTGGTCGGAGGTCTACAGCCAGCTGTTCGCCGGAGCCGGCATCCGGCCGGGCACACTGATCGGATCCTCCGACGAAATCGCCGCCTACCCGGCCGAGCGACCCATCTCGCCCAAGGACATCCTGGCCACGGCCTATCACCTGCTGGGGATCGACTACGAGCAGAAGATCGCCGACCGGCAGGGACGTCTCTGGCCGCTGGTCCACGGTGGACACATCGTCCCCGAACTGATTGGCTGAGACGGCGCCGCCAGCGCGCCGACCACGTGAACGGACCAGCCCCGATGCGCATCACCGAGATCGAATCGATCATCCTGCAACACGACATGCAGGAGGAACTCGGATTCGCCCAGGGCTATTACGACAAGCGAACCGCTCACCTGGTACTCGTGCACACCGACGAGGGACTGACGGGAATCGGCGAGATCTTCGGAGCCGGAGATTTCGCCTTCGCCAACCAGGCCATCCTCAGGCACGTGATCGCCCCGCGACTGGTCGGCCGCAACCCGTTGGACATCAACGTCATCTGGCACGATGTCTACAACGCGGTCCGCGACCACGGCCAGAAAGGGATGCCCATCTGTTGTCTTTCAGGCGTCGACATCGCCCTGTGGGACATCCTCGGAAAGGCCACCTCCCAACCGCTTTACCAGTTGCTCGGCGGCAAGGCCCGTGATGATTTCGTCGCCTACGGCTACGGGATGATGTTCCGCAAGCAAGACGACCTGCCAGCAATTTTCGAGAAGGAAGTCGCGGCGATCGTCGAGCGAGGATTCACCGCATCCAAGATGAAACTCGGCCTGGGTGTCGAACGCGACATCGAACTGGCCACGGCCGTACGCCGCGGGGCCGGAGACGGCTTCAAGCTGATGGCCGACACCAACCATGCCTACACCGTTGGTGAGGCGATCCAGCTGGGACTGGCCCTGAGGGAACTGGGCTACTACTGGTTCGAGGAACCGGTGATGCCCGAGGACTACGACGGATACCGACAGGTCCGCGACGCACTGCCGGGTATCCACATCGCCGGGGGCGAGGCCGAATGGACACGCTTCGGTCACCGTGAACTGCTCTGCCGCCGCTCGGTGGATATTCTCCAGCCGGAAGTTGCCGCAACCGGCGGCATCAGTGAGTTCATGAAGATCGTGGCGATGGCCCATGCCTTCGGCACCCCGGTGATCCCACACGTGTGGGGTTCGGACGTTCTGATCGCCGTCGACATGCACCTGGTGTCGGCGCTTCCCGACCTCCCCGGCGGACTGAAACAGTTCGAACCGATGCTCGAATACGATACGACACCCAACCTGTTCCATGAACAGTTGTTGAGCGAGCCGCTGGGAGTGTTCCAACAGGTCCGCGACAACGGTGGTCGCGTCCGCGCTCCCGAGGGTCCCGGCATCGGCATTGCCTTGAACGAGGATTTCGTTGCGAAGTATCGTGTCGCCTGAATCGAACCCGGTGCAGCAACCAGGACATCCCCGACTCTCTACAGGAACAGGCCCGGAATGCGCAATCGACAACTCCTCTGTCTCGTCCCATTGATCCTGGCTGGTTTTGCGACAGACTCGTCTGCCACAGGAAAAGTGGTCAAGGACATCGAGTTCGCCAGCGTCAACGGGCAGAGCCTGAAACTCGACCTGCATCTACCAGAGACACCAAGGGGATCCCGGCTGGTTGTCTGGATTCACGGAGGTGGCTGGCGAGCCGGATCGAAGAATCGCTGCCAGGTGTCCTGGCTGTCGAATTACGGCTACACCGTTGCCAGCATCTCCTATCGTCTCTCCAACGTCGCCAAGTTCCCGGCCCAGTTGCACGACTGCAAGGCCGCTATCCGCTGGCTGAGGGCCCACGCCGGGGAGTACGGTTACCTGGCAGATCGGATCGCCGTTTCCGGTGCCAGTGCCGGGGGTCACCTGGCGACCCTGGTGGGCACGACCGGAGGAAACGACAAGCTCGAGGGAACCGTGGGAGGACATCTCGACCAGTCGTCACGCGTCCAGGCCGTGGCCGACTTCTACGGTCCGACTGACTTCGTTCTCAGGAGCCGGACACAACCCTCACGGGCCAACAAGAAGGGCTCGGTCGTCTACAACCTGCTGGGCGGAGGTGCCGACCAGAAAGTGAAACTGGCCAAACAGGCCTCCGCGGTGTACCACGTGACCGCCGATGATCCCCCGCTGCTGGTCTTCCACGGTGACATGGACAAGACGGTGCTGCTGGACCAGTCCCGGTCAATCGAGCGGGCCTACCGGAAAGCCGGCCTCCCGGTCCAACTCCACGTCGTGTCCGGTTCCGGGCACGGAGGCACCACGTTCTACACCGGCCAAAACGTCAAACGGCTCCTCGGGTTCCTGCAGCTGCACCTGGAACAGGCTGGAACACAGACGTCGCTGAAGTACTCCGACCCCAAACCCCGGCGTTACACGTTGTCGGAACGCGCCAGCGTCATCGATTCCCGGGCCAAGGAACACCCCGAGATCGATTTCGTGTTCGCCGCCGGCGGCCAGGTCAAGGACCGGCAACAGGCCATCGTCGACACCCGCGTCGCCCCGCGAGGCAAGCTGGTGATCTGGCTGATGAGCCACAACTCGGGCCTGTTCGACCGTCTCTCCAGCTACGGCCTGCATGCGATCCAGGTCCACTACGCCAACCGGTGGTTCGGCAAGATCTGCCGCGAAAATCCGGTGGGCAACATGTGTCGCGGAGACGCGAGGCTCGAGGCGGCCACCGGCGAGGACCACAGTTCCAATCTTTCGATCCCCAAGCCGGACGGCATGATGGAGCGGTCACGCCAGTTCGTGATGTGGCTGGCCAAAAAGAACCCGCAGGGCAAGTGGAGCCACTTCCTGACACCCGACGGCAGTGACCTGAGATGGGACGACGTGATCGTGGCGGGCATCTCGCACGGTTCGACCACCGCCGCCCGGTTCGCGGTGCACAAGAAGGTCAGCCGCGTGGTGATGTTCTCTGGGCCACGCGACCAGTATCAGACCTGGCAGAAACTGCCCTCGGCCACACCCACCAACCGCTTCTTCGGGTTCACTCACGTCCTGGACACCGGCTGGTCCGGCGATCACTACTGCCGATCGTGGGAACTGCTGGGCCTGCACAAGCACGGCGCGATCGTCGATGTCGACAAGTCCGCAGCACCGTTCGATGCTTCTCGCCGGCTGGTCAGCACCTTCGACGTCGGCGGCAACACCAGGCGGGCACACGTCGCCGTCGTCCCCGGGGGCAGTGCCCGACGCGATGCGGACGGAAAGTACCTCCACGAGGCCGCCTGGAAGTACCTGTTCACGCACCCGGTCGGGGTCACCGGGAAGGCTGTCCCGCAGGACAAGAACTGCAACAAGAACCTGAAGCAGAAGTGAACCCGGTACTCCGCCGTACCGAAAGGGGACCTAGATCAGGCCCCTGATCGGCTGCCCGGTGCCCAGCATCGGGATCGGACGGCCGGCCGGGTCGTCGAACGATGTCTCGCGTTCGATGCCGAGCACGTGGAAGACGGTCGCCATCAGTTCCTGTGGCCCCACCTTGCCACCGGCCGGCACCTCGGCCTTCCGGGAACTCTTGCCGATGACCTGGCCCATGTTCAATCCACCTCCGGCCAGCGCCAGGGTGCTCAACGGGCCCCAGTGATCCCGGCCGGCGTTCTTGTTGATCCGCGGTGTGCGACCGAATTCTCCTGAGATGACCAGCAGGATGTTCTTGTCCAGGCCCCGCTG
>PBOJ01000078.1 GCA_002724315.1 Planctomycetaceae bacterium | reverse complement strand
GGCGGTGGCGACGACGACGCCTCGACGGCCCAGGACTTCATCCTGCAGAACAACCTGCTGAACCTGCGGGGCCTTCCCCTGGACAACGGCGTCCGTGATGTTGCCGGCAACGTCATCGGAGCCTCCTCGCCGTTTGACCTCGAGTTCCGCGTGTCGACCAAGAGTCGTACCTACGGTGCGTCGGTCACCTGGATCATGGCTCCCCGCTACAGCACCAAGAAGTTCATGCTGCGTCCGACCGTCGGAGTCCGTTACATGCGGATCCAGGAGAGCATGAGGTTCTACGGGCAGGACAGCGGCCTGACTTACGACAACCTCGAAGACCTCGACGAGGGATTCAACGGCGACGTCAAGTTGCACTCCCCGCCGAACGGGATAGACGATGACGGCGACGGGATCACCGACAACGCGGGCCTGGTCGAAGAGAGTGACAGCGGTGGCGGTGGCGGTGGTGGTGCTGACGAAGAGTTCCGCTTCGTCATCTACAACGATCCCTCGATGTACCCGTTGACCTCGACGTTGAGCAACGTGTCGCGGAGTGACCTGATCGGACCGGAGATCGGGTTGAGGTACGACCTGGGTGGTGAGAAGTTCAAGCTCTGGGGACAGACCAAGCTGGCCGTGGCGGCCAACAGCGAACGAATGCGTCTGAAGGGCAACAACATCGGGATCGTGACCCGCCAGAACAATTTCAACATGCCCACTCCGGAGGATCCCCAGCCGAACCGGTTCAGCGACAGCGACCGGCACTCCCACGTCTCGGAGATCATCGAACAGTCCCTCTTTGCCGAGGCACCCCTGTTCGCTCATATCCCGATCCTGCGTCGTTCGACGATTCTCAGTGAGGCCCGGTTCCGCTTCGGTTATACGGTCCTGTTCGTCGGCCACGTGGCCCGGCCCTTCGGGAGCATCTACTGGGCAGGAAATCCGTCGGAGGGTCTGTACCCGTCCATCGACACCAAGCGGACGAGTTTCTGGACCGAGAACTACAGCTTCTCGATCAACTGGACGTACTAGATCTCGGCGACCCCGGGGTCCGGCCGGTCATCGAAGCCGGCCAGTTTCTTGACGTCCAGGAAGATCAGGTTCAGCGACGGCACGATCACCAGGGTCAGTGCCGTGGCGAAGATCAGCCCGAAGGTCAGTGTCACGGCCATCGGCGTGAGGAACTTGGCCTGGAAGCTGGTCTCGAACATCAGGGGTGTCAGCCCCGATGCGGTCGTCAGGGTGGTCAACAGGATGGCTCGCAGTCGCGAGCGGGCCCCCGTGACACTGGCTTCGAAAGGATCCGCGCCGTCACGGATTCGCCGGTTGATGAAGTCGACCAGGATCAGGCTGTCGTTGACCAGGATTCCGGCCAGGGCGACGAAGCCGATTTCGCTGAGAATCGTGATCGGGTTGCCGGTGATCCAGTGCCCGATGATGGCTCCCAGCAGGCCGAAAGGAATGGCCGCCATGACCACGATCGGCTGGGCGTAACTGCGAAACAGGCCGGCCAACATCATGTAGATCAGCACCAGCACCACGGGGAAGGCGATCCAGAGGCTACCGAACGCCTTGGTCCGTTCCTCGAAGTTCCCCAGGAATTCGATGCGGACATCGGGGTAGTTGGGGGCGATGTTGCGATCGAAGTCTTCGCGGACACGTCCCAGCACGACTGACGAATCGGCCACATCGGTATCGACGGCTCCGTAGACCGACACCGCCCGCTGTCTCTGGCTGCGGTGCACTGCGGTGAAACCTTCACCGGGCTCCAGCCGGGCCACCTCGTGCAATGGCACCCAGCCGCGTTGGCCCGAGATCATCGCGGTGGGGATCCACATGGACTCCAGGTGAAACAGGCTCTCCCGGAAGATTTCCGGGTACCGCACCATCACCCGGATGTCCTCGCGGTTGCGGCTGATCCGGTGAGATTCGCGGCCGTAAAGAGCACTGCGGACGTGGCTGCCCAGTCGGTTTTCGTCGATCCCGGTCGGCCGAGCCGATTCCTTCAGCCGCAGGGTCATTTCCCGCTTGCCCTCGTCATGGTCGTCGTCGAGGTCGAAAACACCGGTGTAGGAATCGAGCGTCCGTTGCAGATCCTCGCCGACCTGGACCAGTTCTTCGAAGTTCGGTCCCGAGACCTTGATGTGGATGTCCCGCCCGCCGGGTCCCCCGTTCATCGCGTCCCAGTTGACCGAGTTGACACCCTGCAGAGTTCGGGCGAATTTGCGGAGTTCGACCAGCAGTTCGTCGCTGGACCGTTGGTCATCAAGTTCTCGTTCGTCGGCGGCCTTCAACTCGAGGATCAGTTGGCCGAGATGTGACTGCATTTCGGCTCCGCCACCTCCCTTGATGTCCATCTGCATGGCGACGAACATCTGGACGTTTTCCACCTCCGGCAGTGTCAGGGCGAAGTCGTTGATCCGCTTGACCTGCTCGCGGGTCTGGCCGACGACGGTGCCCACCGGCATCTCGACCCCGCACATCAACGTCTCGCTGTCCATCTTCTGGATGAAGACCAGGTCGACGATTCCGCCGGCGATCAGGCCGAAACTGGCGACCACCGTCGAGAACGCCAGGGCCAGTGTGACGTACCGCCACTTCAGGGCGACACGAAGCAGTCGCTCATAGAAGTCCTGCAACCGGCCCCTCATCAACTGGTCGGGTGAGGCGGCAACTGATTTCAACACCCGTCGCCAGCCGGACAGCTTGGTGGCCGACGGGGAAGTCGTCTTGATGTGGGACAGGTGTGCCGGCAGGATCACCAGGGCTTCCACAAGCGAGACGGTCAGCGCCGCCAGTACAACGATCGGCAGGACCCGCATGAAGTCCCCGATCTGCCCCTGGATGAACAGCAGCGGAGCGAATGCGGCGATGGTCGTCATGATCGTCACGCAGACCGGCCAGGCCACCTCGTCGGTACCGCGGACCGCAGCCTCCTGGGACGGCATCCCCTCCTCGACGTGGCGGTAGATGTTCTCACCGATGATGATCGCGTCGTCGACGATGATCCCCAGCACGATGATCAACCCGAACATGCTCAGCAGGTTGATGGTCTCGCCCATCGCCCACAGCACGACAAACGTGCCCAGGAACGACACCACCAGCCCGGCGGCGACCCAGATGGCCACCCGCCAGTTGAGGAACAGCATCAGGCTGATTAGCACCAGGACCAGCCCGGCCCGGCCGTTGCGGGTCATCAGGTCCAGCCGGCCCTCGATGAACCTTGCCAGGTCGGTGTGCAGCGCGACCTGGAACTGGTGTTCGAACGGTTGAGCGGCACTCTGTTCGTAGATCGTCCTGGGGTCACCCCGGCCGCTGACGACCGTCATCAACCAGGTCAGACCACTGCCGACCGTCGAAACCGGCTTCTGGTACCAGGGCGCCTGGGAGATCTGTTGGAAACCGAACGGGTCAAACGTCTCGCCGAGCTTCCCCTTGACGTAGGCCTTGACCAGCCGCGAGATCTGGATCGCGTCCTGGCTGGGGGTCTTGTAGACAATGCAGTTGGCTGCCGGTTCTCCGTTGAAATAGCTCTCGAGATCACTCTCGACGAACCCGTCCCGGACCGTGGCCAGGTCCTTCAACAGAACCTTTCGCCCGTCGGGGTCGCTGCGGATGACGATGTTCTCGAGATCGATGCCGCGACGCTCTTCGCCAAGCATCCGGACCGAAACCGTCAGGCGGTTGCCCTTGAGTTGCCCGCTGGAGACGTCGATGTTGACGCCGCGAATGGCCGTGGCCACCTCGTCGAAGGTGATGTCGTATTCGAGCAGCTTCAGCGGTTTCAGCTCGATGCTGATCTCGTCGCTGCGGATTCCGGACAACTGCACGTCGCTGACGCCGGGCAACAGCAACAGGTCGTCCCGCAGTCGTTTGACCGCCCGTTTCAACTCGGCTTCCGAACCCTCCCCGTAAAGTGCAACGCTGATGACCGGGAGACGGGGTTCGAGTTTGTTGATGGTCACCCGCTCGACGTCTTCGGGCAGGTCGGCCAGCGCATCGACCTCGCTCTTGACCTCCTGGACAACCACGTTGATGTCCTCGACGTCGCTGTAGAGAGTCAGCGTGGTCATGCTCACGCCTTCAGAGACCGTCGAGTCGACCTTCTCGATCCCCTCGATGTCGTGAACCGCCTCCTCGACCTTGATCGTGACCGATTTTTCCACTTCCTCGGGTTGCTGGCCCGGGTAGAGGGCCGTGATCGTCACCTTGTCGGGTCGCGACTCGGGAAAGAACTCGCGGACCAGGGTGAACGCGAAGATCCCGCCGGCCATCAGGATCACCAGCATCAGCATGTTGACCAGGACGCGGTTGTTGACGCTGAAGCGAGCGAGCGACATCGCAGGGCCAGCCGGTGTGAAGAGCGGAAAGAACGGACAGCTCCAGTGTGGCACACGTTCTGGGCGTTGACCACCCGCCAGTTCTCGTTCCTGTCCCCCTCTTTTGTCGGCCCTTTGCCGTTACAATGTTCTCATGGCCCGTTGTGATGAAGGGTATCTCTGTGAGGTCTGTGGATCGCCGGTTGACGAGATCCATGAGAGCGATCTGTACCTGTCGTTTGTGATCGGTGAGCTGCCGGCGTCGGCGTTGACCATCGAGCCCGAGCGGCACGTGCGGTGCAACCCCGTGCAGGCACAGTTCATTGTCGACGAGCGTTTCGAACCGATGACGGTCGAGGGGCCGTTCGACAAGCGGCAACTCGACTCCCAGGATGTGATCCGACGCGAGGACCTGGTGACTCGCGGTTGGCAGAGGCTGCAGGAGGTGGCCGTCGAGGGACTGGCGATCGACGATTACCGGCTCGAGGACGTCGTTCCCGATGTCGATACGGGCCTGCCCCCGGAAGTTGCTGGACAGGGATGCGTGCGACCGGAGACCGACTAGCAACCAATTCGGCCACTCGTGATGCCAACCAATTCTCAACGAATCTGGCCCGACTCGGAACGCACCCGGGAACTGCTCTCTGCGGCGAGAGACGGGGACCAGGATGCCGTCGAGGGACTGATGGACCGCCATCGTGATGCGCTGCGAAAACTGGTCGATCATCGCATGGACCGGGCGATCGGTCGCCGTGTCGATGCCAGCGACGTGGTCCAGGATGTGTTGCTGGAAGCTTCGAACCGGCTCGGCAAATATCTCGACCAGCCCACCCTTCCCTTTCACCTTTGGCTGCGACAACTGGCACGCGACCGCCTGATCGACATGCACCGCCGTCACCGGAAGGCCCAGCGCCGCAGCGTCGATCGTGAGCGACCCCTGGCGGCCCGAGTTCACGCGGACCAGAGCTCCATGGACCTGGCGGCACGGCTGGCCGATGCCGAATTGACACCGGCCGCGGCTTCGATCCGTCGGGAACTGCAATTGCGGTTTCACGAAGCGATCGAAGACCTGGTCGAGGACGATCGTGAGATCCTGCTGATGAGACACTTCGAACAACTCACCAACAGCGAAACCGCCGAAGCACTGGGTTTGTCGCCTGCAGCGGCCGGGATGCGGCATCTTCGAGCATTACGGCGTTTGAAGGGTCAACTGGAGAATTCGGCTTCAAGTTGACTCGGGGAATGCCGATCGCATAAAAGGGGACTGTTCTGTAACAAAAAGACAGTTGGAGTTGATCCATGCTGACGATCTTCGGGTCTCAAAAGAACAACGCTCGTTCCGGATACTGTGATGGCATCTCCCGTCGTGGAATGCTCAAGATCGGTGCCCTGGGCGTGGGAGCCTTCGGCCTGAACCAGGCTGATCTGCTGCGGGCCGACGCGGCTGGCAAGACGCAGATGAACCACAAGTCGGTGATCAACATCTTCCTGGGTGGTGGTCCTCCGCACCAGGACATGTGGGAGATCAAAACCGAGGCTCCCAAGAACATCCGCGGTCCGTTCAAGCCGATCGCGACGAATGTTCCAGGCATCCAGATCGGCGAGTGTTTCCCGAAGATCGCCCAGTCGATGGACAAGGCCGCTGTGTTGCGGGCGGTGGTTGGCTGCGAGGGGCGTCACGACTCCTTCCAGTGCATGACCGGATTCCGTCACGCCGAGATGCGTTCGATTGGCGGTCACCCGGCGATGGGCAGCGTGTTGCACAAGCTGCAGGGTCCGGCCGATCGCAGCGTTCCTCCCTATGTCGGCATGAAGACCGACGGTGTGTGGCGGAACCCCGGCACGCCCGGTTTCCTGGGCGCGACCTACGCTCCGTTCATCCCCGACGGTGCCGGTTTGGCCAACATGAAGCTCAACGGTGTGACCACCGATCGGCTGAGTGATCGGAAGTCGTTGCTCAAGAGTGTCGACCGGCTGCGTCGCGACGTTGATGCCAGCGGTCAGCTGACCGCGATCGACTCGTACGAGCAGCAGGCCTTCGACGTGCTGACCTCCAGCAAGCTGGTCGACGCGTTGGACATCGGGAAGGAAGCTCCCGAGATCCGTGAGAAATATGGTGACGGCAAGCCGTACACCTACAAGTACGACGGTGCGGCCACCGACAACACGCTGATCCTGCGGGCCCGGCGATTGGTCGAGGTGGGCGTCCGCTGCGTGACCCTGACGTTTGGCCGCTGGGACAGCCACGGCAACAACGAGGGTCTGGTCCGGCACCACGGAACCCGGATCGACCAGGCTGTCGGTGCATTGCTCAGCGACCTCGAAGAACGAGGCATGATCGACGACGTCACCGTGCTGGTCTGGGGGGAATTCGGACGAACCCCCCGGATCAACAAGAACGCCGGTCGCGACCACTGGCCGCAGGTCAGTTGTGCCTACATCGCTGGTGGTGGAATCCAGGGTGGCCAGGCCATCGGCAGCACCAACCGGCTGGGCGAACGGGCTCAGACCCGACCGGTGCACGTGCAGGAGATCTTCTCCACTGTCTACAAGAACCTGGGCATTGATGTCCGAACGGCGACGGTCAAGGATCCCGCCGGTCGGCCCCAGTATCTCTCCCACAAGGAACCGATCAGGGAACTCGCCTGATCCCGGCCGATTTCGGTTTCGTGGTAACATCACGGGCCGGCACCCCTTCGGGTGCCGGCCCGTTTTTTTTGTCTCCCGCAACGGATGATTCCCATGCCCCAACTCAGTCGCCGTCAGTTGCTCGCCAGTTCACTGGCATCCACCGTCTCCAGCCTCGCCGTTGCCGAATCGAAATCGAAGCCGGCCGGAAAACGTGACTGGCATGCCACCGGATTTCGCCGCATGGTGGCGCTGGGAGAAAGCACCACCGCGGGAGGCTGGAGTACGAATGCCTCGCGGTGCTGGGTTCCGGTGCTCGGGCGACTGATCAACGACTTCCAGTCGAAACCAATGCAGGTGATCAACAACGGCATTGGGGCCAACGTCATCTCGACCCGCAGTCCCTGCTACAAGCACAGTGGGAAGCCGGCTGCCAGCGAGCGGTTGCAGAAGCATGTTCTGGATCACCGGCCCGACCTGTTGATCATCTCGTATGGGCTCAACGACGCCCGGGGTGGGACGCCGCTGGAGTTGTTCCAGGCCGAGATGACCCGGGTGATCACCACCGTTCGCAAGACGATCCAGCCACTGATCGTTCTTCCCTCGCCCTATTACATGACCGACTTCGGTGCGGGTGGGAAGCCGTGGACCAAGGCGAATCTCGAGATCTTCCACCACTATGGACGGGGGATCGCCGAGGTGGCCCGCAAACAGGACTGCCTGTTCGTTGACCTGCTGGCCGCCAGCGGCCACGCCGACTGGATCGTCCACTACGACGGCATCCACCAGAGCGACCTGGGACACCGGATCGTGGCGCATCGGATGTTCGAGGTACTGGCGACCAACTGTTCGGGGCTGGCCCGTCACACGCAGCAGATCGAGAAGGCCGCACCGCGGTGGCGGGACGAGTCGAAGCTGAAAGCCGATTACGGGTTCTGACCCGTGGGCTTGCCGGACCTAGTACGACACCGGGTTCTCGCGCAGGTGCCGCTGGGGGTTGTAGTCGATCACCAGGTCGATGTCCGAGACGTCGAATTTGGTGTCGATCCCCCTGTCCTTCTCGACCAGTTTTATCCGCACGCGGTTTTTTCCCCGGCGAGGCCACAGCGACTCGGGCAGGCGGTACTCGTAGACGAACCCGTAGGGGTTGAAGGACCCCAGCGGCTGTTGGCGATAGATCAGGTCGTCCAGTGACAGGATCGACTCGGGCAGGCGTTTGCCGTTTAGCTCGACTCGGACCTTGTTCAGCGAGGCCTCGATGTTGGTGATGCGAATCCGCAGGCGGACCGATTCGATCTTCTGCTGCCTGCCGGCGGCTTCCAGATCGTCGGCAATTTGCAGTGTCAGCTCGACCGGCTGTTTCTCTTCCAGTGGCATCGGCAGCGCATCGTCCATCGTGTCCGGCCAGTCGATCGGTTTGTTCTGGCCGCGTCCGAGTCGCAGGGCGCGGTAGTCCTTGTCACGGAATCGCAGCAATTCGGGGTGCCCCAGCACGCGGAGCGTCTGGTAGTCCTCAGCGGTCAACGGCCATCCGTTGGGTGTCCAGTGGTAGTCGACGACGGCGAATCCGTCGGCGCCGTCATCCCAGGCGTTGGCGGC
>PBOJ01000077.1 GCA_002724315.1 Planctomycetaceae bacterium | reverse complement strand
GCTTTCGCACTGGCCCCGTGCCCTTCCTTGAGTTTCTTCATGACGACTTCGCGTTTCAGCTTGTCGTCCTGGGCGACAAAAACGGCCCCCAGCCCACCCTCAGCAAGGAGACGGCTGATCCGGTGTCCCGTGGCCTGGTCGGTGCCGCCGCAATCCATGCCGGCCTCAAAACTACCAGGGCCGTTGACCGCCTCACTGCCGACATCCGGCATCGTTACGTCGATACGGGTCGACGCCGGGTCGGATTTCTCACGGTCGGACGCGGCGTTCGGGGCAGCTATCGTCATCTCGAGCGAGCCGTGAACGTCGCGTGGCGAGCCTGAAGGCTGTCCGGAATCCTGGCCATCTCCCGACTCCATCTGGATGGTGATATCCTCCGACGACCCGTGGTCGTCAGCGATGGTCTGCTCGGGATCAGATACCTTTCCCAGTTGTGCCAATTTCGAGTCACTGATCGTCTCATCGTGTGGCCGCGACATCGTTGAAACCTACACTTCCCGGGGCGCCACCTGCACGTTGCCTGTGCAGGTCTCCCGATACTTTAACCACCGGGCAAAGCCAAAAGCCAATCAGCCCAACTGGCCGATCCACCCGAAACGGCCCTCTGGCTCCGGACCGCACTTTCACGTAAAAGCCTGCAAATCGCGTGTCGTGGCCGAGTGGCTTGGCGGTCGCCGGGAGGTCGCTGAAGGGATTCTCGTCGAGTATCCACCAGTCCCACTTTGGCCAATTTGTCCGAGAGTGATCAACGCCGGACGTGCACGGCATACAGGCGAGCGTGTTTCAATTGAATCTTCAGCCGAACCACCTGCCCCTTCAGTGCTGACAGGTTGGGATGGTGTTTCCAGGTCGGTTCGAATCGGAGGTCGTCAACGCCCTGGCACCAGACCGAGTGGTCGCCTGAATACCCCGGCAGAGGCGTGCCCGCTGCATTGAGCAGTTCAACCCGAACCTGGCCCTGGCCTCTGGCATCCACGTTCAATTGCAGCCGCCCACCTGCCAACTTGAATGGCCTGGTGGTGACAGTACCGGCCGTGTTGCCGGCCTCCAACGCGACAAACCTGTCCAGGCGCAACCGCGCCAGGCCGATGCCGCCTTGCCGGACAAACCACACACCCTTTTCTGCAGCACCGTGACGCTCGTTGTTCCCGCCGTAGTAAATCCAGTGCTGGTCCTTGTGGGTGATGATCTGCGTCGTGGGAAAGACCATGTCCTTGTCCCAGGCCCCGGCTGGTCCTCGCCGGACAAGCGGCTGACCCGCGTACACCCAGTGGAAGTCCCACCCGATCCCGTCTCGGCTGGTGGCAATGTAGAAATTCTCGACACTCCGTTCGTGCCGGGTGACGTGGTCACTTTTGTGCCCTTCGCTGACGTCGGTCGGGTATTCCAGGACTGACATCAAGCCAAAGTGAACACCCTCGTAGAGCCAGTCCGTCATGACATAGATCTGTCGGCGTAAAGCCTGCTTGCGCACCCGTGCCAGGTATCCGGGATCCTTGAGCAATTCACTGATCGGTGGCCGCTTGCTCGAGAGTTTTTCTTCTCCGTCGAGGATCCAGTGGTGTTCCAGTTCCCATTTGGTGGGATCGGCTTTCAGGTCGCGATTGATCATGGATCGTACGCCGCGAACTTCCAGCGGCTTCTTGTCCACCGTGATCCCCACTCTTCCGGCCAGAGGGCCACCTCCCCAGCCGAAGTCGGTACGCGTGAACAGGCGATAGGCCTGCTTGGCCGGATCCCAGAGAACCTGGTTGGTGAAATCGGCAGCACGATAGGTGACTGGCTTTCCGCGGTTGTACGGCGTCCAGTGGATCCCGTCCGAGGAATGCGCCAACGCCGCTCCGTTGACCCGGCAGTCACAATCGAATGCGATCTTGTACTTGTGCGCCGGATCCGTCTCGTGATCGTCAATGGTCACCACGAGATTCGTATCGCCACCGGTCGTCAGGCCCTTCAGCAACGACACCAGGGTGAAGTGAAGTCCGTCGCCCGATTCGCTGTAGCCCCGGTGATATCCCGCACCAACGCCGATCTCGTCGGCTGTCAATTTCCTGGCCTTGCGTCTCGAGCGATCGTTGAACGAGATGCGATGCCACATCCGGAACTTCTGCCGCCTCGCATCGAAGTACACCGAAGCAAACAGTGGCCAGACGTCGATGCCGACCTTGCGGCCACTGTCGGCGACCCGCGTGAAAGCCAGCGGTTTTCCCCCATTGGCCTTCACGGCTGTTCCCAGCCTGCGAGTCACGTTCTTCGATTGGGCGACCAGGAAATCATCAACCAGGAGCTGCTTGCGGAGTCCGACCTGGATGGGCTTCTCGGCGACAACCGTCGACTGCATGAGTGCGGCGTGCGAGATCAAAGTGGCCAACAGCCAAACCCAAAAACTCTGACTATTCATCTGAGAGTGCGTTCCTGGTGGTGAAAGAGCTGTGGAATCGCCCAGGTGCTGCGCCGCACTGTAGTATACCGGCGGGGAACGGAAGCGGCGATCTCTCGCAAAACAAGCTGGATCCGTTGAATCCCGGTGAATCCGGGAAGCCTGCTCCTGGAGGAAGATCCAATTCAAGCAACGACCAGGCTGATCATGTTGCTGATATCCTGCTGTCCGGTTGCGTTGGCGCTTGAGCAGGTTGTCGAAATCAAGCCGACCTGGCAAAAGACTCGCACCGCGTGGCCGGACACTTCGAACCAGGTTCGGTCGATGATCAGCACCGACGGCGGACTTTACGTCGGCACGTCAGGGACGATTGCACGGAGCGCCCAGGTCTGGAGGCTCGTCGATGGCGGCTGGACGAAACAGGCGGAGTTCAAATCACTGAAGGCCGCAGTTCTCCAGGTGGACGCCGACGGCAACCTCTATGTTGGGACTGGCACGCCGCATAGCGCCGAGACCCGTGGCAGAGGCGCTGCGGAGGTCTGGAGAATCGATGCGAAGGGATCAAGGACTCGGCTGAGAGCATTTCCGCAACAGGACATCGCGTATTCCATGGCCTGGTTCCAGGGGAAGCTCCACGTCGGAACGATGACGGAGGATATCCGGGGAAGAGCCGAACTCTGGCGTTTCGACGACCCCGGATGGACGCAACTGGCCGGCCAGGGCGTCCCGGGATGGCCCGAGGACAACAACTATGCGGGCGTGTACGAAATGTGGACCGATGGCTCGGCTCTCATCGCTGGAATGTTCAGCCGCACGATGGGCGACGGCGACGTCCTGAAGCTTGTCGGCAATCGTTGGGTCGACCTGCGGGCACCAGAATCCCACTACGCACTCTGTTTCGTGAGCTACCGTGGTCGGCTGGTGGTGTCTCTCTCCAACCTGGGAGCCAAATACCACAACCCGGTTTTCGCTTTGCAGAAAGACGGCACATGGCAACCGCTCGGCAAGGCCCCGGCAGAGTGGGAGGGTGCCTACATTCCCAACCACATGATTGTCTATCGCGACGTGCTGTATCTCGGTGTCGGCGGAAAACGAGGAACGCTCTCCGTGTGGAAATATGATGGTGGCTCCTGGACGAAACTTGCCGGAGACGGCCTGAATGGTTCGTGGGTCGATCCACTCGTCAGCCGGGGAGCTGAATGGGTCTATCGACTGTCATTTCACAAGGGCAAGCTCTATGCGGGTCTCGCTTCCGACCGCTCGCCCTTTCAGGCGCAGGTGTGGGCCATGTCGCCGTGAGGTTGCCCGGGCACAGCATTCTCCGACCTCGATGACTCCAGCTTCATGACATGCCGGCCCGGATGTCCTGCTTTCCGTCGTGGCAGGTACGCTTGTCCCGCCAGCCGGAAGCCGTGACTGGACAGTTCGCCAACGCGACCATCGTCCGGCTGCGATCCCGTGCGAGGCAAAACGGCTGGTTGCTGCACCGCTTGTTGCAGCGAACTGGGCTTTGTCAACGGTCGGCGGCTTTTTTCAGTGTCGCCACGAAATCACGAATGCGTTTGCTTTCGATGCGCGGAGATCGCCAGGCAGGCCAGGTCGGCGATTCCTTTTGCACTTCGCGGAACATCTGTCTCAGCTTTGCCGACATCTCAGCCAGACGTTTCGGTTCACTTTCTGCTCGGTCAGTCGTTTCGCCAATGTCGTCATCCAGATTGTAGAGTTCGAACGTGTCCAACTTGGCGGACTTGATCAGGCGCTGGTCAGCGGCATGGATGTCTGCATATGGTTCAATTCTCCGCCCGGTCAGGGTGGCGAGGATTTTCCATGAGCCGATGCGCATCGCCACCTTTGGCCGGTTTTCGACTTCACGTGACTGGTGGAAATGCCAATAGAGAGGCGTTGTTCGCCGAATGGGTTTGTTCGACAGCAGCGGAAGAAAACTCGTTCCGTCAATCGCCCGGTCTTTGGGCGGATCAATGCCCACGATCTCACACAACGTTGGCAGAACGTCCACGCCGCTCAGGGGAACATTGCTGACGGTCCCCGGTGTGACGTGACCGGGCCAGCGAATCATTCCTGGTACGCGAATCCCACCTTCGTAGACGACGCCCTTCTTGCCGCGCAACGGTCCCGCCGAACCGTGAGGGTGCGATTTGATGATGGCTGGGCCGTTGTCGCTGGTGAAGAAAACCATCGTGTTCTGGCTGAGATTCTGTTCATCCAGCGTCTTCATCAGTCGACCAAATGCGTCGTCCATTTGTGTCACGTTGCCATGATGCGCCGCCAGAGACGAGATGTCGGGTTGGAAGCGGCTCCGCTGGCCTTTGTCGGAATAGCGTTTGGTGAAGCGAGGGGCGCTGGCGATTGGATCGTGCGGCTCGTGATAGTTGACGAACAGAAAGAACGGCTTCTCCTTGTCGCGGAGCTTGGTCAACCAGGCGACAGCTTCATCGGTGACCAACTGTGCGGAGAATCCTTCCAGCTTGCCGACCGGCTTGCCGTTGCGCACGAAGTTGTCCGGATTCTCGTGAGACGGTAGAGCGTTATTCTGCGTTGCGAACCAATGGTCGAAACCATGGTCCGAGGGTTGTGGCTGGCCCGGCAGGTTGAAACGTCCATTCAGGTGCCACTTGCCCGAGAGGCACGTGGCATAGCCGGCTTGCCGAAGCAGCGTCGCCACGGTGATCTCGCGCTTGCGGACATGCATCGGGGACAGCATCGGGATCCAACTGTGGATGCCAACGCGCATCGGCGTGCGACCGGTCATCATTCCCGTTCGAGAAGGAGAGCAGTTCGGGTGAGCGGCGTAACAGCTCGTCAGCTTCAGGCTCTCTTTCGCAAAACGGTCCACGTGAGGCGTCTGGATGATTTTGTGCCCGTAGCAGGCCAGGTCTCCATATCCGAGATCATCGCAAAGGACGATCACAAAGTTTGGCCGTTGTTGGAGTGAGTTTTTCGGCGCTGCCTTCGCCGATGCCATCTCACCGGAGAAACCCTCCAGAGAAGCAGACAGAACAAACGCGGCGGTGATACCGACCGTACAGATTCGTCGAAATGCCAGTGCGTCCATACCGCCTCTCGAAGGTTGGAGTCGTTCCGGATCCGCGTCTCTCGACAATGTGCATTGTCGTTACCGGAACTCAGCGCTTCGCTTGACGCTTTGCTTGAGCCCGGCATGACGTTGTTTCATGACTTTCTGGACCGTCTCGGGAAGAACCGCAGTCCCGTAATCCTTGTTTTTCTCGTAAGGCTGAATCAAGACCGCTGACCAGCGGGTCGCCGGTGCGTGAATGACCAACCCGCTGGCAAGCTCTTCAGCGGACAGCACCGTCTGGCCATTCGGATTGGCGAATGCCCGGTTCTGTTCGGGTTCCCAGAGCACGTACCGCTTGTTGGCGTCGAGGTCGAGCACCTTGAGCTTGATGAAGCAATCACCGAAATGCCAGTTGTTGCCGAGCACGATCAGCCGAGAGCCGTCTCGTTCGTACTCGAAGCTGAAGAGATACTCGG
>PBOJ01000076.1 GCA_002724315.1 Planctomycetaceae bacterium | reverse complement strand
GGAGTTTCCCACGTCAGGGATTCGGCGTCCCCCCACGCCATGTGCATCTCGATGTCGGCTTCGGCCCGGTTGTCGTAGGTCCAGAACATCGCCACCGGACGACCCGTCCGGGGACAGACCCGCTGTCGCTGGTCGTAATAGAAGATATCGGGATCCTCGTCGACGACATCAACGGCGGTCCCGAAATCCACGCCGTCGGTACTGAGGTGTGCGTAGGCCCCGTGGAACCGCTCGCGTTCGGGAGTGCCCGCATGAGAGAACTCGCTGGTCGCCAGCCAGCCCCGACCCGGCAAACGCAGTACCGGTCCACTGAGAACCGCGTTCCGCTTCAAAACCCGACGATCACCCCAGCTGCGACCACCATCAGTCGAAAAATCCTGCAACAGGTGCACAGTCAGAATCGTATCGGTCTCGGCATTCCGCAGTCCTCCGCTACCCCCGGACCGGTCAACCCAGCCCTGAACCGCCAGCAACCGGCCGTCGGCCAGTTCGGCCAACTCGGTCGACCGGATCTCACCCGGCAGATCTTCGAACGAAGACTCAAACCCTTCGCTGATCACCGACCAGGTGTTGCCGTGATCGGTCGATTCGCAAATCACCACGTTTCCGTCGTCCGAGTCCTTCGACGAACCCCGCCGGAACGACACCAGCAGCGTTCCGTTTTCGCGTTGCAACAGCGAGCAAAACGAGCACACCCGCAATGGGCCGTCGACGGTGGCTGAATCAAAAACCAGGCCGGTATCGCTGATCCGCATGATCGGTTCTCGCTACGAATGCATGATGAAGCCACCGTCAACGTTGATCGTCTGGCCGGTGACGTTGTGGGACCGTTTGGAAGAAAGAAACACGGCCATGTCGGCGACATCCTCGGGCTGCTGCCAGCGACCCAGCGGTACAACGTTGCCAATCTTCCCCGCAGCCCACTCGTGATAGTCCTGCTTCTCTTCCTCCGGCTGCCGATCGTTCCAGGCCTGCCACACACCGCGGTTCAACGGTGTCTCGATCATTCCGGGACAGATCGTGTTGACCCGGATCCCGTGTTCGGCCAGGTCCTTGGCCACGCACTGGGCAAAATTGATGTTGGCCGCCTTGGCCGCGCTGTACGGGGGGTCGGTCTGCGAGCCGAACTGCCCGGCGACACTGGCCAGAAAAACCATCGTCCCGCTGCTGCGTTCGACCATCCCGGTGGCCACCGCATGAGCAACCCGGACCATGCCCATGATGTTGACGTCCAGGGTTCGGGACCAATCATCCGGATTGAGATTGGTGAAGGGATACCCAAAGTGTCCGGACCCGATGGCGGCACAGTGAACCAGGTGGTCAATCGGACCCAGGGCCTCAACCGTTCTCCCGATGGCCGCTTTGATCGAGGCGTCATCAGTCACGTCGACCCGGACACCGATCACCGTCGGTCCGCCACCGGCGGAAAGTTCGTCGGCGGTGGTGTCGACCGTGTCGGCGATGTCCCAGATCGCCACCCGTGTCCCCTCGGCCAGGAAACCCGCCACCACGGCGCGGCCGATTCCACTGGCCCCACCGGTGACAACGGCGACATGTTCGGAAAGAGCGAGGTCCATCGTGGTTGGCTCCGTGCTGGAGGTGAGTAGCCATTGTCGGTGATGAAGGCCGGGGGGCAACTCTGCTACATTCGCTGGGCAACGACCACTCATCCCGGAACCACCCGCCATGCAACTCGGCCTGATCAACTCGGCCTGGGCCCAGGCCGGTCGCGACACCACCTGGGGCATTCACAAGACCGCCGAACTCGGGTTCGACTCGATCGACATCTTCACCGATCCGCTCGACATCGACATCCAGGAACGGCGGCGAATCAAGACCGAGTGTGACAAGGCGGGACTGCCGATCATCTCGATCTGCTGTGTCGCCGTCGGACTGATCGACTTCAACCCCTCGGTGCAGCGGTTTCACGTCGACCGCTGTCACGCGTTTCTCGATCTCTGCTACGAATACGAGGCCGACAATCTGCTGCTGGTGCTCGGCGAGTACATCTGGAACCAGGAGGTAATCCCGCCGGCCGAACAGTGGGCCACGGGGGTCGAGAACTGCAGGGAATTGGCCGAGTACGCCGAGAACCTGGGACTGAAGATCGCGCTGGAACTCGAACCGTTCCCGCTTTCGCTGCTGGGCAACGTCGAGAACATGGTGCGGTTCATTGATGACGTCGACCACCCGGCCCTGCAGGCCAACATCGATGTCTCGCACCTGCTGTTGGCCGACGTGCCGCCCGAGGAGTTGAAGCAGCTCAAGGACAAGGCCATCCACGTTCACATTTCCGACTGCGACGGCAAAGTTCACGGCGACCTGCCTCCCGGACGGGGGGTCGTTGACTTCGGACCGTACCTCGATGAGATCCGCCAGCTGGAGATCGACGGGGCGGTATCGATCGAACTGGAATACTCGCCGGAACCGGACAGGATCGAGGAATGGGTGGCCGAGGCGTACGAGGCAACCGACCGGCTGATGCAGGCGGCCGGGTTGCGAGGGTAGTTGTCAACGACCACCCGGTCCCCTAACCTCGCAGATTCGATCTTCAACTCTCAGCTCACTCCAACCCACGAAAGCTCCCCAGATGACCGACCTCATTGCTCCACATGGTGGTCTCTCCGAACCCGTTTGCCGGATGGTCTCGGCCGAAGAAGCCGACTCGTTCCGCGCTGCCGCCGCCGAACTGGTTCGCCTGCCAGTTTCGACCGCGGATGTCTCAACCGTCCACCGCATCGGTGACGGCACGTTGAGCCCACTGGTCGGGCCCATGAACGAGGACATCTACAACCGGGTGCTCGACGAGAAAGTGATCGAGTCCAACGGGTCGCTCTACGCCTGGACCATTCCCCTGTCCCTGCCGGCCTCGGCCGAGACCGCTTCGGAGCTCGAGGTTGGAGCGACCGTCGCCCTGGCCGGTCCCGATGGCCAGGTGATCGGAACACTGGATGTCGAGAGTGTCTTCGAGTGGGACAAGCCGCGGTACATCAGTTCGGTTTACGGCACCGACCGCACCGATCACCCGGGTGGTGACATGGTGACGGTCCACGACGCCGACGCAACGCACCTGGTTGGCGGCACGATTCAGGTCCTGCCCGCGGCCAGCAATCCCGATTTCGGTCAGCACGTGCTCTCGCCTCGCGAGGTCCGTGCGCTACTGGCAGAAACCGGCTGGGAGGCCGTCGTGGCCTTCCAGACCCGCAACCCCCTGCACCGGGCCCACGAATACGCCCTGGTCTACGCACTCGAGTCACTGCTGAAAGCCGGCAAGAACGCCGGGGCGGTGCTGAATCCGCTGATCGGCGAGACCAAGGGAGACGACGTCAACGCCTCGATCCGCATGCAGACCTACGAAAAGCTGATCAGTGATCGCGCGATGGGCGACGGTGACAGCGACCCGGAACTCTGGGAACCACGCGGCGAGAGCGTCCCCGATCGCGTCCGCTTGCTGGGCCTAGACATCAAGATGTTCTACGGCGGCCCGGCCGAAGCGGTGATGCACGCAATCTACCGTCAGAACATGGGCTACACGCACATCGTGATCGGCCGCAAGCACGCCGACGCCCCCTTCCACGACGGTGAAGCGATCTGGGGTGACTTCGACGCCCAGGAGATCTTCGACAACCTCGCCGGAGACCTGCAGATTGACCCGGTCAAGGTCGGGTTCGCCGCCTTCTACGAATCACTGGGACGGGTCGACCTGATGAAGAACCATCCCGACGAGAAATCGGTGTTCATCTCGGGCAAGGACGTCCGGGCAACGTTGCAACAGGGTCAAATGGTCGACCCCAGGATCATGCGGGAAAGCACTTCAGAGATTCTTGCGGCGGCGATGAGGTCGGCGACCTGATCGGGCGATCCTTCGCCACTCACCAGGTCACTCCACTTCGAGGTCCTGTCCCATGCGTCACGCGCTCGCCCTGGTGTTCACCCTGCTGACGGTCCACTCGGCCGTGGCCGACACCAAGCCGAATTTCATCGTCGTTTTCTGCGATGACCTCGGCTATGCCGACATCGGCCCCTTCGGGTCCAAGACGCACGACACGCCGGTACTGGACCGGATGGCCCGCGAGGGCATGCGGCTGACCGACTTCTATTCGACCTGCTCGGTCTGCACCCCGTCGCGATCCAGCCTGATGACCGGCTGCTACCCGAGACGTGTCAACATGCATGTCGACGAAAAGAACCTCTGCGTGCTGTTCCCCGCAGCCCGCAAGGGGCTGAACCCGTCGGAGGTGACCGTCGCCGAGGTCCTCAAGACCCGCGGCTATGCCACGATGGCCATCGGCAAGTGGCACCTGGGTGACCATCCCGACTTCATGCCGACCAACCAGGGATTCGACCACTACTTCGGGATCCCTTACAGCAACGACATGAATCGCAAGAACGTCCCGCTGCCGCTGGTGCGGGATCTCAAGGTCCTCGCCTCGGGCATCCAGAAGGACACCACGATCACACAACAATACACCCGGGAGGCAGTGAAGTTCATACGGGCCAACAAGTCGCGGCCCTTCTTCCTGTACCTGCCGCACACCGCGGTCCACCTGCCGCTGGTGCCCGCCAAGCGGTTCCGTGGCCAGTCACGAGACGGTCTCTACGGCGACTGGGTCCACGAGATCGACTGGTCGATGGGCGAGTTGTTCAAGGCACTCGAGGAATGCGGAATCGACAGTCAGACGCTGGTCCTGTTCACCTCCGACAACGGTTCCGCTCGGGCCCGCCAGGGCAGCAACCTGCCGCTGCGAGGCCGTAAGGGACGGACCGACGAGGGCGGCATGCGGGTGCCGTGCGTGGTCCGCTGGCCCGGGAAAATTCCCGCCGGAACCAGCAGTGACGCCATCACCAGCACCATCGACCTGTTGCCCACGCTCGCTCATCTGGCCGGAACCCGGCCACCGGGTGACCGCAGGATCGACGGCAAGAACATCTGGCCGATACTGGCCGGCAAGGCGGGTGCCGAGGCCGGACACGACGCGTTCTACTACTACCAGATGGACCAGCTGCAGGCGGTCCGGTCGGGGCCGTGGAAAATGTTCGTCCCGATGAAGGCCAAGAAGCGGAACTGGGGCAAGCCCGAACCGGCCCAGCCGTTGAAGTTGTTCAACCTGGCCAGCGACATCCACGAAGACAAAAACGTGGCCGCGAGTCACCCCGATGTGGTCAAGCGACTGAAGGGACTGATCGATCAGGCCCGGGCCGACCTGGGAGATTCGGGCCGCCCCGGCAAGGGACAGCGAAAGGCCGGGTGGGTGGCCAAGGCTTCACCTCGACTCCTGGAATCGGCCACTCCCTAGCCGGTCCGGCAGATCGACCCCTCGATCCGTCAGTTCCAGTACGAGCGATCGAGGGCCCGGTAGTTGATTGCCTCCGAGAGATGATCTTCGGCGATGTCCTGCTGGCCGGCCAGGTCGGCGATGGTACGAGCGACCCGCAGGATCCGGTCGTGAGCCCGGGCCGAAAGGCCCATCTGCTCCATCGCCAGCTTCAGCAGCTTCTCGGCTGGACCCTGCAACCGGCAGTGACGGCGGATCTGGGGTGGGGTCATGTTGCCGTTGGCTCGTGTCACCGGGGAGCTGCCAGAATCGGATTCGGCAAATCGCTGGATCTGCACGACGCGAGCCACCTCGACCTGCTCGGCCATCACTCGACTGTCGGTCCCCGGCGTGTCACCAGCCAGTTCGTGGAACGGAACTCCGGGCACCTCGACGTGGATATCGATCCGGTCCAACAGGGGGCCGCTGATCCGGGCCATGTAACGTTCGACCTGAGAGATCCCGCAGTGACAATCCCGCCGAGGATCCCCCCGGAACCCGCACGGGCATGGGTTCATCGCCGCCACCAGCATCAGGTTCGCCGGAAAGGTCACGCTGCCCAGCGCCCGGGAAATCGTGACCTGGTTCTCTTCGAGCGGCTGCCGCATTACCTCCAGCGTCCGCCGGTTGAATTCGGGCAGCTCGTCCAGGAACAGAACTCCGTGATGCGCCAGGCTGATCTCTCCCGGCGCCGGACGGCTGCCACCTCCCACCAGTCCCGCCTCGCTGATCGTGTGGTGAGGGGCGCGAAAGGGACGGGTCAGCATCAGGGGGCGTCCAGGGGCCAGCCGTCCCACGACGCTCCAGATCCGGCTCGTCTCGAGGCTCTCCCGAGAGGTCAACTCGGGCAGGATGCCACCCAGCCTGCGGGCCAGCAGTGTCTTGCCGGTTCCCGGCGGACCGATCAGCAGCAGGTGGTGTCGGCCGGCGGCGGCCACCACCACAGCCCGCTTGGCCATTTCTTGTCCCTTCACATCCGCGTAGTCCATCTCGTAACGGTCGTGGTCACCGATCGCCTGCTCCCAGCTGAACTCTGCGGGATCGATTTCGAGCGATCCCGCCAGGCATCCGACCGCCTCGGCCAGAGTCCCAACAGGAATCGCATCGAGTCCTTCGACAACCGCCGCCTCGGCCGCGTTCTCCAGTGGCACCACGATCCCACGTCGTCCAGCTTCGCGGGCGGCCAGCGCCATCGACAGCACACCGCGGATCGGACGCAATCGGCCGTCCAGGGCCAGCTCACCCACCACCGCGAATTCCTCGAATCGGTCACCCTGAAGCTGGCCACTGGCCGTCAGCAGGCCCAGGGCGATTGGCAGATCAAACGACGCGGCGTCCTTGGGCAGATCAGCCGGGGAGAGCGAAATGACGACCCGGTCACTGGGACGAACGTAACCGCTGTTGACCAGCGCTCGCTCGATCCGGTGCGTGCTCTCGCGAACCGCCGCCTCGGCCAACCCGACCAGAATCGTCCGGGGCAGGCTGCCAGAGGAGATGTCGACCTCGACCTCGACCGCGCGGGCCTCGATCCCGAACAAGGAATACGTGAACAACTTCGCCAGCATGGCAAACACCTCGGGCCCGCCGATTTCTGGGAAACCATCCGCACGGCCACCGGCAGCGGAATCCTTCCCGCAGGCAGCCGCCCGAGGCGAGCGGTTCACCGAAGACAATTCTGCGGAGCGAAAATGAGGATCCGCAAGAGGATTTTTGATGCATTGATGACTCGAGACGGCACGGGTCATGTTCAACTTGTGGCTGGCAGTTGGAATCCGTTAGCCTGACGTGATGGAGAACAGCCACTCCCACACCGTTCCGCCGATCGCGCGACGCGACCTGCTCCAGGTCGGGTCACTCGGCCTGCTGGGCCTGACGGTGCCCTCGCTGATCCGCCAGGCCTCCGCCGGCGGTTTGCGGCCGGGTGCAGCCAAGTCCTGCCTGCTGTTCTTCCTGGATGGCGGTCCCGGCCAGCACGACATGTGGGACATGAAGCCGAACGCACCCGCCCAGGTCCGCGGCGAGTTCAAGCCGATTCGGACCACCGTGCCGGACATCCACGTCTGCGAGGGCCTGCCGGAACTCTCCAGGCAGATGCATCACCTGTCACTGGTCCGCTCGGTGACCCACGACGTGATGGTCCACAGCGCCGCCACCTACTACATGCTGACCGGACGGCATCCTCTGCCGGCCGGCAACCTGATCATCAAGGAAGAACCCGACAACTTCCCACCGGTCGGATCGGTTCTCGCCCAGCAGCGTCCCCTGAAGGACATCCCCGAATACGTGCACCTGCCCGACATCATGTGGGACGCCGGGCACGACCTGCCGGGCCAGCGAGCCGGTTTCCTGGGTCCGGGTTTCGACCCGCTGGTCGTCGGTGACCCCAGTGTCAAGAACTACAGGGTGCCCGGACTCGCACTGCCGGCCGAGGTGCCCCGTGCCCGACTGAACCGGCGGCAGACCCTGCTGGGACTGCTCGACAGGGCCCCTCACAAGCGGATTCCCGAACCGGCCTGGAACTCGATGGACGACCACACCCGCAAGGCGTTCTCGCTTCTCTCGTCGGTCAAGACCCGCGACGCGTTCGACCTGAGTCGTGAACCGGCAGCGATCCGTGAAAAGTACGGTCTGCCCGACCGCGTGGAACGCAACAGGGGAGCCCGCAACTTCGGGGGCCTGCCCCACCTGGGACAGTGCCTGTTGCTGGCTCGCCGGTTGATCGAGGCGGGCGTGCCGCTGGTGACTGTCTGCAGCGGTCGACGTCGCGATTCGGCCTGGGACGGGCACCTCCGCCACTTCCCCATTCTCCGGAAGTCCCTGCTGCCGTACTTCGACAAGGCCTTCCCCGCCCTGCTCGAAGACATGCACGATCGCGGCCTGCTCGACGAGACACTGATCGTGGCGATGGGCGAGTTCGGACGAACACCCAAGATGGGCCAGGTCACCGTCGGCGCCGCCACCTCGGCCGGCGGCCGCGACCACTGGTCACACTGTTACACGATCCTGATGGGCGGGGCCGGGATCCAACCGGGAACGGTTTTCGGATCCTCGGATGCCCATGCCGGTTACCCGGCCAACAACCCGGTGACGCCCGAAGACGTTGCGGCGACGATCTACTACGCCATGGGACTGGATCCTCAGACGCGGATCACCGATCCGCAGGGGCAGCCGCACCCGATCGCACTCGGCGAACCCATCCACGGCGTGTTGGCATAGGGAGCAACCGCTTCCGCCACCCGATGGGATTCGCTAGTCTGGAATGCCACCCGGTTCTGCTGCCCAGGAGTTGCCTGATGAATTCTCTGAGGTCCTGCCTGCTGATTCTCGTCGCTGTCTCACTGGTTTCGGCCGCCCCCAAGGCCGAAAAACCCGCAGCGGCCCCCCTGCTCAACGACGCCGGCCACGGATCGGTCTCGGGCCAGTTCCTGCTCGACGGAGCGATTCCGGCTCCCAAGATCCTGATCAAGAAGGGCGATCCGGCGGCCAAGGACGGAACTGTCTGCGCGGCGGTTGACCTGCTCGATGATTCCCTGGTCGTCGACCCCAAGACCAAAGGCATCCGGCACATCTTCGTCTACATCCGCAAGATCGACAAAGCCAAGACGAAGATCCACCCCAAGCTGGCGACCGCTGCAAAGACGGATGTTGTCTTCGACCAGAAGGGCTGCCGTTTCACGCCACACACCCTGCTGCTTCAAACCGGCCAGTCGGTGGTCGTCAAATCGGCAGACAACTGCGCCCACAACACGCACACCTACCCGATCCGCAACAAGGCCGACAACTTCATCATCAACGCGAACAACCGCACCGGGCTCAAGTTCAAGTACCCCGTGGCAGAGTTCCTGCCCACCACAGTCAAGTGCGACATCCACCCGTGGATGCGTGGCTACTGGCTGATCCTCGATCACCCCTACATGGCCGTGACCAACGCACAGGGCCAGTTCACCGTCACCGGCCTGCCGCCGGGGAAATACGAGTTCCGCTGCTGGCACGAACTTGTCGGTTACGTTGCTGCCGGAAGCAAGCGCGGATTCACTGTCACGATCAAGGCCAACCAGACCACCAAACTGCCGGCCGTCAAGGTGCCGGTGGCCAAGTTCTCCGAGTAGGCCGAGTTGGCCCGGGGCCCCACACGTGAGGATGCCGCGATGCGACAGCAAATCGGCTTCCTGATGCAGCTGGTCGTTCTGACCCTGCTGCCGTTTTTGATCATCTGGCAACTCAACTTCGGGATGCCGCTGATCTGGATGCCGATCCTGACGCTGACCGGAATTGTCCTGTTCACCCTGGGCACAAGATTGCGGGGAGATCGGGCGTGAACCGATCGGCCGGGATGTTGCTGCTGGTCCAGACAACCATGGCCTGACGGTTCCTTCCCGGGATCACGGCGGCAGGAATGCTGTTGGCGGCAGTGGCGACCACAACCGTCGGCGGGCTGACTGTCGGGTCAGCAAACCCATTGTGGGCATGGCGCAATCGTTACGGCCGTCACAGATGGTGGTCTCCAGCCGGGAACACCACCTGAACTGGCCTCGCCCGTCGCTGTTTTACCGCTTACACTGGACCCAGCTTTGCCGCGCACGTGTTCGCGAACGGAATCGCCGGCTGGCAGGCTGATTCCGCACTATCGGGTCGCTCCAGAGCGACCAATTGATCGAGACCGAATCCGTGTCGACCACCCAAGATCACCGTTCAGCTGCTCGCGGCACACAGGGCCTTTCCGGCGCCGACATTCTCGTCGAAGCGCTCATCCAACAGGGTGTCGACCACATCTTCGCCTATCCCGGCGGAGCCAGCATGCCGCTGCACCAGGCGTTGATCCACAATGCGGACCGGCTCCGGACCATCCTGCCGCGACACGAACAGGGAGGCGGATTTGCCGCCCAGGGATTCGCTCGCAGCACCGGCCGGGTCGGGGTCTGCATGGCCACCAGCGGACCGGGGGCCACCAACCTCGTCACCACGCTCGCCGATGCCAAGATGGACAGTGTGCCGATGGTGGCCATCACCGGACAGGTGTCCAAGCAGGTCATCGGTACCGACGCCTTCCAGGAAACACCGATCGTCGAGGTCTGCCGCGCGGTCACCAAGCACCATTACCTGATCACCGAGATCGACGACGTGGCCCGGGTGGTCAAGGAAGCCTTCTACGTCGCCAGCACCGGGCGACCCGGTCCGGTTCTGATCGACTTCCCCAAGGACGTCCAGCTGCTGACCCTCGACCAACCCCCCGACTACGATCCCCCGACCTCGCTGCCGGGCTACCGCCCCGAATCCAGGATGTCCCAGCCCGAGCAAATCGGGCAGGTGATCGCAGCGATCCGCCGATCGCGACGACCGATCCTCTACATCGGCGGTGGGATCATCAACGGCGGAGCCGCCCAGCAGCTGGCCACCTTCGCCCGAAAAACCGGCATCCCCGTGGCCAACACGCTGATGGGGCTGGGGGCCTTCCCCGGCGACGATCCTCAATCGCTGGGCATGCTCGGAATGCACGGCACCGTCTATTCGAACTTCGCCATCAACGAGGCCGACCTGCTGCTGGCACTGGGCGTTCGTTTCGACGACCGGGTGACCGGGAAACTCGAGGAATTCGCGCGACACGGCAAGATCGTCCACGTCGACATCGACCCATCCGAAATCCACAAGAACAAGGAAGCACACATCCCGATCGTCGCCGACGTCGCCGGTGTGCTCGACGAGCTCAACAAGCAGCTTGCCGATGAGGACATTCCACAGATCGACGACTGGCTGGCCCAGGTTGCCGAATGGAAACGGGACAACCCGCTGGTCTGCCCCGACGACGAACGGCTGATCTTCCCCCAGACGGCCATTCGAGAACTCGCCCGCCAGACTGCCGATCGTGACACGTTTGTCAGCGTGGGAGTCGGACAGCACCAGATGTGGTCGGCCCAGCACTTCCCCATCGGCCGGCCACGGCGGTGGATGAGCAGTTCGGGACTGGGCACGATGGGCTTCGGCCTGCCCGCCGCCATGGGTGCCCAGGCCGCCAATCCCGGTGCCCTGTGTGTCGACATCGATGGTGACGGCTCGTTCCAGATGAACATCCAGGAACTGGCCACGCTGCACTGCGAGAAGCTGCCGGTGAAAATCCTGCTGCTCAACAACCAGCACCTGGGCATGGTCATGCAATGGGAAGACCGGTTCTTCGAAGGACGCCGGGCCCACACCTGGCTGGGACCGGTCGATGCTCCCGAGTACACCGGTTCCGGAGACGGCGGCCTCGGAGAGACCTACCCGGATTTCGTCTCGATTGCCCGTGGATACGGCGTCGAAGCAACCCAGGTTCGGGAACGTAGCGAGCTCAGCGACGCGGTGGCCACCATGCTTGCCTGCGATGGGCCGTATCTGCTGGACGTCATCTGTCCCTACCAGGAACACGTGTTGCCGATGATCCCCAGCGGCCAATCGGTGCGGGACATCATCACCGAGTAGCCTGTTGAGTCCGACGGTGTCCGTGTAGAATGGCACGTCGGCGGCCTGGTCAATTCGCGCCCGAACACCGAAGTCATCGCGATGGCGAATTACAAAAAGTTTGACCCGCGTCTCGAATCTCTGGTTGTCGAAACGCGAACAGTGTTCGATCCGGAAGTCGAATCCGAAATCCGACAGTTCGACGAACAGCTCGATTCCAAGGCCGGCCAAGACGTTGACACGCAGCAGAAACTCTCGTCGCTGATTCACTCTCAGCCCCAGTTGGCCACGCAGATCTTCTACGAGCGGGCTCATACCGGGTTCACCCGCGAGATCACCGTGACGCGCGAGGATGTCGAACGGCCGTTCACCGAGATAGCCTCGGCTTGGCGCTGATGGTCGAACATGTCGAGATCGGCGGCGTCCGCCTGCACCTCTCGTCTCCCGACCCGTCACGCGGGGAATGGATCGGACAGGGCGAGGTGCTCAGGCAGCTCTTGGCCTGCTGGCTGACCGTCGATGAGCAGGATCTGCCGTTGGCCCCTCGACTGACCGGTGCCCCGGGCATCGGCAAAACCACCCTGGCGATGGCCGCAGCCCGCAGCCGCGAACAGGATCTCTACGTCTACCAGTGCACCTCCGACACTCGGCCCGAAGACCTCCTGGTGACTCCGGTGCTCGCCGAATCCGGCACGATCCAGTATCACGCCAGTCCGCTGGTGACGGCAATGCTCACCGGATCGGTCTGTGTGCTCGATGAGGGCAACCGGATGAACGAAAAGTCGTGGGCCAGCCTCGCCCCGCTGCTCGATCACCGTCGCTACGTCGAGTCGATCGTCGCGGGCATCACCATCGCTGCGGATCCCGAATTCCGTTGCGTGGTGACAATGAACGAGGACGAGTCGACCTTCGAGGTTCCCGACTACATCCTCAGCCGACTCCAACCCACCCTCGCACTCGAACATCCTGCGCGGGAAGACGAGCGGGCGATCCTCGAGTATCACCTGCCATTTGCCGACGTCGAGATGCTGAACCTGACCGTCGAGTTTCTCCAACAGGCCCACGAACTCAAGCTCGACTTCTCGACCCGCGACGGCATCAACGTGCTCCGTTACGCGATCAAGCGGCTGGCCTCCGACCCCGAACACCCGCTCTCCAGGGACCAGGCATGGGCCGAATCGGTCATCGCCTGCCTGGGCGACGACGCATTGGATCTCCAGTCTCTGGCGGCACGCAAACAGCAGTCACTCGGCGGAAACATCGTTCCGCTGGGACTCGGTGACTTCTTCTTCACCGGCGACGACCCCCTGCATCCCGACGCCGACCACGAGGACGGGGAGACGGACGAAGGCGAACTCGAACCATGACAGCCGGACCCCTGGCGATCAGCGAGAAGACGCTGGTGCTGCCGGTGATCCACGGCAGCGGTGACTTCGCCGTCGCCGTCCGCCGCGTGATGCTCGAGCACACCTTCGACTGCCTGGCCGTGCCG
This sequence comes from Planctomycetaceae bacterium, assembly GCA_002724315.1. Classification (GTDB taxonomy): domain Bacteria; phylum Planctomycetota; class Planctomycetia; order Planctomycetales; family Planctomycetaceae; genus UBA8437. Next base: position 23,430 of record PBOJ01000076.1, on the reverse strand, counting down.
CTGCCGCCGTCGTTCCAGGCCGACACCGAGTCCGCGCTGCAACACCTGCCGGGAGCCACCGTGGTGCTCCAGCACGAGTCACCCCGATTCGAGTCCATCGGCTGGACTCCCGGCGGCGACAGCGAGCTTGAACCGGGCAACCCGGAATCTGTCAGACGAGCCAGCCACGTTCCGATCGATCCGTGCCAGCCGGTGATCGCCGCCCTGAGAACCGCGGTGGGGGAACACATCCCGCGGGCGTTCGTGGACCCGGAAACGAACCCGTGGGAACCGATGGCCGCCGTGCTGCCTGACGCGTACGCACTCAAACACGTCGCCATCGAACAATTTGCCTCGGCGATCCTCCCCGCGCTGCCACGCCCCCCCACAGGACAACCGGCGGATCGGGTCGCCCACATCGCTGCACGGATCCTCGAACTCGAACAACGGCACGATTCGATCCTGCTCGTCTGCAGTGTTCTCGACTGGCCATGGATCCACGAGGCGTACCGTCTCGGAGGACAGCTGTGCGAGGAACCCGACGTCGAGGAGACCCAGACGCTGGCCGTCGATCCTCGCACCCTGGCCTTCACGCTCGGCGAACTCCCCTTCATCACCGGGCTTTACGAAACCGCGAGAGCCCGGCTTGACGACGACGACAATCTCTCGATCGACGGGCTCAAGGAACTTTTGCTGGAGACACGAGACCGTTACGTGGCCGAGTGGAAATCGCGGGCGCGGCGAATCACTCCTCAACTGCTTTCGACCTTCTTCCGTTACGTCCGCAACCTCTCGTTGATCGAACGCCGACTGACTCCTGATCTTTACACGCTGGTCACCGCCGCCAAGCAGGTGGCCGGGGACGAGTTTGCGATCACTCTGGCCGAGACCGCACGAGACTACGCCTACTCGCTGCCCCTGCCTCTGGAGGAAATCCGGGTGGGCATCGGCCGTGGCGAATTGCCCGGTGGTGAGACGGTGGAACTGGTCAGCCGCCTGCCCGGTCCCCCGGTCACCTGGCGGACCCTCGAGCTGAAACCCAGGCCACCGCGTCTGCAGCAGGACGAGTGGCAGATGCAGTGGGATCCACATCGCCAGTGCAGCTGGCCACCCGAGGACAACGCGATTGAGCGATTCCGGACCCACGTCAAGGACACGGCGATGTCGCTTTTGGGATCCGACCTGGCGAGGTCCGAGAAGTTCACGACCAGTCTGCGCGACGGTCTCGATATCCGGGAAACGCTCAGGAACTGGCACACCGGCGACCTGTTCGTCAAGGTTCTGCCACCCACCCGGGGCAGTCTCGACTGTGTCCTGATGTTCTTCGATTCCCCGGCGGATCCCCGCGACTATCCGTGGCGAATCACGTGGATGGCCGAGCACCACGACGAATCAACCCTGGCCCTGTTTGCGACCGATTTCCGTTCCGAACTGGCCGGCCCCGGGATCGGACTGGCCAACTACGGTGGAGCCATGTTTCTGTTCCCGCCCCGCCCGGTTCCCGAGGTCTGGGCCGATCCGAGGTTTGACTGGGCCGACACGCTCGAGGAACGACTGCTGGCCGCGGCTTGCCATTACAGCCGGGAACGCCACATCGCCGTGCTCAGCCATGCGGCTCCCGGAGCCGCATGGCGAAGGCTCGCCCGACAGCATGGCCGGAAGCTGGTTCACGTCCCACTGGGACGTTTCAGCCAGGAAACCGTCTCGCGGCTGCGCCAGGTCCATGTGCTCAACGGACAGGAAGTCCGCAGCTACGCCGCGCATTTCATTCGCAAGGCGTAGGCGGCGGCAACAGCCGAAATTCCATCACACGCGAACCCGGAATTTCCGTCGCCACCGAGACCAGAACAACGGGAACCAGTCCCCAAATCACTTCTTCTTCACCGTCTTACCGGTCAACTCGGCGAAAACGTGCTCGATGTTCTCCTCACGAGTCTTCACATCGACGCCGGTCCATTTCTTGTACCACGGAAGATCGATCGAGGTCTTGATCTCCGCAAGCGTCTTGCCGTCATCGACGGCCTTCTGGATCGCCTGGCGCAACTCGACAAAATAACGCTTCTGAGTGGCGATCAGCGCCTTGCTCGAGGTCTCGCCATGTCCGGGAGCGATCATCTTGATCGGCAACTTCGCCAGCTCGGTCAGCACCCCGATCCAGGTCTCCGTGTTGCTGTCGCCGGTGTAGTTGAACGCCCCGTTGACACACGAATCTCCCGTGAAAGCAATCCTCTGCTTGGGCAACCAGGCAATGGCATCACCAGCGGTATGTGCGTGTCCGAAATGAATCAACTCGACCCGCATCGTTCCGTCGTCGATGACCAGCTTGCGAGGGAAGTACAGTGACGGCTTGTCGTAACCCAGCGGTCCGTACTCCTCCTTCTTTTCCTTCCGGGACTTCTGGAAACCAGCGATCCCCTTGGTGTCGAACAGTGCACGGCTGTTCTCTGAAGCAATGGCCACTGCACCCAGCTTGGTGTACTTCACGTTCCCATCGGCATGGTCACCGTGATAGTGCGTATCGAAGACGTACCGGATCGGCTTGTTGGTCGTCTTGCGAATCAGCTTGATGACCTCGTCGGCCTGGTTGGGAAAATTGGCGTCGATGACCAGGACGAAGTCACGAAAGACGACCCAGCCCTGGTTGCATCCGATGAACTCCGGCTTGGTCTGCGTCTTGCGGAAAAAGACCCCCGGAGACAATTCGGTGACGGTCGTCTCTGTGGGAATGAACCATCCCGAGGCCCAGCTCGAGAGTCCCAGGACCATGGCAACCGAAAGGGTGCCGATTCCAAGCCGTTTTGCAGGTGTCATCTCTCGGGCCTCGACTGTGTGAGTTGGAGTACGTGGTCGCACAACGATGCGGCCACCGGTGGATGATCACGCCCAGACATCGTCCTCGTCAAGTGTCCCGAGCGGGCGATTCGCGGCGTCTCCACCATCGGTCGGTACCGGCGACTCTTCCTCCTGATTGTCTCCCCAGATGCGGCGAAGTTCTCTCAGCTTCTCCTGCTCACCAAGGTGCTCATAGCAGGCAGACAGCCGTGAGTAGGCCGGCGCGTAGTTGACACAATCCTTGAAGACCAGCTCGAGTGTCTCGGCAGTCCGCTCGATCTCGTTCTGCTCGGCCAGCGCCAGGGCCAGGTTGTACTTCACGCCCGCGGAAAAGGGGACCTGTTCCAGGACCTTCTGGTACCCCTGCAGGGCCTTCAACATGTCACCCTTACGAGCTCGCAGATTGGCAGCATCCAGTTCGGCCACGACGTTGCCGGTGATCTTGCCACCGTAACAACGGAACAACTGGACGATGGCCACCGGAATGCCCAACAAGAACAACAGGTTCCCGAACAGCATCTTCCAGGCTTCAGGCCGCATGCAGGCCGGACAACGGTAAGTCACCCGCGAACTGAATCCCCAGATGGCAACCAGGAAATAGAAGTAGAAGATCGTGAATCGTTTGGGCTTGGAGTACATCTGGCACTCCTCGCAAAGGCCGAACTCATGTTCATTGGGCAATCCCCCCTGGCCCGTGGTCGTCAGCGAATCACAGAAGTGGCAGTAGACCTGGGGAGTCTCTGGCATGTCCGAGAGGTCCAGTGTTGCGGTGCATTCCGGACAGATCTCTGTACGAAATGCCCCCCCACGTCCCTCCTCAATCATCCTCTCGCGGGTCATCTCGGCCCACGTGGCACTGCGGGCAACATCGACCGCACGTTTCAGATCGGTAGCCGGAAACTTGTAGAGGCGGAACACGGCGGTGTCGGCCATGTCACCAGTGACAAATGCCACCGCCAACCGCTCCTCGTAGACCTCCATCGAGATGATGTTGGCTGCCTGCAGTTGGATGTCGTCCAGGATCAGCTCCTGGCCATCAAAGGACCCCTTCTTTTTCGAAAAGAACCCGGTTTCGTTTCCGTTTTCGTCGACCCAGCGAAACTTGAAGTGAAGCGGGAGTTCGGACATCACGTTGCCTTACGATGACTGCACAAATTGGGTGATGAACCGACCTGGGGATCAGCCGATCGACTGCGTGCGGCCCGTTTCCTGGGCCCGGTAGAGTCCGTAAACGGTCTGCAACACTCTCAAGCTCTCCTGAGACGAAACGGGTGGTTCGGCCAGGCCGGCAGCAGCGCGGACTGCCGCCTGCACAAACGGGGTGTAGCCCCGCGGCTCGGTGTTGCCATCCCAAACCTGGACACCCTTCGGGGCCCCGGCTTTCCAACTCTCCCAGGTCAACGGCTTGCCACCGTAACGGTTCAGATGCAGCCAGCCCTTTGAGCCCCAGATCTTGATGTGAGTGTGGTAACCGCGATTCAGGTAATAACCGGAGGTCAGAGTGCCCAGCGTGCCATTGGCGTATCTCAAGGCCACCGCGGCCGAATCTTCCACGTCCAACGGCTGGCCTCCGACGTTTTCTGCAAACCCCGTCACGTGCGTCACGTGCGTGTCGGTCAGATACGTCGCGAGGTCCAGCCAGTGAATGCCCAACCACGCCAGGTGCCCTCCACCGGAACGCGCCTTCTGGGCATACCATCTCTTGTGGTACGCCGGATTGGTCAGTCGGGTCTGGTCGGCGATGATGTGCAGCTCGATGCCGTAGACCTTGCCGATCTTCCCTCCGGAAATCAATTTCCGTGCCGCCTGGGTCTCGGGGTTGGTCCTGTTGGCCAGGGCCAGCATCAGGTGCAGGTGCTTGGTGTCTGCCAGCTTCACCAACTTGGCAAATTCCCCGGCATTCAGACACGCCGGCTTCTCGGCGAACACATGGCATCCCGCCTCCAGGGCCTGGCGAATCACCCTGGGAGCCGCCCGGGATTCCATTGACACCAGCGCCATCTCGGGCTTTTCCGCCGCCAGCAACTCGCCGTGATCCTTGTAGACCTTGACCAGTTTCTTTCCCAGCCCCCGCCTGGCTCCGGCGACCGCCTTCCCACTGGGATCTCCCAGCACGACACGGCCGGCCTCCGGACTGGCCGCCAGGGCCGGAAAGTAGGCGCCCAGGTGAGCACCGGTGTCATTGGTCAGAACGGCAGCGGTGATGGTCTTGGGCATGGTGAAGCTCGTGAGGACCCAACGGAGGCGAACAGCAGCAAGCATACCGGCCGGAAATGGCGAATCAACGGCCACACCGGAATCGCACTACTCGAGATTCGCGTGCCGTGCGAACATCGTCTCGGGGCCCTCGCCACGACGATCCATCAACGCCAACACCACGGCATCGAGCACCACCAGCAGGCTCTGCTCAAACAAAGATCCCATCGGCTGGATCGACTCGGCCGCCGCTGGACCTTCCAGTTTCGGAGTCGGTGCCGGTACGAGCAGCTCGATCTCAGCCATTTCCCCGATCGGCGATCCTTCACGAATCGTCACCAGCGCCCCCCGCCCTCCGCCCTCGACGGCTCGACGGGCGATCGGGACCAGTGAGCCCGTCGAGCCCGAACCCGATCCCACCAGCAACAGGTCGCCACTCCCGAAAGCCGGCGTGGTGGTTTCGCCGACAACATGGGTCGCGACACCCAGGTGCAGCAGGCGGATGGCAAACGATTCGATCGACCGCCTGGACCGCCCGGCACCGGAGACAAAAACGCGTGTTGCCCCATCCAGGGCCTCGACAAGTTTTGCCGCCCGGTCATCATCGACCCGTCCCACTGTCGATCCGATTTCCTCGGCAATCCGCACCGCTCGGTCCCGAACACTCACGGCACCTGTTCTCCCATCAGCAGTTCGCGAATCTCCATGGCCGCCTCACGGGGCTGGTGATGATGAGCCAGGAAGCCACCGACGACGACAATCTGTGGCGCGAACTCGCGGACCGCCGGCAGGGTCTCGGGCTTGATTCCCCCCGCCACCGCCGCCCGCTCGGCCGGCGCCACTTCCAGCAACTGCGAGAGCTCCTCGAGCGGATCGGCCCCATCCTGCTGTCGATCGAATGCGGTGTGGACACACAACACGTCGGCCCCCAGCCGCAGCAACTCGGCCGCGCGGGCTGGTATGTCGGGACAGCCAATCAGGTCGACCAGCACGCGACCGTCGGCGGCCGACGCCGCCTCAACGACGCCGCGAACAGTCGCATCAGCAGCCACGCCCAGCACGCTGACCCAGTCGGCACCGGCCCGGTAGGCGAGCGACGCTTCCAGGCGACCGGCATCCATCACCTTCAGGTCCGCCAACACCTCGACCCCCGGACACGCCTCGCGGATTCGACGTACCGATTCCATCCCGTATTCGATCACCAGGGGTGTTCCCACCTCGATGATCTCCACCAGGTCGATCAACTCGCGACCGCGGGTGACCGCAACCTCGAGATCGGGTTCGTCGAGTGCCAGTTGCAGCAGGGTCATCGTTGTTTCGCCACCTTCTTGGTCGCCTGGCCGGTTGCCGGCACCAGCACGAACTTCTGGGCGCGTTTGCCGTTGATGTCGCCGCAGTAGAGATTGCCATCTTTGTCGACCGCAATCGAATGCACCCAGTTCAACTCCCCGGGCTGTTCTTTCCCGTCGTCCCCCTTGGGAATCACGACGTATTCGAGCACCTTGCCGGTAGTCGAGAACTTCACCAGCACCTGGTTGGCCGGTGGCACGCCCAGCACGACGTCGTCCTTGCGCCAGGCCATCGGCCCGGAACCGCAGGCCCAGATCTCGTCGTCGGCTGTCACACAAAACCCCCACGGCACCAGGATGTGCCGCCACTGGTCCAGGAACTTGCCCTCCTGGTTGAAGACCTGGACGCGCGCGTTGTTGCGGTCGGCAACGTAGAGCCGACCCTTGGAATCCATTGCGATCGCGTGCGGCAGACTGAATTCACCCGGTCGCACACCCAGCTTGCCCCACATTTTCACGAACCGGCCCCGTTTGTCGAAATGCATCACTCGACTGTTGGCGTATCCGTCGGAGACGAAAATGTCTCCCGACGGCGAGACAACCATATCGGTCGGGTTGTTCATGTGCCTTTGGTCATCACCGGATTCGCCCCGTGTTCCGAGCACCAGCAGGGGTTTGCCCTCCTGTGTCAACTTCATCACGCAGTGATTTCCCTGGTCGGCCACCCAGACATTGCCCTGGTGGTCCAACTTGATCTGGTGCGGTCGCCCAAACACGCTCCGGCCCCACGAACGGACATGGCGACCGGAAGTGGTGAAGATCTGCACCGCGGGATCGGTACGCGTGAAAATCCACACCTGCTGCTTCCTGTCGACGAAGATCCCTGGCACGTGGTCCCATTCGAGCCCATCAGGACGTTTTGGCCACGAGGGGTCTACTCGGTAGGTCCTCGAGACATTCAGCCGCGGAAAATCGGGCAGCTCCGTCTTCTGGGCCCTCACGGTCGAACCGGCCGATCCTGTCACGGCCGCCACCAACACCAGCATCGCCAGTCGCCGACTCATCGCGTTGTGCTCCCCGGGATCACTTCCCGTCACAGGGTCAGATCAGCCAAACATTCTGGACAACGGTTCACACGAAAGTAAAGCGGCGTCCTCGACGAGCACGTTTCCCATCACCGCAGAGCTCGGATATGGTGAGTCGTCCATCATCAACCCCATGTTTTCCCCGCAGGGACCCTCGGCCGATGCCCGGGCTGTTCTCCAAGGACCGCATCGTCGCCGGGCCGGGTTTCAACCGGTGGCTGGTCCCCCCCGCTTCGGTCGCCATCCACCTGTGCATCGGGTCGGTTTACGCCTGGAGCATTTTCAACCCGCCGCTGGAACGCGTCCAGGGCGTGGTCGGCCGCGCACCCGCCGACTGGTCGCTGGGCAGCGTGGTCTGGATCTTCACCGTCGCCATCGTCTTCCTGGGCCTCTCGGCAGCGGTGGCCGGGAAGTGGCTCGAACGGGTCGGCCCCCGACTGGTCGGCACCGTGGCGGCTGCGTGCTGGGGTGGTGGCTTCCTGGTGGGTGCCGCAGGCATCTGGACCCACCAGCTGTGGCTGGTCTACCTCGGTTACGGGGTCATCGGTGGCTGCGGACTGGGGCTGGGCTACGTCTCACCGGTCAGCACCCTGATTCGCTGGTTCCCCGATCGCCGCGGCATGGCCGCGGGCATGGCCATCATGGGTTTCGGCGGCGGCGCCATGATCGGAGCACCACTGAAGGAATGGCTGCTGGGGATTTTCCGTCAACCTCCCGAACGTCTGGGCACCGCCGACGGCGTGGAACTGGTGACCCAGGGTGGACGCCGGATGGCCGAGGTCTCGGGGACAATGCAGGAGGTGATCGTTGTCGCCGAGGAAGTCGGTGCCGAGATCCAGGACACCGTCTATGTCGTCGGCACCGGCAGTGTCGGCGTGGCCGAGACCTTTGTCGTGCTGGGACTGGCGTATTTCCTGGTGATGCTGATCGCCTCGTTCTGTTACCGGATTCCGGCCGAGGGCTGGGCACCTGCGGGCTGGACACCACCCGAACAGGATGCGGCGGACAAGAAAATGATCAGCCGCCACGATGTCGGCATCGACCAGGCCATCAAGACCCCCCAGTTCTACCTCGTCTGGATCGTGCTCTGTTTCAACGTCACCGCCGGCATCGGCGTGCTGGGGGTGGCCAAGACGATGATGACCGAGATCTTCGGCACCACGCTGCCCGATGTGGTCGACGGAAGTTTCGCGGCCACTTACGTGCTGATGATCAGCGTCTTCAACATGCTCGGTCGATTCTTCTGGGCCAGCGTCTCGGACCGGATCGGACGCAAGCCGACCTACACCGTGTTCTTCGTACTGGGCATCGCACTGTATCTTTCGATCCCCTTCACCGCCGCCGCGGTCAGCGCCAAGCCGGCCACCATCTGGCTGGTCTACTTCTACGCCGCCACGATGGTGATCTTCACGATGTACGGCGGGGGATTCGCCACTATCCCCGCTTACCTGGCCGACCTGTTTGGCAGCCGTTTTGTCGGCGGAATCCATGGTCGTCTGCTCACCGCCTGGAGCACCGCCGGCGTATTGGGCCCCTGGGCAATCACGTCATTGAGAGAAAGCCAACGGCTGCAGGCCATCGGTGACCTGGCGGCCAAGGTCGATCCGGCCAGGTTCCGAGACGCTTTCGGGGCCGACAAGGACCAGCTCGCAGAACTCGTTGCCACCAAGACCGTCGATATCGCCAACCTGATCGGCCTGCTGCCCGAGGGCACAGTTGATCCCCGGGCCACGCTCTACAACTCGACCATGTACCTGATGGCCGCGCTGCTGGGTATCGCCCTGGTGGCCAACTGGGCGATCCGGCCTGTCGACGCACGACACCATCTCGACGTCGAGCCGGGGCCCGGTCCGGCCGGTAACGACTAGCGGAGCCAGTCCTCGCCAAAGAGTCGCCGCAGGAGGCCGATCTGTCCGGCGTGGAGCATCTCGTGCTGAGCGCTCCATTCCAGTGCCCCGCCCTTGGTCCCAAATACGGGGTGCGGCTGGGTGGCCGGTTCGGGAAGAATGCTGTCATCCATTCCGCCGATCTCCTCAATAACCCGAGCGTGTACGGCATCGAACGCGGCGCGGATTTCAGCCGGAGTCGCATTGGCTGCCGGATCGGGATCCGGAACCGAGTCCTTCCCGTAAATCGAGAGGACCTGTTCACTGATCAGGTCCTCATCGCCGGGCTGAACACCGCGGACCCGATCCAATGCCAGGCGGTACTGGGCCATCGCCAGGTGACCGACCTGCCAGGCCACGTGGGTCACTCCCTCTGCCGGCTGACGAAACCACTCCGACTCCGGCACCGCATCCACCAGGCTCACCGTGTAATCCCGGACACCCTGGATGCGGCCAACCAGTTCACTGATTCGTGACATGTCTTCCTGTGTCTCCTGCTCTGGAACCGTTCTCGAAACATCGCGACGTGCCGGCATCCTCCGTGAGCAGCCGCCCCAGCCTTCGCCTTCTCCGGCGGCTTACCCTAGCATGGGTCCATGCTCCCTGCACTTGTGCGCAATGAACGGCGACCACTGGTTTGGGTCTTGTTGACCATAGCCGGGGTGTTTACATCGGCAACGGCCGTCCCGGCTGCTGAGCAGCCGCCCACCAAGGCCGGCATCGCCTTTTTTGAACAGAAAATCCGGCCGGTACTGGTCAAGCACTGCTACAAGTGTCACTCGGGCCGGTCCAAGAAACTCCAGGGCAAATTCCGGCTGGACAGCCGCGACCTGATCCGCAAGGGAGGTGAGACCGGTCCGGCCGTCGTCGCCGGCAAACCAGACTCCAGCCTGCTGCTGGATGCGATCCGTTACGAGTCCCTGGAGATGCCGCCCGACGGCAAGTTGCCGGCACGGGTGATCGCCGATTTCGAAACCTGGATTCGGATGGGAGCCCCCGATCCACGTGACAAGGCGCCTGCCGGCAAGATCGGCAAACAGCAGGGGATGAGCTTCAAGACGGCTCGCGACTGGTGGTCCTATCAACCGGTGACCCGCAGCAAGCTACCGGTGACAAAACGCGACAACTGGGCCCACAGGCGACTGGACCATTTCGTGTTGGCCCGACTCGAGGAACACGGCCTGCAACCATCGCCCGCAGCCGATCGGCGAACACTCTTGCGGCGCCTGAAACTCGACCTGCTGGGACTGCCGCCGACCGAAAAGGACATCGCCGAATTCGACGCCGACAAGCGGCCGGACGCGGTGGCCCGGCTGGTGGACCGCCTGCTGGCCAGCCGGCACTACGGCGAGCGGTGGGGCCGACACTGGCTCGACGTGGCCCGCTGGGCCGAGGACAACCCGACCAGCGAGGCCACCAACCGACCGCATCCCGATGGGTGGAGATACCGGGACTGGGTGATCGAGGCGATCAACGACGACTTGCCCTACGACCGGTTCCTGGTGATGCAGTTGGCCGCCGACCTCCTGCCGAACTTCCAGCGGAACGATCTCCGGGCGCTGGGATACCTGGGAACTGCCCCCACCTATCACAAGGATCCGCGGCTTTCCAAGACGGTGATCGAGACGATCGCGACCGACGACTGGGACGAACGAGTCGATGCCCTCAGCCGCGGCCTGCTGGGACTGACGGTTGCCTGTGCCAGGTGTCATCGACACAAGTTCGACGCGATCACCCAGCAGGACTACTACTCGCTGGCCGGAGTCTTCGCGAGCAACTGGAAAGTGAAGCGACCGCTGGTCGAACTGACCAACGAACAGGAGCGGCGGGTCATCTGGGCCCAGGACCGCATCTGGCGTCTCGAAGTCGCCATCTCGTTGAAGCAAGATCCGGCCACGCCATCGACTCCCGAAGAAATCGCGGCCATGAAGGCCGAACTGGCCACCCTGAAACAGACGCCTTTCCTCGACGCCCCGGCCACCCACGCCGTCTACGACGCGGCCGTGTTCATCGACGCCAGTGATCCGGACTTCACCTGGATGGATTTTCGGATCGGCGAATCCCGTGACCTGCCCGTGTTTCTCCGCGGCAACGTGGCCACCCCCGGCCCGATCACCCGCCGCCGTTTCCTCCAGGTGCTCAGCCCGAATCACAGTCCGACCGCATACGGAGGTGGTTCGGGCCGGCTCGAACTGGCCCGGTCCATCACCACCACGGCGGCCCCACTGGCGGCCCGCGTGTTCGTCAACCGCGTCTGGGGATGGCACTTCGGCCGACCGCTGGTGACCACCACCAGCGATTTCGGAGCCCAGGGCGAAAAACCAACTCACCCCCGGTTGTTGGATGATCTCGCCGCCGCCTTCATCGCCAACGGCTGGTCACTGAAGTGGCTTCACCGCGAGATTCTGCTCTCGGCCACCTACGCCCAGTCGAGCCGTCACCGACCGGATCCGGCGAGGGCCGACCCGGTCAACCGCTGGATCTGGCGATTCGCGCCCCGGAGGATCGATTTCGAGACCTGGCGGGATTCGATCCTGGCCGTCACCGGCTCACTAGACACCAAGCCTTTCGGACCGTCGCAAGCCGTCGACGATCTCAAGAATCTCCGGCGGACCGTCTACTCCACGGTCAGCCGCCGACAGGTCAGCCCGTTGATGCGGCTCTACGATTTCCCGGACGTTTCCCAGCACGTGCCCGGCCGCGAGGTGACCACCACGCCGCTGCAGCAATTGTTCGTCTTCAACAGCGAGTTCTTCATTCGGCAGGCCAACGTGCTGGCCAAGCACATCGACACCAATGGCGATCACGTAGCGGCCATCTCCGAACTCTACCGCCGTGTGTTCGCCCGGAAGCCGTCAAAAAAAGAACAGGCCATCGGCCAGGCGTTCCTCGCTGCTCGACTCAAGACCCACCCCAAGACCGCCTGGCCCGACTACTGCCAGGCGATCCTGGCCACAACCGAACTGATGTTTGTCGACTGAAAGTGTCACCCGTGTTCAACCAGCTCCAACCCACCCGCAGACAGATGCTCGCTACGGCCGGCAACGGTTTCGGCCTGATGAGTCTCGCCGGACTGCTGGCGGCCGAAAAACCGGAGGGTGAAGGCAAAACGGCCATTCGCCCCAACCCGCCCGCCAAACACGTCATCTTTTTGTTCATGACCGGCGGCCCATCTCACATGGACCTCTTCGACCCCAAGCCGGCACTCCAGAAGTTTGCCGGCCAGCGGCCCAAGACGGTCAACCTGAGAACCGAGCGCGTCACCAAGGGTATCCTCGCATCGCCCTTCAAGTTCCACCGGTCGGGCAAATCGGGCGTCGAGGTCAGCGAACTGCTGCCCAAACTCGGCGAAGTCATCGACGACATCTGTGTCGTCCGTTCGATGTACACCTTCAACCCCACGCACACGCCCGCCCGCAACCTGATGCACTCGGGCAATATCGCCGTCACCCGTCCGACCATCGGCGCGTGGCTGAACTACGGGCTGGGCAGCGAAAACGAAAACCTGCCGGGCTTCGTGGCGATCAGCCACCCCCGCAGCGGCAAGCTGTGGAGATCGGGGTTCCTGCCCTCCGAGTACCAGGGCACGCGTTTCAGTCCCGACGAGACCGTGCCGGAGAAGATGATCCGGTACCTGAAGAACCCATCTCAGGACAAGGCGGCCCAGCGACAGCAACTGGATCTCATCCAGCAACTCAACGGCTTGCACCTGGCCGATCGATCGAACGACGGTTTTCTCGAGGGCCGCATCCGGGCCATGGAAACCGCCTTCCGCATGCAGTTCGCCGCCAGCGAGGCCTTCGACATCCGGAAAGAAACAAAATCGGTCCGCGGGCTGTACGGCGAAAACACATTCGGCAACTCGTGCCTGCTGGCCCGGCGGCTGGTCGAACGGGGTGTGCGCTACGTGCAGGTGTTCTCGGGTCCCGGCCAGCCGTGGGACGATCACCACGACATCAACAAGAATCTCCGGGGCCGCTGCCCCGATGTCGACCGTGCCTGTGCCGGGCTGATCACCGACCTGAAGCAGCGAGGATTGCTCGACGAGACACTGATCGTCTGGTCGGGCGAGTTCGGCCGCACCCCGGTCTCGGAAGCGGGCACCGGCCGCGACCACAACCCCTACGGCTTCACCGCCTGGATGGCCGGCGGCGGCATCAAGGGGGGAGTGGCTCACGGGGCCACCGATGAGTTCGGTTTCCGTGCGGTCGAGAACCGGGTCAACATCCACGACCTGCACGCGACGCTGCTGCACCAGATGGGCATCGACCACGAACAGTTGACCTACCGCTTCAGCGGCCGCGACTACCGGCTGACCGATGTGCACGGACGCGTGCTGCACGAACTGATCGCCTGAACGGAGCTCCCGATGACCACCCCCCGCCGCGACTTCCTGAAGACCGCCGGCCTGATCGGAGCCGGCTCGCTGCTGGCCCCCGAACCGGCCACGGCCATCAACCGGACCCGCAAGCCGATCGACGAGTACGACCCGCGGAACGTCAAACTGGCCCGCCGCGTCAGCGGATCGCTCTCGGACGACGACATGATGTTCCTGCAGCAACTCGGACTTCGCTCGGTCCGGGTCGACCTCACCCGCCAGCAGGCCAATCTCGGGTTCCTGCGCGACCTCCAGAAGCGATTCGCCAAGCACAACATCCAGATCTACTCGGCCGTCCATCCCGTCCAGGGTTCGGTCAACATCGGGCTGGGTCGGCCGGAGCGGGACGCGGAAATCCGGGAATACCAGGACTTTCTCAAAGCTCTCGGCCGGCTGAAGATCCCGGTGGCCGGATACGCATTTCACCCGGGCAACACCTACAGCACCGGTCGTGTGGTCCACCGGGGCTACTCGGTGCGGGTCTTCGACCTGGACGTGTTCCGCAAGTCGGTCGAGAAGATGCGGTTCGGTCGCGAGTACGGTGCCGAGGAGATGTGGGACAACTACGAGTACTTCATCAAGCGGGTGCTGCCCGTGGCCGAGGATTCGGACGTGCGGATGGCCCTGCATCCCGACGACCCGCCGGTGGCCAGGATGAACGGCGTCGCCAAGTTGTTCACTCACTTCGACGGCTACAAGCGGGCCAACGAGATCGCCGGTCGCAGTCCGCACTGGGGTGTGCTGCTGTGTGTCGGCACGTGGTCAGAAGGCGGTAAGAAGATGGGCAAGGACGTCTTCGAGATGATCCGTTACTGGGGCAAGCGGAAGCAGTTGTTCGCCATCCACTTTCGCAATGTCAGCGGCACGCTGCCGCGGTTCTTCGAGACCTTTCCCGACGACGGCTACCAGGACATGCCAAAGGTGATGCGGACGCTGCGGGAGGTGGGTTTCAACGGCACGACCATCGGCGACCACATCCCGCGGATGATCAATGACAGTGGACTGCAACAGGCCGGAGCAGCCTACTGCGTGGCCTACATGCGGGCACTGCTGAAACAGGCCAACCGGGACGTCGGCTGACCCGTGTCCGGTTCCTGTTACGATCACCCACAGTACTGGGATCTCGCATTCCGTGACGAGACCCGGCTCGAAGCCGACTTTGTCCGGGCTTCCGCGAGGAAGTACTGCGACTTCCCGGTCCGTCGGGTGCTCGAACCCGGATGCGGAGGTGGACGCCTGGTGATCGAACTGGCCGCTCGGGGCTACGACGTCACCGGTTTTGATCTCAGCGGCCCGGCCATCACGTACCTCCGTCGCCGGCTCAGGCGGCGCGGCCTGATGGCCAACGTCTTCGAAGGCGACATGATCCGCGAGCAAATCGAGACGCCGGTCGACCTGGCCATCTGCCCGATGAACACCTTCCGGCACCTGACAAGCGAAACCGACGCTCGCCTTCACCTCCAGTCGGTCGCTGCCAGCCTGAGACCGGGAGGTCTCTACCTGCTGGGCTTCCACCTGCTGCCGAACGACATCGATCCCGAGTCTTCCGAGCGGTGGACGGCACGGCACGGCCGGACGCGCGTGACGTTCTCCCTGAAAGTCCTTGATTCGAATCGTCGTCGTCGCATCGAGACGCTGCGGTTCCGCCTGCAGGTCACCACCGGCCACAGACAACCCCGGAAACTGGTGCTGGCCGACGAGTTTCCACTGAGAATGTACACCGCGTCACAGTTCAGCCGGTTGCTGAAGTCCGTGCCCGATCTCGAACTGCTTGACGTCTTCGATTTCTGGTACGAGATCGATCACCCGCTGGAACTCAACGACGAAATCACCGACACGATGTTTGTCCTGCAACGTCGGTGACGTCCCGGCAGCTAACTGGTGACCTCCACCGTCGCACTCGCATGCAACGCCGTGTCCTGCCAGTGGAGCATCGACGCCTGCTGATGTGGTCCCAGCTCCAGGCGGAATTCGCATCCCTCTCCCACGGCCGGGGCCTCCTCCCACTTCGATTCCGCGAGCCGTTCCAGGAACACCTCGATGTCCATCTGGTTGAGACGACGACCGAACAGTTCCCGCTGGGTGGGGGCCGGCCGGCCGGCCTCCACTCCCACCAGTTCGCGTTTGGGTGACGCCATGCGGTTCTGTTCCGAACGAAGCGCGTCCACCGCATAGCCGCTCAACAGACGATCCCACGCCCGGGCACAGACCTCGTCGGAATCGAACAGGTCCATTCCGACGATATGGCCGTCCACCGCCGCCACCAGTCCATGGCATCGGTCGGGACAGCCGAGTGCCCGACGGAATCTGTCGATGCGGTCCTTGTACCGGGCGAACGTATCCGACATGGCCGCCGTCTTGGAACGGACCTTCATGTCGTGCTGTTGTGACTCGATGTCCCGCCACACCTCGGCCTGGTCGGAGGTGTGTGCACGTTTCCTACGGAGAGATCGGGTCACCGAGCGTTTCAGCTTGTGGCGAAGATGCGATGGGGACACCTGGCCGTCGGAACCGAACCCCCGGGATATCTCGCGCCAGCGGCCGTGCTCGATGCAGCTGACCGGAATCACGCAGTCAGCCCCAGCTCCCACCAGCACCGACGTGTTGAGCACGCGGTTCTGCTTCGCCCCGACCAGTTCCTCGCCCTCGACAAACAGTACCGGCTGGTCGGACAGGTTCCTTACGACCAGGTGCGGCACCGAACCGCCGCGGTCAACTTCCCGAACCTGCATCAGCTCTTTCCCGATCGCCTCGGGTGCCAGCAAATACCGCCGAGATTTCTCCTGTTGGCCATCGGGACGCCGCCTCAATGGAAACACCCCCAGGTTCTCACAGACGACCGCCTCCAACACTTCCACACCATCGAACGACCCGTTCATACCACACGCTCCTTCCCACCAAGATATAGTGTTCTTAAAACACTATTTATGGTGTGTATAATACACTTTGTTGACTGGCGGGTCAAGATGGCGGCTCGTCAGAGTCGTTCAACTCCCGGCGACAGCCAAGAGTGAGTAGACTGGGCGGTATCTTCCCGGGGGCCGTAGCTCAATCGGTTAGAGCAGCGGACTCATAATCCGTTGGTTCCAGGTTCGAGTCCTGGCGGCCCCACTCTCATTCTCTGTCGCAACCCGTAGCCGATGTCCCGGCCGCTGGTCGGCCAGCGTGCGAATTGCCGTGTCGGGCACCGGCTTTGGCCGACCGCACAGGAATTGCCAGAGCGGCAGCCCGGTCATTGGCTCTCCCGCACTCCCGGCCTGTTTCCCGTTCTGTGCCGGATGAACAGGAGGGCCGAGAAGACCAGGATGGTCCATTCGATGGCTGCTAGCGCATATGTGGCCGTTTCGAATCCGGTGTAGCAGAAGAAGCTGATGGAGCGAAACAGGACGAGCCCGGAGTGGATGACCAGGCAGGAATGCAGGGCAAAGGTGATGTCTGATCGTTTCACCACGGGCCAGAGAAACACCAGTCCCAGCCCCACCTCCAGCCCGCCATAGACGGTCAGGAACTCGGACTCGCCTTTTCCCGGGTGGAGATCGAAACCAACCGAAGCGGATGTCGTCTCTGGCAACAGAGAGCACCAGATTCCCAGCAACAGGTAAGCCAGCCCGACCAGGAGCAGGAAGAGTCGCGACAACCTTGTTGGCGTGTGTGGCGGAGTATCTGGCACGGGAGAACGATCCTTTGGCTGACATGATTTCGATGTTCGAGACGTCAGCCACACGGCCTGACACACGCTGCCAGCATCGCCTGCAGCGAGCCAGGATCCGCCAGGCGATGATCCGCTCCCACCTGGACGACTGTTTCGTGTGGCAATCCGCTTCGAGCGACGAGTTCTTCAGAATCCTCGAATGGGATCACATCGTCGAGTTGTGAATGGAAGACCAGCGACCCCGGCTTGATCCGAGTTGCCTGGCCCCAATTCTTCCACGCGGGGCACAGCAGGACCAATGGCGTGTCGTCACAACGGAGTGCCATCGCGACCGCCCCGCCCCTTGAGCTTCCGACAATCACATCCGGCTGATGTTGATCGAATTCGGATTGGGCCGTCTCGACAGCGGCATCGAAATCGTCGTGATCAAGGGCCGGATTGAGGACATCGTGGCCAGCCTGTTTCAGGAAACTGGGCTTCATTCCGCCGGGGACACTTTTCCAGCCGTGGAGAAACAGGATCTTCACCTGGGAATCCTTTCATCAGTCAGAGCCCGAGGCCAGGATCAACCCTGGTTCTGTGAAGGCCGCCGCGGGCTGCTGTCATGCTGCGTGGAGGGCTCCCGGTGGTCAAGTGATGGTACGGAGAAGACGCCGGGGACTTGCACCTCTTTCCCGAGATGGTGCTCCGACTTGGCCGGCCCGTATCCGTCGGACGAAGAAAGCGGCATCTTGACCAATCCAACCGGACCGTCGCTGGGCGCCAAACGAATCATGCGGGGCAGTTGCCTGTATTACACGGCAACGACACTCTCGGCCACTGAACGCTATTACACCCTGCCGGCAATGAAACGCTCCTACTGCGGCTTCCGCGTCGCCCGTGACGTCGATTGACTGGAACGAACTCCACCAATCGACGCACCGGCCGAGGCGATCGGTATCCATGTGAGGTCGCCGGAGACGGTGTTTCGCGTCCCGTCTGCTGCGGCAGGTGTCGCGTGCCTGTTTCCGATTAGACCGTCGCAGCAGACATGGAGGTGGAGTCATCGAATTCCCCGTCGAAAAGCCTCTCTTGGTACGATGAGCCCCTCGCGGGGGAACCACACACCAAGAACGGCCCTGACAATGTCCGCCACTCACAAAGAAACGTCGTCTTCACATCCGGTTTCTCGGCGAGACGCGATTGGCATCGGAGCGCTGACCGCGTGCGGGCTTGGTTTTCCGGATCAGCTGGATGCCGAGACAGCTCCTGACGGAATGGAACTGACGCAACAGATCAAACTGTTGGAAAAGAAATTCAACGGGACATTTTCCATCGAGGTCAATCGCCTGGACGCCGACGGGAACTTTGCGCTGCGTTCCGGGACCGTCCTGCCAACCGCCAGCACGTGCAAGCTGTTTGTGCTTTGCGAGCTGTTTCGCCAGGCAGAGGAAGAGACCATCGATCTCAGTGCGCCGATTGGCTGGAAACCGGAGTTCCACCGGGGCGGGGACGGAGTGTTGAGAGCCATGATCCCCGGCCAGGAGCTCTCGATCCACAACATGGCGGTGTTGATGATCATCATCAGCGACAACATCGCGACCGCCACGCTGGTGGACCTGGTCGGACCGGACAACGTGAACCGCACAATGACATCATGGGGGCTGTCGGCCTCGAATATTTTTGACGGCCTGCCGGGCGGCCCGAATGCGTCGCGAATGAAACAACCGGTCAGCTCCGCCCACGACCTGTGCTCGCTGATGACTCGGATCTACCGCCACGAGGTGCTGACGCCCAAGTCGTGCGACGAGATCATCCGCATCATGCGAGCACAACGCTGCAACGACATGCTGCCTCGTCACGTCCCGGTCGGCGAAGACTGGGGGGACGCAAAATCCTGGATTGCGAACAAGACCGGTTACGGAGCCTGCCGCGTCGAAGTCGGCGTGGTGAGGACTGCCGAAGTCACGTTCTCCCTGGCGATGTTCTTCAAGCCTCATCAACCACCACGAAATCGCCTGAAGTGCCTGGCGGACTACCCACCGGTACTCGCGATGGCAGAGGCCTGCCGCGCGGTCTACAGGCATGTCGCGCTCCCGGAAAACAGGGACTGAACGACCGTGACGATCGGCAACGTCAACCCGTTGCCGATTCATCACGCAACGAGCCACATTGATCGACGCCCAGGCCGCAGAACAGTCGTGTCCGCGTCAGCAAACCATGCCCGAATCGCACCGCTCCCGATCAGCCGGCCTCTGAACCTCATGCCGTGGCCTGCCAACAACACTCCCGAATGCGGGGTACCCAGACAATCTGAGCGTTGGAGCATGGCACGTTATTTCTCCACAAAAATTCCTATAGTGGACGCGATGCCTTTTGCCATCCTGCTGATGGTGTTTCGACTGAAGGACTCGTGATGAGGGTTCTGCTGACATTTCTGCTGGTCGTGATGGCCTGTGGATGTGATGACGGTCTTTTGCCCGGCGGTGTCGGTTCCGCCGGCCTGCCGTCATCCGGTCATCGGTCAACAGGACCGCCACCAACCGGCGGACTGCCGACCGGGGACCTGAGACTCAATGAACTCCTCGCCTCGAATCGCAGGGGCCGACGGGACGACCAGGGCCGCAGCAGCGACTGGATCGAAATCCACAACTCGGGCAACCAGCCACTGCAACTCGGTGGATACCACCTGACGGACGATCTCAAGGATCTCGACAAGTGGGCCTTCCCCAACAGCCGGATCTCCGCCGGTGGCTACCAGCTTGTCTGGATGTCCGGTTCACCCCACCACGGCGGCCTGCCCCCGGATGCCCTCAAGCCATCGAAGACGCCAACCCCGTTCGAGACAACCCTGGTCAAACCTGGTGCCAACTGGAAGTACGCCCTGGGAGGTGCCGGGCAAACGTCCTTCACGAATAAGTCCGTCAAGGGCTGGACAGCCGTCGACTTCGACGACAGTGCGTTCGCAGTGGGACCGGCCGGCATCGGGTACGGTGACGACGACGACGCCACCACGGTCCCTGACGGCACAACCGTCGTCCTGGCCCGGCACACGTTCACTCTGAACGAGCCACTCGGCTCCCAGGCGCTCATCCTGCAGGTGGACTACGACGACGGTTTCGCCGCGTACCTCAACGGAACGCGGGTCACGGCCGTCGGCTGCCGTGACGAAGAGGAACCGAATCTCGACAGCCTCGCAAAAGACTCCCACGACGCGGGCACCGCCGAGCGGTTTGACCTCTCGAAACATTCCGGACTGCTGCGGCCGGGAAAGAACGTGCTGGCCATCGCAGGGCTGAACATCAGCAAGGGCAGTTCGGACCTGTCACTCGCCCCCGCACTCGGCACTCTTGCCACCGCCTCCCACGCCAATTTCCGTCTCAAGAAATCCGGCGACACGCTCTACCTGATCTCCCCGGAGAAGAAAATCGTCGACCAGATCCGCTACCCGAAACAGGTCACCGACCAGTCCCTGGGTCGTGTCCCCTCAACCAGGTCGAGCTGGCGATACTTTCTCACCCCCAGCCCGGGATCCAGCAACACCGGTCCACATCGGAACAGGCCCGTCAAGTCTCGCCTGTCGTACAGTCCGGAAGCGATCGCCTTCAAGCCGGGCGACCACATTCGAATTCTCCAGCAGTCCAGCACCGACCTCGACATCCGCTTCACTAGCGACGGGTCGGCTCCTGACGCCTCAAGCCGGCTGTATCGCGACCCCATCACGCTCAACGAGACAACCCTTTTTCGTGCCGCCGCATTTTCCGGCCGGGAACAGGTTGGAGACACCGTGACGGCAACGTGCCTGGTGGGCCGGCAACCCACCCTGCCGGTCATGTCCATCTCGCTCAAGCCCGAAGATTTCGTCGACGTGCATCTCCAGAAAAGCGGGAAGGGGCGTGGCAGTGAACGCCCGGCATTCCTCGAGGTGTTCACACCGGCCGGCAAGCGGGGCGCCGCCACCGGCTTCGGACTGCGGCTTCACGGTGGAGCAGGCCGTCGAGGCGACATCACAACCAAGAAGTCCTATCGCGCCTACTTCCGCGGCGTCTACGGTGACAAGCGACTCGACTACGACATCATTCCCAACGCCGGGATCAAGAACTTCGACAAGCTGGTGTTGCGTGCGAATTTCGGTGACGGACACGCCCACGGTGCCTACATCCGTGACCAGGTCATCCGTGCACTGCACGCCGACATGGGCGGGCTCTGCTCAAACGGCTCGTGGTACGTCCTCCTGGTCAACCTGCAGAACCAGGGCGTATTCAACGTCGTCGAGAGAATGGATGACGAGTTCTTTGTCTCGCACCTCGGCCCGGGCGACTACGACGTGGTCAAGACCGGTGACAGGGTGATCAGCGGCACCCGGGACGGCTGGAGCGAGCTGCGGAGATTCATCCGTTCGAGAGATTTCTCCAACCAGGCCAATTTTGACGAGTTGGCCAGGCGAGTGGATATCGAGAACTTCACCGCTTACGTGATCCTGAATTTCTGGGCACAGAATTTCGACTGGCCCCACAACAACTGGTACGCCGCCCGGCGTGCTCCGCAGGGCAAGTGGTTCTTCCTCTGCTGGGATGCCGAATGGGGCCTGGGAGGCGGCGACTACGATCCCGACGTCGATCCGTACGCTTTCATCGACAGCGGGGGTGCTTACGGACACAGCATGATCCGGGCACTTTTCTTCGCGATGATCGGAAACCCGGGGTACTGCAAGTACTACCAGCGGGAAGTCCGCCGCCACCTGAGCGGTGCACTGTCAACTGCCAACGCCCTGCGACACGTCCACCGCAATCGCGATGCGATCGCAAACGACATCGAGCACGAGTTCGATGTTCGTGGATACGACAAGCAACACTGGCGAGGGCAAATCGAGGAGATCGAGTCCTTTATCCGGGGGGGTGGCGAAATCTTCCAGCAATACACCGACGCGTACTTCTCGCACAAGAATCCCGGCAGAAGCGATGACCGCGTTGCGTTGACCGAAGCCGCCGACGGACGGCGACACGTGCTCTATAGAACTGCCAAGGGCCAGTTACGGGAACTCTCGTCGGCTGCCGACGGGACCACCTGGAGCGACAAGAGCATCACGATCCCCGGAACAATACCCGCTTCAGCCGGTCGGCCGAGTGTCTATTCGCTGCCACAAGCAGGCCGCAGGATTCTCTACCGCGGAGAAAAAGGACATCTCCACGAATTGTCGAGACCCGCGGAAAACGACACGACTGTTGCGTGGAAACACAACGACCTGACCACGCAACTCAACCTGCCGGTCGCTGGCTGTGATCCGTCGGTGGTCGTCGCCAGGGGGAAGCCGCATATCGTCTACGTGGACCAGGCGTGCCAGGCCCACGAGGTCTGGCTGAACGAAAAGTGGCGGCATCATCCCTTGCCCGCAGCCCCACGACCGGCGACCGATGCCGTCATCACCTACACGTCATCGGCGCTGCAAGTGACTTACCAGACGATGTTCGGCGCGGTGTGTGAACAGAATCTCCTGCTGAAAAATGCCGAAAACGACAAACGGAAATGGTCACACCGCCTCATCTTCGGGAGCCCAGCAAAAGGAAGCCCACGCGGTTTCAGTCCCAAGAGCATCCGCCACCTGGTCTTCCGCTCGGCAGAGAAATGGCCTCTTCGCCAACCATTCGTATCCGGCGTGAAGACCGTCCGTGAGCGAGAGACACCCATACCCCGCAGCGCACTGGTCCACGCCTGGTACGACGGCAAACGTTTCTGGCACCTGGAACCGATCGAAAACCCCGCGAGTGAAATCGTCGGCGACCCCTGTGTCATTCACAACGTGCCGACCACCCGCTTCCACTTCGCGTACCGCGACGCCCGGGGCCACATCATCGAGACAACATTTCGTTCCGAGGACATCCCACAGGGAGGGTCCTGGCAACTGGCCGACCCAACCACCCTTGCCAATGCTCCTCCCGCCTCAGGCGAACCGGCAGGGCTGTTCTCGGCACGAACCGGGTCACGGTTCTACGTGTACCGTGGCCGCGACGGACACCTGCACGAACTGCGGTTTGATGGCTCGTGGACCCACCGCGACCTCACCGCAGCGGCGACGGGTTCATTCAGCAAACCGTCCAGGTAGTCGTTCCAACAGGATGGCCGTCAACGAGAGGCCAGCGCGGGTCGATCTCAT
>PBOJ01000075.1 GCA_002724315.1 Planctomycetaceae bacterium | reverse complement strand
GTCGCTGAAGAAGAACGCCAACCAGCCAAAGACGATCCGGCAATACAGCCAGAAGGCCGGTCAGCAGATCTCTGGACTGGCCCGCAGCGATCCCGACCAGGCCGAGAAGAAACAGAAGGACGCCCTCACATTCCTCAATGGACTGGCTCTCAACGAATCCGCCGCCGCCGCACTCAAGGCCGTCACGTCGGCCAAGGCGTCGCTGAAACGATTCGACCGGACAATCGCCTCGACTCGCAAACTCGTGGCACTCAACGGCAAGGACATCGCGCCGCTGCAGGTCGAAAAGTGGGTCAACGGCACGCCTCTGACCGATGACGACCTCAAGGGCAAGGTCGTCGTTCTCGACTTCTGGGCAGTCTGGTGCGGGCCGTGCATCCGCACTTTCCCGCACCTCATCAAGTGGCAGGCCAAGTACGACAAGAAGGACTTCGTGCTGATCGGTCTCACCAACTACTACAAGCGGTACAACTTCAACGACAAGACCGGGCAACTCTCCAGGGCCCAGGCACCACAGACCGCCGAGCAGGAGCAGGCGATGGTCCAGCAGTTTGCCGACTTCCACAAGCTGAAGCACCGCCTGGCGATCCAGCCCAAGGGATCGACGCTCTCCAGGTACTACGGCGTCAGCGGAATTCCCCATGTCACCGTCATCGACAAGAAGGGCAAGATCCGCATGACACGGGTCGGCAGCGGTCCGGCCAATGCAACGGCAATCCAGGAACTGGTCGAGAAGCTGATCAAGGAATAGGCGGCGGCCCCGTCTCGGAGGAGCCGTCCGATGACGGTCGACAAGTCCATTGCCACGGTCCTGGTCGCAGCCTCGCTCCTGGTGCTGGCTGCGCCGGCCTCACCGACCCGTTCGGCTGAACCCTCGCCGCCGGGCCCCACCAACGGAGACCTGGAATTCTACGAGCGCCGGGTGCGGCCGTTGCTGTCCCGCCGATGCTACAAGTGCCATTCGCAACGGTCAAAACCCATCGAGGGGGGACTGCGGCTGGACCGGGCGGCGGCGATCCGTCGCGGAGGCGACTCGGGACCGCTGTTGATCCCGAAGAAGCCTCGGCAGAGCCGGTTGATCGAAGCGGTCGAGTACCGGAACGCCGACCTGCAAATGCCACCCAAGGCCAAGTTGCCGGCAGCGGAAATCGCGATCCTGCGTGAGTGGGTGCGACGAGGCGCCCCCTTGCCCAAAGATCGGCCACTCGGGACTCCCGGCAAGTCCAGCGACCGCAAGTCTGGCCGCGAATTCTGGTCCTTCCAGCCCGTCCACCGTCAGGATCTCCCTCAGTCACCGGACACGACCGGCTGGCCGCGCCGCCGAATCGATCACTTCATCCGGGCACGTCTTGCCCAACACCGGCTGTCCCCGTCACCCGAAACCGATCGCCGCAGGTTGATCCGTCGACTGAGCTTCGACCTCACCGGCCTGCCTCCGACCCCGGCAAGCGTCGAGGCCTTCGTCGCTGACAGGAATTCCGACGCCTGTGACCGGCTGGTCGAACGTCTGCTGGCCAACCCCCACCACGGTGAACACTGGGCCCGGCTGTGGCTGGACCTCGCCCGTTACTCGGATACGACTGCCGCCTGGCTCAAGAGCACCGCCCAGGCGTGGCGGTACCGGGACTGGGTGGTCGAGGCGATCAACGATGATCTGCCTTTCGACGAGTTCATCCGTCGCCAACTGGCCGCCGACCAGGTCGACGGCCTGCCGATCGACCAACGGCGGGCCCTGGGCTTCCTGGGTCTCTCGCCCACCTACTGGAAAGAACCGCGGCTGGCCCCCGACCTGATTCGACGGGTCGTGGCCGAGGAATGGGAAGAACGCATCGACACCATCGGTCGCACCTTCCTGGGGCTGACACTCGCGTGCGCAAGATGCCATGACCACAAGTTCGACCCGGTCAGCCAGGCCGACTACTACGCGCTGGCCGGCGTGCTCGCCAGTTCACGGCTATTTGACCAGCCGCTGTTGCCACCCGAACGCGCCCGGGTTGTTCGCGATGCCGATCGCCGGATAGCGGATCTTCGTCGACACGTCACACAGGTGACTCTTCGAATCCCGCCACCGGCCGACAAGAAACAGCAGATCCAGAAACTGAAGGCCCGAATCGAGCAGATCCAGAAGGCGACCCCCGACTACAACGCTCCCCGGGCCCATTCGCTCGAAGACGCCAGCCTGTTCGTGCTGGCCGACGGGCAGGACATGACCCGCCTGGAGTACCGGCCGGGACAGGCCCGCGATTTGGCCATCCACCGTCGCGGCAATCCCTCGACGCCCGGCCCGGTCGTGCCCCGCCGGTTCCTCGAGGTGCTTTCTCCCGGGAAGGTCCGGCCCTTCCGCAAGGGCAGCGGTCGACTGGAACTGGCCGACGCCCTGGTCGATTCCCGGCAGGGAGGATCTCTGACGGCTCGCGTCATCGTCAACCGGATCTGGCGGGGCCACTTCGGACGAGGCCTGGTCACCACCCCGTCGAACTTCGGCCTCCAGGGCAATGCCCCGTCCCATCCCGGCCTGCTCGACGACCTTGCGGCCCGGTTCATCGACAACGGCTGGTCCCTGAAATGGCTGCACCGCGAGCTGGTGCTATCGGCCACCTACCGCCAGTCCAGCCTGGCCAGTCCCCGGGGCGAGGCTGTCGATCCGGACAACCGTTGGCTGTGGAGGATGAATCGGCGGCGGCTCTCGATCGAGTCGTGGCGGGACGCGATGCTGACGGCCAGCGGAGAACTCGATCCGGCCCTCGGCGGCGTCGCCATCCCGGTCGACGATCCCAGTCACCGACGACGTACGCTCTACTCGAAAATCGAACGCCGTGAGCTCGACACCATGCTCCGGCTGTATGACTTCCCGGCCCCGACCGGGCACAGTCCCAAGCGGGTCCGCACCATCACCCCGCTTCAGCAGTTGTTCGTGCTCAACAGCCCCTTCATCATCCGCCGGGCCAACCTGTTGACCCACCGGGTCCCCCGGGGATCCGATCCGGTCACGGCCGTCACCCGGCTGCACCACCTGCTGTACGGACGGAGTGCCGATCGAGACGAGGTGCGAACGGCGGCCGAGTTCCTGGCAGCCGCCGGCCCCGGCGGCTGGCAGCAGTACGTCCAGGTCCTGCTGGGCAGCAACGAATTCGTTTTCGTCGACTGAAAACACCATGTCCCCACTCTCACGACGACAGATGATCAACCGGCTCGGCGGCGGCCTCGGTGCCGTCGCGCTGGCCGGGACCGTCCGCGGATCCGCGCCCCCGCACTTTCGGCCACGTGCCCGCCGCGTGATCCAGTTGTTCATGAACGGAGGTCCGTACCAGGCCGACCTTTTCGATCCCAAGCCGCTGCTGGCCAAGTACGCCGGTCAGCGACCCGAGGCGGTCAAGCTGAGAACCGAGCGGCAGACGTCCGGACTGATGCCCTCGCCCTTCCGTTTCCGGCGTCACGGCGAAAGTGGCCTGGAGATCAGCGAACTGCTGCCCCACCTCTCGCAGCACGCCGACCGCCTGTGCGTGATCCGCAGCATCCACACCGACAACCCCAACCACGGCCCGGCCCTGTTGCAGATGAACAACGGCACCATCTCGCCGACAGTGCCGAGCATGGGCAGTTGGCTGAGTTACGGGCTGGGAACCGAGAACGAGAATCTGCCCGGTTACGTCGTGTTGTGCCCGGGGCGTCCGGTCCGGTTTTCGGTGCTGTGGACCAGCGCCTTCCTGCCGGCCGAACACCAGGGCACCTACATCAACCACAAGTCGCTCGACCCCAAGCAGATGATTCCGTACCTCCGCAACGCCAACCTCGACCGGCCCACCCAGGCCCGTCAGTTGGAGTTGATGCGGAAAGTGAACCGTCGGCACCTGGCCCGTCGCCAGGCCGACCCGCTGCTGGCAGCGCGGTTGAAGTCGATGGAGACGGCCTTCCGGATGCAGTTTGCCGCGACCGAGGCCTTCGACCTCTCGCGAGAATCCCAAACGGTTCGACAGGCCTACGGGACCCGGGAATTCGGCAACGGCTGCCTGCTGGCTCGCCGGCTGGTTGAACGCGGCGTGCGTTTCGTCCAGGTCTACTACGGCAACGGACAGCCATGGGACACCCATCAAGGACACAACGCCCGATCCGCCAGCCTGTGCCGTGACATCGACCAGCCCATCGCCGCGCTGCTGGACGACCTGGCACGATCCGGGCTGCTCGAAGACACGCTGGTCGTCTGGGGCGGAGAATTCGGACGCACGCCAACCACCGATCTCTCCGAGGGCAAGGGAACCGACGGCCGCGACCACAACCACTACGGATTCACGATGTGGTTGGCCGGAGGTGGCATGAAGGGCGGCGTGGCTCACGGAGCCACCGACGACTTTGGCTTCCAGGCCGTCACCGACAAGGTCCATGTGCACGACCTGCACGCAACAATCCTGCACCAGATGGGACTGGACCACGAGCGGCTGACGTATCGCTACGCCGGGCGAGATTTCCGCCTGACCGATGTCCACGGCCAGGTCGTGCGAGAATTGCTGGCCTAGTCCTCAGGCCTCCAGCGAGATGGCCTGGTAGGGACCCTCGCACGCGCACCCGCCACAGATGTGCATTGTCCGTTCCCCCAGTACCTGGATCATCGCCGCGATCGTACGGCCGCGATAGAGTTCCGGATCGTCGGGACCGCCGTGGGCACAGATCGATCGCGGGTAGGAACTGTGATCGGCCGTCATCGATTTCAACGTCTCCCGATCGAGGTCATCCCGCTGGAGAAACTTCCGCAACGCGGTGTAACGGGCGATCGAGCTGCCGATCGAGGACGACCGGACCACCTGACGCGGCTGAAGCCAATCCGACAGGTAGTGGTTGGTGTGACCGTAGGGCTCACCGTCGGGATACAGCAACGCAAACTGCTCGGCCGTCGTCTCGACACTGACCACGTGCCCGACATCATCGGCGACCAGGTAGTGTGATCCGCCGGCACGCGTGCCCCCGGTCGGCGCCGCGACCGCGTCGGCCAGGTTGGCCGCTCCCAGCACCTGCCGCACGATCACCGCGTGCAGCGTGCCCGGCTGGCAGTCGTTGCTCGAGAGGTAGTTGATGTTGATTCCCAGGCCATGCTCGTTGAGCCCCGCCAACCCAACCATGCCGGCCAGCGAATAAACCAGCTGCGCCGGACCGTCATCAGGCTGAATCCTGAGTACGATGTTGAATCGCTGGCGAAACGCCGAAAGATCATAGGTCTGCCCAAGCAGTGTCTGTCCGGTCTCCGCTTCGTGCGGAACCACAAAGCACGTGCAACCCACCGTTCCTCCCACGCAGTCCATCCAGCGGAAATTGCCGAGGTCCAGCAGGGAATTCACCTGGAACAGGTGGTCAAAGGAAACGTCCGCACCACGGGCGATGCCCCGCATCTCTTCAACCAGGTCCGGTGCAGCCTGCTGGTTGGCCTCGATCCACGGCTGCCACATCTCGTCCAGGCGCCCCTCGTCCATCGGCACGGCCGAGTGCTCAAAGATCCAGTCGCGGTGACAGGCGATGTGTTCGTGGATCAGATCACGAAACGTTTCCCCGTGGGCCTCCCCCATGGCCGAGGGTGTTCCGGATGTGTCCAGCAGGGGAATCGATGTGTCGTTCATGCCCCGTTTCTACTCCGGTTCCCCCCTCCAATGCCACCATCACCGACCACGTCGGGTCTTGATCACCGCCGATCGGACCACCACACTGAGATGTTGATTTCCGACCCGAGGCACACGCGATGCGCCAGGCCCTGATGATCGTCGTACTGCTGCTGACCGTTGCGGCCGTACCTCTCTCGGCCGACGAGCGACCCAACATCG
>PBOJ01000074.1 GCA_002724315.1 Planctomycetaceae bacterium | reverse complement strand
TGCTGACGAAGAAGAGTCCGCCGACGAAGAGTCTGCTGACGAAGAGTCCGCCGACGAAGGGGCTGCTGACGAAGAAGAGGCCGACGGCGAAGGGGCCGAGGACGCTCAGGGCGAGGCGGATGGCGAGAAGGCGGACGACGCGTAGCCGGTCGCCCCGGATTGTCCGGATCGTGGACTCCCGGTCGACGGCGATCGGCTTGGTGGAGTCTGCAAACGCCTTGGTCGAATTCGATTTCTGTGCGGCGATGCGTGGTTTGTGTGAGGACATTGCCGACCGTGTCCCCACGTTGTCGCATGTTCGAATGAGCGAAGTGGCTGTCTGTGTGACGCGTGCTCGCCGTAGTGGTCGGACAGGCCTTTGGGCCAAGCTGACACCGATGCGGTTTGAGGGCGGAGCGAGTGTGGGACTACGACAGGGTCGTCGTTACAGGATTGAGCCGTTGATTCTCGGCGGACATGAACGGCTCTACATTCTCACCTTCTGCCTGCCACGGTTTTTGGATCTGACGTATCGTGAGAAACTGGAAACGGTTTTTCACGAGCTGTACCACGTCGGGCCTGGCTTCGACGGTGACTATCGTCGCTTTGCCGGCCGTTACCATGTCCACTCGGCACGGGCTTCGAAGTTCGATGATGTGGCCGAGCGATTGTGCGACGAGTACCTGTCGACAACGCCGGCTCCGGAGGCCTGCAAGTTCCTGCGACATCGCACTGACACGTTGCTGGCCCACCACGGTGCGATTACCGGGTTGAAGATCCCGGTCCCGAAACTGGTATCGATCGAGGATGCGGCCTAACTGCTGGTCACCGATGCGAGGGCTTCACAGGCCTCGTCGATCTCCTCGGTCGTCGAAAATGGTCCGACGCTTAGCCGCACCGTACCCCCATCGTCAAACGTCCCCGCGGCGCGGTGCACTCCCGGCGCACAATGCAATCCGGCCCGGACCTGGATCCCGAACGACTCGTCGAGCACCGTGGCCAGTACGTGTGGCTCGAACGTGGCAGAGACGAGGCTGATCACTCCGACCCGGGGTGCGCCAGGAGCGGGACCGATCACTGTCACATCGGTGAGTGGTTCGAGTCGGGAAACCAGTCTTTCGATCAGTGCCTCTTCGTGGGTCACCAACTCGTCGGTTCCCTGTTCTTCGATCCATGCCAAACCAGCGTCGAGTCCGAACAGCGCCGGGGCATTGGGATTTCCTGCCTCGAATCGGTCGGGCATGGATGTGGGCTGCCGATTCTCCTGGCTGAAGGACCCGGTGCCACCCTGGCGGAAACCCGCCATCTGGTCTTCGATTCCGGGACGGATATACAGCAGCCCGGTGCCCAGTGGGCCGAGCAAACCCTTGTGTCCCGCACAGGCCAGCAGGTCGACGGGCCAGTCAGACAGGTTGATCGGTCGGTGTCCGGCTGTCTGTGCCGCATCGACGAGGACGAGGGTCCCGTTTTTGTGTGCAATTGATCCGATGTCGTCGATTGGCTGAATGACCCCGGTCACATTCGACGCGTGTTGCACCGCCACCAGTCGCGTGGAGGGTCTCAGGGCGTTTCGGACCGCCATGGGGTCGACTTGCCCAGTCACGTCGACATCGACCACGGTCACCTCGACATCCCGGCTGTCAGACAGGGCACCGAGCGGTCTCAATACCGAATTGTGTTCTGCGGCAGTGGTGACGACATGGTCACCGTCGTCGAGCAGACCGTGCAGGGCCAGGTTGATCGCGTCGGTGGCGTTGAAGGTCCAGACCACCCGTTCGGGCGCTTCGGCCTTCAGCAACTCGGCTGCACGCTTGCGGCAACGCCTGAGGACCGTATCGACCTCGACGGCAGCCCGGAACCCGCCACGGCCGGCTGCGGCTCCCAACGAGCGGTTGTAGTGATCGACGGCGGCGTAGACGGATTCGGGCTTCGGATAGCTCGTGGCCGCGTTGTCGAGATAGATTTGGGGCACGGACGAGATTCCGGGTGATCCAAAGGGGCCGGTCAGCCACCGATCGAATACATCGGTCGATCGGGTTGGATGAAACGGGCCGTGTTGATTTCGTGCCCCTCGGCCTTGGCATGGATGGACGCGGCGATAGCCTCGACGATCTGCTCGTCGGTTCCGGTCTCGCGAATCAGTTCCTTGACGTCGGTTTCTTCAAGGCTGAACAGGCAGTTGCGGAGCTTGCCGTCGGCCGTCAGGCGGAATCGATTGCAGTTGCCACAGAAGGGCTCGCTGACCGAGGCGATAAAACCCACTCGTCCCACACCGTCGGCGAATTCGAACTGGCTGGCCGGGGCGGTGGGATCGGTACGTCCGCGGGCCACCAGTGGTCCGAATTCTGCTTCGAGCCGTTCACGAATCTCCGAGGCGAACAGCACGCGGTCCCGCTCCCACGCGTTGTCCGCATCCAGCGGCATGAATTCGATGAATCGCACCTCGATCCCGGTTTCCCGGGCCAGGCGGCCAAAGGGGAGCAGTTGGTCTTCGGTGAGGCCACGGATCGAGACCGCGTTGATCTTGATCGGGTCAAAACCCGTCTCCCGGGCGGCCTCGATCCCCTCGAGGACCTTTTCGTAGCCTTCTCGTCGGGTGACCTCTTTGAAACGAATTGGATCGAGTGCGTCGAGGCTGATGTTGATGCGGGCAAGTCCGGCCGCGTGCAGGTCGGCCGCCTGATCGGCCAGCAGGATGCCGTTGGTCGTCAGGCCGATGTCGTCGATGCCTTCGATGGTCGACAGACGCCCGATCAGTTCCGACAGGTTTCGCCGTACCAGCGGCTCTCCGCCGGTGAGTCTCAGTTTGTTGATTCCCAGCGGGGCCGCCACCCGAACGAACCGTTCGATCTCTTCAAATGTCAGCAACTCGCCGCGGTCCATGAATTCGACGTTGTCAGCCGGCATGCAATAAAAGCAGCGGATGTTGCAGCGGTCGGTGACGCTGATTCTCAGGTTGTTGTGGAGTCGGCCGAAGCTGTCGACAAGTGGGCGGCTGTCAATCATGGTGCGGTTGCTGCTTGTCTGGGGTGTTCAGTTGGACACGGGCGTGTCGGTGGCGGCATCCAGGCCCGGATGGACCCACTCGGTTGTCCCGTCGTCAAAGTTCTCTTTCTTCCAGATTGGCACGATCTCCTTGAGGGTGTCAATCAGGAATCGACCAGCCTCGAAGGCTTCGACCCGATGCGGACAACTCACGGCAACCGCGACGCTGACATCACCGAGGTCGAGGTGTCCGAGTCGATGGATGATTCCGTAGGCGGTGATCGGCCATTTCGTGGAAGCGGTTTCGGCAATCTCCTTGAGTTTTGCCGTCGCCATTTCGGGGTAGGCCTCGTAGTCGAGTGCCAGGGTACGTTTGCCTTCGGTCAATTCCCGGACAGTTCCCAGGAACAGCACAACCGCACCGGCGGCGTGGTCACGGACCGATTCGGTCAGTTGATGAGTGTCGATCGGATCGTGGGTCAGTCGGATCATGGCACTGTGTTGTGGTGCGCGGGTACGTATCGCTTCAGCCGCCGCTGACCGGTGGGAAGCAGACAACTGTGTCGCCGGCGGCGACGGTCAACGAGTCGTCGGCGTAATCGGTGCCAACGGCGATCAATAGTCCTCGAGTCAGAGGGGCCAGTTCCGGGACGCAATCGGCCAGTGCCGTTCGCACATCTCCGACGGAGGCCGGTTCGTTGAGTTCGAGTTCGACCTGGTCGAGACCGGCGAGATCACGTGCACGGGCATAAAGTTGAACGGCCAGTTTCACGTGATCACCAGTCCGCGGGGCATTTGACGGTTTGGGTGGCCATTGGTTTCCGGCAATCGCTTCCTGATTTCCGGGACGAGGCCGTAGGCGAGTGCCATCAGTTTCAGAGGGTGAAGAGTCGGGGTGGAGGTGCTCTGTTGCATTTGCAGCCGACACGCGCTGCATTCGGTCGTGCCGATACCGAGATCCGCTTGTTGCATCCTGCTGATCAGCGGACGGCCGATCTCGATCGAGGTCGCAAAGTTGTCTCTGGCGATCCCCCAGGCTCCGGCCATTCCTGAGCAACCTGCCTCGATTGTAGAAACCCGCAAACCGGGAATCAAACCGAGCAATTCTCGCATCGAGTCGTGGTCACCCAGTGCCTTGAGATGGCACGGAGCGTGGTAGCCGGCGGTCAACTCCAGCGGCTGAAAATCCAGCGACAGTCGGCCAGCGGCGTGGAGTTCGGCCAGGAAAGTGCCGGCTTCGACCACCTGTTCGGCCACCGCAGGAGCGTCGGGATGATCCACCAGTCGGGGATATTCCTGCTGCAGACAGACCACAGCCGAGGGCTCGCTGCAGATGATCCGGTGTCCCTCGCGAGCCAACTCGCCCAGTTCTCTGAGATTCCATTCTGCAAGTTGCTTGGCGGTGTCCAGGTCGCCAGCGGTGACGAGTGCCATTCCCGAGGGGTGTTGGTCACGAGGGACATAGACGGGAATGTCGTTGTGTTCGAGGATTCGAACCAGTGCGGTGCCGAGTTCGGGATCGTGGTGGTTGGCAAAATGGTCAACGAAGTAGACGACCGGTCTGGGCCGTGTTCCCGGTCTCGGCCGGAATGTCCACCGGCGCGGCAGATTTCGCAGGAACGATCGCCGGGCCAGGGCCGGCAACCGGCGTTCTCGATGAATTCCCAGGAGTTTCTCGATCATCCATCTGGCGGGTGGTTGAGCCAGCAGCCAGTTGGTTACCCGCGGGACCAGCCCACCCAGGGCGCCGAGTTCGTGGATTCGGGAGGCGGCCCGGTCGGCTCGGGATCCTCCATCGGTACCAACCCGTGCCGACTTGGTTTCGACCATCATCTGGGGAACATTGACGTGGCCGGGACACTCGATTTGGCATTGTTTGCAGTTGAAGCACAACGACGCGAGTTGTCCGAGTTCGTCGGAGGCCAGAGACAGGGGGGCGCGGGAGTCGAGTACGGACCGGATCGCATTGGCTTTCGCCCGGGGGCTGGCATGTTCGGACGGGTCGATGCGAAAGAAGGGGCACATCCGTTGCAACGGGGAAACGGTTCGGCAGGCGGCACAGCCGTTGCAATCTCTGGCTGCGTCGGCCAGCTCCTGGAGCCCCCACGAAAACCCCAGCGGGACCAGGTCGGGGGCGTTGGAAACGGGGTTTGCCTCGCCAGAGTCGTCCGAGGTCTCCACGGCTCCGTCGGTCCGGAACTCGAGTCGGCTCAGCCGGTGATCGTCGGAGATGATCTTGCCGGGGTTGAGCCGTCCCTGGGGATCGAAAAGGTCCTTGATCAACCGGAAAACGCGGTAGAGTGCTCCGTGCTGGTCTCTGACGAAGGGTGTTCGCGAGAGTCCGTCGCCGTGTTCTCCGCTGATCGTCCCGCCTATGCGGAAGACCTCCTCGTAGAGGCTGGCGGCCAATCTCTCGAGCCGGGCACCGCCGTCGGAGGACGGAGAAGGCAGGAACGGTCGCAGGTGCAGTTGTCCGGCGGCCGCGTGAGCGTACAACGATGCGGTGACCTCGTGCTCCTGAAACACTCTGTGTGCAGAGGTGAGGAATTCGTGAAGATGTTCGGGGGGAACTGCGATGTCTTCGACGAACGGCAACGGGCGGGTTGTGCCCTTCAGCCGGGTCAGCAGCGGAACCACCCGCTGGGGCAGCGACCAGAGAAATTCGACGTCTTCGAAGTCATGGGCTTCGAAGGCGACTCGAGTGGACTGGGCCGTGCCGCGTGCTGCCGAGACGACTCGAGCAATTCGATCTCGGGTCTCTCGTTCACTCATTCCAGCCTGTTCGACGATCAGTGCGGCCTCGCTCCCGGCAGGAATCATCGACTCGAACCGGGGATCCGAGTCACGTCCCAGGCTCAGCACTCGTCGGTCCATCAGGTCACAGGCCGACGGCTGCAAGGCAGCGATCGCCTGCACACACCGGGTGGCTTCCCCGAGTGTCCCGAACAGCAGCAGCACGATTCCGCGATGTTCCGGTAGCGGAGAGGTGTGCAGCGTGGCCTGCGTGAACAATCCGAGCGTACCTTCGGAACCGACCAGGAGGCGAGCCAGTTCGATCCGGTTGTCGGCGAGAACGCCGCGGAGATGATAGCCGCTGCAATTTCTTTGCAGGCTGGGTTGCCTCTCTCGGATCAACTCGTCGTTCTCCCGCAGGACCCGTTCCAGGCCGTCGCAGAGTCTCTGGTGGGGATTGGTGAGATCGACACCTCCTGTGGATTTCTGCACCAACGGTTCGCTCGCGGCCTCGATCACTGAACCGTCGCCTGTGACCAGTTCCAGCCGTTCGACATGGTCGCGCGTCGAGCCGACTCGCACCGACCGGGACCCCGCAGCATCGACGGCCAGCATTCCTCCGATGGTTGTGACCGGTCCATTCGAGGGGTCGGGAGGGAAGTAACGTCCCAGGGGCCGAAGTTGCCGGTTGAGTTCGTCCAGGACGACGCCGGGCTCAACGGTCACCGTGTCGGCGTCGATCGAGAGAATGTGTCTCAGATGCCGAGAGAAGTCGACGACGATGCCTGCTCCCAGGCATCCGCCAGCGACGCCGCTTCCAGCACCTCGCGGAAACACATCGAGTTCAGCTTCGTTCGCGTACTTGACGATCGCGACGACATCATCCCGGGATCGGGGGCGTGCGACCGCCAGCGGCTGGATCTCGTAGAGGCTGGCGTCGCTGGCGTACAGGGTCGTCGAGAGCGGGTCGACGAGCAGTTCGCCGTCGAGCACGCTGCCCAGGTCCTCGATCATCCGCTGGCGTTGCTCTTCCACGCGTGCGCAGCTCCGGAGGGACTCGACGAAGATTTCGTTGTGGGGTGTGGCCGGGCCATCATCCCGCCGGACAGACTCGTTCCCGTTATGGGTCGGTGTCACCGTTTGGACGCGGTGCAGAAGCGGTGGGAGGGTGGCGGAGCGCCTCCTGGCGGTACCGCTCGGCACGCTCGTGGTTGAACCGCTCGTAGCCGTCGGTCGGACCGTCCAGGCGGTGACGAGACTGGCAACGGTAACAGACCAGCACGTCTTTCATCAGACTATACAACGCCAAATCGACCAGTGCGAATCCCATCAGGATCCCGATCGCCACACCCGGCAGGTACTGGTACCAGGCGACGGTCGAGAGGATTCCTCCGAGCACGACCAGGCCCAGCCCGATGGCATGGGGGAAGTCCTTTTGTCGCCAGAGATCCCGTTCGCCGCACAGCAGGCACTCGGCCAGCCGATCCTCCTCCCAGGCCGTGGCCGGAGTTGTGGTCGCGAAGTCACATGCCGGGCAGTTGAGTCGGCCCTCGTCCAGCCCTTCGGAGATCCGGCTGGTTTGCTCGCATTGCGGGCAGGTGAAATCGAGCTGCATTGTCGAGTGGGTCTTGGCGGAGGAACGTGGAGAGGCTGATTGCTGTGGACGGGGGGCTGGTTGAGATCAGACCGGCAGGGACAACTCGCGGGACAACAGGGTGGCGGCCAGTTCTCCAGTGACCGTCAGGAGCACACCCGTGTAGAGTACCCCGGTGGCGGCCTGTGTGTTGCGGTACTTGAGAATTCTCCAGACCATCCCGACGACGACCAACGGCCCCAACAATCCTACCAGCCACCGGAGTGCCAGCAGTGTCACGTGGTAGTCGGTACCGGGCAGCTTGTCGACGAGCCACAGCCCGGTGGTTGCCAGCACGATTCTCAGCAGCGTGGCGATCCCGAAGACTGTGTTGAGTCGCCACAGGGGAGCCAGCGACATGCCCGTGGCTGTCAGGTACCAATGGCCCAGCAGCATGCTGACCATCGCTGCTCCCAGCAACAGGGCTGTAGCGAGTTCGGAGGTGATCACCAGCAGGAGGTGCGCTGGGGAGATCGGGGGGGTGGGCCAGGCCGGTCCGATCAGCAGCACCAGGGAGAGTCCTGTGACGGCGGCGATGCAGGATGTGCCCAGGTGGCGTCTTCCCAGGGCCCAGGCGATGCTGCCGAAAAAAGCCACCACGGCAGTTGCCGTACACAACCAGGTGTTGGCGACGGAGCCGAGCAGGATGTCGGCTTCTGACGGGGACGTCTCGCCGGTTTCACGCAACGGTTCGAATCCCAGCAGGGCGGCGAGGACGGCGAGACCCAGGACGATCAGCATCTGGATCCGGAAGAAACCGTCGGTGATCTGTTTGCGCGGTGCGAGCCACCACACCAGGCTCATTCCGCAGATCAACCGGATGGCGAACTGGGCGATCACGAGGATCCTCCGACGCAGACAAACCGATTTCAGCTGCGATTGATCAGCGACATGACCTCGGCGCGGCTTGACTGGTTGGTCTTGAACAGACCTCGGACCGCACTGGTGACCGTCAGGCTGCCCGGCTTGCGTACTCCGCGGATTGTCATGCAGGTGTGAGTGGCCTCGAGAACCACCACGACGCCCTTGGCATCAAGCTCCGTGTCGAGCAGGTCGGCGACCTGCTCGGTCATCCGTTCCTGGACCTGGGGCCGGTGTGAGACTTCTTCAACAACTCTCGCGAGCTTGCTCAGACCTGCGATTCGCCCATTGGGCAGGTAACCGACATGGGCCACTCCCATGAACGGCAGCAGATGGTGTTCACAGAGGCTGTTGAAGCTGATCTCGCGGACCAGCACCAGTTCGTCGAACTGCTCCTCGAAACACTTCTGCAGATGCCTCGCGGGATCGGAGTGCAGGCCGGCAAACAACTCGGCGTACATTCTCGCCACACGTTCAGGTGTTTCGAGCAGGCTTGAACGCTCGGGGTCTTCACCGATCGCCTCGAGGATTTCTCGCACGGCGAGGGCAATCCGCGGTTGATCGACCGGCGAGGTGGGAAGGGCGGTGCCGGTGGCGTCGACTTCATCGGTGCTGCTGGACATCTTTGGCTCGTACGTTGGGACCCGCGAAAAATGGGGTCGGGAGTGGCTCAAGCGAGAAAATTGCGGCAGGGTCAGTTCAGGCTGTAGGGAGGTGGGAAGACCGAGGGGCGGCCAACACCAGATCCGATGCAGTTCCTGAGTTCGTCGAGGACCAGCAGTGAGCGGGCTGCGACGTCGGTTTCCTCGAGAATGGACTGCGCCACTTCGGGTTCCAGTGGAAGCGAGTAGGCGATCACGTCGCAGAGACCACCGAGCGGAAGATCGGCATCGAGAGAATCGTGGAAGGTGCGATCGAAGTCGCAGCCGGCTGCCACCTGCTGGAAACCGACCAGCAGTTCGCGCTGCCGACGGAGACGCTCGTCGCGAGACAGCCCGGTCGGCATGTCCGGGCACAGTTCGGTGCGGGCTACCCGGTACTCACTCGACGACTGGTCCTCGTCGAGAATCTCAGCCCGGGTCAGACCCTCGAGCACGATCTGGTAGCGGCCATCAGGGAGCAGCTTCGACGAGGCGATGCGACCGATACAGACCGTCGAACGGATGGGTGCCGACTTCGTCTCATAGCTGTCTTCCCAGCCGGGTTTCAGCAGTGCCATCGCGATCAGGCCGTCTCCGGCCAACGCGTCGGCAACCATCTGCCGATAACGGGGCTCGAAGATCATCAGTGGCAGCAACGCGTTGGGAAACAGCACGGCGTCGGGCAAGGGAAACAACGGCACGTGGCCGGTGAAATTTCGTAGCTGTTCAGGATCTGAACCGAATGGAGTCATGAAGTCGGGACCGTGACACGAGGAATGAGAGCTTCGTTGATGGTCAGGTCGGTGGGATATTCGTTGCCGGCGTCAAGCAGGTCCTGGAAGCAGGCCTGGAGGTCGTTGAGCAGTTTGTCGAGGTCGAGACCCATGTAGGGTGACGAGTAGTCTTCGAGGTAGCTTCGGGAGGAGTGGTACAGCTTGCGGGCACCTCCGAGATTTCCGTTGCCGAAATGAAACAGCGACACTGCGACCTGGATCAGTCCCTGGTAGAACCGTCTTTCGTCACCGATGACGTCCGACCAGAGCTCCTCCAGGACGTCGTGGCATTCGAAGAACTCTTGTTCATTGAATAGTTCCAGTCCCTCGAGGTACTGGGATGGAAAGGGAGGGGGTGGGTCTTGTGGCATCAGAGGATTGCGGTCGGACTGTCGCCGCGTATGATCTCTGGAGTGGTCACATCGGACCGACGTGGTCCGATTCCGGCTCGGGTTTTCCGGGTCTGGTGCTTCGATTCTAAGGAGCCGTCGTCAGCGGTGTCCATCGGGCGGTTCTCTGCTGTCGTGGTTTGATTGATGGTCAGGTCGGGTTGTAGTGTTCCCAACGATGAGGCCAGGTCCCGGGCCAAAAAAGTCCTGCGGGGACTCAAACGGGCGTATCCTGATGCCGAATGTGCGTTGCACCACGACGGCCCTTTTCAACTGCTAGCCGCCACGATCCTCTCGGCACAATGTACCGACGAACGTGTCAACATGGTGACGCCAGCGCTTTTCGAGAAGTTTCCGACGGCTGAGACGTTGGCCAAGGGGCGGATCCGTGACATCGAGCGGATCGTGAAGTCGACCGGGTTTTTCCGTGCCAAGGCCAAGAGTCTCAAGGGAATGGCTCAGGGCCTGGTCGCCGATCACGGCGGTGAGTTTCCCCGGGACGTCGAGGAACTGATCAAACTGCCCGGGGTCGGCCGCAAGACGGCCAACGTCGTGCTGGGGGTCTGCTACGGCATTGCCAGCGGAGTGGTCGTCGACACGCACGTGAAACGGATCAGCAACCTCCTGGGGCTGACCACCGAAGGCAATCCCGAGAAGATCGAGAGGGATCTGATGGGTTTGCTGCCGAAGAAGGAGTGGATCGCTTACTCTCACCGGATCATTCACCACGGGCGGAAGATCTGTATCGCCAGGCGGCCTCAGTGCCCGGAGTGTCCATTGTTGAGGTGTTGCGAGCGGGTCGGATTGCCGCCGCTGGAGTCCTGAGCGGGGACCGGTTCCTGTGCAACCCGGGTGAGAGACCCGGGTTCTTGAGTTTTCACGGCTTCGGGGAAAAGGTGGGGATTGTCGTGTTGTGTTCTGCGACCGGACGGGGGGTTGTTGCAACCGTGACCAATTGGGACTACGGTGGCTCGCGTTGTGGTTGGCCCCGCGTGGTTGACCGGGCTTGGGGACACAGGTCGGAAGGGACGCTGCCATGATCCTGACCGGGTCGGAAATCACCGCCCAACTGGGAAACAACATCCTGATCGAACCGTTCGACCAGGAGCGTCTCAATCCCAATAGCTACAACCTCAGCCTGCACAACGAGCTCCTGGTCTATGAGGAGATCGTACTGGACATGCAACGGCCGAACCGTTTCCGTCGTTACACGATCCCCCCCGAGGGATTTGTGCTCAATCCCAACCAGTTGTACCTGGCGCGGACGGTTGAACGGACCGAGACACACAACCTGGTTCCGATGATCGAGGGACGCAGTTCGGTCGGACGGCTGGGCCTGTTCGTTCACTGCACCAACGGGTTCGGCGATGTTGGGTTCAGCGGCTACTGGACGCTCGAGATGTTCGCCGTGCAGCCGGTGCGGGTTTATCCGGGAGTGCCGATCTGCCAGATCTCCTACCATTCCATCTC
Organism: Planctomycetaceae bacterium; assembly: GCA_002724315.1. Taxonomy (GTDB): domain Bacteria; phylum Planctomycetota; class Planctomycetia; order Planctomycetales; family Planctomycetaceae; genus UBA8437. The sequence continues at coordinate 106 of PBOJ01000074.1, read as the reverse complement.
CGGAGATGTGACCGAGTACCAGAGCGACAAGTACCAGCACAACGAGGACATCCAGCCGAGCCTGCTGTTCAAGGAATTTCAGCAGCAGTTGGATCCGCAAATGCGG
>PBOJ01000073.1 GCA_002724315.1 Planctomycetaceae bacterium | reverse complement strand
GCCGACACGGTTCGCCACCACTTTGCGGTCGGCCTCTTGAAGCCACTGACACCCGAACAGTACGCCTGGTCCACAATGGAGGCCACGGGGTTCCTGCAGGGTGTCCGGAGGTCGGCTATTGCCAAGCTCAAGAGTGACGCCAAAAAGAAAGCCGCAAGCAAGGACTCCGGGAAAGCCTCCGGCAAAAAGAAGAAGGACACGGCGGTTGCAACACAGAAGGACGAATCGTCCGGCCCGAATCCCAAAGAGCTGGAAACCGCCCTGAACAAGGCAGTCAACAGCCATATCAAGACTTTCGTCACCCATTTTGCGGTCGAAGGCGGGCAGAAGACGTCCTTTTCGGCTACCGCGCCGCAAGCCCTCTTCCTGGTCAACGGGCCCCTGCTCCGCCAGTGGCTCAAACCGACAAAGACAAATCTTACCGGGCGATTGGCCAAGCTGGATGATTCGGCAGTCATCGCCGAAGAATTGTATATCGGCGTCCTGAATCGTCCGCCGACCGAATCGGAACGATCTGAGGTTGTCGACTACCTCCAGAAGGTCACGGAACGGAACGACGCGGTGACCGAATTGACCTGGGCCTTATTGCTTTCTGCCGAATTTCGGTTCAATCACTGACGGATTGCTCCACGCGACACCCGAAAACAAGAGACCGATCCATGCAACGCGACCACGGATGCCACCGTATCGACCACACCCTCACTCGACGTGGCTTCATGGCCACCGGAGCTGCAGCCGGAGTCGCCGGGCTGGCGACACCGGCCGTCTCTCAGCAACTCGAGAAGAAACAAAAAAGGGTGCTTCAGGTTTACCTGCAGGGCGGTGTGAGCCAGTTGGAGAGTTGGGACCCAAAACCTGGCACACTTTACGGTGGTCCGTTTCGAGCGATCCCCACGTCAGTTCCTGGAATGCACATCAGTGAACTGTTGCCTCACACCGCACAACGGATGCACCTGATGTCCATCGTGCGTGGCATCAACCTCAAGACCAACAGCCACCACGACGGCCGACTGTTCATGGAGATGGGACGACGCAGTGGGCGGTTCCCGTATGTCGGGTCGGTGGCGGCCAAGTACCTGATGCCCGAAAACGCCCCTTTGCCGGGCTACCTGCACGTGACCACTCGAGGACTTACCGACCACACCAACGCCTTTCTAGACGCTCGCTACGGGCAGTTGAAGCTGGCCGGCCCCAAAATCCCCCCCAATCTGATCCGGCCGAAATCCGTCTCCGCCGACGCAGCGGTTCGCAGTCGAAGCCTGCTGAAGCGGCTCAACCAGCGGTTCTCTGGTCGTGGCGGGCAGAAGACATTTACCGATTCGTACAACGCGTCCTTCGAAATGGCGGAAAAACTGATGGCTCGCCGCGATCTCTTTGAAGGGGAACCGTCGGGCAAAGACCTGGACCGGTACGGACGGCATCCTTTTGGACGCAATTGCCTTCTGGCTCGCACGTTGCTGGAAAACGGAGGAACCGTCGTCAAAGTCACCCACCACGGGTACGACACGCACGCCGAGAACTTCAACTTCCACCTCGAGCAACTCGGCGAGTTCGACAAGACTTTCTGCATGCTGCTCGACGATCTTCAGCAGTCGGGAATGCTCGAGAGCACGCTGGTCATGATTTACTCGGAATTCGGACGCACCCCCAAGATCAACGTACGATACGGTCGAGACCACTGGGGCACAGCCTGGTCAATCGCACTGGGTGGACAGGGAATCGTTCCCGGCGCGATCGTCGGAGCGACCAACAAGAAGGGCACAGCCGTTTCCGAACGCGAGGTCGATGGTGGACACCTGTTCCACACCTATTTCCGGGCTCTCGGAATCGACAGTTCCTCCTACCACACACTGGGAGGCCGTTCTGTCCCGATCGGTGACCCGGCGAGACAGCCCATCCAGGAACTGCTGGCATGAACCCATCCCCTCCCGCGCCACCACTGGTTCGCGATCTGCCCCCTTCGATCAATCCGAAGAAGACGCACGTCGTCCGAACTTTCACTATCGACGATGTGCCGTTGACCACGTGCCGGATCGATCCTGCCGGGAGGTACGTGGTTGCCGCGGCAGAGAATTTTCACATCTATCGCTGGCCGTTGGCCGGCCCACAATCGGCACGTACCGTCCTTCACGGCCACAACAGCTGGGTCCGTTCCTTCGACTTTTCTCCCGACGGACAATGGCTGTATTCAGGTGGCTACGATGACCGCATCGGGATCTGGCCGCTCACCGACCCCACACCCAGCCCACAACGTATGCTGGTCGCACACGACGGTTGGGTCCGCTGGGTGCGAACCAGTCCGGATGGCCGCCTGCTGGCCTCCTGCGGCAATGACAACCTCCTGAAAATCTGGGACACGTCGAACTGGGACCTGGTGCGCGTCTTCAAAGGGCACCAGCGGTACCCGTATGCGGTGGTGTTTCACCCTGACGGGAAACGCCTGGCCTCTTTTGACCTGATGGGCGTGATCAAGGAATGGGAGTTGTCCAGCGGCAAGGTGACCCGCCAGTGGGAAGCGAAGTTCATGTGGGGCTTTGACAAGAAGTTCCGCGCTGACATGGGCGGCGCCCGAGACATGAGATTCAGCCCAGACGGCAAATACCTGGCGGTTGCCGGGTTGACCGAAGTCACCAACGCTTTCGCCGGCACCCACAAGCCGATGGTCCTTCTGATGGACTGGGAGAAAGGCGAATTTCGGAAGAAGTTGCGAATCGACTCCCGAGGAATGGCCTGGGGAATCCGTTTTCATCCCGACGGTTTCCTCGTCGGGTCCGGGGCCCCCTCCGGCGCGCTCTGGTTCTGGAAACCCGACGAAGAGAAACCGTTCCACACGTTCAAGTTGACCGGTGGCGGACGCGCGATCGACCTGTCTCCCGACGGCAGGCAGGCGGCTGTTGCACAAATCGACCGCAAGTTGCAGATCGTGCAGTTTACGTCCAAACCGGCCTGAAGGACGTCCGCGGCACCAAGAACTTCACGAGCCGGGCGTCATTCGTCTTCGGTGGCGCGGATCTTCTCAAGCAACAGCCGGTTGCCTGAGTCGTTGTACTCGACTCGGCTCATGAACGAACGCATCAACATGATGCCGCGTCCTCCCGGTTTGTCGAGATTTTCTTCCGAAGTTGGATCCGGAACATTGCCCACATCGAATCCCGGCCCTTCGTCTTCAATCACGATCGTCACGCGGTCTTCATCAAAAGTGCAGTCGACCCGGACCTGCTTGGACGGGTCCATGCCGTTTCCGTGTTTGATCGCGTTGACAAGCGCTTCCTCCAGCGCCAAGCGGACTCCGAAGAGATCCCGATCCGGGTAGGAACGCGACTCCAGCAGGCCGATGATCCGTTCCTGGATTTCTCGGCCCTGCGACGTTTCGCTAGGGATTTTAACAGCGAAATCGTCCACTGAAGAACTCATCAGGGGTCTGCTCGGGTGCGCTGAGAAGCGAGAGAAAGGACGTGAAGACAGCAGGGTTCAGGACGCTACAGCTGTTCGGACGTGACGACGACAATGGCCTTGACGGCCACTCCGCCAGATCAAAAGCCCTCAAGGGCTTGCTCTCGAGAATCGAAGATCGAGAAGAGTTTGTCGAGCCGCGTTATCTTGAAGACTTCGAGAATGTCGGGCCGCACCGAGCACATTTTCAGTTGACCCTGGGCTGCCTTAACCTTCTTGTCCATGACAATCAGCTTGCCCAACGCGGCGCTAGAGAGGTATTCGACGTTGCTGAAATCCAGCAAGATCTTTCGACACCCATCATCCTCAACCAGTGCAAACATCTGGTTTCCGATGACCTGGATGTTCGTTTCGTCGAGGATCTTCTTGTCGATGAAGCGCGCCACGGTGACTTCACCGACGTCCTCAAGATCAAGTCGGCGATGACTTGCCGCCATTCGTTACTCCCCTTTTCATTGGCTCGAGAACAGCCACCCGGCCATTCCATTTGAATCATGCGGTTTGCCGATTGCACTGTCAAGTATTTCACTGAACAGGGATTACAGCGTGGCTTGGCGCGATGCCAACAAGACCGTTAGAAACGGTCGGAGTTCTCAAAAACACCCTGGCACGAATGGCAGTAAACTGATGACGGCATCCACCCCGTATGCGCAAAACTGGGATCTCGACACGTTGGCCCCGGCGCCTGACACCGAAGATTTCACGAACTTGCTGGCTGCCTACCGCACCGATCTGTTGGACCTGGCCAATCGAGCTGATTCCCTTCCGGCCCTGGACCCGACGCAACCCGGCGTGCTTGCCGATTGGTCCGAATTCCTTCAGGCCTACGAGAATGTGGCCAGTCGAGGCAGCGAATTGGATGCCTTTGTCGGGTGTCATGCGGCTGCAGACGCCAACAACCGCACGCTCCATGGACTGGAAGCCGAACTGTCATCGCTGGGCCCTCACCGAGCCAGGATTGCCCTGGCCCTGCAACTGGGGCTTCAGGCGGCCACCCAGGAACAGTTGGCCGAGTGCTTCGCTGCCAATCCTGAACTTGAACGAATCGGCTACTGGCTGACCGACCAGAGGACTCTGGCTGCACTGCGGCTTCCTCGCGACCAGGAACTTCTGGCCGCCGAACTTGACGTCGACGGCCTCCACGCCTGGGGACGCCTCTACGACCGGGTTTCGGGAGCCCTGCGGATCACTGTAATGGAACAGGGCGAACTGGTTGAACGATCGCCCGGCCAGATTCAATTTGATTCTGCAGACCGTTCTGTCAGGCAAAACAACTACTACGCTTCAGTGAAGGCTTGGCGCAGCGTCTCCGACACATGTTCGGATGCCTTGAACCACATCGCCGGAACCCGACTCACAAAATACAAGCGGCTCGGACTGACAGACCATCTGTCCGCCCCTTTGTGTTTCAACCGAATGGAACGCAAAACTCTCGACGCCATGTGGGCAGCCGTCGATGACCGAAAAGACATGCTGCTGAATTTTCTCTCCGCAAAATCTCGACTGCTTGGGCTTGATCACCTCTGCTGGTACGACCTGCAGGCTCCGCTGCCGACCACCTCTTCCGACTCTGCCGACATCAACTATGACACCGCCTGTGGATTGATCATCGATTCGTTCAACCGCTTCTCACCGGAATTCGGCGAATTCGCCAGAACGTCAATTGTCGACCGCTGGATTGAAGCCGAAAACCGTGACGGAAAGCGACAGGGAGGGTTCTGTACCGGGTTCCCCGTACACCAGCAATCACGCATTTTCATGACGTACGTCGGCACCTTGGACAGCATGTCCACCTTGGCCCACGAGATCGGACACGCCTACCACTCTTACGTTCTTCGTGATCAGCCGTTGTTCCTGCAGGATTACCCAATGAATCTTGCCGAAACAGCATCTACGTTTGCCGAGGCCGTTCTGGGTGAAGAACGGCTCAATGCTACAGAGGACCGCTCCGGACAATTGGCAATCCTCGACACAATGCTCTCAGATTCGGTGGGCTTCCTGATGAACATCCACGCCCGCTTCCTTTTCGAAGACCGTTTTCACATTGAACGAGCCACTGGCGAACTGTCACCGGAACGCTTCTCGGAATTGATGGTCGATGCTCAGCAGCAGGCCTATCTTGGAGCACTCGGAGACGATGGCTGGAACGACACGTTCTGGATCTCGAAGCTGCATTTCTACATCAGTTCTCTGCCCTTCTACAACTTCCCATACACGTTCGGGTACCTGTTGTCCCTGGGACTCTACGCAATGGCTCGCGAAGGTGGGGACGGAGAGTTCCCAGATCAGTATCGCCGATTTCTGCTGGCCACCGGCGACCGCTGCACAGAGGAAGCCGTAGCCGATTCCTTTGGCCACGACCTGCAACAGCCAGACTTCTGGAATCGAAGCCTCGACGTGGTGGCCGAGAGAGTGGCACGGTTCGCGAAGTTGGCGACTTAGTGACGCAACTCGTACCCGATAGTCGCCGATATCCCTGCACCGTCGACGCCTGATCCGTGCACCCGGTACGGGCGGTCGAGCAGGTTCTCCACGCCGAGAACCAGCGACTGGTTCTCGGCCATTTGCCAACCATACCGGGCCGTGACGATTCCGTAACCCGGAGTTCCTCCCGATGGAATCCGTGAATCGCGGACATCACGACTGCTGAGCCGATCCTGACGGGCGGCAAGCCAGCAGAAGACGTCCAGCCAGTCCGCACCGCCCCACTCCTGCCACCGCAACCCAACCATCCCTTGTGAAGGTGGGATCCGACTCACGGGTTCGGAATCAGTGAGGTTCCGTCCCAACGTGTACCAGAAATTTCCATAGGCCGTCCATTCGTCATCAAGTTCCCACGATCCGTTGAGTTCCACTCCGTTGATATTGGCCCTGGCGACATTGCGGCGTTGGAAGAAGTCCACTCCTGAAACCGGGTCGGTGCCCACCAACTCCCGTTCGATCAGCCCATCGATCACCATCCAGTAATAGGCCACCTGGCCGCGAAACCGGTCGAGGTCCCATCGCAACCCAACATCGTGGCTGACAGCATGTTCGGGATTTAGCCCACTTGTGGGCAGGTCGACTCCTTCGTTGACGTTGTCGGAATACGACGTCAATTCATCGAGCAGAGGTGCGCGAAACCCCTCGGAAATGGTTCCCGTGACCTGCCACTGCGAATTCAACTCGTAAACGACCCCACCCGACCCGGTCCAAGCCTGGTAACTCGGAGCAATTAGCGTGTCTTGCGGCGCGACGTTCGGGAAATTGGGATCGGACGTGTCAAACACGCCAACTGTCGCGCCGGCTTCGATGTGCGAATATCTCACTCCACTGACGACGGTCAAACGCTCAAGAACAGGCCACTCCCATTCCAGAAACGTTCCGAATCGCGAATAGTAACTGTCAGGAGGAAACTGAGGGATTCCGGCAACCGAACCGCCAGTGAGCAGGTCGACGCGATTTTTGACCGCATCGACATCATCATGGTAGCCGTCTCCCCCCACGCTCAGCTTGCCCCACTCTCCGAGGTCGGAAGCAAACAGCAGGCTGAGGCCCACGGTATTGACATCAAACTCCGACCGGTCTTCAAACGTGCTGGTGGGAGGTTTGCGCCGGTTTGCCCCCTCTTTGGTCCTTTGGTAGCTCAGTGTGGCGACAGCCGCATCGAACGGGCCATCGTCGAGAAGTCCTTGCCATCGGATGTACGCCAGGTTGCGTTGTTGTGGGTCGAAAAACCTGCGTTCACCGGGAAACTTGTCCGAACGGGGGACATCCATTTGTTCAAAATGGACCAACGCCACGGTCAGGGCTCGATCAGGCCCCAGCGGAAGGTCATAGCGAACATCGCCCGCATACTGGCTGTAACTGGTCATAGGCTGCCGGCCCAACGCCCCCCCGCGATCGAGGTCGTTGACGTTGAGGTAGCTCGCCCCGCCCCAGATTCCTCCGCCTCCGGCAGGAGCTTCAAAACCCACCCGCGTGTAGGAGGCGAGGTCGGCCGACCGGAACCGTTGATTCAAAAGAAACCCCTGGTCATCCCACGCACCGCCCAGCACACGATCCGCGCGGCGGGTAACCACGTTGATAGCCCCTCCAAGCGCATCCGACCCCCACAACACCGACTGGGGGCCTCGGACTACCTCGATGTGATCCACCTGGCCGGGATCAATCGTGTTGAAATACTGATTGGGGCCGAGACGAAAGATCCCGTTGTTGAGCCGAATGCCATCAACCAGAAGGACGGTCTGGGGGCCGGTGAGGCCGCGGAGGAACGGCGAAGCCTGACCTCGCCCTGTGCGTTGCACGAGCACGCCCACTTCGCGTTCAACAGCCTGGACCATGTCCAGCGGCTGCCGGCGACGCAACGCTTCGAGATCGAGTACCGAGGTGTGTCTTGGGTCACGTTGAGCCGCGCGGCTCGATCGTAAGGCACCCGTTGCCCGATCAAATCTGGATCCCGACAACCCGGATGAACTGGACGGCAACGGAGTTCCGAGGACTTTTGTCTCCGGCAGCACCGGCGGCTCATCCTGCCCCAATAGCACGCCGGGTGAGATCACGATGAGTAGCAACAAGACCGAGGCATCCTGCCCGAGTCGCATCGAATCCCTCCGTCGCAGACACGCAGCCTCTTTACCGGGTTATCGGCATTATCGAACCGCAATCGACAGCCCTTTATTGAGGGGAAGCCCATCGTTTACCATGCAAAATGGGAATGCCGAGGAGCATCGGCAAGGCCTGTTGTTTTCGCGGGAAGTGAATGGAGCCCATCGCCTTGCCTGCCATTTCGCCAAACTTACGCTCTTGTCTTTTTGCGGTGCTGTGGACCGTTTTTCCGCTGGGCTGCCCAAGCGTTGTCGCTGCTGAACCTGTCACGGTGGACTACAACCGCGACATTCGGCCGATCCTGGCCGACAACTGCTACAAGTGCCACGGGCCTGACGGCAACCAGCGACAGGCAGGGTTTCGGCTCGATCTTGAAACTGTCGTCGGACTTCGGCTGGAATCCGGCCATACGGCCATCACGGCGGGATCGTCGACCAAGAGTGCCGTCGTGGACCGGATCTTATCCCGCGATCCTGACGAGCAAATGCCACCACGTGGCAGCGGGAAGTCATTGACTGCCGCTCAAATCGACCTCCTGATACGGTGGATTGACCAGGGGGCGGCCTGGCAAGGGCACTGGGCCTTCCAGGCACCGACTCGCCCTTCGCCCCCGTTGACGCGTCGTCCCGGATGGCAAGAGAACCCGATCGACGCGTTTGTTCTTGGTCGACTGCAATCTCTTGAACTGACGCCCTCTCCGGAAGCCTCACGCGAAACATTGATTCGGCGTGTCACCCTCGACCTGACCGGCCTGCCACCGACCCTCGAGGAAATTGACCGGTTTTTGGCGGACAGTCGTCCGGCCGCCTACCAACGCTTGGTCGACAGGCTGCTGGGCTCAACCCGATTCGGCGAACACGCAGGCCGCATCTGGCTCGACGCGGCCCGTTACGGAGACACGCACGGTCTTCACCTGGACAACGAGCGCTCAATCTGGCCGTATCGTGACTGGGTGGTCGCGGCCTTCAACGCCAACATGCCCTTCGATCAGTTCACCGTGGAACAACTCGCCGGAGACCTGCTTCCCAAGCCTTCGGTGTCACAGTTGGTGGCCACAGGCTTCAACCGGTGCAACGTAACAACCAGCGAAGGCGGGGCAATCGCGGATGAGTACCGATTCAAGTACGGCGTCGACCGGGTGGAGACCACTTCCACCGTCTGGCTCGGCCTCACCATGGGGTGTGCGGTCTGTCACGAACACAAGTTTGACCCAATCCCGCAGCAGGACTTTTACCGGTTCCTCGCTTACTTCAACAGCCTCACTGAACGGGCGATGGACGGCAACGCGTTGCTGCCTCCCCCGTCGGTCAAGGTGCCCACGCCCATCCAGAAAGTTGACATCGATCAGCAGCGTCTTCGAATCGCCGCCGCCCGCAAACGGATCGAATCGCTCCTGTCGAAGATCCAGTACAAAGACCCAGGCCCGACCAAAAACGAACCTTCTCCGACTTCACGCGAGGTAATCTGGATCGATGACGCCACACCACCAGCCGCGCAACAGAAACACAGCGGTAGTGGTGGGCCGTGGAAATGGGTAACGGCCCCCTCACATCCGCCACACAGTGGAAAACGGTCCACGCTACGGACCGCCAACGGACTTGGGCAGCACTTCTTTGAGGGGGCTACCCCCGGTTTGCGAGTTGCCGCAGGCGACAGCTTGTTTGCATGGGTTCGAATTGACCCGACCAACCCTCCCAAGGAGATCATGCTCCAGTTTCACAGCGGAAACTGGGAACACAGAGCATTCTGGGGTGAGGACCGAATTGCCTGGGGGCGAGTGAAAACGCCCAGCCGACTTCGACGCGGCGATCTTCCACGATCCGGAGAATGGGTCCGGCTGGAAGTTCTTGCCAGTGACGTCAATCTGAAGCCGGGCGACGTGATCCGCGGCTGGGCCTTCACGCAATTCGGAGGCACGGTTCAGTGGGACACCGCCGGCATTGTCACCAGCGCCGAACAGGGCCCCCGGCTGTTCGCTTCCCTTACCGCCTGGACGACTCATATCAAGACCTCCGGCAAAGGGATCCCCAAGCCCATCCTGGACGCTGCACGGGTCCCCGACGGAAAAAGGAGCGAGAAACAACAATCCGCCCTGAGAGCCCATTTTCTGGTGCACGCCTGTCGACAGACTGCCGGCCAGTTTGCACCGTCGGTCGCCACAATCCGTGATGGCGAGACACGAATTTCCGAGATTACCAAGACGTTTGCGTCTTCGCTGATCATGCGGGACCTGCCCAAGCCCCGGACGACTTACGTCCTGAAACGTGGCCAGTACGACATTCCCGACAAGACCCGTCCTGTCCAACCTGGCGTGCCATCCGCCTTGCCCGCGTTGCCCAAAGGAGCGCCAGCCAACAGGCTGGGAATGGCGAAATGGCTTGTGACTTCTGACCATCCGCTAACTGCCCGCGTCACCGTCAATCGGTTTTGGCAACAATTCTTCGGTACCGGGCTTGTCAAAACGTCCGAAGACTTCGGAGCCCAGGGAGAATGGCCGTCCCATCCCCGCCTTCTGGACTGGCTGGCGACCGAGTTTGTCCGAACAGGTTGGAACATCAAGTTGCTGCAGAAACTCATCGTCACGTCCGCCGCGTATCGACAATCCTCCCGCTTCCACCCCGAAGGTTATCGGGTTGATCCGGAAAACCGCATGCTCTGGCGCGGTCCCCGTTTTCGTCTTGATGCGGAAGTGCTGCGAGATGCGGCCCTCGCTGTGGGTGGACAACTCGTCGAACAACCCGGTGGGAAGGGCGTGAAACCGTATCAACCGTCGGGATTGTGGCGAGCCGTCGGTTATTCCGGCAGCAACACAGTCCAGTTTGTCCAGGACCACGGCTCGAACCTCTTCCGGCGAAGCCTCTACACGTTCTGGAAACGCACCGCGGCGCCGCCAACAATGTTGACCTTCGACGCCCCGTCTCGTGAGGCGTGCAGTGTGCGGCGGGCGCGGACCAACACCCCACTTCAAGCATTACTGCTCCTCAATGACGTTCAGTTCGTCGAATGCGCTCGCGGACTCGCAGGGAGACTGCTGAGCGAACCGGGGACCGACAACCAGCGATTGACGCGGGGATTCCGCATGGTGACATCCCGTTTCCCCACAGCGAGGGAGACAGCGATCCTGGCAGACTCGCTGACCGCACATCGTGTCGAATACCGTGCCGACCCCAAGGCAGCCAAAGCGATGCTTGCCGTCGGGGAGTCCCCGCGACGGCAAGCGATTGATCCAGTCGAACATGCCGCGTGGACCGTTGTCGCGAACCTGCTACTCAATCTTGACGAGGCGATCACCAAGAACTGACTGGCCGATTTTTCCGTTTCACCCATCCGGACAACGAGACACGTCATGTCCCTTCCGATTTGTCCGCCGACTCCAGACGCCCTGTCTGTGACCCGGCGCCATTTTTTTGGCCGTACTGCCAGCGGGATTGGCACGGCCGCCTTGGCAACCCTGTTGGCCGAGGAGGCGAAACCGGCCGCCCTGCCTGCTCACGATAGCGGCGTCATGGGGACCACTCACTTCCCACCCAAGGCGAAGCGAGTGATCTACCTGTTCATGTCCGGTGCTCCGTCGCAGATCGACCTGTTGGATCCGAAACCAAAGATGGAAGCGTTCTACGACAAGGATCTTCCCGAATCGGTCCGCAAGGGACAGCGGCTGACGACGATGACCTCCAAGCAAAAGCGGTTTCCGATTGCTCCTTCGATCTACAAGTTCCACAAGCGGGGGCAGGCCGGAACCGAGATCAGTGAGCTCCTGCCACACGTCGGAACGATCGCCGACGAAATGGCGTTGGTGCGAACCATCCACACCGAAGCCATCAACCATGACCCCGCCATCACCTACATCCAGACCGGGGCCCAGCAACCAGGGCGTCCGAGCATGGGTGCGTGGCTGTCGTATGGCCTGGGCCGCGTCAACCAGAACCTCCCTGGGTTTGTGGTCCTGCATTCCACCTGGAGTGCCAAGCGAGACGCCCAGGCACTGTACACACGTCTTTGGGGTGCCGGATTCCTCCCATCACGCCATCAGGGGGTGGCCCTGCGATCGAGTGGCGACCCGGTGCTGTACCTCTCCAACCCGGCAGGTGTCAGTTCCACCACACGCCGAAAAATGCTCGATTCACTTGCACAACTCAATCGTCAGCAATTCCAGGCGGTGGGGGACCCAGAAATCGAGGCGAGGATTGCCCAGTACGAAATGGCCTACCGCATGCAAACATCGGTCCCCGAATTGACCGACTTGTCCGATGAGCCACGGCACATCCTGGATCTCTATGGACCCGATGTCGGAAAACCCGGAACTTTCGCATCCAACTGTCTGCTCGCACGACGGCTTGCCGAACGGGACGTCCGTTTTATTCAGGTCTTCATCCGCGGCTGGGACCAGCACGGAACCCTGCCGAGGGACCTGCCCATGATGGCCCGTGACATCGACCAACCCGCCGCCGCGCTGGTCAAAGACCTCAAGCAACGGGGAATGCTCGACGACACACTGGTGGTGTGGGGAGGCGAATTTGGCCGCACCATCTACTGTCAGGGAAAACTCTCCCGCTCCAATTACGGCCGCGATCACCATCCGAGATGTTATTCGATCTGGATGGCTGGAGGAGGCATCCGTCCCGGCACCGTTTACGGCAAGACCGACGACTTCTGCTACAACATCGTGGAGAATCCGGTTCATATCCACGATCTGAACGCGACAATCCTTCATTGTCTGGGCATCGACCACCAAAAGTTGACACACCGCTTCCAGGGGCGTGACTTCCGGCTCACCGACGTCCACGGCAAGGGGGTCAAGCCTCTGCTCGCCTGAAACGACTCCGGACAACCGGGTCGCGGCCCAGCGTATCTCGAACAGGTGTTTCCGATGACACGATCCCCCATGGTTGTGCTCGCTCTGTCCCTCCTGGTGGCGTCGACTTCTGTTCGAGCTGAGTCGCCAAAGGTGATCACCAACTCAATCGGGATGAAACTCGCGCCCATCCCAGCTGCCGAGTTTCTGATGGGAGCAGGAAAGTCCATTCGCGATGCCGGGGCCGACGAGCAACCCGCCCATCGCGTTCGTATCACCCGTCCGTTTCATATTGGTGTCTACGAAGTGACACAGGCCGAATTCGTTCGGATCATGAAGTTCTCTCACTCCTTTTTCGCCAACGACGGCCCTGGAAAATCCCTGGTCAAAGGTCTCGACACAAAGTCTTTCCCCGCCGAACAGGTGCGTTTTGTCGACGCGGTAGAATTCTGCCGCAAACTGTCGGCCCTGCCCGCCGAAAAACGGGCCGGACGTTTCTATCGCTTGCCGACAGAGGCCGAATGGGAACTTGCGTGCAGGGGCGGTACCGACACGGCATTTCACTTCGGCGACTCCCTGTCCTCGGAACAAGCCAATTTCAACGGGAAATACCCCTACCGAGCACTCACCGGGCCGTTCCGGGCCCGGACAACCAGGGTCGGCCAATTTCCCGCCAACGCGTTTGGACTCCACGACATGCACGGCAACGTCTGGGAGTGGTGCCTGGACTGGTACAACGTTGATTACTACGACCGTACCGTGGCCAAAGACCCTCTCGGGCCCAAAACAGCGACCTCGCGGGTGATCCGCGGTGGCGGATGGTACAGCGACGCCCGTGACTGTCGCAGTAGTTTTCGCTACGCGGAACATCCACTGGGCACCTACTACGTAATGGGCTTCCGCGTCGTGATGACGCCGACAAAGGACGTGCCCGCTGCCTTACGCAAGCGATGGGATGATATAGACACGTCGGCAGATCCAGTCGCCTCAAAAACGGTGGCGTCGGCAAAAGATCTGCCCACCCGAAAACAACTCGTCGCCGTCGGTGGTGAAGATTGGCCACGCTGGCGTGGAATTCGTGGAAACGGAACCTGGAGCGGACCACAATTCCCCGCCCGATGGCCGGTCGGGGGCCTCAGGACCCTGTGGCGACAACCGATTGGAGGAGGCTATTCCGGAATTGCCGCGTCGGCGGGCCGCATTTACACACTCACCAAGCCAAAGAAACCAGCCGACACCGAACAGGTGATCTGCCTGGATGCCGCCTCGGGAAAGCCGCTGTGGGCTCACAGCTACACCGCCGCATACAACGGCCTGTCCTACGGCAACGGTCCCCGCACGACACCCACCGTTGTCGGCGACCGGGTTTATTCGCTTGGCGCTGTCGGGCATCTGTTCTGTATCCACGCAACCACCGGTGAAGTGATCTGGAGTCGCGACTTGGTCAAACAGGAGAAGGCTGAAGTCCCACTGTGGGGATTTTCAGCCTCTCCGGTCATTGTCGACAACCTGGTGATCGTCCACGCCGGCGGCAAACCCAACGGCTGTTTTCTTGGCCTGGACCGCCGCACGGGCAAGGAACGATGGCGGAGCCTCGCTGACCCTCTCGGTTACGCCACCCCGCTGATGATCCAGCAATCCGGTCGACGCCAACTCGTCTGCTGGACACCGTCTCATGTCCGCGGACTCGACCCTTTGACAGGTAAGGTGGCGTGGTCGCACGAGTACAAGGTGCACAATGGAGTATCCATCTCGATGCCCATCTTCCACCGAGGCATTGTGGTGGTCAGTAACTACTGGGAAGGCGTACAGGCTCTTCGACTCGGCGACAAACTGTCCTCCGCCAGCCTGGCATGGGAAGACCGGCGAAACCTCCGGAGCCTGATGTGCCAGCCTCTTCATCGCGGTGACCATGGTTATCTGCTCGACAAACGCCACGGTCTGACCTGCTTTGAATTGTCGACCGGAAAAAAAGTCTGGGATGACGGCAACCGGATGACCCCCAAGGGGCGAAACCCACAGGCCACCATGGTATGGCTCGGCGACACGGACCGTGCCGTGGTTTTGAACTCCGATGGGGAACTTCTGATGGTGCGACTGTCGCCCAAGGGCTACCAGGAGATCTCACGAACTCGCGTCATCGGTTCCACCTGGGCGCACCCCGCATATGCGTGGGGCTGCGTCTATGTCCGCAACGACGACACGATCGCCTGCATCGAAGTCGTGCCTGCCCGACGATGACCGCCCGGCCGCCCTACCCGCCGACCAGTTCCGGAAGAATTCGACCCGAGACATCGGTTAGCCGATGCTCCCGTCCGGCATGGAAGTACGTCAACTTTTCGTGGTCGAGCCCCATCAGGTGCAGCATGTTCGCGTGAACATCATGCACGTGAAGCTTGTTCTCGACGGCCGCAAAACCGAAATCATCCGTGGCGCCGATCGCCTGTCCGCCCCTCGCACCGGCCCCGGCCATCCAGGTCGAAAATCCCCTGGGACTATGGTCACGCCCCTTGCCACTTTGACCGGTCGGAGTCCGTCCGAATTCGCCCGTCCAGAAAATCAACGTTTCGTCAAGCAGCCCTCGTTGCTTGAGATCGGTCAACAACCCGGCCATTGGCAGATCTGTCGCACCACAGTGTTTTTCGTGGTTTTTGTTCACGTCTCCGTGTGCATCCCATGTGTCCGTGCCATGCCCGCCTCCAGAGTACACCTGCACGAAACGGACGCCGCGTTCCACCAAACGACGTGCCAACAGGCAACGTCTCCCAAACTTTTCCGTTCGAGGATTGTCCAAACCGTACAACTTGTGTGTCTGCCGGCTTTCCTGTGACAGGTCGACTGCCTCAGGGGCATGAGCCTGCATTCGGAACGCCAACTCGTAACTGGAGATTCGTGCCTGCAGGTCCGTATTTTCCGGGCTCGTTGCTGAATACTTCTGGTTGAACCTTTTCAAGAGGTCCAACTGTTGTCGCTGCTGTGCGACCGTCACCCTCGCAGGTGGCTGAAGGTTCAGGATCGGCTCTCCGGACGTCCGGAACTGCGTCCCCTGGAAACTGGCCGGCATGAATCCGGAGCTCCAGTTCGGGGGACCGTTGATGGGACCGCCGCGATGGTCCAGCATCACAACATACCCGGGAAGATTCTGGTTCTCGCTTCCCAGGCCATAGACCGCCCACGACCCCAGGCTCGGGTACCCCTGCCGGACCATGCCCGTGTTCATCTGCAACATGCCCGAGCCGTGCGCAAAACTGTCTGCGTAACAACTGCGCAGGACGGCGATATCGTCAGCGTGCCGAGCCAGGTTCGGGAACAGGTCAGAGATCGGCAATCCCGATTCGCCATGCTGCAGAAATTGGCGAGACGAGCCCAGCAGTTTCCCGGGATTACGGACCTTGAACAGGTGGTCCTTATCGATCCCTGGCATTGTCTTTCCGTGATACTTCGTCAGCATCGGCTTCGGATCGAACAGGTCCACTTGGCTGGGACCGCCGTACATGAACAGGCAGATGCACGCCTTCGTTGGACGAGCCTCGTGCGAAGCTTTTGGCCGCAACGAATCGTCGGCGCGGGCGGTGCCAAAAAAACCGTCCGCCGAAAGCATCGACGTGAGTGCCATGCCAGCAAAGCCGCCCCCGGCTTCCCAGAGAAACTCACGTCGGGTTTCCCCGCATGGCGGATTCATTCGCATCAACCGGGTCTGATTCTTCATGTCAGCGAGCTCCTCACCGGCGTCCCGTCACCGCGTGTAAGCGAATTCGTTGGTATTCAACAGCACCAGGCACAAGGCTTCCAGTGCCCGCCGTGCGGGATCCCTGTCTGGTTGTGTTCCATTGGGCGGCAGTTTCGCCTGTTCCGTAAGAAACGTCATCGACATGGCCAGTTCCTCCGCGGTGGGGGGGCGACACATAGCCAACCGGAAAGCCAATTGGATCTGCCCCGGCATGGCCGTCCCTGCCTCGGACACCAGGCGAGTGGCAAACGCAGCAGCCTGTGACGTCATGAACGCGCCGTTGAGAAACGTGAGTGCCTGCGGCCCGGTGGTCGACACCGCTCGTTGCGAACAACTGTCCGTGGAATTGGGGGCATCCAGCAACGCAAGTTCCGGAACGGCAAGGCTCCGCTTGGAGAAGATGTAGACGCTGCGCCGCCCTTCACTTTGCGCCTGGGCCTTCCCCCAGCCGCTTCCCGGCCGTGACTGCCCGGCAAGCACGGCACCCGGAAGTGTGGGGTACACGCTGGGGCCACGCATGGTCCGATTCAGTTGGCCGGTGACAGCAAGCACCGAGTCGCGGAATGCCTCGGCGTCCAGCCGACGCTGGCGAAAACGCCACAGCAGGCGTTCTTGCGGATCGGAGGCGATCGCCGCTGCCTGCGGACGTGAGTCCATTCGATAGACCGCCGACGTGACGATCTGTCTCAGCATCCGTTTCACTTTCCAACCCGAATCGATCAGGTCGGCGGAGAGCCAGTCGAGCAACTCCTGGTGAAACGGAACGTCGCCCATCTCTCCGAAGTCGCTCTCGGTGGTCACAAGCCCGTCCCCGAGCAAGTGCTGCCATAGACGATTGACAAAGACGCGAGCCACCAACGGATTTGAACGAGAGGTCATCCAGCGGGCCAGCCAGAGCCTCCGCCCCGTGCTCGTTTTCAATGATGCCGGAGGCCGAATTCTCCCGTTGCGAAGAATCACCGGAACGGCCGGTTTCACTTCGCCCCGGGGACTGTAAGGGTCACCACGTTCAAACAACTGCGTCTTGGCCGGCTTGGGCGTGTCCTCGTACCAGATGTAAGCTCGCGGTGGTGCTTCCGGCCTTGCCTCAGTGACGCTCGCAATTTGGCTCGACAGTCGAGTGCGGTCGACCCGTTCGGCTTCGGTGAACGACTCCAAGACATGCCGTTCCAGCATCTTGGCGTGCTGCTTGACGAGAGCCTTCTGTTTCGGGGCCGACGTTTTTGCGTCAGCCAAGAATGCGTTCGCCACTTCCCGGGAAAGCTTCGGATCACCACCTGCAGCGGCAGTTTTGAGGACCCGGTCGCGAACTCGCGCCAGCAACTCCGCAAGCTGCGGCTTCAATCGCCCCAACAACTCGTCGCTGCGAGCGATTGTCTCGCGATATTCCCTCAGTTCAGCCGGCGATCCGACCTCACGGTCAAATTCCTCACGGTGGGTCGCTGACTTGATCTTTTCCGGGCGTTTCAACGGTGTGAAAACCGCCAGGATCCCGTAGTAATCCCTTTGGGATAGCGGCTCGAACTTATGGTCATGACACCGAGCACAACGTAACGTGAGGCCAAGGAAAGCAGATGCGGTTGTGCCCAGAACGTCATCCAATTGGTCAAAACGGTCGGCAAACGGATCGGCCGGCTCATCATCCCATGTCCCCAGTCGCAGAAACGTGGTAGCGATCTGAGAGCGAGCGTCACTCCCCTCAACCTCATCTCCGGCCAACTGTTCTGACAGAAATCGATCGAAAGGGAGATCGTCGTTGAAAGCAGAAATCACGTAATCCCGAAACCGCCAGGCATTGGGCTTCGTACCATCTCGCTCATATCCGTTGGATTCTCCGTAACGTGCAACATCCAGCCAGTGACGAGCCCATCGTTCGCCAAATTCCGGCCGAGACAACAGCCTGCCAACCAATCTGTCCCAGGCACCGGGCTGCGTGTCTGCTGCAAAACGGCGTTGTTCAGCCGGTGTAGGAGGAAGCCCGATGAGGTCCAAAGAGACGCGTCGGTGCAATGTCAGGCGGTCGGCAGCAGGTCGCGGGGCCAGCCCCTCAGCTTCCAGCCGCCCAAATACGAAGGCGTCGATGGGATTGCGGACCCTGTCGTTGTGCCGTGTGACCGGAACCGATGGCTTCTGGATTGACTGGAATGCCCAATGGTCGCTCTGCTGCCCCTGTTCAACGGCAACTGGACCCGGTTCTCCTCCCAAGGCCACGGCCACCATGCCCAGCGAGAGGCAGCAAGCGAAAGCGAAGGGTCCATGCATGATCGAATCAATCCGGGCTGGCCATTTCAGGGCATTCTAACAACCCTTCGCCGTCCGACCCAAGGCGATCATGTGGACGGACTTCCCCCTTCTTATCGGCCGGATTAGTCTGGAACCCCCTTGTCGCCCCTCGTTGTTCGGTTGTTTCGTGAAGATCGCCCTCGCCCAGTTGAACCCGACCGTCGGTGCCATCCGGTCAAATGCGGCACTGGCGATGGCCGCAGTCGAGCGAGCTTCTCGGGAGGGAGCCAAGTTGGTGGTCACGCCCGAATTGCTCATCAGCGGGTATCCGCCAAAGGACCTTCTGTTGAGAGAATCTTTCGTGGATGCCTGCGATCGGGTGGTGGAAGACCTCGCTTCAGGTTTGCCCAACGACATTGCCCTGCTCGTAGGCCATCCGACACATCGTGGCGTTCCGGATGGACGGATCGCCAACGCCGCCAGCCTGTTGCATTCAGGCCAGATTCAACAGACGGCACGAAAGTCTTTGCTGCCCAACTACGACGTCTTTGACGAACAACGTTATTTTCGGTCCGATGACGCAGTCTCCCCAATAGTCTACGACAATCTGCGACTGGGGGTTCATATCTGTGAGGACGC
This sequence comes from Planctomycetaceae bacterium, assembly GCA_002724315.1. Classification (GTDB taxonomy): domain Bacteria; phylum Planctomycetota; class Planctomycetia; order Planctomycetales; family Planctomycetaceae; genus UBA8437. The sequence continues at coordinate 8,801 of PBOJ01000073.1, read as the reverse complement.
CTGGTGGGGTGAGCCGAACACCTTCTACCACGACCCGGGATCACCGCGCCCCGATCCGGTCGCCGAATTGGCAGACGCCGGCGTGGACCTCCTGATTAATCTTTCAGCCAGCCCTTTCGAACTCGACAAACCGGGCCGCCGCCGAAACCTCGCAGCTCGTCATGCCATCGCACACGGGCTGCCATTGGCATTCGTCAACCAGGTGGGGGGGAACGACGACCTGGTCTTCGACGGTCAGAGTTTTGTTCTCGACAACCAGGGAGATCTTGTCACCAGCCTGCCGGCATTCGAAGAGGCCCTGGCAGTGATAGACACCGAGTCCCTTCCGACCACACTTGCCGACCAGCCACTGGCTCGAGAACCCGCTTTGTTCGACGCCTTGACCCTTGGGTTGCGAGATTACATGAACAAGTGTGGTTTCACCGACTGCATCCTGGGGCTCTCGGGAGGCATCGACAGTGCCGTGGCCGCGTGCATTGCTTCTCGAGCTGTCGGACCGTCGCACGTCCACGGGCTGTTGATGCCCAGTCGCTTCAGCAGTGATCACAGCGTTTCTGACGCGAGGGAACTTTCCGAAGCCCTGGGGATCGAACACCAGGTTGTCCCCATCGAGACCGTCCACGCGGCCTACACCCAAGCCGACGTTGTGGGCGCAGAACTCGCCGCCAATCCGGCCGGTCTGGCCGACCAAAACCTCCAGGCACGCATCCGCGGGGCGATGGTCATGATCCGCAGCAATCACAACGGTTGGCTGGCGCTGGCAACAGGAAACAAGAGTGAGCTGGCCATCGGATACTGCACTCTGTACGGCGACATGGCAGGTGGCTTCGCGGTGCTCTGCGACGTCTTCAAGAACGACGTCTACGCCCTGGCACACCACATCAATGCCACCTGGCCCGGCCAATCGCCGATCCCGGTAGGAACGTTGAACAAACCTCCGAGTGCAGAATTGGCACCGGGGCAGGTTGACCAAGACACGTTGCCCGAATACCCGGTGCTTGACGCCATCCTCAAGGGATTGATCGAGGAAGAGCGGTCCATCCAAAGTCTCTCCAACGAGTTTCCCGACGAGACAGTGACGTGGGTCGCCAATCGCCTCGACCGCAACGAGTTCAAACGCCGACAGATGCCTCCCGGCATCAAGCTGTCCGCGCGAGCTTTTGGCAGCGGGCGGAGAATGCCCATGGCCGCACGCTTCGAAACCCAGTGAGCCCGATATGAGTCTTACGCGAGTCAAAACCCGACAGGCCTGCCTCCATTTTGGGATTGCTCAACGTGACGCAACTCCGCCTGTGGGAATCTTTCATCGTTTCTGGGGCGCAGCCAATCACGACGTAGCCACAGGTGTCCACCGTCCGGTTCGCGTCACGGTTACGGCGTTCGCCGGCAACGCTAACCCCTCCTCCTGTTCAGTCCTTGTCACCAGCGACCACTGCCTTTTGCGGCCCACTGACATGACTCGCATGCGACAGGCGGTGCTGGACGCCCACCCGACCGTCAGCAATTCGCGGGTCACATTCTCCTTTGGGCATTCGCACTCGGCGGGCCACATTTGCAGCGAACGGGCCAATCAACCCGGCGGAGAACTGATTGCCTCCTATCTCGACACGCTACAGGCTCTGACCATCGACGCTGTCGGTGAAGCAACCGGCAACATGACCCCAGCCCGGGCGTCGTTTGCGCAAACGGACTGCGACATGGCCGCGCACCGAGATTTCCAGGATCTCTCGGATGACCAATTCGTCTGCGGCTTCAACCCCGAAAACGACTGGGATTTCCCGGTACATGTTGTCCGCATCAGGTCCATAGATGGCCAGGAACTGGGATCGTTGGTGACCTACCCCTGTCACCCGACGACCCTTGCATGGGAGAACACGCTTATCAGCCCGGACTACATCGGCGCGATGCGCGAGACGATCGAGTCCGGCACCGCTGCCCCGTGCCAGTTTTTGTTGGCACCTTGTGGAGACATTGGTCCTCGACATGGATTTGTCGGGGACGTGTCAGTCGCCGACAGTAACGGAACGCGAGTCGGCCACGCGGCACTTTCGGCATGGCACTCCCTGGACCATGTCGAGGGCGACTTCGTGTACCAGGGGCCAGTTCTCTCCGGCGCAACCCTGGGAGAATGGTGTTTCCAGGGATGGCCTCCCGACACGACCCCCTTTTCACACGACCGGTTCCACGTGCCACTTGCCTACAGGACTGACCTTCGGGATATCGCGACAATCGAATCGGAACTTCAGGACTGGGAGCAACAGTCGCAGGACGCCAATGCGTCGAAGCCCGACCGGGCCGGAACAGCTCGTGCTATGGCCGAACGGTGTCGCCGCGAATGGGAGCGAGTGGCCCCCCTGCCACCGGGAGACACCTATCCATTGCAGGTCGACATTCTTCGTTGTGGCGATGCGGACATCGTGCTCGTCGAAGGCGAACCGTACCACCAACTGCAGCGTGACCTGCAGGACGCCTTCCCGGACCGCGCAATCATTGTTGGCGTCCTGTCAGACGGGTCTCGTTGCAGCTACCTGCCGACTGAACACAGTTACAAGAAGCCCCTTTATCAAGTTCAAGTGAGCCTGCTGGCTGCCGGATGCCTGGAACGCCTTCGGAATGCGATCATCGAACGCCTGTCGACGTCGGCTTGATCATTTTCGCCGCCAGAAAACGTCTTCAGCAATCTCCAAATCGTCAAGACGCTTCCGCACGTCGTCCCGGAACCGTCTCGCATCGACCGGGTATCCACGCGTCGACCTCACTCCTGGACAAACGTCTGACCAGTAGGCATTGAATGCTTCCATGGCAAGTTCCCGTGTGTACTTGGCCACCATCGAAGCGAGAGCAACGGGGAAGTGGCGTTCCCCTTTGACCTGGAAACAGACCTCCATCGACCCGAGTCGATAACTGCTTCGCTCACCTCCTTCCTCTCGCCGCAGAACCAGTTGATCACCGAAGGCCTCCGAAAGCAGTTCGTCATACCGATTGCGACCGCCGTGCTTGTCGGAAACGACATACGTCGGCTCTCCGGCGTCAGGATCCACCAGATCGGCCAACAGGCTCAGGCTGTTTCGCGACAGGAGAAGAGCCTTGTTCTGATCAGTTTCCAGTGCCGCGTTGTACGTGGCCGCGGTCAGAATGCGAGCAGCGACTCTTGGACGCCCCAAGCCACGAACGTCACACAGTTCCGCCCACCGTTGAGCAAACCCGTTGATTGCCGATGGTTCGGCTGTGATCGGTATTGCAAGATCCGGACCGGTAAACCAGGGGGCCAAACCCAGTGACAGTTCTCGAGCGGGGTTCAGAAGTTTGCAGAACTCTCGAAAACTGACTGGTGACAGCCCGCAAAGTTCCAGGAATGACAACACCGATGTCTCGAGCCGTTCGAGCGACCCCCCCGCCGTGTAGATGGACTTCGAATCGCCAACCGACAGTTTGTCCCTGGCGACCGGAGGCGTCCCGAGGATGTCCGAAAACACTTTCCAAGCATCAAATTCCCGTGGACAGCCAGGGGTATTCCACACAGACGCAGCAATGACCAAAGGACCCAAATTCGGCCCGTACCCCGCCTCATCCATCCCGACCAGCCGCCCCGTGTCATTCACGATCAGAGTTCACCTTCAGAGTTCGACACGAGAGATCGCCAGACCTCGTATGTTGCGGAGAATCAACGGCGGGTTCGATCATCGCCGCCGACCCGACGGTTGCCCACCGCCAAACATCATCAGGCCGGCCCCGACGGATGGCACCCCTCGTGAATCGGCACCGCCGCCCCAGCCCTGCCACCCAACCGCAGGAATGACGCGAAGCAGCCTCAGTCCCCAGGAGGAACCCGCCGCGGGGCGACCCGCCGCCAATTCCGCCCACGGAATGGCAATTTCCAGCCGCCATGCGTCGACGTCCCTGTCGACCGCGACGTGGCAACGTGGGTTCCACGCCGGATCCCCGCCACAACGCTCGCTGACCTCACCTCGCTCGTCGACGGTCAGTTCATAACCCAGTTGATAATCGCGATCGGTGTCGAGAAAGATCGCCAAACGATCAAAACCGGTGTGGACACTGTCGAACGCCCTGGCCTTCGGCGCAGTCGACAACGTCGACACAGTTCGTTCCATTCGGGCCCCCACGTAGAGGTATAGATCATCGCACGCAACGAGCGCGAAGCCTGTGGTCCCGCCGTTTGAAAGTCGTTCGGATGACTTCAGTCGCATCTCCGTAGCCTGTTCCCAACACCGATCCGAAAGAATGCCATCCAGGTGTGGTCTGCTGCGGGTTCCCCGGCAGACGACTGCGCGTGTTGGGGGTGTCCCGTTCCGGACTGCCAGCCAGACCTCTTGGGCCGCGACGTTCTGCCAGGGACCCGGCCGAGTTGCAAGTTGACGGTAAAACCGATCGGCCAACTGCGTGGAGTCACGTGAACGGAACAGTGCCGCCAACGTCAATTGTGTCTCTGCTTCGTCAAACAATGTGGCCGATTGCCGTTTCAGTCCTTTGGCGAGTTGAACCGCTCGGGCAATTTCCCCTTTGGCCGCCTCAGCCCGCCAATCGGTCTTCGTGCCAATTTTCAGCTGCCCCACGGACGACCTCGTCGAAATCGCGACACCTTGCTGCGAGTTCGCCCCATTGGGGGAGACAGTTGCGACAGGTGCCGAAACGGCGGACCGCCGACCAGTCCGCCTAAGCCGCTGCCATCGGCGTTCTCGGCTCACCGTGACTCCAAGCAACTGCCGTGACGCCGAGGCTGAGGCTTCGTGGCCTGGACATCTGTCCAGCAACTCAGCCAACAGCGACTCGGCCAAGGGCAGATCGCCAGCATCACGAAAACGTTCCGCAAGATTCAACAGACACCATCCGGTCCGCCGCTGGTCCATTCCACGCAACAACGTTGGCAACTCGCCCAGGAGAACGGAGAAAGGCTGAGAACGGGTCTCGGCCAACTGGACCCATGCGGACAATGCACGTCCCCGTCGTCTTGCGATATCACCATCCGTACCGGATTCTGACGGCTCCAGCACAACGTTACGACGGGCCGAGCTACCTGCCACGAGGCCAAGCCCCTGGCAGGCCGATTCACCCAGTGTCCGTCCGCTCCCGACCGTCCGCACCAAACGATCACCAGACCACGACAAGGCACTTGGCCACGCCGCACCCAGGAGGCTGCGGTGAACAACGGCCCCAACAGTCTCTCCGTGCCGTTGCATAACGGTCCCCGGCCCGACTCGCACAGCAACGGCTTCTGACGTCCCTGTTCGCTCAAAAAGCCTGCTCGGCGCCCACGGTGTCAGACCAGTCAGTGCCGCCGGTACGGCCCATCGGGTGGAATCAGCCGAGTGACGAATTGCACGGACGACAGCCTGCCGTACCAGACGCGCGGCATGATCCCCCTGGTCTCCCGCGTCAATAATGACAACACTGGGCCGCCAGGTCCGGAACAGTCCCACCAGGCGTCCCACGAGCATGTCATCCACCGGGCCTTCTGCATCAATCCGCCAATTCTGTTCCAGTTGTTCGGGATTTCTCGCCAATTCGGGCTGATCCAACCGCAACCTCCAATCCGCACCGACGCCCTGCCCTCCAAGAGCTCGCACTGTCCGGTCCGCAGCACGCCATTCGGCCGGCGATGCCGACAACAGAAAACCGGCGGAGCGATAACCGGATTCGGCACTGTCCAGCGCAACCACTCCCAATGGGAGCGTTCTGGGCGTGACGTGGACTGCGAGCATTGCCAAACGACGGCCGCGACCGCGAACTGTCGCCCACTGGCGGCCGCCATCGCTGGTCCGCAGCACAACTCCCAGCGCTCCGACGGCAAATCCGAGGCCGCCGCTGTTGACCGAAATCGCGTACAACGGCAAGGCCTGCCCTGTCGCCTGTCGCTCCCAGTGCCGCCCTCCGTCAGTTGTATGCCAGATCGTGCTCCCAGGTTCTCCGCAGACCCAGGCTTGCTGGCCCAAAGCCGTCACGGCTCGAAAGTTTGTCGTGCTGGCCAGTCCCACAGGCAGGGGAGTCTCTGGAGTCTGCCAGGCGGTACGGTTCGACGGGCGAAAGAGGACAGCGGCGGCGTCACCGACCAGCCAGGCCGACCGCTGGCCACCGATCGCAGCCCCCCACCAGGCCTTCCGGGTCCGCAAACTCTTGTCACCATCCAGCACGGCGGTTTCGCTGACTGTGCCAGAACGAAGGCTTCCGCCGGCCACGACACCCTGGCCATCCGTCGAAAAGGCCGCAGTTCGCCAGTCGTCGAACAAATTGCCGGGAACTGGGCTCCAGCTATTGCCACCGTCTCGGGTTTCCACGACACCGGACGGGTGCCGCCCATCCCCCTGACCGACAACCAACCCGTGTTCCAGGTCGAAGAAACGGACATGACACGGATTCCGGACAGGAATCGAAATGGTTTTCCACTGTGCTCCTCCGTCTCGGGGGGCCAACAGGACGCCGCCAGCCTGTCCCGGCCGCTCATCCATTCCCACTATCCAGCCGACACGATCGGTAAGAAAGCAGACGCTGCGACAAGCGACTTGCCCAGGAAGCGGCATTGCAGACCACGTTTGGCCGGCATCTCGAGTCGTCCACGCTGCGCCACGATCGCCGACAACCCACGCCACACGACCTCCAACCTGTGCGATGGCATGGAGATCGGCGTCGTCACGATCGAGTCGGACTTCAGGTGCCGCGCACGCCGATCCGGTCACGACCAGCAGGAGGGCCACAACTCCGCCATTGAAGAAACTCATTCGCATCGCCCCGACCGAGGACCTCGGTGTGCGGGACTGTAGACAATTGCCCGAAATGTGACGAGAGAGGTTGGCCGCGCCACCTTCAATCACGCATTGACACCCACGGGTCGTCCTGGCTGACGTCGATCAACATGGGACCATCACATGTGGCGGGCCCCAGGATGGCCAGAAACACGAGCGTTTGTTCTCCGGCATTCCAGGTGCCATGCACAACGTCGGCAGGAATGTGGGCACTTTCGCCGGGGGCGAGGATCCGTGACTCTCGATCGACCCACTGTTCAGCCTCCCCCGACTCCACATAAATAATCTCCTCCATCTGTGGATGCCGGTGGAAACCGTGAGCCTGCCCAGGTGGCATTCTCACCCGGACGAGCAGCAACTGTTCCGCGGCCGTCAGGCCTGGCCGCGAGAGCCATTCGTGCGGCCCCCACGGAAGTTCTTCCACTTCGATGTCGCCGGCCTCGATAAACCGTTTGCAGTTGTCGGAACTCATCCCCCCCCCTCCGGTTCTCTCAACTTCTGCACCGCCAGATCCACGGCCGACAGTGTTTCCCCCAGAGGGGCACGGATCAACAGGTCGGCGGCATCATCATACGGGGTCTCAGTCGCATTGATGATCACCAGCCTCGCCCCCTGTTGCAGAGCCAACTGTGGCATTCCTGCGGCCGGATGAACCACGAGGGACGACCCCATGACCAGAAACAACTCGCTTTCCCGGGCCCAGCCCGAGCATTTTTCTAGCACTTCCGGAGACAATGATTGCCCGAAGGAAATGGTCGCATGCTTGAGTGGCCCGTCGCATTCCGGGCATCGCGGGGCGAGGCGAGTCACCATGTACTGGTCGACCCATGTGCCAACATCATCGAGCCACCCACAATCCAGACACGTCACCTGTCGTGCCGTGCCGTGGATCTCCTGGACCTTCCGGCTACCGGCCAGATGATGAAGCCCGTCGATATTCTGGGTGATCAGGCCTCTCAGCACCCCCTGCTCCTCCCATCGTGCCAGAATTTCGTGTCCGACATTCGGCTGCGCATCCGCAAATTCTCGGGCAGCCAGGCTCTTCTGTCTCCAGTATTCGACCCGCGCCTCCTCGCTAGCCACAAAATCGTCGAACAACACCGGCTGCGACGTCGACCAGATGCCCCCCGGTGACCGGAAATCCGGAATCCCGCTTTCGGTGCTGATCCCCGCGCCTGTGAAGGCGATCGTGCAACCCGATTCGATCAACCACTGGGCCAATTGCTCAGACACTGGCGGCCCCCGTATTGCCAGTACCGGCCTCCAGGTGGCCAATCGCAACTGCTGCTGCGGTGGCGTGACTTCGGCAGTGCGAGATGCTCAGCAGGTATCCGCCAATACCAGCGGACTCGGAGAGTTCCTTCACGGCCCCGTAAACATTCACCTTGGGCTGGCCGCTCACCAACGAGACAATTTCGATATCTCGCCAGGCAATTCCTTTCGCCCAGCCGGTCCCAAGCGCCTTCAGTACGGCTTCCTTGGCCGCCCAACGCCCAGCAAAATGCTGATAGCTGGAGGCCCGTTTTTGACAGTAAGCGACTTCCTGCTCGGTGTAGACTCGCTCCAGAAACAGTTCCCCATGCCGCTCGATCATTTCCCCGATGCGCACGATTTCCACAATGTCAGTACCGAGTCCTCGAATCACAACCGGCTCTCCCTCGGGGCTCCAATCGTCCACCGCCAGAACCGTCACAGCATAAGCGGCGCCGGTTGGCTCGTCCAACGACGGACTTGCCGCCGGTTTCGACGGTGGTCATCATCTTGGGACTGTACGGAGAGATCGTGATGAGAGCTTACCTTGCCGAGGGAATCGGCACATTTGCGCTGGTCTTCGCGGGGACCGGAGCGATCATCGCAAACGACTTTTCTGGAGGCGATGTCACCCATGTGGGAATCGCACTCACGTTTGGCCTGATCGTAATGGCGATGATTCAGTCCATCGGCGACATCTCCGGAGCCCACATCAACCCCGCTGTGACAATCGCATTCTGGGCGGCAAGACGGTTTCCGGGACGGCAGGTATTGCCTTACATCGGCTTTCAG
>PBOJ01000072.1 GCA_002724315.1 Planctomycetaceae bacterium | reverse complement strand
CCCCTCGCTGCTCCCGTCGCCGGACTGCTCGCCGTGGCGTTGGCTGCGACCGCCACCACGCCAGCGACCGCCCAGGAATTCGGTGTCTACACCAAGGTGTTCAACATCGCCGGGGCCAAGGACGAGGCTCCCCCCGAGGTGATCGTTCGCAGCCTGACCCTGTTTCGTTCGGGCAAGGCCTACGACACCATCCACTCGGCCGGCGAGGTGACCGTCTTCGAACCCAATCGCCGCCGGTTCGTGATCATCAACGGCCCTCGCCGCCTGGCAACCGAGGTGGGATTCGACGAGATCACCCGGGCATTGAAGAAAGCCGAAACGACGACGCGGGAGTACGTGGTCGAGTTGAAACGCAAGGGCGACCCCAAGTCACTGGCGGCCGCCTCACCGCTGCTCGGACAACTCAACCCCGACTTCAGCGAGCGGTTCGACCCCGGCTCGTCCACCCTGCTGTTGTCCGGCCGCGGGTTCCGCTACCGCGTCAACTGCACCAACGCACCCGACACGACCAGCATCGATCGCGTCGCCTTCGACGCCGCCCGCCGTCGCTACCTCGAATACACCGACTGGACGGCAAAACTCAACTACTTGTTGCATCCCCGCGCACTGTTCCCCGCCCCGCGAGTGGCACTGAACCGGAAGCTGAAGACCCGCAAGCTGTTGCCGCTGACCGTGGAATTGCAGGACAACTCCAATTCCGGGTTCCACCTGCGGGCCGAACACCAGTTCCACTGGCGATTGACCGGCAAGGACCGCGACGACATCCGTCACTGGCAGACTCTGCAAACGGCGAAGAAACTCAAGACGGTCAAGTTCAACGAGTACCGCCGACGACTGGTCAGCCGTCGCTGATCTGGACGGGCCGGCCCGCGTGTTGTCGCCGGTGGCGAAATTGGTCAGAATCCAGACACGTCACCCCCAGAGCGACCAACATCCATGCAGGTCACGTTGGCCAATCCCCGCGGTTTCTGCGCGGGCGTGAACATGGCGATCGACTGCCTGGACGAAGCGATCCGGCTGTTCGGGTCCGCGATTTACGTCTACCACGAGATCGTCCACAATCGGCACGTGGTCGAACGATTCACTGCCCAGGGCGTGACGTTCGTCGATCGCGTCGAGGACGTTCCCGAAGAATCGATCCTGCTCTTCTCGGCCCACGGCATTTCTCCGGAGATCCGCCGAACCGCCACCGAACGTCGTCTGCAAACGATCGATGCCACCTGCCCGCTGGTCACCAAGGTGCACATGGAGGCGTTGCGGTTTGCCCGCGACGGATTCCACATCGTGTTGATCGGCCACGAGGGACACGACGAGGTGGTGGGGACGATGGGTGAGGCCCCCGAGAGCATCACGCTGGTCGAAACGCCCGAGGATGTCGATTCGCTGCCGTTCGGCCTGGACGAAAAGATCGCCTTCCTGACCCAGACAACTCTGTCGGTCAGCGAGGCCGAAACAATCATCACACGGCTCAAACAACGCTACCCCGGCATCGTCTCGCCACCCAAGGAGGACATCTGCTATGCGACGACCAACCGCCAGGAGGCGGTCCATCGCCTGGCGGAAGATGCCGATGTGGTGATCGTGCTGGGCAGCCAGAACAGTTCCAACAGCCTGCGACTGGCTGAACTGGGCGGCGAGCAGACCGGCCGCGCCTACCTGGTCGACTCGGTCAATGAACTCCCCGAGGGATGGGACGCGGATGTCCAGCGAGTCGTGGTCACTGCCGGAGCGAGCGCGCCCGAGGATGTCGTCGAGGATTGTCTCGAGCATCTCAAGGCCGCCTACGGTGCCACGGTCGAGGAAGTGACCGTCAGCGAAGAGCACGTCCGCTTCCCGCTGCCGAAGGAACTGCGAGTCCTGGAGTCGCAGGACAACCGTTGACCCGGTCCTCGAACCGGCTCACTCGTCGAGGGCCGGAAAAGTGACTGCCGGCAGGCGGATCACGCGACTCGACCAACTCACCGACCCGGCATCCTCTCCCTGGGCCGGTTCGTCGAACGCGAAGACCCGAAAACCCGTTGGAATCGTGTCGACCCGCGGAGCGTCCTGCAGCGGCGTGAACTGCACACCCGTCGAAGGAACCGTCAGGACTGCCGCCTGACCCAGCATACCGACCGATTCCTGGTGAACGTGGCCACAACTGACCACCCGCACCTGCGGCGACCGGATGACCAGTTCGCGAAACGGGCCAGGGTCGCGGAGACCGATGGCGTCGAGCCACGCAGAGCCGACCGAGATGGGTGGGTGGTGCTGGAACAGGATCGTCGGCTGACTGGAATGCTGATCCAGTTCCCCCGCCAACCAATCGAGCATCGCCGGTTCAACCCGCCCGGGGACCTCGCCGGGAATGTGCGTGTCGACCCCGATCAACCGCCAGCCACCGACCGACTCGGAAAAACAGATCCCCTGGTCGGTCCCGCCGGCACGATCACCGAACACCTCCCGCAGCAACACCCGGTCGTCGTGGTTGCCGGGCAACACGTGACAGCGATCGATCCACTCGTCGAGCAACCCGTGCGCCGCCTGGTAGGTCTCGCGGCGTTCGTCATGGGTGAAGTCGCCGGTGACCACAACGCGGCCGAAGTCCAGCCCCGTGCCACGGACCGCCTCCAACACTTCGGCCAGCGAATCACGAGTGGGCACACCGCGCAGCACCGCCTCGGGCTCGGCGAAGAGATGCAGATCGGAAAGTTGCAACAGGAGCGTGGTCATCGGTTCACCGCGAGACTACTTCCGGGGAATCTCCCGTAGGAACACGTTCTTGAAGTAAAGCGTGTTGCCGTGGTTCTGGAGTTCGATCTGTCCGGTCGAGAAGATCGGCTGCTTGCGGTCCCAGTAGTTTTCCAGGGTCACGTTGTCGACGACCGGGACTCCGTTGAGCCAGACCCAGACCTTTTCACCGACCATCTTGATCCGGAACGAGTTCCACTGGCCGACCGGGTTGTCAGCAATCACCGGCGGCTTCGACGGGTTCTTCTGGTTGTTGTAGAGGCCGCCGGAGCCAACGTTCCTGAGCTTGGGATCCCAGATCTGGACCTGCGGCGAACCCCTGAGATAGATCCCGCTGTCGCCCTTGTCCTTGATCTTCCAGTCGACCAGCATCTCGAAATCACCGTAGTCCTTTGCGGTGCACAGCGAACGCCCCTTGCCGTCAAAGACCAGCGCCCCGTCGATCACGTGCCAGTGGGCCCTCATGCCGGCGTCTGCGGCGGCCTGGGCCTTCTTCAAGGCGTCGCCCTTGAGTGCCGCCCGTGCGATCGGGCTGCCGCCACCGGCGGCGATCAGGCCCTTCCAACCCGACAGATCCTTGCCGTTGAATGCCGCGGCAAAGCCGTTGGGCGGCCTGTTGTCGACAAACGCGATGTCACCACCGCTGGCTCCACCGACCTTGCCCGGCTTCACCGCGTCACCGAACAGGTAGACCTCGTCGAAGTTCCCCGTGTCGTCAAACGACCCGAGGCCGACCTGCCCCCAACTGAACGTCTTGTCGACGGCAGTCATCACCGGCTTGGCCATGTCGTCGAAGTAGACCGAGATGGTGCCACTATCGACGTCCCGGACAACGCGGGCATGGTGCCAGTTGTCGTCCCAGTTGGTGCCGGCCGTGGTGGTCTTGGAGATCTTGGTCCGGGGCTTGTTGTTGACGATGAAGATGTTGTTGGCGTGATCGTCCATCTTCTTGCCGAGGTGGACGTAGTAGAGATGCGCGGGATCCTGGTAGCCGAAGAACAGGCACATGTCACGGTGGCCGTAGTCCTTGATCGTCGACTGCAACCGGACATCCAGCGTGAAACTGCCAACCACGGTGTCCTTGATCAAGGAACGGTTGAAGGGTGAACGGACGGGGTTCTTGACCTTGCTCTGCTTGAACTGGCTGTAGACCTTGCTGCCGCCGACCGACGAGACCTTCCAGGCGTTGGCGTCGCCGGGGGCCCAGTGACCAGCCTTCCCCGACTCGAAGTCGTCGAAGAACAGCAGCGGCAGTCCGGCCGCTCCGGCATCCACCCGCTGGACACCGTCCTTGTCGGCCGACTCCGCCGCTGTGGCCGACAACAGGCCCATCGCAGCCACCAGGACGATCGCGGCCAACCGCGACGTGATTCTCCGCAACACCTTCACCGGCAACTGGCTCATCGTCGCTCTCCTCATCGTGGGTCAATCGTCTGGGTGTGCCCGTCTTCGGCGTTCGCCACCCGTTGTGGAACCGGATTGCGAGGCTCGGGCGTGACTTGGGTTTACAACGACTCCAGCGCCTCCGCAACCGTGAACTCCTTCCGCGGATCCCGTTCCAACCGTGCCGCCGCGGTATCCGGATCGTGGTCGAACAGCACCCACCACCCCCCGTCCGCGGCTTGCCCCAGCAACTCGGCTTTCCGCCGACGGGTCACCAGCACCTCCTCATCATAACCCATGCACCAGAGGCTCTTCAGATGCCTGGTCGTCGGGCAGAGATCGGCGATGTAGAGAGCCTGCTGGCCGTCGCTTTCCAGGAACAGGGCCTGGTGATGACGCGAGTGGCCGCCGGTGACAATCGAGTGGATCCCCGGTCGAAGCTCGGTGTCGCCGGAGACCAGTTCCAGCAACCCGGCGTCGGCCAACGGGGTGACCCAGTCGGCCGAGTAGGCCGCCCGCAGTTCCTTTCGCCCCGAAGTGGCGCGTTCGAATTCTCCCTCCTGAACAACATGGGTGGCGTTGGGGAACACCGGCACCACCTCGCCCGACTCGTCCTCACTCAGCGCCCCGCCGACGTGGTCGTAGTGCAGGTGGGTCAGAATCACCGTGCCGATGTCCTCCGGCGACACCCCCGCCGCCTCGAGACTCACCCGCAACGGCTCCCCCTCCTCCGAGGCCGTTCGACGACGCTGGGAGTCCGGAATCCGCGAACCGTATCCGGTGTCCACCAGGATCAGCTCTTCGCCGTCACGGATCAGCAGGCAGTTGGTCGCCTGGTCGACCATGTTCCGGTCATCCGGCGGAAAGACCCTCGACCAGAGTTCCCGTGGCACCACGCCGAACATCGTGCCACCGTCGGTCTTGAAGCGACCGCCGGAAATCGTCTCAAGCGTCAGGTGTCCCAACTGCATCGGGTGGCTTTCGATAGAGCAATCCAGACCAGAGTCTATACTAGCCGGTGGTATCACCACCTCTCCACGTCCGCGACACCCATTCCATGGCCCGATACTACAAGTACCGTTCGCCCGAGGATGTCGAGACCGACGCCAGGTCAATGGGACTGGAGATCTCGACCTCCGAGGACTTCTCGGTACTGCTCACCCCCTGTGCCATCGGCCCCCTGTCAGCCAAGAACCGTCTGCTGGTGCAACCGATGGAAGGATGCGACGGGACACTCGCGGGAGCCCCCGACGAACTGACCGTGCGGCGGTACGAGCGTTTCGGAGACGGGGGTGCGGCGGTGGTCTGGGCCGAGGCGACCGCGATCGCCGAAGACGGGCGGATGAACCCGAGACAGTTGTGGTTGGCCGACCACACCCAGCGGGCCATCGGCGAGATGATCGAGACCTGTCGCCGGAGCCATCGGCAGGCCAACGGTACCGAGCAGGGGCTGCTGGTCGGACTGCAACTGACCCATTCGGGCCGCTACAGCCATCTTCGACCACAACTGGCCGTTCACGATCCGGTCCTTGATCCCTTGACCGTCGACCGTTCGACCGGAAAACCGATCGGAGACGACTGGCCGCTGCTCACCGACGATGACCTCCAGCGAATCGAGGACCAGTACCTGGAAGCCGCCCGGCGGGCGGCGGCGATCGGAGTCGATTTCGTCGACATCAAGCAGTGCCATCGCTACCTGCTCAGCGAACTGCTGGCCGCCCGCACCCGTCCGGGACGTTACGGAGGATCGTTGGAGAACCGCACGCGGCTGGTCCGCAATGTCATCGGACGGATCCGCGACGAGCTTCCCGACCTGGTGGTCGTCACCCGGATGAACGCCTACGACGGCATCCCCTACCGAGGAGAAGGAGACGACTTCGTCGGGGCCCCCTGCCCTCACCGGTTGCCGCTGCAAACCGCCTTCGGCACCGACCCCGACGACCACCTCGTCCTGGCGCTCGACGAGCCGCTGGAAGTGGCCAGGACGCTGGCCGAGTTGGGAGTCGCCATGATCAACGTCTCGGCCGGAAACCCCTACTCGAATCCGCACGTCGTCCGACCGGCCGAGTTTCCTCCGATCGACGGCTACCACGCTCCCGAGCATCCTCTGGTCGGAGTCGATCGACAGTTCCGGCTCGCACGAGCCATCCAGCAGGCGGTCCCCGACGTGCCGGTCGTCGGCAGCGGCTACAGTTGGCTGCAGGACTACGCACCGCACGCGGCGGCCGCCAACGTTGCCGGTGGGTCGGTGGCCCTGGTCGGCCTGGGCCGCGGAACGCTTTCGCACCCCGACTTCGCGCGGTCGCTGACCGAAACCGGACAACTCAATCGCAAGCAGGTCTGCCGCACCTTCAGCTACTGCACCAACCTGATGCGGACCAAGGACCACCCCCTGGGACAGTTCCCCACCGGCTGCCCGCCCTTCGACAAAGAGACCTACGGGCCGTTGTGGAAGGAGGCCGAACCGAAACTGACCGGAAAAGCCGAGTGAGCCGCCGGCGATGGTGCCAAACACCGTTCAACAAACGCATAAAATCTTTCCGATTCCACTCATTCCGGATTTGACTCCAGACGGAAAATCGGTCAAGACTCGGTTTAGAGAAAGTTCATTCGTGCGCCGGTCTTGGGCATCGATCTGCCGGCACTTTTCGTAATCCCCACCGCGCACATCGCTCCCACCGGTTGCTCCGGCAGCCGGTGGGAGTTTTTTGTTGGTCGGAACCGGGCAGGAGTTTCTCCGGTAGGTTAGGATGAGCCATCGGAACGCGAACGGTCATGACCGGGGAGATCTCACAGATGGCCAAAACGGCAGCGGACGACAAGAAGACCTATCGGGTGGGCATTATCGGTCGCACCGGCAAGGGGGGGTACGGGCACGCGCTGGATACCGCCTGGTCGGCGGTTCCCCAAACCCGCGTGGTCGCCGTCTCCGACGACAACAAGAGCGGCCTGGGAGCGGCGGCACGAAAACTGAAGGTCAACCGCGCCTTCCTCGACTACCGCAAGATGCTCGACGAGGCCAAGCCGGACATCGTGGCGATCTGCCCCCGGTGGGTTGACCAGCACGCCGCGATGGTGCTGGCAGCAGCCGAACGGGGAATCCACGTCTACATGGAGAAGCCGTTTTGCCGAACCTTGGAGGAGGCCGACCGGATCGTGGCCACCTGCGAAAAAACCCACGCGAAGGTCCAGATCGCTCACCCGACACGCTTCTCGCCGATGATCGACACCATCCGACGGCTGATCGCCGATGGCGCGATCGGCAAGCTGCTGGAATTCCGCGGTCGCGGAAAGGAGGACCGGCGGGGTGGTGGCGAGGACCTGTGGGTCCTGGGTTCTCACATCCTGGACATGATCCGTGCCATCCACGGGGCTCCCAGTTCGTGCTTCGCCCGCGTCGGCTGGAAGGGCCACCCGGTGACCGCTGACGACGTCTTCGACGGTCCCGAGGGTATCGGACCGTTGACCGGCGACAACCTGCAGGCGGTCTACCAGATGAAGGACAACGTCACCGCCCACTTCGCCAGTGTCCGCAACCAGGCGGGAAACCCGCGACGGTACGGCCTGCAGATCTTCGGGTCCAAGGGCGTGATCGAACTGATCGAAGACACCCTGCCGCCGGTGCAGTACCTGGGCGACCCGTCGTGGTCACCGGGCCGCAGCGGCGCCAAGTGGCAACACGTCTCTTCGGCCGGCATCGGCAAACCCGAACCGCTGAAAGGCCCGCAGTACAAGGCCCGGCACACACTCGGCATCCTCGACCTGCTCGAAGCAATCCAGGACGGCCGCGAACCCAAGTGTGGGATGCTGGAGGGGCGAGGAGTGGTCGAGATGATCGCGGCCTGTTTCGAGTCTCACCGCCAGGGACAGCCGGTGGAGATGCCACTGGAAAATCGAAAGAATCCGCTAACGCTGTTGTAGGTCGCAGCGAATTCGCTACGTTGACAATCGGCCGACGAACCGGTAATTCCTACCTCTCGACGTCACCGGCAGGGCCTTCACTGGATTCACTCTGCCCCAAGACGCTTCCCGCAGTGGATGGTCCCCCATGGCACAGGCCGACCTGAGCACGACAACGAAAGACCGCGTTCTCGACCGATTCGGTCAGACCGGACGTACCGACAGCTGGTGGGCTGGTTCCCTCGCAACGGCATTGGGCCTGGGAGCGTTCATCGTCTACTCGACTTTTCGCGCGCTGTACAACGGCGAATACGATTTCGGGGAAGCCAGCCAACTTCTGGCCGGCCTGGAGGCCGCCAACCAGCCGACCGACAAGGTCGCCAGTCACGCACACTTGCTCAGCCCGTTCTACTCTCCCACCATCATCTGGCCCGGGATGCCCAAATGGCTGTCCCCGGCATTCCTGATTCTCTGGGCACCCGGTGGATTCCGTTTGACCTGTTACTACTACCGCAAGGCCTACTACCGGGCCTTTTTCCTGGACCCGGCCGGCTGTGCCGTCGGCGAGCCATCCGGATTGTGCGGGTTCAAGCGCGGCCGTGACTACAAGGGCGAGACGCGGATGCTCGTCTTCCAGAACCTGCACCGGTACTTCCTGTATGTCGCCCTGGCATTCATCGTTCTGCTCTACATCGACGTGGTCCGTTCGTGCATGTGGCCAGTGCTGGACGAATCCGGGCAAGTGACCGGGCACCGTTTCAACATCAGCGTCAGTTCCCTGGTCCTGTTCACCACGACCACCCTGCTGGCCTGCTACACCTTCTCGTGCCATTCGCTGCGGCACCTGGTCGGAGGCAAGCTGAACTGTTTCCCCGACACCGCGGCCGGCAATCTCCGGCATCGTCTCTGGATGTGGGTCTCCTCGCTGAACCGCAATCACATGTTGTTCGCGTGGCTGAGTCTGTTCATGGTCGGATTTTCCGACTTCTACGTCTGGATGGTCGCTCGCGGCCTTCCCGATACCCCCCTGTTCTAGTCACTTCTTCCAATCAGCACTCTCCAGACAACGGCAATGGACAAGTACGAGACCCATGAACACGACGTGGTGGTGATCGGGGCCGGCGGGGCCGGACTCCGAGCTGCAATTGAAGCGTCGGCCGCCGGTGCCAAAACGGCCCTGGTCTGCAAGTCGCTTCTGGGCAAGGCCCACACGGTGATGGCCGAGGGCGGTGTTGCCGCCGCCCTGGCCAGCGCCGACAACCGGGACAGCTGGCAGACACATTTCCGCGACACCATGAAGGGCGGCAAGTACCTCAACCAGTACCGCATGGCCGAGCTTCACGCGCAGGAAGCTCCCGAGCGGGTCCGGGAACTCCAGGAATGGGGTGCTGTCTTCGACCGCACTCACAGGGGTGGACTCAACCAGCGGAATTTCGGTGGCCACACCTACCCCCGCCTGGCCCATGTCGGTGACCGGACGGGCCTGGAAATGATCCGTACGCTTCAGGACCAGGGCGTGCACCAGGGCATCGACGTCTTCATGGAAGCCACCGTCCGCCACATCCTCAAGGACGACGACGGCCATGTTGCCGGAGCCCTGGGGTACTGGCGGGAGAGCGGCCGATTCGTCATCTTCCGCGGCAAGTCGATCGTGCTGGCCACCGGCGGCATCGGCCGCTGCTGGGACATCACCTCCAACAGCTGGGAATACACTGCCGACGGACACGCATTGGCACTGTGGGCCGGCGGCGAGTTGATCGACAGCGAGTTTGTCCAGTTCCACCCGACCGGGATGGTCTGGCCTCCCAGCGTCAAGGGAACGCTGATCACCGAGGGTGTTCGTGGTGAGGGCGGGGTGCTGAAGAACAGCGAACAGGAACGGTTCATGTTCGACAACATCCCGGAGATGTTCCAGGGCGAGTACGCCGAAACCGAGGAAGAAGCAACGCGGTGGGTCGAGGCCGTGGTCTCCGACCAGCGTCCCGATGCCCGTCGTCCCCCCGAACTGCTGACCCGCGATGTGGTCGCACGGGCGATTCGCCGTGAAGTTCGGGCCGGGCGAGGATCACCACATGGAGGCGTATTCCTGGACATTGCCAGCAAGCGAAGCCCCGAGGCGATCAAGCGAAAACTGCCATCGATGTACCACCAGTTCAAAGAGCTGGCCAACGTCGACATCACCGCCCAGCCGATGGAAGTCGGCCCGACGTGCCATTACACGATGGGCGGAGTTCGTGTCGATGCCGACAGCCAGGAGACCGGTGTCCCGGGACTTTTTGCCGCCGGGGAAGTCGCCGGGGGCATGCACGGTGCCAACCGTCTCGGTGGCAACTCGCTCTCCGACCTGATCGTCTTCGGGAAGCGGGCAGGCGAATTCGCCGCTCAACATGCCGCCGAACGGTCCGCAGCATCGTCTTTCGACGACAACGAGGTGGAGCAGCAGGCAGAGAAGATGCTCGCGCCATTCGGCCGTGAACAGGGAGAAAACCCCTACACCGTTCATAACGACCTGCGAAACATGATGCAGGAGAAGGTGGGCATCGTCCGAACCGAGGACGACCTGGTCTCTGCCCTCGAAGACATCGGTCGCCTGAGAGAACGCGCCGCCACCGTCAAGATCGGCGGCAACATCGGTTTCAACCCCGGTTGGCACCTGGCACTGGATCTCGAGAACATGCTGGACATCTCCGAGGCCGTCACTCGTTCGGCACTGCTCCGCGAAGAGAGTCGCGGTGCCCACACCCGAGAAGACTTTCCGGAAACCGACGACGAGACGTGGGGACAACAGAACCTTGTGACGACCCGGGAAGAATCAGGAGAGATCGCGGTGCGGGCCGAACCGCTGCCGGAGATGCCCGACGAACTCAAGGAACTGATCAAGGAATGACACGCTTCTTCGAAGACGAAGGGCCCCGATCTTCACAGCACGATCAAGGACCGGCACAGTGATAGAGGCGACAAACCAGCAGGTGACCCTCGAGATCTTCCGCGGCGATGACGACGGCGGGGAGATGACCGAGTACACCGTTGAGGTGCAGGAGGGGATGGTGGTCCTGGACGCCGTCCACGCGGTCCAGGCCCAGCACGCCCCCGAAATGGCCTGCCGCTGGAACTGCAAAGCCGGCAAATGCGGATCGTGCAGTGCCGAGGTCAACGGACACCCGAAGCTGATGTGCATGGATCGGCTGGACAACTACGAGGCCGGCGAGACCATCTCGGTGCGGCCACTGAAGACGTTCCCGGTCATCAAGGACCTCGTCTGTGACGTCTCCTGGAACTTCGAACAAAACAGTCGGATCGGACAACTGCAGCCTCGCCAGGGCACCGACTGGCTGTTCACCCAGAGAGAAGCCGACCGGGTCCAGGAATTCCGCAAGTGCATTGAATGCTTCCTGTGCCAGAACGTCTGCCACGTCCTGCGAGACCACGACCGCAAGGACGACTTCGTCGGCCCCCGATTCCTGGTGCGGCTGGCCTCCCTGGAGATGCACCCGCTGGACGACGGCGACCGGCTTGATGAGATCAAGGACGAGTACGGCATCGGTTACTGCAACATCACCAAGTGCTGCACCGAGGTCTGTCCCGAGTCCATCACGATCACCGACAACGCGATCATTCCGCTCAAGGAGCGAATCGTCGACAGGCACTATGATCCGGTGGCCTGGATCTGGCGGAAACTGACCGGCCAGAAATAGCGGGGGTCTCAGTCGCGTCCTGGCCCCCGGGACTCATGCTGACATTCAGGAAGGCGACAAGATGTCCGGCGAATCCGAGAACTTCCAGATCAAGTGGCACGGCGACACATTGGTCGTGATTCCCGGCGGTGACATCGAGTCGATGAAATGGGATCTGATTGAGCAGGCCGCCGAAATCGTGATGAGGCCTCTCGAGGAGACCGAGGTGCCACTGGTGATCTTTGACCTCAGTTCCGTCGACTACTTCGGCAGCGTGTTTCTCTCACTGATGCTTCGCTGTCACAAGGCGGTCAAGCCGCGTGGGGGCGAACTGGTGCTGTGCGGGGCCAGCCCGATGGCCAGTGAACTGCTTCAGGTCACCGCATTGGATACACTCTGGGCGATCTACTCGACACGCGAAGAGGCGATCGAGGCGTTGGCCAGCTAGAGGGGGCCATGGCGAAAAAACGACGACGGGCGGCGCCCGACCTGTCCGAATCGGACGTGATGTTCACCGAGCACGACTCGGTGCTGACGCGGCATCCGACGTTGATCGACCAGATCAAGCAGACCGCCGACGGGCTCAAGCAGGACAAGACATCCCGCGGCGATCTGAAGATCCTCAGCCGTGCTCTCCGTGAGCTGCGCTACGCGTTCAAGGTCTTCGCCCCCTTTCGCCGCCAGAGAAAGGTCAGTGTCTTCGGCAGCGCCCGCACCCCGCACGATGACCCCACCTACCTGCAGTCGGTTGACTTCGGCCGGAGAATGGCCGAGGAGGGCTGGATGGTGCTGACCGGAGCAGGCGGCGGCATCATGGAAGGAGCCCACGAGGGCTGCGGCCGAACCCGGGCCATGGGCGCCAACATCCTGCTCCCCTTCGAACAGGAGGCCAACCCGGTCATCGCCGGCGACCGCAAGCTGGTCAACTTCAAGTACTTCTTCACCCGCAAGCTGATGTTCATCAAGGAAGTGCACGGGGTGGTGCTGTTCCCCGGCGGGTTCGGCACACAGGACGAGGCCTTCGAGACGCTGACCCTGGTCCAAACCGGCAAAAGGGACCTGATGCCGATCGTTCTGATCGATCCGCCCGGCAGCAACTACTGGAGCCAGTGGCTCGACTTCGTCCGCGATCAGCTCTTCGATCGTCAACTCATCTCCCCCGAGGACCTCTCGCTGTTCACGCTGACCAACAGCGTCGAGGAAGCGACCGAAGAGATCATGACCTTCTACAGCGTGTACAACAGCATGAGATACGTCAGCGGCAAGCTGGTGCTGCGGCTGCACTTCACTCCCGACAACGAATTCATCGAACGCCTCAACGACGAATTCAGTGATATCGTCGAGACGGGTCGGATCGAGATGACCCAGATGCATCGGCTCGAATCCGACGACAGGCACCTCCGCCACCTGCCCAGGCTGGCCTTCCGCTTCAACCGCAGAAGCGCCGGACGGCTCCGACAGATGGTCGACCTGATCAACGACTCTCTGGGCGTGGTCGAGTAGCCTTCGGATCAGAGTCCCCGGGCCGCTCGCGACCGTCGTAGACCAGGCAAGACGGACGGGCCATCCGCCATTTCGCCACGGCCTCCGGCGAGATCTTCGTCCCCACGACGAACGCACTCCGCAGGGTCTGGAACTTCGACATCGCCCCGGCCGCGGCCGAGCCGAGCCCGGTCTGGTTGACGTTGAGCATCTCCAACGCGTTGTTGACCGGCCAGCCAGTGACCACCTTGTCGGTGACGCCCGTGCGGTCCAGGTACAGTCTCTTGAACCGATCCGAGGTCAACAGCCGATCGAGTCCCTGCCCGGTCAGGCCGGGCGTGTCCCCCACGTTGAGGGATTCGAGCGAGCCCGCCCGCGCCAGGAACTCCAAGCAGCCGTCGGTCAGTTTTCCTCCCCGCACCGCCAGTACTCTCAACTTCGGCAACTCGACCAAGCGACCGACCAGGGAGTCGTCGACATCCGGGCAACTCCAGAGGCGGACCTGTTCGAGGGTCTTCAACCCGGCCAGCTTCACCCCGTTGTCCGTACCGACCGGACCATCCTCCAGGGACGCCACCACCGCCTCCTCCAAGCCGTTGGTCTCCACGGTCCATCCCGCTTCCCGGAGCGACTCGATCGCTGCCGCCTGTCGCCGCGCGGCCTGACTGGGCTGCGGTTCTTCGACGACGACATCTTCCGCCGCCGAACTCGACCTCGAAGGCTTCGCTGACCGGGTCCCACCATCGGGCTCAACCGGATCTGCCTCACATCCTCCGGCCAGCACCAGCACGCATGACACGAGCATCGCATTTCCCGCTGCCTTCGCCACCGCTCGGTTCCCTTCTTTCACTGTCGACCCAACCCGGTATCCTCGCCTCGCCCGGCTTGGTGTAGTATAGCGGCGATGTCGTACCGGACGATCAAACGCCTGATGGGCGAAACGAACTTCGAGTTGAAGAGCCTGGTGCTTTTCGGTCTCGGGTTGACCGTCCTGGCCACCATCACCTTTGCCCTCTACTGGTGGCAAACATCCGACCTGGTCTCGGAAGGCAACCGCCAGGCCGCCCGACAGATGATCCCCGCCATCATCCTGGCCCACCACTGGAAATGGGACCAGGACGAGGAGATGAAACCGTTTGGCGAGACCATCGAAGAGATGGTCCAGGACACGCTTCCCGAGCAGTTGTCCGACTTTCGGTTCGAGCTGTTCAGCCCCGATCCGTCGACCGCCGGCTCACCCACCGATCGCCCGATCGATCCCAAGGGGTACGAGATGGCGCGCGAGCTCAACCGGATGTTCAAGGAGGCTCCCGACCAGCCCCTGGAGATCGTTCGCGAGGTCGAGAGAGAATCGTCGGAACAGAGCGAGTACCAATTCTATTCCGGCATCGTCGCCGAAAAGTCCTGTATCGAATGCCACCGGTCGCTCTCAAAAGTCGCCAACCTTCAGGTCGGCGACCTGATCGGGGTGGTCAAGATCAGCATGCCGCTCGAACAGGCCCGGGCCTCGATCCACCGCGTTTTCGCGTTCGTGATCTCGGCCGAGTTCGTCAAGGTCGTGCTGGCGATTTTGGCCATCTACGTGATCGTCCGTTACGTGATCACCAAACCGGTGATGCACCTGAAGAAAGTCAGCGACGCCATTGCCCAGGGCAATCTCGACATGCGGGCCGAGATTCGTACCGGGGACGAATTCGAAGAACTCAGCCATGCGTTCAACCGGATGCTCCGCCACCTGGTGACGATCCAGGACGAACTCCAGGACGTCAACAACGACCTGGACAACAAGATCGACCAGTTGGCCCAGGTCAACCTGCGACTCTACGAATTGAACAACCTCAAGAACGAGTTCCTGGCCACGATGAGCCACGAGTTGCGGACTCCGCTCAACAGCATCCTGGGTTTCAGCGACGTGTTGGCCGCAGCCGTCAACCTGGACGATCGACAGCACCGGTACGTCTCAAACATCCAGTCCTCGGGACAGAGCTTGCTGACGATGATCAACGACGTTCTCGACCTGGCCAAGATCGAGAGTGGACGGATGGAGGTCCACGCCGTGGAATTCTCGCTTGGTGACCTGATCGATCGACTGGTCAACTCGATTGCTCCGTTGGCCGAAAAGAAGAACATCGACGTGGTGTCCGCCTTCGATCCCGACTGCCCCCTGCTGTTCCAGGACATCGGCAAGCTCGAACAGATCCTGCTGAACCTGCTCTCCAATGCCATCAAGTTCACCCCCGAGGGGGGGAGGGTCCGTGTCAGCGGCCAGTCTCACGACGCCCGCCAGGTCGACCTGCTGGTTGAAGACAACGGCGTGGGGATCCCACTGGACGACCAGGAGGCGATCTTCGAGAAGTTCCGCCAGGGGAGTGGACTCCCCGGGCAGCAGGATGCGATGACCCGCGAGTACGGAGGCACCGGACTCGGACTTTCCATCGTCAAGGAACTCACCCGGCTGTTGGGTGGCAGCGTGCTATTGGAGAGCGAATTCGGCAAAGGCAGCACGTTCACCATCCGCATCCCGGTGCAACACACCGATCCGG
Source organism: Planctomycetaceae bacterium (assembly GCA_002724315.1). Lineage (GTDB taxonomy): Bacteria > Planctomycetota > Planctomycetia > Planctomycetales > Planctomycetaceae > UBA8437. Next base: position 52,536 of record PBOJ01000072.1, on the reverse strand, counting down.
TCGAGGCATCCGTGCCCGATCCCTCCTCCGAGAATCGTCAGGTCGGACTCCACCGCACCTCCGGCTCACCTCCTCAGCAACAGGTCAGCCCGTGACTTCTCCGGCGCGGTCGACAGCCGAGATCATCCCGGTGCTCGACCTGATGCGAGGACGGGTGGTTCGTGGCATCGCCGGCCAACGAGAGTCATACCAGCCGATCACCAGCCGTCTGGCCGACTCGTCTGATCCGCTCCAAATCGCCGACGCCTTCGCCAGCCAACTGGGCCTCGACCGCATCTACCTCGCCGACCTCGACGCAATCGAGAACAACCAGCCCGCGTGGAACGAGATAGAACGGCTGACCGGGGCCGGGCACCGGCTGATGGTCGACGCGGGCCTCCGTGACGTCGATCGAGCCCGTGACCTCGTCGAACGGGGAGTCGAGACGGTCGTCGCCGGGCTCGAGACCGTGCCCGGTCCCGAACTCGTGCGGGAGCTGGTGCAGGCCGTGGGCAACGAGACGTTGGTCTTCAGCCTGGACCTGAAACAGGGCGTTCCGATGGCCCATCCGGGCGACTGGTCCGAATCCACACCGGTCGAGATCGCCGATTCGGTGATCGACGCGGGCGTGGTTCGCCTGATCGTGCTCGATTTGGCGGGGGTCGGCACCGGCAGTGGCCCCCCCACGCTGGAGCTGTGTCGGCGGATTCGCAGTCGTCATGGCGGGATCGAACTGATCACCGGTGGCGGCATTCGCGGGCCCCAAGACATTTCCGATGCCACCCGCGCCGGTGCCGACGCCGTACTGGTCGCGTCGGCCCTGCATGACGGGTCACTTCTTCCGGACTGAGTGCCTCGCCTACAGGCCAAAACCGAATGGGCTCTCGGCCGGATCGCCGTCCGGAACGTCACCCCCGACCGGATCACCAGCTCGCCCGGTCTCCGCCCCCGGCTCCTCATCGCCTTCGGCCCGTTCGAAGGCCAGTGGCGTGTCTCGTTCCGGGGACACTCTCATCGAGATCTTCCCGTCAAGCACATCGGTCAGCAGGTCACCGCACACCTCCGACCGCCAACCGGTGCACAATCTTGGAGGATCCCCATCACGATCGCCATGAACGTGCCAGCGAACGAGCCTCTTCAGTTCGTCGCTGGTCCCCACCAGGGACACAGCCACGTCCAGCTCGGCGCAACGATTGGCCAACGCGATGGCCAACAACTGGCCCAACACATGATCGTCGTCGTGAATCTCACCCCTTCGGCGAATCCGTTCGGGGAAGTCCTCTTCAGGCCCGGCCAGGACCTCGCGAACAGTTGCCGCCAATGCCTCGGCATGCCGCTTGAAATTGCGTCGGGTCATGTCACGTGTGGCCAGCACTTCCTCGGTGGTCTTGGGTTTCCGCTTGGCCAGATCGATCAGCAGGTCGTCTCGCAGGACGCGTCGAACCGGTTGATTGAGTTCTTCCCCGCAACGGTCGCGCCACCAGAACACAGCCCGGGCGACGGCCAGCCCGGTGCGGTCCAGCCGGTTGACACCCGAGAGACGCCGCCAACTCTCCTCTCCCCTTTCGGCTTCGACTTCGTCGATCATCCGCTCGAATTCCGCCTCGGCCCACTCTCGACGTCCGAGTGACGACAATGCCTGCTCCTGCCTCTGGTGAATCGCCAACAGGAAGCGGACATCGTCACGAGCGTACTCGACCTGGCGATCACTCAAAGGACGACGACGCCAATCGGTTCGAGACTGAGTCCCGGGGACTTTTTTACCCAGGACCCGCGCGACAAGCCGTTCGTGATTCAACGGATAGCTGCGAGTCCTCATCCCCTCGGCAATCTGCACGTCCCACAATCGCCCCGGTCGACGAGACACGAAGTCGAGACAGAATCGGGCTTCCTGCCGAGCCGCATGGGCAACCACGGTCACCTCATCGTCAGCCATGATCTGCCACCAGTCGGAAAGATCGGGGACCGCCAGTGGATCGACGACGACCTCTCGACCGGGGACGGCCAGTTGCAGCAGGCACAACTCCGGCCGGTAACTTCCCTCCGAGACGAATTCCGTGTCCATCGCCACGATCCCCGCACTGCGGATCTCGTCGCACACCGCCTCGAAGTCCGCCTGCTGTGTCACCAGCCCCTGGGACATCACCCGACCTCCGCTTCACGCGACGGCTGGCACGACGGGCAGAAGAACGTCGACCGCTGGGCCTGGACCACCCGACGGATCGGAGCCTCGCACCGACGACACGGCTCGCCGGCCCGATCGTAGACACGGTGAGAATTCTGGTATCCACCATCCTGATTCAGAGCATTGCGATAGGTCCCGTCAGAGAGTGTCGAGCCCTCGTGACGAATCGCCTCGTTGAGAACAGCCCTGGCAGCCCGGGACAATCTGGCAGCCTCGTTGTCGGCAATCCGGTCAGCCGGACAAGCCGGGTCGATCCGGGCCCGGAACAGAATTTCGCTCGCATAGAGATTGCCGATGCCGGCAACCAGGGACTGGTCAAGCATCGCCACCTTGATCGCCCGACCGGTCCGGCCACACAACCGCCTCCAGTCGGCCGCCGCCAGTGCCAAAGCATCAGGCCCCAGTCGCGGCGGCCCGAGCCGTTCAGACAGTTCCTCGGCAGTCAGCAACCGGATCGTGCCCAACCCGCGACGGTCCCAGAAATAGAGATCGTCGACAAGATCCGCCGACCGGTCGGGCACGAACCTCCACTGATACCTCAGGTGGCCCCGATCGGGAGGATCAGTGACCAGCATCAATCCGGTCATCCGCGGTTCGATCACGAACGAATCGTCAGAGTCGAGATCCAGGATCACCCTTTTGCCGATCCGCCGGACCCCCGAAACGGCTGTCCCCTCGACCCGCCGCCGGATCTGTCGCGACGAGGGCGTGATCTCGATCGGTCGGAACCGGCACGGGTAGCGACGGACTTCCAGCAACCGACGTCCGGTCACGTGCCGGGCGATCCCTCTCACCATCGTCTCGACTTCGGGCAGTTCGGGCACGGGTTTGTCCTGTTCGGAAGTGTCCGGCCACCATTCGACCGGAGATTCAGATTGTAGGGATTTGTGCAGTCCGTGAGGGATGTTCTGGTTGTCGGCCCCGTGGCCGAGGGGCCATAGTGGGGAATTTGTTTGACGGCTTGCCGAAGCTGCACAATGCTCTAGTTACACCGTACAAAGAATATCGCATCCCTCGTGTGGGATGAACTCACCGGCTTCCGCCGGACCAGTGGAGACTCAGCCATGTCCACCCGAGATCCCAGACAGACCTATCTCAACCGTCGTCGCCCCGTCCGTCGCACCCCGATGTGGGTCGCGGTCACCGGGTTCCTCGTGGTTGTCGGCGCCCTGGCCGTAATGGCCCGTACCACTCCGCCCCAACCGGCGAACAACGCGATCGCGGCGGTGGTCCCGTCACAGCCGGAAAGCCGTGACGTCCAGGCCCCCCTGGCTGCTCGTCCGACCGAGCAGCCGGTGGCCAGCCCGGTCACCAAGCCCGCCGTCTCCGCCGAACCTCAGCCGACCGTCGCCGGTGGTGCCGAAGCCGATTTCGAATCACTGACCGAACTGATCCAGAATGAAACCGCGGGTCCGTGGGAAGATGTCGACGGTTCGGGTGGAACGATTTCCGACACCGGAGAAATGGCCGGAATCCACGTCGATCCCAACGGTCTTTTGACTCGCGTGGCACGGATCGACACCACCGGTCGACTCGAACAACTCAGCCAGGTCGTCTCCTCGGCCTCGAACAACGCCAACCTCGCCCACCGCAGCCGACTCCGACTGGTCTCGCTGTCGCGTCTCGAGCAGGAAGTCGCCCGTCGCCTCGACGCTGGCGAGCCCCTGCCGGCCGACATCCGGCACCTGGCCGGCCTGCAGCAGGTGCGTTTTGTCTTCACCTACCCCGAGACCGGCGACATCGTGATCGGCGGTCCGGCCGAGGGCTTCAAGGTCAGCAAGACCGGTACCGCGATCGGAGCCACCAGCGGCCATCCCGTGTTGCAGCTCGACGATCTGGTCACCGTCCTCCGCGCCTTCACGGCCGAGGGTGGTGGTGTGATCGGTTGTTCGATCGACCCGCGTCCCGAGGGTCTCAAGCAGATCAACGACCTGGTCGCTCGGTCGAACAAGAAGGGTTCGCTCTCACCCGGCCAGGTCAGGAACTGGACCACCCAGCTGGGCAACGCCCTGGGTCGACAGAAGATCACCATCACCGGTGTTCCCGCCGATTCCCGGGTCGCCCGCGTGCTGGTCGAAGCCGACTACAAGATGAAGCTGATCGGTATCGGACAACTCGACGCCGGCAAAGACGTGCCGGGCATCTTCAAGTTGATGACCGCCGACGAGCGGAAAGACAGTTCTCTCGACGCCCTGCGATGGTGGCTGTCAATGAAGTACAGCCAGGTGTTGCACAGCACAGCTGGTGATGCCTTCCAACTGGTCGGCTCGGCCGTGCTCTGCCAGTCAGAGAACGAGTTCGTCAACACCAGGGGCGAACGGGTGGCCACGGGCCAGGCGGCCGGATCGAACCGGACGTTCGCACAGAACTTCACCGATCACTACGCGTCGCTGTCCAGGCAGGATCGTGTTTTCTCGGATCTGCAGAACATCTTCGACTTGGCCCTGGTCGCCGCGCTGGTCAACCGCCACGGGCTGGCCGACCAGGTCGGCTGGGACATGGGCGTCTTTGGCAACCACGGCGACTTCCATCCGGCCGCTCACCCGGTGCCCCGCACCGTCGACTCGGTGGTCAATCACCGGGTCTTCAACGGCCGCGACGTGGTCGTGCAGGTGGCCGGCGGTGTCCGGGCCGACATCGGCGGGCTGCTGGCCGATCGCCGGACCGTGAAAACCAACTCGCGGCTCAACGGCGTTGCCCCGGCCGCTCGTCCATCCGACCTCGCCGCCGACCGCTGGTGGTGGGACGTGGTGGTCAAACCAACCAACAAGTAGCCGCCACCCACGGTTGCGATCGACATCTCCTTCGACGCCGTCCACTCCTTCGCGGGTGGTCGGCGTTTTTCGTATCCGGTCACACGCTTCGTTGACGCTCACCGCACCGCCCCGTACAACCGAATCGAGACAACCACGGCTCCTTCCCCTCACTCTCCGAACCTGCGCCTCGCGATCATGCCCCGCCTTTCCCAGTCCGACCTTGCCGAACGAAACAAGGCTTTCGAGTCGAGCGAACCCCAGGACCTGCTGCAATGGGCAGCCGACACGTTCTCCGGTCGCGTTGCGGCCATCTCGGCACTGCAAGCTGCCGGTTCGGTCGTGTGCCACATGATCGGCCAACTCGGCCTGGACATCCCCGTCCTGTTCGTTGACACCGGGGTCAACTTTCCGGAAACGCTGGCGACCCGGGATGCCATCGGCGAGTCATACGGACTGGACATCCGCACGTTGCATCCCTCGCAGACGATGGACGAGCAGACGACCCAACTGGGCGTGCTCTACGTCACTCCTGACGGACAAAAGGAGTGCTGTCGCCTGAGGAAAATCGAGCCCTTGCGAGCGGTCGCTGACCAGTTCGACTGCTTGATCGGCAGCCTGCGACGCAGCGAGGGAGGGCAACGCTCGTACTGCCCGATCCTGGCAGCCGACCCCGAGATGAACGTGGTACGAGTCAATCCGCTGGTCAATTTCGGAGACGAGCGGCTCAGCGGATACATCGATGAACACTCGGTGATCCTCAACCCCCTGTTGGCCCAGGGATATCCCACGATCAGCTGCAACCGCTGCACGACCCCGGTGCTGGAGAACGAGCCGCGTCGTGCCGGTCGCTGGCGTCACCTGGGTCCCTGGCAGGCCTACTGCGGAATCAATCCAACCGACCTGGATTCCGACACCGAGACGGCCGTCGAACTGCCCCAGCAGCTGATCGACAAGGTGCTTGGTCGCGAAACCGACTTCGTGATCTAGTCACCCGGACTCGTCTTGCACGATCTCCGAGATTCTCAGATCATCCGCGCGCCCCCTCTCACTCTCGCACGTCGGGCTCCGGAGACTCTCCCATGCAGTTGCCGTCCTGGCTGACACTCTCTCGTCGCGCGCGGCGAAACCGTCGTCGCCTGCCGCTGGTTCCGGTCATCGAATCGCTCGAAGATCGCACGCTCCTGTCCCTGCTCTGGGCTTACGATTCCGGGACCGGCCACCTGGAGTTCACCACTGACGACGCCGCAACCACGATCGTCGTTCAGGTTGGCTCCAACGGGGTGGTCGGAGTCGTTGGCTGGGGTACGTTAGTCACAGATACGGGTGAAGTAGTCTCGGCTGAACTGGTGAACACCATGTCGATCACCACCGGGGGCGGTGACGACGCGATCAACCTCTCCAACGTCAACGAACTCACGTTCCCGTCCTTCTCCGGCGAGCCCGACAGCCTGGTCATCACGACCGGCAGCGGCCACGACACGATCGTCGGCAGTGGCTTCGATGACACCATCGAGGCCGGCAACGGAATCGACGCGATCTCCGGAGGCCCGGGAGACGACCTGATCTACGGCGATCGCACCGACGGCGGTTCCGGCGATGACCTGATCTACGGCAACGACGGCGACGACCGCATCTTCGGCGGCAACGGCGACGACCTGATCTACGGGGACGCCGGCGAGGACTCACTGCTTGGTGGTGGTGGTAACGACCGAATCGAGGGAGGCACCGGCCGCGACCTGGCACACGGGGGCCTGGATGACGACACCATCCTGGGCGATGCGGGCAACGACACTCTCCGCGGTGGCGTCTCCGACGATGAGTGCATTCCGGAAACCTCCTGTGTCCCGGACACTGAGGGAGCGGACGCCATCGACGGTGGCAGCGGACACGATTCGATCTCGGGCAACGGTGGAGACGACGTGTTGCTGGGCGGTTCCGGTGACGACGCCGTCACCGGTGACGACGGAAACGATCACATCGAGGGTGGAGACGGACAAGATTCGCTCGACGGCCTGTCCGGAAACGATTCCATCGATGGACAAGCCGGACACGACTCGGTCACCGGTGGCGATGGTGACGATTTGCTGGTCGGAGGAAACGACCTGGACGTCGTCTCGGAAACGGCCAACATCGATTTCACGCTGTCCGACTCGCTGATGACAGGCCTCGGCAACGATCTGCTGGTCGGTTTCGAATACGCACAGCTGAGTGGAGGCGTCGATGGAAACCGGATCGACACCACCGGCTTCACCGGCAACGTCACGCTGGTCGGTGGCGCCGGCTCCGACACGCTGATGACCGGTTCCGGTTCCGACGTTCTCAATGGCAACTCCGGCGATGACGTACTGTCTGCCGGGGATGGCCAGGACACGCTGCGGGGAGGCGGAGGCAGTGACACCCTCGACGGATCGCTGGGCAACGATTCCGTCCATGGACAGGGCAGCAGCGGCGACGTGCTGCAGGGCGGCCCCGGTCTCGACACGCTCAACGGCGGATCGGGGTACGATCGCGTCTACGAATGGGCCGACACCGACTTCACGCTCGAGCCCGATTCCCTCGATGGTCTCGGAATCGATCAACTCATCGGAATCGAGTCGGCTCAGCTGAGCGGTGGCTCCTCGCCCAACCTCATCAACACCGAAGCGGTCGACTGGGCCGTGACCATCAACGGATCCGGCGGCAACGACACGCTGCGATCCGGAAGCGGTGCGGACCGGATCTTCGGAGGCGGAGGCAATGACTTGATCAGTTCCGGACACGGATCCGACGTGCTCCGTGGACAAGCCGGACACGACACGCTGGCCGCCGGGGACGGCAATGACCAACTCGACGGCGGCGCCGGCAACGACCAGCTTGAAGCCGGCGACGGCGACGACCGCCTTCGGGGACACTCCGGCAGCGACCATCTCGACGGCGGACCCGGCCTTGATCGCGTTGATGAACTGATTGACGGCAACGCTGTACTGATCGACGGAGAACTTCAGGGAGCCGGGATCCGCGACCTGGTCAGCGTCGAAACCGCGAGGATCAAGACCGGCGACGGCGACGACATTCTCGACGCCTCGGGATTCTCGGGTCCGGTCACGCTGATCGGCGGGTCCGGGAACGACACCCTGCGGGGTGGAACAGCGGCCGACCAGTTGCACGGTCGGTCAGGCCAAGATCTGCTCGAGGGTGGCGGCGGAGCCGACTGGCTCTCTGGCGGCGGCGGCAGCGACAGTCTGCTGGGCACCGCCGGGAACGACACGCTGATCGGTGGCACCGGAAACGACCTGCTCGACGGTGGCAACGACGACGATTCGTTGCTGGGCCGAACCGGCGACGATTCGCTGAGTGGTGGAGCCGGGAACGATCGGATCGATGGCGGCATCGGAAACGACCAACTTGTCGGCCTGTTCGGCGACGACATACTGATCGGCGCCTCGGGAACGGATTCGTTGATCGGTGGATCCGGCAACGATCGGCTGCTGGGAGGATCTGGCAACGACGTGGCCCTGGGGAACCAAGGGGACGACACGTTGCGAGGACAAGGTGGGGACGACACGATTGCCGCCGGCGACGGACAGGACGTCGTGGATGACGAGACGGCAATCATCGACGAGCTGTACGAGTTCCTACCCGACTGGATCGACACGTAGGACCGGCCGTCACACCTTCTTGGCCTTGCGGACCTTGGTGGCGATTTCGGCCAATACCCGCCGCGCCCGACCGACACCTTCGGTCGCAGCCGAGGCCAACGCAGCGTTGACCTGATTTTCCAGGGTGATCAGCATCTTGCGGAAGTGCTGGAATTCTCCCTCGATCGCCGTCGGGTTCTCGATCGGGCGGCGCGGCAGGATCTGCGTGTCATGCAACTCCTTCATCCATTCCTTCTTCCCGGCCGACTGCGTGTCACCGACATCACAAGCTTTCTGACACCGGGACAACTGCATGTGGGCATTCCGCATCATTCGACGCGCATCGTCCCAGGCATCCTTGTCCTGTCGGCTCGTGTGAGTGTTCTCCTCATAGTTGAGATCACGGTTGAGCCCGCTGAGTTCCGACATCATTCCATCGACCTGCTTGCGAAGCATGTCGATCTTGACGATCTCGGCCTGGATGGCGGACCAGTGCACTTCGATGGCCGTATAGAGCCCCTCGTTGACCAGTCCGCCACCTGCCGGATTTCCCTGGTTCGGCATCGCCATCGGAACACCCGGCATCACACCCGGCATCACACCCGGCATCACACCCGGCATCACAGCCGGCATCACAGCCGTGTGAATCACGATGCTGGTGTCGGACCCGGCCGGGGGCAAAACGAGTGGTTGGTCGAGCATCGCCAGTGGTCCACCAGTCGCCGGACCGGCACACGGTGTCCCGAACACCACCCACATGGACACCTTCGCCGGATCAACCCCGGTCGCCAACGCCAACCCTCTCAGTGTCGGGGTCTGACCATCAGCCAACCGGCACACCACCCCCTGAGGAGCAGCCGGTGGCCGGAACCAGGCCCAACCGTGGCAGTTTCCTGAACCATCCAGAGACAACGGCTCCCAATCGGCCGACGCCGGCTTCATGTCAAACGTCACTCGAGTGGCTCCGGGTTGATTGACTGGACCTTGTCATCGGCCAGGTGGCCGCAGCCCCGATCGGCTGAAGGCCACGGTTGCCCGTTCCACCGGGCACTCGGACGTTCGCCGGTTTCATGCTCCCGCCTGCACGCATCCGCAACCTAGTCTTCCTTCTGAAACCGAAATTCCTGTCCAGCCTTGAGCACATGGAGTTGGAGTCCCGTGGCCGACTGAAGTCCTTTCACGGCCGGCCTGTCGACACGGGCCTCCCGCGGATCAACCACAATCACGCTGTTCCGTCCCAGGACACGAAAACGCCCCTCGCTAACAACGATGGCCGTGGCCTCTCCGATGCCAACTCCGATCCGGCCGGGTTGGTCGAGCACAATCCCAACCAGGCGGTTCATCCGACGACGACGCACGAAATGCTGATCGATGATCAGGTTGGGGACGAGGCCGAGCCCACTAGCGGAGGGAGTGTTGCCGGACCGCAGAGTCTGTGTCTCGGGTGACCGGGAGATCATGACCGCCGACATCACCGCCGCGCCCGCACTGGTCCCTCCGACAACCAGTCCCTGGGCGTGTCGGCGGCGGATCACCGCGACCAGACCCGCCGTGTCGAGTGCCTTGTACAATGCCGACTGGCTTCCGCCGGGAAACCAGATTGCTGTCGCACTCTCGATCCGTTCACGAGCACTCCGCAGATCCGCCAGGTTGACGATGAACGATTGGCAGCCCAACGACTGGAACATCTTCACCGACGATGCCCCGCGATCCGGTCGACTCGACGCCTGCGGCAACACCGCAATGCGAGCCTGCCTGCCGCCGGAGAGTTTCACGAAGTGACGCCCGACCGAGTCGGGTGTCCCACCGCCACCGCCAATCACCAGCGGGCCGGGTCGCCGCTCCTGCTGGGCATTGGCCCGCACGGCGGATTTCGCCGACGACCCGTCGTTGTCATGCCGATCAAACGCCAATGCCACAGCCGATACCAGCGGCAACAGGACGGTGGCCAGGGAAACGATTTTCGTCATGGGTTTCCTCACGACACGGATCACCTGTACCAGCCTGTGTGCCCAGCCCGGACATCCAACTGATGAAAGTGGGCGATGAGGGACTCGAACCCCCGACATCCACGGTGTAAACGTGGCGCTCTAGCCATCTGAGCTAATCGCCCGGTGCGGGACCACTTTAGGGGATGTGGAGAAGGCCGAGCAAGGGGCCGGTTTGCACCCATCGATCACCCTGCCGCCGGCCAAGGATCACCGCCGACCCGGACAGGATCGGCCAACGTCCTGCAGTGTCCGCAACCGCGGCCCGCCCACAGACAAGCCGACGCACCGCGCTGGGCCGACGAGAAACCGACGACGAACCCTAGTTGCCGGCTCCGAATCGTCCCGAGGTCTTGCCGGACGAAACCGGCTGCTTCTTCAACCGCTTGCTGCGGGTGAACAGGCTCGACACCTTACCGCTGGATGCACGGTCACCGATGTTGCCGCCAACCGATCCGCTGGTGGCTCCGGACTTCAGGTTGAAGGGCCGATCGACCAGCCCGGGAACGAACAGGCGGCGACGGGGAACGTAACCGATGTGCGCCAGGAAGTCGCTGAGGTTGATGCGGCGAACGGCCGTCTCACGAGCCTCGGCCACCATCTTCTTGTGGTGAGAGATGATCTGGCGGAACTGCTGTTTCTCATTGTCGGACGCGGCTTGGCTGAGATCGGGGATACGGCCGACGACAAGGTACTTCATCTGGAGGTCAATCGTCGTATCGTCCTCGGTGAAGTCGTGGCTCTTCTCGGGAAACTGGGTGTAGAACACCCGTCGTCCGTCATCGAGTACCTCGTGGATGATCCGACCACCGATCCCGGCGATCATCTCGTGCAACTCTTTCCGATTGCTGGCTCCGTCCTGGTCGAAGTCAACCAGCCCAACGAAAGCGAACGCAGCCGGACGACCCGGTGCCCACAGCGGAGTGTAGACCAGGTCGTCGGGTTGGATCGGATCGTAGATGTCCTGCTTGAGAATGCGGGCTTCGGCCAGGTGGGCACCAATCACGCGAGTCACCTCGATCGAGCCCTTGATGTCCTCGAAACCGGGCGAGAACCGGTCGTCGGCGCCTTCGGCCACGTCGGCCTCTTCCTCGTCGCCCGTGTTGGCCGGAGCCGAGGGGCGACCGACACCGCGATGGTCCTGCCTGTAGATGCTGAACTGCGTCCGGGTGGTCAACTTGTCGTCACGACCGAGGTTGATCCAGACCAGGCCGCTGTCATTGTCCACCCAGCGGATCAGTCCGTCGGGCCGGTCGTAAGTGATCCGCTCACGCTTCCGCACCGCGTCGGTCAGAAAGTCGTTGATGTCCTCGAGTCGGTCGATCTGCGAGTCCGAATCCTTCTTGAGCTTGGCGTGGGCGTCCTTCTCCGTCTTCAAGTCGTTCTGCAGGTTGGTGTTGACTCCCCGCAGGGTCACGATCTGGTCGTCCCGCTTGCGGATCTCGGTCTCCTTGGTCCGGTTCGCGTCGTCACGCTCGCCCTCGGCCGCCTTGCGAGCCGTGTCGTGACCACTGGCAACATTCTGATAGTGCTGCTTCATCGCCGCCAGAAACTCGACCGACAACTGCTGGTTCTTTTCGGTCAGGTTCCGGTTCTCCGAGGACAGGTTGTCGACCTTCTGTTTCATCGCCCGAAGCGTCTCGGCATACGAATCACGCTGCAGTTCCGGCCCCCCCAGGGTCTTGATGTCGTCGACCATACTGCCCAGCACCGAATCACGACTGGTGTCGGTTGCGGCACCGACACTGGCGACACTGGGATACCCGACCTTCGACTTCAACTCGTTGATCTCGTCGAGGTATTGCCGGGAGAGGGACTTCTCCTTGCCGGCCTCTTCCGTCTTGGCCTGGAGATCAGCACGGATCTTGGCGCCTTCGTCGAACTGGACGTAGGTCACCACACCGAGGATCAACACCAGCATCACGCTGATGATCAAACCAACCTGCATTCCCATGGATTTTCCGGAGGCCATGACCTGTCCCCTGTCGAATGACTGGGTCACCCGGCCTTGATACCGGGCAACGATGATCAGCGAGAGCATCGAGAGAATCCCGACACCCTGTCTCTGAATTCTAGGCGGGGGTAGAGTGGAGTCAAGAAAACCCGCGACGGACACCTTTTCCAGTAACCGGTTTTGGCGATTTTTCCGGTCCCACCGGTGGCGTGAAAGAACGGCGATGAGCAATCCGGTCTACATTCTCGACGTGTTCTCCCTGGTCTTCCAGGTTTTTCACGGCCTGCCGCCGATGACCGGACCGGCCGGGCAACCGACCAACGCCGTCTACGGTTTCACCAGAGACGTGATCAACTTGCTGCGAGACCACCGGCCCTCACACCTTTTCTGTGCCATGGACTCGCCCGGCAAGGGCATCCGCAACGACTGGTATCCCGAATACAAGGCGAACCGGGACGAGATGCCGGCCGACCTGGTTCCGCAGATCGGCTTGATCGAGGAAGTGATGGCCGGCTTCGGATTGCCGGTACTGAAACTCGACGGCTGGGAGGCCGATGACATCTTCGCCACCCTGGCCCGACGGGCCGTGGAGGCAGGACACGAGGTCCGGATCGTCACCAGCGACAAGGACGCTCGACAGTTGATCGGCCCTAGCGTGCAGCTCTACCACATCCGCAAGAACACGATGCAGGACGAGGCCTTCCTGTCCGAGGCGTGGGGGGTGCGTCCCGACCAGGTCATCGACTTCCAGTCCCTGGTCGGTGACAGCGTCGACAACGTTCCCGGCATGCCACTGGTCGGCCCCAAGAAAGCCCGCACGCTGCTCGAACAGTTCGGGACGCTCGACGAAGTGCTCGCTCATGCCGACGAGGTCAACGGCAAGAAATTGAAGGAGAACCTCGTCACCTTCGCCGACCAAGCTCTGCTCAGCCGTCGCCTGGTGACGCTCTATGACGACCTCCCACTGGATCTCGACTGGGACGCCCAGAAGGTCGGTCCGCCTGACATCGAACGACTCGACACCCTGTTCGCCGAGCTCGGATTTCGGTCGTTCCCGGCCGAGGTGAGGACTTTGCTGGAGGAGGACAACGTTGGCGGACAATCCGGCAAGCAGGGACAGGAGGAGACACCGGGCAGCCGTGACGCCGGGCTGCAGGGCCAGCTCTTCGGACAAACCGACCGTCGTTGGACACTGGTCGACACGCCCGGCCAGTTCGAGACGTTTCTCGAGGAACTCGGGAGCCAGTCAAGGATCTGCTTCGACCTGGAAACCACCGGCCTGGACGAACTGACCGCCGACATCGTCGGCTGGGCGTTCTGCTGGGACCCCGGCCACGGATGGTACCTGCCGGTACGAGGCCCCCAGGGATCGAAACTGCTCGACCCCGACACGGTCCGTGACGCACTGCGTCCGGTGATCGAAAACCCCGAGATCGAGAAAACCAACCAGAACATCAAGTACGACATGCTCGTGCTGCGTCGGGCCGGACTCGAGCTCGCCGGGATCGGTGTCGACCCGATGATCGGACACTTCCTGCTCGATGCCGGAGCCCGCAGCCACTCGCTGGCCGCTCTCTCGGAAAAGTACCTCAACCACACCATGATTCCGATCAGCGACCTGATCGGAAAAGGCAAGAACCAGAAGTCGATGGCCGAAATCGACGTCGAGCAGGTGGCCGAATATGCCAGCGAGGACGCCGATGTCTCGTGGCAGATCGCCGGGATGGTCACCGAGGAACTCGAAAGGGACAACCTCTGGGACCTCTACTGGGAACTCGAACGACCGCTGATCCCGATCCTGGCCGAAATGGAATTCACCGGCATCCGGCTCGATTCCGACGAACTGGGCCGGCAGGCCGAGTCGGTCGGTGAACGGCTGGAGGCCCTGGTCGGTGAAATCCACGAGTTGGCCGGCCGCGAATTCAACATCGACTCCCCCAAGCAATTGCGGGAAATCCTCTTCGAAGAGCTCGGCCTGCCGGTCCAGAAACGAACCAAGACCGGCCCAAGCACCGACCAGAGCGTGCTCGAGAAACTGGCACCGATGCACCCTCTGCCCGAACGGATTACCAGTCATCGCCAGTTGAGCAAGCTCAAGAACACATACCTCGACGCCCTGCCGGCGATGGTGAACGCCGAAACCGGACGGCTGCACACCTCCTTCAACCAGGTGGCCGCCTCGACCGGCCGACTGAGTTCACTGCAGCCGAACCTGCAGAACATCCCGATCCGTACCGCCGAAGGACGGCAGGTCCGTCGGGCATTCGTCCCGGGAGACGACGGGATGGTGCTGCTGTGCGCCGATTACTCCCAGGTCGAACTCCGCGTACTGGCCCACTTCAGCGGCGACGAGGCCATGCAGTCGGCGTTCCGAGACGGGGTGGACATCCACGCGGCGGTTGCCGCCGAGGTGTTCGGGGTGGATGCCGCTGATGTCGACAGCGACATGCGGCGGATGGCCAAAGCGGTCAACTTTGGTGTGGTCTACGGCCAGAGTCCCTTCGGGCTCGCCGCCAGCCTGGGGATCCCCCAGTCGGAGGCCGCCTCGTTCATCGACGGCTACTTCGCCCGCTACCACGGTGTTGCCGATTACCTCGACCGCGTCCTCGACGAATGTCGCAAGCTGGGATACGCCGAGACGATCCGGGGACGGAGACGGCCGATCCACGGGATTCGACCGGAACCGAATCGGCAAAGAAACATGCCCGAACGGACGGCGATCAACAGCGTGATCCAGGGCTCCGCCGCTGACCTGATCAAGCAGGCGATGATCGGGGTCGACGGGGCGCTGAAACGCGACAACCACCCGGCCCGGATGCTCCTGCAGATCCACGACGAGCTGGTGTTCGAGGTGCCCGAAGGCGATCTCCAGTCGCTGGTGGAACTGGTGCGGCACGAGATGGAGTCGGCACTGACTCTCGACGTGCCGTTGGTCGTCGACTGTGCCGCGGGCGCCAACTGGCTGGAAATCGACGAGATCGCCGCTGTCTGATTGCGGGGCCGGGTTTTTCATTGACACCCTGCACAACAGCGTTCAACATGAAGCCACATCCCTTGGAGAACTCCTTTCTCCAGACAGATTTCCGTGCGAAGGATCCGCACGTTCAACTCTCTCCAACCCCTCGACCATGGACCGGTTTCTTCAGGCCACATTTGGCCATTTCGTACCCTCACACACTTTCTCCCCCTACAAGACAACTCCGTGCCACAGGATCATTGCGCTCCGGTCGTGGGACTGGTCGGCGGGATCGGGTCGGGCAAAAGTGCCCTGGCCAGATGGGTCTCGCGGAATTCTCGCGTCGAAGTGCTGGACGGCGACCAACTCGGACACCAGGCGCTCACCGAGCCCACCATCACCGGATTGGTCATCGAACGATTTCCCCAGGCCGGCCCCTCAGACACATCCTCCGCGACCGAAATCAGCCGTCCCACGCTGGCGGCGATCGTTTTCGGAGACGACCCCGAATCGCAATCGGCTCGGAACGACCTCGAAGCCATCGTCCATCCCTTCATCCGCAGGAGCCTTGAAGACCTGATCCAAAAACACCGCAACCGAATCGATTGCGAGGGGATCCTCGTCGATGCCGCCGTATTGCTGGAAGCTGGCTGGGACGACCTGTGCGATCACGTGGTGTTTGTCGATGTGTCCGAGGCCGATCGCCTGGCCCGGGTGACATCGACACGCAACTGGACACGCTCCGACTTCCTGGCCCGCCAGTCCAGCCAGTGGTCGCTCGAACGGAAACAGGCCCGCTCCGACACGATCATCGACAACAGCACAACACTGGAAAGCTCCGGGCCCCGCCTGCTGTCAGTCATCCACTCCCTCCGCGGCACGACCTCCGCGTCCTGCCTATGACCCCTTTCGACAAATCTCTTCTCGAGACAGTCCCATGAGCACCCCGTCCCCAACACCTCCCGACGCCACCGTCGACACCGCGCCGGCCACGGCGTTTCCGGCCGACGAGCGCTACGAGGAGATCAAGCAAAGTGACATGCACATCGCTGATCTCCAGCGGATGACCATGAAGGAACTGCTCGACCTGGCCCGTGAGGAGGAGGTCAGTGATTACTCGGGCCTCAAAAAGCAGGACCTGATCTTCCGCATCCTCAAGGAACGGACCAAGCTCAACGGGCTGATGTTCGGAGAGGGCACGCTCGAGATCCTCCCCGACGGCTTCGGTTTTCTCCGCAGTCCCGATTATCACTACCTGCCCTGCCCCGACGACATCTACGTGTCGCCCAGCCAGATTCGCCGGTTCGGACTGAAGAAGGGAGCCACCGTCGCCGGCCAGATCCGGCCACCGAAGGAGAACGAGCGGTACTTCGCGCTGCTCCGGGTCGAGGCCATCAACAACGAGGATCCCAACCTGGGGACGGGCAAGGTCAGTTTCGACGACCTCACACCCCTGCATCCCGAACAACGGCTCAACCTGATCACCACTCCTGACGAACTGGCCACCCGTGTGGTCGACATGATGTCCCCGATCGGAATGGGTCAGCGAGCTCTGATCGTCTCGCCTCCACGTGCCGGCAAAACAATCCTGTTGCAGAAGATGGCTCGCAGCGTCCTCGAAAATCATCCCGAGGCCTACGTGATCGTGCTGCTGATCGACGAACGGCCCGAGGAAGTCACCGACATGGAGCGGCAGGTCAAGGGGGCCGGCTGTGAAGTGATCAGCAGCACGTTCGACGAACCCTCCAGTCGGCACGTCCAGGTCTCGGAGATGGTCATCGAGAAGGCCAAGCGGATGGTCGAACACGGTCACGACGTCGTGATTTTCCTGGATTCCATCACCCGACTGGCCCGAGCCTGGAACAACGAGGTTCCGCACTCGGGCAAGGTGCTCTCCGGAGGCATCGATTCGGGCGCCCTGCAACACCCCAAGCGGTTCTTCGGAGCGGCCCGCAATGTCGAGGACGGTGGCAGCCTGACGGTGATCGCCACCGCCCTGGTCGACACCGGCAGCCGCATGGACGACGTGATCTTCGAGGAGTTCAAGGGCACCGGCAACACCGAGTTGCACCTCGACCGGCGACTCGTGGAAAAACGCATCTGGCCGGCCGTCGATGTCAACAAGTCCGGCACCCGCCGCGAGGAACTTCTGATGGACGAGGAGGAACTGCGGCTGGTCTGGGTACTCCGCCGTGTGCTCAACGACATGAATCCCGTCGAGGCAATGGAACTGCTGACCAACAAGATGCGACGAACCGAAACCAACGATGAATTCCTGATGAGCATGAACCTGGGCTGAGTCGCCCCGGATGTCTTGTCACGCCCCACCACGCGGCACCACGATGCCTCAACACCTTGACGTCTCGCCGATCGCACGACCCGACGACCGTTTCGCCGTGGTTGTCTCGAAGTACAACCCTGATGTCACCAACCGTCTCTGTGAGGCCGCCGTCACAACACTGGGACAACACGGGGTCACCGACGAGAAGATCCTGGTCGTGCCGGTGCCGGGATCGTTCGAAATCCCCGTCGTCGCCGAACAACTCGCCCGGTCCGGCCGCTACGCCGCGATCGTCTGCCTGGGAGCCGTGATCCAGGGCGATACGACTCACCACGAATACATCAATCACCAGGTTGCCGAAGGAATCCGGACGGCGGCACAGCAGACCGGAATCCCGGTCGCCTTCGGTGTGCTGACCTGCCAGAGCCTCGAACTGGCCCTGGACCGGGCCGGCGGCAAGATGGGGAACAAGGGCCACGAGGCGGCGATGGCCGCGCTGGAAACCCTGGCCACCCTGCGGGCGATCGGCAAGCCGGAGCAGGCCTCACGGGAAGCCAGCGGCGAGAGCGAGAGCGAGAGCGAGAGCGAGAGCGAGAGTAAGGACGAGGAAGACGGCGAGATGGCCGAAGACCAGTCCGATCCCAAGCGGCGGAGTGCCCGCCAGGCCGCGGTTCAAGCGCTTTACCAGGTCGACCTCAACCCAGACATGCCCACTTCGGCTCTCACCGATTTTCTCGATGGAGAACTCGAAGACCCGCAACTCCGGGCCTTTGCCGGACAACTGGTCAAAGGCGTCTCGACCCGACAGGTCGAACTCGACGAGCTCATCAATTCGAACTCGGACAACTGGTCGTTGCCGCGCATGGCCGGTACCGACCGGAATATCCTGCGGCTTGCCGCCTGGGAACTGCTCCACAGCGACGTTCCCTATCGGGTGGTGCTTGACGAGGCCATCGAACTGGCCAAGACCTTCGGTGACGCCCGCAGCCCCGATTTCGTCAACGGCGTACTCGACGCTCTGGTTCCCGCAAACCGCCGCGTGGCCGTTTAGCTCCGCAGCAGGCCCACCAACCCGGGCATCAACCGGGCAAACGCCCGGGCCCGGTGACTGAGATGCTGCTTGACCACCGGCGACAATTCGCCAAACGTGCAGTGGAATTCGCGAATCAGGAAATGCGGGTCGTAGCCGAACCCGTTTTCACCTCGAGCCTCATCGACGATTCGGCCTCGGCAGGTCGCTTCAACGCTCAACCGCACCTCACCTTGCGGATCCGAAATCGCGACGTGACAAACGTAGTGAGCCCCTCTCCGCTGGTCAGGAACGCCCTCAAGCCGTTCGATCAACAGGCGGTTGTTGGACTCGTCGGTCGCGCTCTCGCCACTGAAACGCGCCGAGAAGATGCCGGGGGCGCCATCCAGGGCATCGACACACAGACCGCTGTCCTCGCCAAGAGTCCATTGCCCCAGGAATTCGGCGGTCTGGGTCGCCTTCAGGGCCGCGTTCTCCCCGAAAGTCTCGCCGTCTTCAATCACCTCCGGCACACCGTCGAATTCGCTGACACTCTGGACGGTCACTCCGTGAGGTGCCAACAACCCCGCAATCTCGCCGACCTTCTTCACGTTGCGACTGGCAATCACCAGCAGAGGGGTCGTCACGCCCGAGTCCCTCACTTCAACTTCACGACCGGCATCAGACGCGGAGCCGGATCAAACGGAAGAACCTGGTCGAGCGGATTTCGCCGGGACGCACCTGGAACGAGGATGTACTCGGGCGTCAACGTCTTGGCTCCGGTCCGCGGATCCGGCTTTTGCTTGGCCTGGAACAGTTCCAGCAACGGACGAATCTGCGGATCCTCAGGCGATCCGAATTCCCCGACAGTCACGATCGACCGGTAGCGTTCGTGCAACACGAAGGCGCGAAACTGATCACGAGCCAGGATCTCGGCCAGTTGGGGATTGCTCCTGGCGAGCTTGGCCAGGTAACGATGGTCGTTGAGAATCCTCACCATTCGACGAGCCTTCGCGGCCGCCTGGTCCAGGCTGTCGCCGACCCGAAACGACTGCATGGCTCGCTGCAGACCGTTTTCCTGTACCGTCTGGGAACGCCCGGTCATGGTGGCAACGACCAGTGTGTAACGGCCACGGTTGCCGAACAGGGTGTGCGGTTCACCGCGATTGAGCTGTCGAACAAGATTGCTGACCGGTTTCTCCCCAGCCGGCAACAACGGGTTGCGGACCAGGAAGGCTCCACTGAACGGACTCGGGCGGCCCGGCGTCTTCATGTAAGTCCCGCCGGTGATCGATGCCGGATGGAACCGCTTGATGTACTTCAACGTCTTCTGCGCCCGCCAGTCACTGATACTGGGATAATTGCCTGCGATGACCGAGATCGCCGAACCCGGCAAGGTCAGTGGACGACGCCCCGGCCGATTCCCACGAACCCCGGCGGTGCGTTCAGCCTGCGAAAAGGTGTAGGCCGGGATGCCGAGCTTGCGGAGTTCGTAGACCAGCGAATCGGCCGCACCACGGGCCGTATTTCCGTGCAGGCTGGCAACGAAGATCATCCAGGGACCATGCCGGGTGGTGATCCGGTACCGTTTGCCGCGAACCGCTTCGATGGGCGCCGCCGAAACTGGTCGGGGCAGCTCCACCAGGCTCAGCAGTGTGACGGCCAGGACAACAGCCGGGCCAACCAGGCGAGGCTGCGACTGAAAGAAGGATGCGGGGCGCACGAGCGAGTCCCTTCGTTCCGTGCGAAATGCGAGTGATCGAGAGACCGGGCCGTTGGATCGGACCCGGGAGGGCGGGATACTAGCAGGAGACCGATTATGCGTCCAGAGGCCATCGGTCTCCGAGAACATCCTTCTGGATCTCCGTCAATTGCACGATTCCGCTGGTGGCCAGGTCCAATTGCCGATCCAGCGCATCCCGGGCGAATGCCCGCGACTCGGCGGTCCCCTGCACTTCGACGAACTCACCCGAACCGGTCATCACCACGTTCAGGTCAACTTCCGCCGTACTGTCCTCGGGATAATCCAGATCGAGTACCGGTTCGCCATCAACGACGCCCACACTGATGGCCGCCACGGAGTCGACGAAGACCTCACCCAGCCGACCTGACAAATCCGGAACACTGGCCACCGCATCGACCAGCGCAATGAACCCGCCGGTGATCGAGAGCGTCCGAGTTCCTCCGTCGGCTTCGAGGACATCACAATCGACGGTGATGGTCCGCGGTCCCAGGGCGACAAAGTCGACGGCCGCCCGCAGGCTGCGACCGACCAGCCGCTGGATCTCACTCGATCGCCCGTCCACCTTCTGACGTTCCCGACGCTTCCGGGGAGTCGTACTGCCCGGCAGCATGCTGTACTCGGCGGTGACCCACCCCGAGGGATTCTCGGGGTCATCCTTCCAGGGGGGCACGCCCTCCTCAATGCTCGCCGTGCACAGCACGGTCGTCTGTCCTGCGCGAATGTAGATGCTGCCCGGAGCGGACCCGGTGAACCCGCGTGTCACCTCGATCGCCCGCAACTGATCCGCCGCCCGCCCGTCATGCCGTGCCATGCTCACCTCACTCACCCAGCAACCAGAGCAACAGCCCCTTGGCCAGGTGCATCCTGTTCTCGGCCTGCGTGAACACCACGCTCTGTGGCCCGTCGATCACCTCGTCGGTCACCTCCAACCCCCGTCGGGCCGGCAGGTCGTGCATGAACCGACATGTTTCGGGTGCGGCAGCCATCAACCGGGCGTTCACCTGGTGCCCGGCAAACGCCGACTCCCGCTCGGACTTTTCCGACTCCTGGCCCATGCTGGCCCAGACATCGGTGTAGATCACGTCAGCCTCGGCAACTGCCGCCATCGGATCGGTCTCCACCACCAAGTCGGCGTCGGGAACCGCCACGGCAAGCAACTCCAGAAATTCGTTGTCGAAC
Source organism: Planctomycetaceae bacterium (assembly GCA_002724315.1). Taxonomy (GTDB): domain Bacteria; phylum Planctomycetota; class Planctomycetia; order Planctomycetales; family Planctomycetaceae; genus UBA8437. The sequence continues at coordinate 30,888 of PBOJ01000072.1, read as the reverse complement.
TCGTAACCGTCCGGGGCCGAGAGCGTCATCGACAGCCCAACCCGGCCACACGCGATCGCCAGCGACTTCGCGACATTGTTGCCGTCACCGACGAACACCAATCGGCGTGCCGCCAGATCGCCGAATGTCTCGCGGATCGTCAACAGATCGGTCAGAGCCTGGCAGGGATGACGATCATCGGAGAGCGCGTTGATGACCGGGCACGATGACAACTCGGCAAACCGCTCGATCGTCTGCTGCGAGAACGTCCTCAAGACCAGGACGTCCGAGTACCCGCTGATCACACGCGCCACGTCCTCGACGGATTCTCGGCCACCCAACCCGGCGTCGTCCGCCGAGAAGAACTGGCTGCTGCCACCCAATTGGGCCATCGCCGCATCAAAACTCGCCCGAGTTCTCAACGACGGCTTCTCGAAGATCTGGGTCAAAACCCGGCCACCCAGCCGGGAAGGACGGTCACCCCCGACCGCCGCCGTCTTCAAAGACGACGCCAAGTCCAGGATCTCACCGATCTCCTCAGCCGTCACTTCCAACAACGACGTCAAGTGCCTCATGACTCATCCTCTCCGTCCTCCACCTCATCCGTTTCGCCCCCTTCCAGGTCGCCCCCTTCCAAGTCTTCCACGTCCGATTCGACTTCGGCCCCTTCACTGGTGATTTCGCCGTCGTCCTCCAACGACTCACCAAGCTCATCCGGCACCGCCACCGAGGCGTTACTGGCCTCCGACTCGGCCGCCATCTCGCCGAGCACTTCGGCGATCACGTCACAGCCCCGGTCAACATCCGCGTCAGTGACGTTCAGGGCCGGCAACAGTCTCAGCACCGTGTCGTGGGTCGCATTGACCAACACGCCTCGCTCCATGCACTTGCCAACTGCCGGCGTGGCAGGAATCGACAGGTCGACACCGATCATCATCCCCTGGACCCTCAATTCTCGGATAATCGGCAACTCGGCCCGCAAGGCCTCAAACCGCTCGCGGAAACGGTCCGACATGACCTGGCAGTTCTCCAGCAGACCGTCTTCCTCAATCGTCTCGACGGTCGCCAGGCCAGCAGCCATCGCCAACGGGTTGCCTCCAAAGGTGCTGGCATGCATCCCTGGTCTCAGACTGGGAGCAAACTCGTGCTTGGCGATCACCACACCGCAGGCCACTCCGCCAGCCAGCCCCTTCGCCACGGTCATCACGTCCGGCTGGACCCCGTACTGCTGGTAGCCGTACCAGGTCCCGGTACGAGCCATCCCCGTCTGCACCTCATCGAAAACCAGCAGAGCCCCGCAGGCATCGGCGATTTCCCGAAGCCCCTCGAGAAACCCTTCCGCAGGCAGATTGACACCACCCTCGCCCTGGATCGGCTCAACCAGGATCGCACAGGTCTCCGAACCGGCCACGTCGCGGACAGCATCGAGATCGTTGAAGGCAACGTAGTCGAAGCCGGCCATCAATGGCCCCACGCCCTCGTGATACTTGGGCTGAGCAGTCGCGGTGGTGGCACCAAACGTTCGACCGTGGAAACCGTCATAGAAGGAAATGACGCGGTGCCGGCCGGTTTCGGCACCGTGCAGACGCACCAGTTTCAATGCGCCCTCGATCGATTCGGCACCACTGTTGCAGAAGAACGCCTGGCCGAATCCTCGTGTGCACAACGCCTCGGCAAAGTCTCCCTGTGGCTCGGTGTACCAGGTGTTGGGAATGTGGACCAGTTTCGAGGCCTGTTCCTGCAGGGCGGAAACCACCCGGGGTGGACAGTGGCCCAGGATGTTGCAACCCCAACCGGGAAACAGGTCCAGGTACTCGTTCCCCTCGGCGTCCCAGACCAGCGACCCCTCGCCACGAACCAGGCTGATCGGATAGCGACCGTAATTGGGAATCACGTGTTGCTGGAACTGCGAAATCGTCTCTTCACTCGAACGTTTGGCCGAAATGTCCATCACGTACTTCTCCCTCTGAAACCGCCGGCGTGTCACAGAACAATCTCGGTGCCCACACCGGTGTCCGAATAGATCTCCAACAAGACCGAATGTGCCATTCGGCCGTCAACGATGTGCACCTTCTTCACGCCCGCCTGCAATGCCTCCAGGGCCGCGTCGACCTTGGGCACCATCCCGCTGTCGATCGAACCGTCGGCAATCAGGCCCCGGCACGAGGCCATGTCAAGATGTCCCAGCAGGCTGTCGGGATTGTCGCGGTCAGCGTAGATGCCGGGCACATCGCTGAGAAACACCAGCTTCTCGGCACCAAGAATCCGGGCCACCGCCGCTGCCGCCGTGTCGGCGTTGACGTTGAACAACTCCCCGTCACGGCCTCTGGCCACGCTGGGCAGTACCGGAATCCGCCCTTCCGCACAGGCCGACTCGATCATGCCCGTGTCCACTTCCACCACGTGTCCGACTCGACCCAGGTCCACCTCGTGGCCGTCGTCGCCTTCGAGCCTCAGGGGCTCAGCCACCAGGCAATTCGAACCGGGTCCGGACAGCCGCACGGCCTGCCCCCCCTGCCTGGAGATCTCCCCGATCAACGATGCGGGGATCTCCTCGCCCAGGACCCGGGAAACGATTTCCAGCGTCGGTTCGTCAGTGTACCGACGCCCCTGGACAAACCTCGGCTCGATCCCTCCTGCGGCCATCGCCTGGCTGATCAACTTGCCGCCGCCGTGCACCAGCAGCGGCTTCATGCCGACCGTCTCCATGAAGATCACATCGGTCAACAGGCTGTTGACACTCTCGGGGGCCTCCAGGGCACTGCCACCGAGCTTGATCACGACGTACCGGTCGCGGAACTGGCGAATCCAGCCCATCGCCTCGATCAACACGCCGGCCTTGCGGATCGCGTCGTCCACGGGGGGCCTCGAGTGCTTCCGGAACAAACCCCAACCTGGAAGACGGGGGGTTCTGAAGGGGGAAACGTCCGATTGTAGAGGGTGCTGAAGACGAATCAAACCGTGGCAGCTTGGCCCGATTTTCCGGCGCAATTGGCATCTTCGGAGCGGCCTGCGGCGCGACATTCCCACGCCTTGGGTCCAAGCCGAAAAAAACCGCGTCATCTCCAGCATCTCCGCCACTCTCCCGCTATCGCCCCACCACGTCTCCTTCCACAACCGACTGGCACTCTCGCTACGTTCCGACCCTCCCACACCCAGTCACAGGATCTCGGCCCTCCAGGACGTTTCGGGTGCGCGCCACGGACCGGATTCCCCGATACACACACTTGCCCTGATTGATTGACTTCTTCGAGAGACGCCGCCTACGGGGTTTTCCGTGAGCCACTCGCACATGCCCATCAACCACCTGCTGCGGAATCTCGAGAATCGAGAACGCCGCACCGGTGACTCCCGTCCGACGTGGCTGGTCGAACTGATTGACCAGGCGGCCGATCTCTTCGAACCTCTGATGAGTGTTTCGCGGGTCGGCTTCGATTGCTGGCCGACCGAAAAAGACTGGATGGTCTTCCTGTTCCTGGGCGACACCGAGATCGTCGGGGGCCGCGACGATGGGCGACTCGATCCCCTCGAATTCCGCTTCGATCTGCTCGGACTGCTGGATCTGCTCGAGGACGTCCAACAGATCCAGTGGATGGTCCTGCCGGTCGGCAACGACCCGTCCGACAACGACCGTTCTTACATCTCTATTGTGGCCCATTACCAGGGCCACCCCGTCTCGCTGAGACTGCTCTCGATCTCTCCGGAAAATGCCGGACCGGGACTGAGACTGTTCCCCAACGGCGACTGCCAGCCGACCTGATCACGCCGCCATCACCATTCCGGCTGCTTGACCCATTCTGGAGACCCTCGTAGGCTGCCAACCACCTCACTCAAACCGGTTGGACATAGCCCGAGGATCTCCTGATGACTCGCTACCTGCACCGTCTGTCACCGACGGGATTCGCCCGTCTGCTCGCCGTGATCACCGTCTCGGGACTGGCCGCTTTGGCGCTGGCCCCACTGGCGGCCGGCCCCGCCGCCAAGAACACCCTGCCGGGGGCACGTCCAGAGATCGACGCTGGTCGCTTTCCGACTCTCCAGGCCGCCCTCGATGCGATTCCTCCCGAGGGGGGCATCGTCCGCTTGCCTCCGGGACACTTCGAGATCACCAAACCCCTGGTCCTCTCTCGACCGGACGTCACGCTGGTCGGAGCCGGCACCGCCACGCACATCCACAACGCGAACGTCCAGGGGAAGCCAGCCCTGGTCGTTCAGCACCCTGACGGCGAAAAGGTCAAGAGTGCCGATCGGCTGTGGCGGGTGCGCCTGGCCGACTTCCGGCTGACCGGAACGGCCAAAAGTGGCCACGGCGTGGTGGCCCTCTGGATCAACGAACTGTTCGTCCAGGGCCTGACCGTCAGCGAGCACGGAGGTGACGGTCTGAGGCTGGACCACTGCTACGAGGACCCTCGCATCAGCGACAGCCTGATCACCTACAACAAGCAGGTGGGGCTCAACCTGATCGGCTGCCACGACATCGTCGTCTCCAGCAACCAGTTCGAAGAGAACAACGATGCGTTGAGTTGCACCGACGGCTTCAATCTCTGCCTGACCGGCAACTGCCTGGACGATCACCTCCGACACGGAGTGATCATCGAGAACACCTACGGCTCGGTTCTTTCGGGAAACATGATCGAGGAGTGCCAGGGGTACGCGGTGATTCTCGATCGGGACTGTTATGGCAACACGATCTCGGCCAACGTCATTGCCCACAACGGCGGCGGCGTCGATCTCCGTGATGCTCATGGGTGCACGGTCAGCGCCAACACGCTGACCATCATGAAGACCCACGCGGTGCGGGTGGGACCCGGCAGTGGACGGATCACCATCACCGGCAACAACTTCTCCAACAGTTACATCGGCGAAGGCGGCATCAAGCGAAGGAAGAACGACGAGGCCGCCGCAGGACTGACCCTGGAAGGCACCCGCGACGTCACCGTCAGCGGCAACCTCTTCTCGAGCGTGCGACCCAAGGCCGTCGCACTCACCGGCCAGCCCAGCCATCATGTGCTCTTCGGAGACAACGTGCTGGTCGATGTCCCCAGTGATCACGCCAAGATCAAGACGACCGGCACCCTGGTGGTGGCCCCCGCCACCACGCCGCGCCGCTGATCCTCGCTCATCCCGTATCCCGGCCACCGATTCCATGACCACCGATCCCCACGACAACATGCTGCAGCCGCACGATTACTGGATGAGACTGGCTCTCGCCCAGGCACGGGCCGCGTTCGAGAAAGACGAGGTGCCCGTGGGTGCGGTGGTGGTTCATCAGGACAAGGTGATCGCCGAGGCGTTTAACCAGCGAGAGATGCTCAACGACCCGACGGCCCACGCCGAAATGATCGCGATCACACAGGCAGCCGAGGCGCTGGGAGATTGGCGACTGGCCGACTGCACGCTCTACGTCACACTCGAACCCTGCCCGATGTGCGCGGGGGCCATCGTCCAGGCACGCCTGCCAACGGTGATCTTCGGAGCCGCCGATCCCAAGGCCGGAGGATGCCAGTCGCTGTACGCCATCACCAACGACGAACGACTCAATCACCGGTCGATCGTCATCGGCGGCGTGCTCGAACACGAATGCGGCACGATCCTCAGCGAGTTCTTCCAGAAGCAGCGGGACCTGGGAAAGAAGTAACGGCGTCCCGGACAAGCGTCACAAGTTCCCGCCATCGGGGGGCGCTGTTAGAGTGGATCCCTCGCCATGATCTTCGTTCTCGACAACTACGATTCGTTCACCTACAACCTGGTCCAGCGTCTCGGGGAGATCGACCCGGGGCTCGAGATCCGGGTCGCGCGGAACGACCAGGTCGCTCTAGACGAGATCGAGTCCCTGGCCCCCGAACGGATCATCATCTCACCGGGCCCCTGCACCCCTGCCGAAGCCGGGATCAGCAAGGAGGTCGTCCTGCGATTCGGCCCCCGGGTCCCACTTTTGGGCGTCTGCCTGGGACACCAGTCGATTGCCGAGGCTCTGGGAGCGCAGGTGGTCCGGGCCGAGAGACTGATGCATGGCAAGGTCTCGAATGTGCGACACACCCAGGACGGGCTCTTCGCCGGGTTGCCCAGCCCCTTCGAAGCCACGCGGTACCACAGCCTGATCGTCCACGAGGATACCCTCGGCGACGACCTCCAGGCCTGTGCCTGGTCGGAAGACCCCGACCACCCGGCCGAATTGATGGGATTTCGACACCGGCAGTGGCCCGTGTGGGGAGTCCAGTTTCATCCCGAGAGTTACCTGACGGGCCACGGCACGACACTGCTGAAGAACTTCCTGGAACTCCGGCCCCCCGACACCGAATAGACGCCCCCCCCCATGTTCACCGTCGACCAGGCCCTGGCCTCCATCGAATCGCACGCACAACCCGGACCGACCGAGTCGGTTCCGCTGGCCGAGGCTCTCGGACGTGTCCTCGCCCAACCGATCGACAGCGACATCGATTCGCCTCCCTTCGACAAGGCCCTGATGGACGGCTTCGCCGTTCGCGCCGATGATCTCGCCGACGGGACGGCGCGATTGACGGTCGTCGAAGAGGTGACCGCCGGACAGGTCGCCTCCAAAACCGTCGCCTCGGGGCAGGCGATCCAGATCATGACCGGAGCCCCGATGCCCGAGGGCGCCGACGCGGTGGTGAGAGTCGAAGACACGCAGACCGAAAACAACGGGGACCAGGTGCTGGTCTCGATCGACACCCAACCGGTCACCGCCGGCCAGGACATGATCCGGCAGGCGACCTCGATGCGACGGGGCGATACCGTGATGCCGGCCGGACGCCAGCTCAGGCCCCAGGAACTGGGTTTGCTCGCCGAACTCGGCCAACACTCCCTCACCGTGCATCGCCGGGTGCGGGTCGGAGTGCTCGCCACCGGAGACGAACTGGTCACCATCGATCAACAGCCCGGTGCCGGGCAAATCCGCAACTCGAACGAGACCATGCTTGCCGCCCAGGTCCGGGCCTGTGGCGGTGAGGCCATCGAACTGGGCATCGCCCGCGACACCCCCGAAGACCTGGCTCAGCATATCACCGCAGGACTCGACTGTGACATCCTGCTGCTCTCCGGAGGCGTCTCCGCCGGCCGACTCGACCTCGTTCCGGCACAACTCGAAGCCGCTGGTGTCGCCGAAGTGTTCCACAAGGTGAAGGTCAAACCGGGAAAACCGGTGTGGTTCGGCACCTCCGGGCACGCCATCGTATTCGGCTTGCCGGGCAATCCGGTCAGTAGTATGGTCTGCTTCGAATTGTTCGTCCGCACCGCACTTCGAAGACTCGCCGGACTCGCCCCCGCACGACCCATCCCCTCGGCCGCTCGTCTGACCGTTGATTTCGAGTTTCGCGGAGATCGGCCGACTTACTTCCCCAGCCAACTCGATGACCACCCCGACGGACCACGTGTCGCCCCCGTCGATTGGCACGGATCCTCGGACCTCCGCAGCACCGCCGATGCCAACGCCATGATCCACTTCCCCGCAGGGGACCGGACCTACCAGGCCGACCAGTGGATTGAAGTGTTCCCGTGGGCCGGACGCTGCTGAGTCCAACACCATCAGACCACATCCCCAACTGCCCGGGCTCCATGGAAGGACCGGCTCGATGTCCACAACCGAGCCCACCACAACGCTCGGCCTGCCGTCTCGGGCCGCCTGGACGGCCGGAGCTGCCTCGGCGCTGCTCACCTGGGCTGCGTTCTTTCCCTTCGATTGGGGCGTCCTCGGATGGATCGCTCCCGTCCCACTCATCGTGCTCGTCCGGCTCCCCGTCCCCCCGCACCGAATCTCCCTCCCGCTTTACCTGACCACCCTGGTGGGCACCGCCGCATCGCTGCAGTGGATGCGTCTCGGCGATACCTGGATGATCCCCGCCTGGCTCTCCCTGTCGGCCTACCTTGCCATCTACACGCCTCTGCTGGTCGCGGTCGCCCGGACCGCGGTGCACCGTTTCAGAGTCCCGATCGGAGTGGCCGTCCCCCTGGCCTGGGTCGCCACCGAGTACGCGAAGGCCCACGTCATGACCGGCTTGGCGTGGTACTTCCTGGGACACACCCAATACCGTTTTGTCGAGCTGATCCAGGTCAGTGACCTCGTCGGTGCCTACGGCGTCAGTTTTCTGGTCGCACTCGCCGCTACGTCTCTCGCCCTGGCCCTTCCCGCAAGCTGGCTGTCCCGATGCGGGTGGTGGCCTGCCGACGAGGAGAACCCCGCGCCATCGGTTTCGCCACGGCAAACGTCGACAACGATCATCGCCACCGTCGTATTGATCGGGCTGGCACTGGGATACGGGATCCTGAGACGTGGCCAGGCCCAGTTCACCGCCGGACCGCGCGTCGCGCTGGTGCAGGGCAACTTCACCTCGTCGTTGAAACACGACCCCGAAGCGTTTGCCAACATCTACCGGGTCCATCGCAGGCTGACAGGACTGGCCGTACAGGAACAGCCCGACGTGATCGTGTGGCCCGAGACGATGTTCCGCTATCCGTTGCTGGAGGCCGCCGAGGGACTCGACGACGAACAACTCAGGGAGGTCGCCCCGCGAATTCCCCCCGGCGACTGGAAAAAGACCGACGTCCGCGATCTGCTGGGAGACCTCGCCGCCGAATCGGGCGCCGGTCTCATCGTGGGACTCGAACGGTTCCAGGCCGACCGCAAGCAGCTCCGCGTATTCAACTCAGCTGTCCTGGTTCAACCCGGAAACGGTCTGGCCGCCGACTACGACAAGATCCACCGCGTGCCCTTCGGAGAATACATCCCGCTTGCCGACACGCTGCCCTGGCTCCACCGCCTCACGCCCTTCCCCGCCGATTTCGGCATTTCTGCCGGCAACTCCGCGACCGTGTTCCAGCACGGCGAGTGGCACCTGGCTCCATTGATCTGTTTCGAGGACACCGTGCCGCACCTGGTCCGGGGAGTCGTTGCCGGAGCCAGGCAACAGAAACGGGCTCCGGACGTGCTGGTCAACCTGACCAACGACGGCTGGTTCCACGGATCCAGTGAACTCGATCAGCACCTGGTCACCGCCGTGTTCCGATCGGTCGAATGCCGCACGCCGATGGTCCGAGCAGTGAACACGGGAATCTCGGCGATCATCGATGGCGACGGAGTGATCCGGACACCGACAATCTTCATTGACGGTGATGCGGAAATCGCACTGGAAACGGCCGCGAGAGACCCGTCGCTGAGTGACGTGGAGCGGGAGGAGCGGAAGACGAGCATCGAACGGGCCCGTCGCACCGGACACCGCAACCCGATGACCGGCCGCTGGCGGCGGCAACTCAACGCCGTGCTGGTCGACGTCGTCCCACTCGACTCACGGCAGAGTCTCTATGTCCGCACGGGCGACTGGTTCGCCGCATTGTGCCTGCTGGCCTCGATCGTGATCATCGTTGCCGGACTCTCCGGAGCCTGGCGGCGCCGTCGGGCAACCGCCAACGGCCAGTGAACCGACCTCACGTGGTGGCCCATGACGGTCCCCCGGGTTCACTCGTGCTATCATGGAGGCTCCTCCTCCCGGGATCTCTCCGTATGTTCCTCGACCGCGTCACGATCCACTGCCTGGCCGGCGACGGCGGAAGCGGCTCCATGAGCTTCCGACGAGAGGCCCACATTCCACGGGGAGGGCCTGACGGAGGCGACGGTGGTCGGGGCGGTCACGTGATCATCCGGGCCGAGGAGAACATCGGCAGCCTGGCGGCCCTGTCCGGCCACCACCACTGGCGAGCCGAACGCGGTCAACACGGGCAGGGACAACTCAAGACCGGACGCTCGGGAGAGGACGCCATCATCAGCGTTCCGCCCGGAACCCTGGTGCGTGACGCCGGACGCGGACATCTGCTCAAGGATCTCGTCGAACCCGGCGAGCAAGTCATCGTCGCCAAGGGAGGCAAGGGAGGGCAGGGGAACAAGAGATTCGCCACAGCCACCAATCGAGCGCCCCGGGAATTCGAGGAAGGCGGTGTCGGCCAGGAACGCCGGGTCTTGCTCGAACTCAAACTGATCGCTGACGTCGGCCTGATCGGCAAGCCGAACGCGGGAAAGTCGACGTTGCTGAGCCGTCTCTCACGGGCGAATCCCGAAATCGCCAATTACCCGTTCACAACCAAGTACCCCAACCTCGGACTCGTTCGAGTCGACCTCGACAACCAGTTCGTCGTCGCCGACATCCCCGGGCTGATCGAAGGAGCTCACCAGGGCGTGGGACTCGGTCACGAGTTCCTCAGGCACGTCGAACGGACCCGGGTTCTGGTCCACCTGGTCGAACCCGAGCCGATGGACCAGACCGATCCACTCGAAAATTACCGGTCGATTCGTGACGAGCTCAGACTCTACAACCCCGAACTGGCCCTGCGACCTGAACTGGTCGTTGTCACCAAGTGCGAACTGCCAACCGCCGACGAGACCGCCTCGCGACTCGACGAGGAACTCGACGTCCCCGTCCGAAGAATCTCGGCCGTCACCGGCACCGGACTCGGTGAACTGATCGGAGCCACGCTTGGAGCCCTGGCGGAGTCCAAACCGGCATGACCAGCTTCGAATACTCCAAGTGGGACGGATCCCAGGAATTCACACCGCAGTCGGCCGACAGGATCTTCGACCAGATCGGAGAGCACCTGCTCGACTACGGCGAACACCTGCTGCCCAACCTCGAGGACTGGGAAGAGGAGCATCCGGAAGTGATCGAGATGCTCATCAAGCGGGGACTGGTCGAGAAAGACGAGGAGGGCCGGTTTCATGTCACGCCCCGGGGAGTGCGACGGGTCGAGAACAAAGCGCTCGAGGAGCTGTTTCTGCTGGGCGAAAAGGGACAATTGGGCAAACACGACACGGCAACCCGCGGCCCCGGGGAAACCAAGCACGAAGAATCCCGTCCCTACGAGTACGGCGACCCCGTTTCGAACCTCGACCTTCACGGCACACTTCGAAATGCCCTGGCCCGACAGGGTGGTGGAACCCCAGTCGGGATCACCAACGACGACCTCGAGGTCTACGACACCGAATACCAGGCCGCGTGTGCCACCGTGGTCCTGCTGGACATGTCCGGAAGCATGTCCCGCTTCGGCAAGTTCGGCCAGGCCAAGAAAGTCGCCCTGGCAATGAACTCGCTCGTCCGGGATCGCTACCGCGGCGACTTTCTGCAGGTGGTGGGCTTCTACACCTACGCCACACCGCTCTCCGAACGGGAACTCCTCTACTCGGCTCCCAAGCCGGTCAGCATCTTCGACCCCCGAGTCCACCTTCGGATTCCGCTCGACAATCCCCCATCCTTCGTGCCCGAGCATTTCACCAACATCCAGGCCGGACTCCAGTTCGCACGCCGCGTTCTCCGTCGACAACCAGCCCAGAACAAGCAGATCATCACGATCACCGATGGCGAACCGACGGCCCATGTCGAGGGACGCGAGGTGGTACTGGTCTATCCACCTGCGGAAAAGACCGCCCGGATCACGCTCCAGGAAGTCCGTCGGTGTGCCAACGAGGGCATCCACCTGGCCAGCTTCGCCCTGATCGAAGACTACTTCTATCTGGACCTGGTGAACTTCGTCGAACAAATGGCCCGCGTCTCGGGTGGCGTCGCCGCCTACTGCAACGCGGATGACCTGGGCAACATGATCATCGACAGTTTCGTCGCCGGCCGACGACGACGACGGGCGATGTGACCCCCCCCTCAAGGGCACCACCATGGCCGAACACTCAAGACGCTCGATGATTCGCACCACCGCTGCCGGTCTTGCCGGAGGGCTCTCGACGAGTCTCCTTGCTGGCCAAACACGGCCCAGGGCTCCGAAAATTCGGATCCACGATACCAGCGTGATCAGCCACCTGGCTCATCGTTATCACGGCTGGCCGACGTTGGCCCGCCGCAGGAACGGCCAGCTGCTGCTGGTCTGCTCGGGTGGCCGTGAATCCCACGTCTGCCCTTTCGGGCGTGTCGAACTGATGCGCAGCGATGACGGCGGCGTTCACTGGACGTGGCCACAGACCCTGATCGACACCGCCATCGACGACCGCGACGCCGGGGTGGTGGAAACTCCCAAGGGTTCGCTGCTGGTCACCACCTTCACGTCACTGGCCTTCGAACAACCCAGTTACTTCGCCGGGTCCGGCAAGCAACGGATCGCTCGATGGAAAGCGGCCCGCGATCGCGTGCCCGAAGCCACGAGGAAAAAGATGCTCGGCGAATGGATCATCCGCTCGACTGACGGGGGCCAGAGCTGGTCATCCCCCTCCCGCTGTGGAGTCAACAGTCCCCACGGCCCCGTCGCACTCTCCGACGGACGACTGCTCTACGCGGGCAAGGAACTCTACAACGACAAGAACCGCATCGGAGTCTCCGTTTCCACCGACGACGGCATCACCTGGAAGTGGCTGGGCACCATCCCCACCCGACCAGGTGACGATCACCACCAGTACCACGAATTGCACGCCGTCGAGGCGGCTCCCGGCCGCCTGATCGCTCACATCCGCAACCACAACCCCAAGAGTGCCGGCGAGACGCTGCAGAGCGAGTCGACCGACGGCGGTCGGACCTGGACCACTCCCCACGAGATCGGGGTCTGGGGACTGCCCTCGCACCTGCTGAAGCTGGCCGACGGCCGACTGCTGATGAGTTACGGACACCGTCGTAAGCCATTCGGCAACCAGGTGCGACTCAGCGACGACGCCGGCACGACCTGGTCGGAACCCAGGGGGCTCTCGGTGGATGGCGCCGGCGGCGACCTGGGATACCCCTCGACGGTCCAACTCGACAACGGCCATCTGGTCACCGCCTGGTACGAGAAGATGAAGGGCTCGTCGTTGGCCGTGCTCAGGCAGGCGAGGTGGCAATTGACGGGTTAGCCCTCCGGGGACGGATTCGGACAACATCACGAGACGACACAACCAGGAGACCGACAGATGAACCGTGTGCGGATGGGTGTGATCGGGTTGGGCTGGTTCGGCGTCAAACACTGCGAGGCCCTGGCCGCCATTCCGCAAGTCGAACTGGCTGCCGTCTGCACGCGGACCGAGTCGAGACTGGCCGAGGTCGCCGGCACGTTTGACGTGCCCTCCGCATACACCGACTACACCCAGTTGCTGGCCGATCCCGACATCGACGCCGTCAGCATCGTCACCATGTGGGACCAGCACACCGAACCCGCCCTGGCCGCACTGGCAGCCGGCAAGCACGTCTTCCTGGAAAAACCGATGGCCTCCACCACCGAGGACTGTCGGGCGATCGTCGCAGCAGCGAACGCCAGTGACCGGGCCTTCATGGTCGGACACATCTGCCGCTTCAATCCCCGTTACGCCGCGGCGAAGCAGGAAATCGACGAGGGAAAGATTGGGCGGATCGTCTCGATGTACGCTCGCAGGAACATCCCCGCGGCGGTCACCACCGAGATACTCGAGAAGATCGGCCCGATCACCGGCGACGGGGTCCACGACACCGACCTGATGCTGTGGTACTCCGGAGACCGGATCGTCTCGGCCTACGCCCAGTCGCTCTCATGGCGAAACAAAACTCACCCCGACCTCGGCTGGACCATGTTCCGATTCGACTCCGGTGCCATCGGCGTACTCGAGAACATCTGGTGCCTGCCCGACCACACACCGTTCCAGATCGACGAACGACTGGAGATCATCGGGACCGAGGGGTCCATTCACGTCCAGGAAACGCACCCCAACTTCTCGGTCGTTGATGCCGATGGCTGGCGGTCGCCCGATACGACCTACTGGCCAACCCACTTCGGGAGACTGCGAGGGGCACTCGTCGACGAACTGGCCTACTTCGCCACCTGCGTCCAGGAGGGCCGGAAACCGGACGTGATCACACCCGAGGAATCCCTGGCCGCCGTCGAAGCCTGCCTGGCCGCCGAGCAATCCGCGACCACTGGCGAGGTCGTGCAATTGTAGAGTGCGACACACCCGCTGGGTGCGATCGAGAAGCCAACCGGCCGCGGCGGCCCGAGGTCAACCCTCAGGCCTTCTTCTTTTCCGCCGGCTTCTTGTCTTCAGGCTTCTTCTTGGGCTTGGGCTTCGCAGCCTTCAGTTCCCAAGTCACCAGCCGGTGATGCCCGACGGCGTAAACCGTATCGTGCGGCTCGTTGACAACGAACTGGTGCACGTGCATGGGAGCCTTCTCCTGCTTGATCAGCTTCCCGCTCTTGGTGTCGTAAACCGAGATGAAGCCGTTGTGGTCTCCGCCGGCAACGATGAACCACGCACCGTCGGGAGAAAACACAATCTGCTCGACCAGGCCCTTGAACTTGCCGTCCTCGAGCTGGTGCAGCTTCTTGCCAGCCTGCCACTCGAAGACCTCGATCCGCGAGGGACCGCCCAGGTGATCGATGTTGCCGATCTTGCCGATGCCGCCGACGGCCAGCAGCTTGCCGTCGTGGCTGAAGGAGACACTGCGGATGCCGCCGATCGAGTGACGTCGCTGGCGAGGATCCCAGGTGTACATCACCGGGGACTCGAGCGTCTTCAGCATCTTGCCGGTCGCCACGTCCCACACCACGATGTGACCCACCTTGTCGGCGGTCGCCAGCCACTTACCATCATACGAGAAAGAGACGGCGTAGAGCATCGAGGGGTAGTTGTTCGGCGTCATCGGCTTGTGCTCTTTGAGCGTCGCCTTCAGCTTGCCGGTGGCCACATCCCAGACCTTGACGTCCATGTCGTCCGACACGCTGGCAACCAGCTTGCCGTCCGGACTGGCAGCCACACGGCGGATCCGTTTCTTGTGAGCGTCGGCGACGATCCGGATCTGCTTGCGGGTCTCGGCGTCCCACCACACCAGCCGGCGGTCGTAGCTGCCGCTGACGACCGTCTTGCCGGCCAAGGCCACCGTGGTCACGTAACTGCGATGTCCCTCGCCTTCGAACACCTTCGACTCGGGCTTTTCGGCACCGAAGTCGTACTCATAAACCTTGAAGTCGGAACTGCCGTAGTAGATCCGGTCGGACTCGGGAACCCGGTCAATGCCAAAGGCGATGCCCTGGGACCCAACGTTCTTGGCGAGTTTCAGCTGCTTGGGATCGGCGGCCATGTCAGACGGCTTTCGGTTGGAGGAGTGTCGCGTGTTGTGGATCGGCGCGGTCTCAGGCGAGTACCTCGTCGATCGGCTGCGCTCCAAAGTCGGAAATCGGCAACGGACGGGCACCGACGAAATATTCCTTCTCGTGGTCGATGCCCAGTGCCTTGAAGATCGTGGCGAACAACTGCCCGGCCCCGATCTTGCCCTCGGCCACGGTCTGGCCATCGGCGTCGGTCTTGCCATAGACCGATCCGCCCTTGATGCCGCAGCCCGAGAGGCTGGTGCTCCAGGCGTTGGCGAAATGATCGCGTCCGAGGCTGGGATTGATCTTGGGTGTTCGGCCGAACTCGGCCAGTGTGATCACCAGCGTCTTCTCCAGCAGCCCACGTTCGTCGAGATCGTCGAGCAGGACCGACATCGAATGATCGAGATCGGCGCACAACTCCTGGTGCGTTTCGAAGTTCTGACCGTGGCTATCCCACCACGCACGGGCGACCTTGACGAACGGAACGCCGGCCTCGATCAGCCGCCTGGCGACCAGACACTGCTGGGAGAACTGGGTCGGACCGTACTTCTCCCGCACCGGGGTCGGTTCGTCTTCGATGTTGAACAGCTTCTCGCTGGCCATGATCCCGCGGACCCGCTGGTAGGCACTGGTGTGACTGCCCAGCACGTTGTTGCGGCTCTGCCGGCCCTGAGTGAAACGGCGGGCGAGCAAATCGCGAAGGTCGGCGCGTTCCTTGTGATCGATGTCGCTGACCGCCTCGAGACGCCGGATGTTGGGCGGGATCATGCTATCCGAGAGGAACATCGGAGCGAACCGGGCTCCGAGGAAACCGGAGGTGCCCTTCCGGCGTCCTTCGGTCGAGGTATAGAAGCTGACGTAGTCAGGCACCTGGCTGTCAGCTCGACCCAGTTCGCGAGCGATGATCGCCCCCAGGTCGGGGTACTGCAGGCCCTGCTCCTTGCGTCGCCCGGTCTCCATCAGGGCCGCCCCGCCACCATGGTCACCGATACCGGTGCTCAGGCTGCGGATGATCGCGGTGTCCTGCATCCGCTGAGACATCTTCGGCAACAATTCACTGATCTCGACACCGGGAACGTTTGTCGAGATCGGCATGAACGGGCCACCGGTCGGACGACCCGGCTTCGGATCCCACGTCTCGAGCTGGCTCGCTCCACCGGCCAACCACAGCAGGATCACGTGCTTCTGCTGCTTCTTGATCTCGGCGGCGATCGCCGGATTCTTCAGCACGTCCAGCACCGTCATGTCCTGGGCAAATCCCCCCGCAGCAGCTCCGGCAGCCGCCGCACCGAGGAACCCGCGCCGGCTCACTCCGGCGGACAAGTTGCGAATCGAATCGCTCTTCGAACGTGTCATTCCAACCACTCCTTATTGCCCACGGGATCGGGGCCTGGGGTATCGTCGGTTATCAGTAGTTGAACCGCAACTCGGGACTTGTCAGCAGCGCCCAGACCATCTGCTGGATAGCCGCCACACGCCCGTCTTTCTTTCTTTTCGTCAAAAACGCCTCGAACACCGCAATCTCGTCGGCATCCGGTGCCCTGGACAACGTCGATTCGAACGCCCGCGCGATCAACTGGCGGCGATCGGTGATCAACTTCAGCGACCCGACCAGTCGATCGGCCGAGTCCCTGAGCAGGTTGTTCTGGATCCGGTCGTTGTTGGAAAACAGCAGGGCCTCGTCGACGCTGACCTGGAAATTGTCACTGGGCAACTCGATCTGGCCGGCCAGGTCGTTCGACTCGTTTTCCAGGCTCTCCCGGCGTTTGGCCCATTCGGCCGTCGTCGCCTGGGTGGTGATCTGATCCGGATTCGACGCCGCCACCAGCAGCGACAGGGAATACTGTCTCGGAGTCAGCAGCCGCACGCTGGCCACCGCGAACGTCTCCGGCGGCGGAGCCTCACCCTTGCCGCTGAACCGGCTCGAGATCGCGTAAGCGTCGCTGAGCACAATGCCACGGATCAACCGCTTGAGGTCATACCCGTTGGAGGCGAGGTCCCGGGCGAGCCAGTCGAGCAGTTCGGGATGCGAGGGGTCGTTGGCCGAATGCATCTGGTCAGGAGGATCGACGATCCCCCGGCCCATCAGCCGCAGCCAGATCCGGTTGACGATCGCCCGCGAGAAAAATCGCCGGTCCTTGGTCTGCAATGCCACCTCAACCAGCTTCTCGCGAGGACTGAATCCGGGGACCTTGGCCGGGGGGGCCTTGGCGTCCTTCATCTGCCGCTTGACCTCGGCGTCCTCGGCCTTGCGCTGCTTGGCCGTTTTCTTGACTTTGGGTTCGGCCACCTCGGTCCCGGTCAGGAACATGAATCGGGCCTGCTTCTCCTTGCCCGCGGTCGTCTTGAACTTGATCGATCCGCTGAACTTCTCGGCCAACGTGTTCTTCTTGGTCATGTATGTGCGAGTGAAGAACGAGGCCATGCCGTAAAAGTGATCCTGCTTCCAGTCGTCGACCAGGGGATGATCGTGGCACTTGGCACAGCTGACATTGACCCCGAAGAAGAGCACGCTGGTGTCGACGGTCAGGTCGTCCAGGCTGCCGGCCCGAGCCTTCAGGAACGCCAACGCCGGCTTCTCGGACGCGTCCCCCTCGCGGCCCACCATCATCTGGCGGAACAATTCGTCCCACGACCGGTTCTCCCGGGCCGCCGCGAGCAGGTACTTGCGGAACTCACCGTCGTTCTTCTTCGCAGCCAGCAACAACAGGTCCAACTCGTTGCGATGGTGGTAGGCGAAATCCGGACTGGCCAGCAGGCGATCGGCCAACTGGGTCCATCTCAGTGGTGACGACGATTCGACAAACTCCCGCGTCTCACCCCGGGTCGGAATTCGACCGGCCAAGTCAAGTGTCATGCGACGGATCAGCCCGGCACGAGAGAGCAACGGGGCCGGCTTCACCCCGGCTTCCACCCACCCCGCGCGAAGGTAGTGATCGACTGCAACATTGATCGGCCGATCTTCCGGCAACAGGTCGGCCGCAGGGACCGACACCGGCAGAACCAACAGAGACCAGGCCAAAAACCAGGGAAATCTCATGAGAACCGTGGTGACGAAGGGAGTGGGCTGTGAGACGGTACCGGGAGGGCACGTCGGCGGGAACGGCCGCAAACCGGCCGCCGGTTTCCCATTTTACCGCGTGGAGTGACCACCAACAACGGCAAGGATGCACGCCGGTCCAAATCGGCCAATTCCCCGGAGGCGTTCGACCGGTTTTCGACGTCTAACGCCGACGCCGTTCAGCCGGAGGTGCCGGCGGAACCGCCGACTGCCGTGCCGGAGGCTTCTTGTTCCATCGCGCAACCGACCAGATCGAGTGGCTGCCCATCACCCCCTTGGCCACATCCTCGAAAATCCCCCGCAACCTTGTCGGGGTGATCCGTTGGTTCTGGACGACGCGCTGCATCAGGAACCGCCGGTTCCGTCGGTCGTAAGCAAAAAACTTCCCGTTTCCCAGCCGATCGTTTTCCGACAGCATTCTCAGCAACGCCGCTGCCGGCACCTTCGACGCCTTGGCGGGCATTTCCTCCAGCCACGCCATCACCCAGATCGTGCCGCCATTCTGGCTGATCACAGCCGACATGGCGAAATCCCACTCCTGGCCACCCTGTTTGGAGTGAAACTCGAAGTCGTACCGCGACCCGGCCGCGCGTGGCTTGACGCCCACGGATCGCAGCATCCGGCCCAGTCCCTCGGAATCGATCGCCCCGGTGCTGGTTGACCTATCGGCCGCATCGGACCAGTCGACCGCAAAGGCGCCCAGCACGAACAGGACTCCCGTCACACCAACCGTTACGCGAGTCGCCATCGTCCGCACTCCCTTGCCGACGCCGTCGTTGATTCCCCTAGCCGCTCCCGGAATCCGACTCGCCCAGCAGGTGATCCAGGCAAATCTGCGACCATGTCTCGAACGACTCACGATCGTCGACCAGGTCGCCGGGAGTGGCAAATCCTGTTTCGATTATCGACTCTTCGCGAGGACGAACTTTGGGCTCATCCAGATCGAAGACGTGTACCACGCCAAGGTGCACCTGTCCCACCTCGGTCAAATCGTCGTTGATCAGCCCCACGCACTGCTCTGTGTACCCGGTCTCCAGAAACACCTCCTCGGCAATCTCACGCTGCATCCCTTCCTCGTAGGGAGACCTTCCGGCCTGGGTGTCCTCTGAGGAAATGTGGCCGCCGATGCCGATGGACCGTTTGCTGTGCAGCCGACCCTCCCCCTGCTCGGTCCCGCGACGGTAATGGAACACCCGGCCCTCGTGCCGAAACACGCAGTAGGGAATCAACTGCTTCAGGCTCGGATCCTCTTCCACCGTATCTCTCGGCCGGAAGCTCATCTGGGCCGGATGGAGCAGTCGCTCGAGGTAGTTTTCGATATCGGGGCAGAACCCCTGGAAGTGCCCGATCTCGTGGAACAGGCTGGTGGGAACCACCAGAACGTGTTCGACCGGAAAATCGCTCGTCATCCTCTTTGTCTCCCTCGGTCGACTCCCGGCTCAACGCCGCGGCACTCCGACCAGTTCAGTTGTCTTCTCCAGGACCGACTCGGACCGCATCAGGGTCTCGCCGACCAGGATCGCACTCACGCCCCCTCCAGCAAGGTATTCGACATCCGCACGACTGCGGATCCCGCTCTCGGCCACCAACATCGTTGACTCGGGCACACCCGCCCCGACACGCAACGTGTGTCCCAGGTCGGTCTCGAACGTCTTCAGGTTCCGATTGTTGATGCCCAGCAATGCGGGATCGAGATCGAGTGCCCGATCGAGATTCTCTGGTTCGTAAATCTCCAGCAGCACATCGAGCCCCAGTTCGTCGGCCGAAAAATACAGCTCCCGCAATTCGCAGGCCCCCAGGCACTCGGCGATCAGTAGCACCGCATCGGCACCGGCGACCCGAGCTTCGAGCAACTGGTACCGATCCAGGAGAAAATCCTTCCGCAGCACCGGCCGGTCCACGTGTTTCCGCACCGACTCCAGGTGCTCAAGCCGCCCCTGGAAAAACGGCTCGTCAGTCAGGCAACTCAGGCAGGTCGCCCCGGCCTGCTGGTACGTCCCGGCCAGTTCAACCGGATCGAAGTCCTCACGGATCAACCCCGCCGACGGTGACGCCTTCTTGATCTCGGCGATCAGCGCCACCCCACGTGCCTCGCGGATCGCGTCCACGAACCCCCGCGGGGCCGGCGAATCGGCCAGTCTCGCCTCGAGTTCAATCGCCGGGCACTGGGCCTGCCGCGAGGCGATCTCCTCTCGCTTCCGCTCAACAATCGATTCCAGAATGGTCGTCACGCGGCCGATGATAGCAGCCCGTCTTCATCACGACATCTTCAGATCCGGCTGCCCAATCCCGTACAATCTCCCGTCATGTCGTCTCAGGCACATTTCCTTCTCACCGTGTTGTTGATGCTGGGCAGCCTGGCCACCTGCGGCGTGCTGGGGTGGCGGGCCGTCAAGGGTCCACCGTTGCCGACTGCCGACAACCGACAGGTCGTTACCTGGCCCGGCTGGCTGTTGCCGGTCGCCATCTTCTGCTGGCTGGTAATGCCGATCGTGTTCTCACGCACGCTGCCCGAAGACGGCGCAGACACCGACGCGATCGCAGAGACGTTGACCCACAATACGATGATGGTCGCCACCCTGTTCCTGTTGCTGGCGAGCCTGGTCGCACTGGCCCGCCGGAAATCTCCGGCTCCCGAACCCGACCGCTCTCCAATCCACCGGCAGCTTGTCTACGGGCTGGTCGGCTTCCTCACCTGCCTGTTGCCAACAGCAATCGTCTTCAACCTGACCGAACCTTACCGCACCGACGCGGACATGCACCCGTTGCTGCAACTGATCGGACGGGACCCATCCGGTCAACTTCTGATGGCAGTAACCGTCAGTGCCGTGCTCGTGGCACCGTGGACCGAAGAAATGGCGTTTCGGGTGATCATGCAGAGGTCGTTGCTGCGGAACTGTTCCCCCTCACTGTCGATCCTGCTGACCGCGTTCGCCTTCTGCGCCATTCATCCATCGTGGCAGGACGCGGTTGCCCTGCTGCCCCTGGCCATCGTGCTGGGCGTGACCTACCACCGCACGGGCAGCTACCTGGCTGTCGTGTTGATCCACATGCTCTTCAACGCGGTCAACATCGTGTCGATGATGGCCGAGCCTTGACCGATGGGGAACCGGGGCCGGACCAGCACTTTCCCCCCGTCGAATCGGTTGGTAGTTTTGGGAACGCCTCGACTCCCGTCCGCCGCGGATTCTCCCCGATGCCGTTTCCTCCCGTCGAAGAACAACTGGCCGTGATCCGCCGGGGCACCGAGCAGATCGTGCCCGAACCGGAACTGGTCGAAAAGCTCGAAAAGAGCCTCGCCACCGACACGCCCCTGCGGGTCAAGTACGGCATCGACCCCACCGGCATCGACCTGCACCTGGGTCACACGGTGCCGATGAGAAAGATGCGGCAGTTCCAGGCCCTGGGCCACCAGGCCGTGATCATCCTCGGCAACTACACGGCCCTGGTCGGAGACCCCAGTGGGCGAGATGAGACACGGGCGCGGTTGACGGCTGAACAGGTCGAGGCCAACGCAGCCGACTACCTGGGCCAGCTCGGCAAGGTCATCGATCTCGACGCCGCCGAAGTGGTTCCCAACGGCGACTGGTTCGCCCCGATGACGTTCCAGGAAATGCTCGAATTGACCAGCAAGGTCACCGTCGCCCAGTTGCTGACCCGCGACGACTTCTCCAAACGATACAAGGCCGAGTCCCCCATCTACCTGCACGAATGCCTCTACCCAATCATGCAGGCGTGGGACTCGGTCAAGGTCACCGCCGACATCGAGTTGGGCGGCACCGAACAACTCTACAGCTTCATGTTGGCCCGCGACCTGCAGAAGGACGCCGGGCAACCCGGCCAGGTCGGCGTGATGTCGCCCATCCTCGTCGGCCTCGACGGTCACCGCCGGATGGGCAAGAGCCTGGACAACTACATTGCGATCGCCGATTCGCCGTTCGAGATGGTCAAGAAATTCATGCAGTTGCCCGACGATTGCATGAAAATGTACTTCGACCTCCTGACCGACGTGCCCGAAGAGGAAGTGGAATCGCTGATGAACGGTCACGCCAAGCAGTGCAAACAGCGGCTGGCGGCATCGGTCATCGCCGAGTACCACTCGACCGAGGACGCTGCCGGAGCCATCGAACGCTGGGAGCGAGAGATTGGTGGAGGGGGACGTCCCCAGGACATTCCCGAGGTGGTCGTTGCTGCCGCCGATCTCCAGGACGGCCACCTGCCGGCCGCACAACTGCTGAAACTCACCAATCTCTGCAACTCGACCAGTGAAGCCCGACGGGCGATCTCCCAGGGCGGAGCCTATTTCGGCGAGGACAAGCAGAGGTTCGACAGCCACGACACCCCCGTCGAAGTCACCGACGGTCTGATGCTGTGGGTCGGCAAGAAGCGTTTCTGCCGAGTGACCATCCAGAACAACTGATTCCCTTCGAAGAGACATCATCATGGCAACCGGATTCGGGATCGTCGGCTGCGGCATGATCGCCAATTTCCACGCACTGGCTGTCGGCGACATCCGCGGAGCAAACATCACGGCCTGCTTCGACGCCTTCCCCGCAGCCGCCCAGCGGTTCGCCGCGGCCAACCCGGGTGTTACCGCCTACGATTCACTCGATGACATGCTCGCCGATCCGTCGGTCGACATCGTCACCATCTGCACGCCCAGCGGAGCGCACCGCGACCCCGCTGTCGCCGCCGCCAACGCCGGCAAGCACGTGGTCGTCGAGAAGCCCCTGGAGATCACGCTCAAGCGGTGCGACGCCATCATCGACGCCTGCCGCAAGAACCGGGTCAAGCTGACCACCATCTTCCCCTCGCGGTACCACGGCGTGACCCAGGCACTGAAATCCGCCATCGACAGCGGCCGTTTCGGAAAGCTCACGCTCGGCGACAGCTACGTCAAGTGGTGGCGAACCCAGGAATACTACGACAGCGGCGGCTGGCGGGGCACCTGGGACCTCGACGGCGGTGGCGCGTACATGAACCAGGCCATCCACAGCGTCGACCTGATCGCCTACCTGATGGGCAACGTGTCCCAGGTGACCGCGCTGACCGACACGCTGGCGCACAAGAGAATCGAGGTCGAGGACGTGGGCGTGGCGGCGTTGCGGTTCGCCAACGGCGCGCTGGGCACGATCGAAGCCACCACCGCCGTCTACCCGGGTTTCTCCAAGAAGGTCGAGATCCACGGGACCGAGGGTACGGCGATCATCGAGGAAGACCGACTGGTGACCTGGGACTTCGCCAAGGGCAAGAGCCACGACAATGCCACTCGCCGCCGCTTCGGCAACGACGACGTCGGCGGCACCGGGGCCAGTGACCCGTCGGCCATCTCCTACGACGGCCACACCCACCAGCTCAAGGACTTCATCAGCTCGATCCGAACCGGAAGCAAACCGCTGATCGATGCCAAGGAAGGTCGGCGGAGCGTCGAGATCATCCTGGCGATCTACCAGTCGTCGTGGACCGGCAAGACGGTCTCGCTGCCACTGAAACGGGATCCAACAATCCCGGCGAAGTTCCGCCGGAAGAAGTGACCGCCGACACGACGCTTCCCCCTTGACCCACCTCCCGACCCCCGACACACTCTCGCCCGTGCCCCTCACCCCACCACGGCAAGGACGCCGGGATGGCCCGTCGCATCCGACACCTGCTTGAATTCGCCGTCTTCCGCACAATTGTGGCGATGGTGCACGCGATGCCGATGTGGGCCATCGACATCGGATCCACTTTCGCGGCCTTCTGCGTCCACCGCCTGCTTCCGCGGCGGATCACCCGACACGCTGTCGCCGCCGAGAACATCCGACAGGCCCTGGGCCACGAGGTCGATGTCGATCGGATGATCGGCCGCATGTGGCGGCACCTGTTCCAGACCATCGGCGAGGTGATGCATCTCCGTCGTCGACTCACGCGAAACAACTTTCGTCGCCTGATCCGTTTCCGCAATCAGCAGCAGGCCGTCTCGGCCCTGCTCTCGGATCGACCCGTGATCCTGATCAGCGGCCACGTGGGCAACTGGGAACTGGCGGTCTGGATCTTTGGCGTGTTCGGTTTTTCGATGGGCGTGGTCGCCCGCCGACTCGACAACCCCTTTCTCGACCGGTTCTTTCTCGATTTCCGATCCGATACCGGCCACGACCTGCTCGACAAGAATGGAGCCAGCAACGAGATGATCGAGCGACTCGAGTCCAACCGGCACCTGGCGATGCTCGGCGACCAGGACGCGGGCACGCACGGCCTGTTCGTCAATTTCTTCGGACATCCCGCCTCGACCTTCAAGTCGATCGCACTGCTGGCCCTTCGGCACCGGGCCCTGATCTGCGTCGGCTACGCGATTCGGCTGGACGGCGAGGACGGCCCCGAGCGATTTGAAATCGGCTGCGAGGAACTGATCGACACCGAGTTGATCGACGACGATCCGGTCCGCACCGTAACCCAGGCGTACACCTCGGCCCTGGAACGCATCGTGCGACGGGCCCCCGAACAGTATTTCTGGCTGCACCGCCGCTGGAAAACGAAACCCCGACCCGGGCAGCGTCGCAGCCGGCGAGCCCGCACCGGGTCACTGCCCTGGGCCGCCTGAGCATCCCGGCGGCGTTGACGGCAAAACGGGCCGAGTCAAACATGGACGGCATGACAGAACGTGTCCGAATCGCCGCATTGTCGGAAATCCCCGTCGGATCCTCTCACGAGTTCACCGCCGCGGGACGAGTGATCGCCCTCTACAACGTCGACGGTACGCTTCACGCCCTGGACGGGGTCTGCCCCCACGCCGGCGGACCGCTTGGACAGGGCCAACTCGACGGTTGCGTTGTCACCTGCCCCTGGCACGGCTGGCAATTCGACGTCACCAGTGGACAACATTGCCTGACCGAGGCGATCCGGCACACGTCGTTTCCGGTGATCGTCGAGGGGGACGACGTGCTGGTCGAACTGCCGTGAGTCTACCGGTGATCAGCGACGAGCAATTCGAGAAGGCCGCGGCGACCTTACAGGATGGTGGTCTCGTCGCGTTTCCGACCGAGACGGTTTACGGACTGGGTGCCGACGCCACCGACACCACGGCGGTGGCGGCCATTTTCGATGCCAAGGGCCGCCCCCGTTTCGACCCGATCATCGTTCATCTGGCAGACGCCGGACAGCTCCCTACCGTTGCCGCCGAACCGCCTGAACTGGCCGAACCTCTCGCCCGGGCCTTCTGGCCGGGCCCGCTGACAATGGTGCTCCCGCGAAACGAGTCGATCCCGTCAATCGTCTCGGCCGGCCTGCCGACCGTTGGTGTTCGGGTGCCCGATCACCCGATCGCCAGCCGCCTGATCGACATGTGTGGACGGCCGATCGCCGCCCCCAGCGCCAA
The DNA here is from genome assembly GCA_002724315.1 of Planctomycetaceae bacterium. GTDB lineage: Bacteria > Planctomycetota > Planctomycetia > Planctomycetales > Planctomycetaceae > UBA8437. The sequence goes on along the minus strand of PBOJ01000072.1, from coordinate 5,461 downwards.
CCGGTTCGGTCACATCAGCCCGACCACCGCCCAACACGTCCGGCAACAGTTCGGTGACCGCCTCGACATGGTGCTCGATGGTGGCCCCTGCCGGGTGGGTGTCGAATCGACCGTCGTGGATCTCACCGGCCCGATCCCTCGCCTGCTGCGACCCGGCGGAATCACCCACGAACAACTGCAGGAGGTGGTGGGCACCGTCGAGATTCACGAGGGAACTCAGCCGATCGACCAGGCCGCGGCCGCACCGGGCATGCTCGCCCGGCACTACGCCCCCAACACCCCGTTGCTGCTGGTCGAGACCCCACACGATCCGCCGCCACCGGGATCGGGACTGCTGACGTTCACCCCGCCCGACTCGATCGACGGCTGGTCGTTGATCGAGACGCTCTCGGAAACCGGTAACCTGGTCGAAGCCACCGCCGGGTTCTTCGCGGCGTTGCATCGGCTCGACGACGCCGGACTCGACCAGATCGTCGCTGTCGCGTTTCCCGAGACCGGGTTGGGCCGGGCATTGAACAACCGGCTCGGCCGCGCTGCCGCCGGCCGCTGACCTGGCGTCACAACCGGCTGGGCAGCAACTGCAACTCGGGCACAACCGCACGAGGGTGCAGGCGGGCAACAAACAGCACCGCTTCGGCCACGTCGAGCGGATCGAGCGAGAGATCCAGGACTTCCCGGGGAGTGGGTGTCGGCCGTTTCTCGAGAATCTCGGTGTCACACAGGCCGGGAAAAATCACGCAGGTGCGGATCCCGTTGGCTTGCTCCTCAACCCGCGTCCCGTGTGCCAACCCGGTCAGCCCGTGCTTGCTGGCCTGGTAGGCCACTCCGGAAACGTCGGGTCGCTGCACGGCGGCAGTCGACAGGTAGATGATCAGGCCGCCACCGCCGGCCCGCATCGCCGGCAACACGCTGCGGGTCGCGTGAAACGCTCCGCTGAGATTGGTCGCCAGCATCATGTCCCACGTCTCGGGTGTCAGCACCTCGAGGCTCCGATCGGCAATGTTCGTGCCGGTCGAATAGACCAGCAAGTCCACCCGGCCGTGGGCCTCCTGCACCTGCTCGACCAGCCCCTCGACATCCTCCTCGACCATCACGTCGCAGACACAGGTGTCGACGGACAGGCCCTCGGCCGAGATCTCCTCGACCAACCCGTCAAGCCGCTCCTCGCGCCGCCCGGCGGCGGTCACCACGGCTCCACTGCGAGCCAGTGCCAAGGCGGTCGCTCGCCCCATTCCGCTGGTGGCTCCCACCACGATCGCCACCCGCCCGTCCAGTGATTCACTCATGATCGCCACCCCCTGCTATCGGTGCGGCAGTTTAGCAGTCGCCGGAGCTTGGATTCCATTGGTCCGGTCGATGTGGTGTAATTGCGCCCGCTGAAAACACCACCCGAGCCGTTTGACTTGGATTGACGAGGTTTCCGCTGATGCGTCGCCCCCGTACCTGGTTTGTGTTGGCGTTTGTCGCCTACGCCGTCGTCGTGCGGCTGTTGCCCTGGATGCTGCGTGCCACCGGTGTCGAACTCCCGCTCGACCGCATGGTCTACCCGTGGAACTTCGTCCCGTTGACCGTGTTGTGCCTGTTCGCCGGTGCCCACTTCCGACACCACGTTGCGGCCTATCTCTGCCCCCTGCTGGTGATGGTGGTTACCGATATCGGGATCGGCCTGTTCAGCGGCAGCATCGAGAACGCGTTCCACAGCAATACGCTCGTGGTTTACTCGGCCTTCGTTCTCAGCACCTCGCTGGGCCTGCTGCTTCGCGGCCGACGCACCGCCTGGATGATCGGCGGCACGGCCCTGGCCGCCGAAACCCTGTTCTTCCTGGTCACCAACTTCGGCGTGTGGTCATCGATGGGCATGTACACCCATGACCTCAGCGGCCTGCTGATCTGTTACGAAATGGCGCTGCCGTTCTTCCGCAACTCGGTGATCGCCACGGCGGTCTTCACACCGATCGCGTTCAGTTCGCTGGCCCTGTTGCCGGAGCTGAAACCGGTGCCGGTGGTCGTTCCGAAGGACAGTTGATCGGCAACCGACTGCGATCCCGATTCGTCCCCGGAGCCACGATCGATGAGCGGCCGGCGAATCGTCTCGCTGCTGCCCAGCACCACCGAGATCGTGGCCGCGCTGGATGGACTGGACCGGCTGGTCGGACGCTCGCACGAGTGCGACCACCCGCCCGGTGTCGAGGCCCTGCCGGTCTGCTGCCGACCGCGGATCGACATCAACGCCGCGGGACACGAGATCGACCGACAGGTCAAGCAACGCCTGGCCGAGGCGATTTCGATCTTCGAGATCGATCACCGGCAACTCTCTGAGTTGCAGCCCGACCTGGTCCTGACCCAGGACCAGTGCGAGGTCTGCGCGGTGAGCCTGGCGGATGTCGAAGCCGCCCTCGGAAGGTCCACGGGACTCGCGACTCGCGTCCTGTCACTGGCGCCGGCCAATCTCGCCGACGCCTGGCAGACGATCGCCCTGGTCGGCGAAGCCATGGAACGATCCGACCGGGCCGCGGAAGTCATCGCGGAACTCCAATCACGACTGCAGACACTCGCCGAGTCGGCCAACTCACAGCCAGCCGCAGATCGTCCCCGGGTGGCCTGTATCGAGTGGATCGAGCCGCTGATGGTCGCCGGCAACTGGGTACCCGAACTGGTCGCCCTGGCCGGGGGAATCGACGTGCTGGGAACCGCCGGCACCCATTCCCCGTGGATCAACTGGCCGGATCTCGCCGCCGCCGACCCCGACGTGATCGTGCTGATGCCCTGCGGTTTCGACATCGCACGGACCCGCGCCGAAATGGCCTCGGTGTCCACGCGACCCGAGTGGCAACAACTGCGGGCGGTGGCCGACGGACGGGTCGTCATCGCCGATGGACACCAGTTCTTCAACCGTCCGGGACCACGTCTGGTCGAATCGGCCGAGATCCTGGCCGAGATCCTGCACCCGGGCCGGTACGAATTCGGCCACCATCCCCTCGGCTGGGAACCGCTTTAGCCTCGCGTGGCGAACCGATCGTCGGACCGATAGGATGCACGATGGTGTCCTTTCGAGAGTCTTCCCGTCAGTCCGAGCCCGCCATGATCAACCGCCGAGCCTTCGTCGCCTCATCACTGTTCCTGTCCCTGCTCTGGGCCGCCCCCGTCACCGTCGAGGCTGCTGGCCGAGTCGTCACCTGGGCCGGCAACGGCAAATCGTCGTACACCGGCGACGGTGGACCGGCCTCCGCGGCAACCATCGGAGGCCCCTTCGGCGTGTCACTCGGACCCGACGGAGCCCTCTACGTCTGCGAGATCGACAACCACTGCGTGCGGCGGATCGACCGCCGCACGGGATTGATCTCGACAGTCGCCGGCACCGGCAAGCCGGGGTACGCCGGGGACGGCGGCCCGGCCACCAGGGCCGTGTGCAACGAACCCTACGAGGTGCGATTCGACGGGGCCGGCAACATGTTCTTCGTCGAGATGAAGAACCACCTGGTTCGTCGAGTGGACGCAAAGACACACACCATCAGCACCGTCGCCGGAACCGGCCAGCCGGGTTTCAGCGGTGACGGCGGCCCGGCCACCAGGGCCCGGCTCAAGGTGCCGCACTCGATCGCTCTCGACGACCGCGGCAACCTCTACATCTGCGACATCGGCAACCACCGCATCCGTCGTGTGAACCTCAAGAGCGGCACGATCTCGACCTTCGCCGGCACGGGAGAAAAAAAACCGACCCCCGATGGAGCGTCCCTGAAGGGAACGCCGCTGAACGGTCCACGGGCTCTCGACTACGCCGGCGACGGGCAGCTGGTGCTGGCCCTGCGTGAGGGCAACGCCGTCTACCGCATCGACCTCGACAAGCGGACTCTCCACCACGTCGCCGGCACCGGCCAGAAGGGTTACACCGGTGACGGCGGCAACGCCAAGACGGCCAGGCTCAGCGGTCCCAAGGGCATCGCCGCCGGACCGGGCGGCGACATCTACCTGGCCGACACCGAGAGTCACACGATCCGGGTCATCCGCAGCAAGACCGGCACCATCCACACGCTGGTCGGTGACGGCAAGCTGGCCGACGGGCCCGACGGCAACCCGAAAACCTGCCGGCTGGCCCGTCCCCACGGCGTGTTCGTGGATGCCAAGAGCCGGGTCTACATCGGCGACAGTTCGAACCACCGCGTGCGAGTACTCGAGGACTCCGCTGCCGTGAAAGCCTCCCAGGTGAAGTGGCAGAGACTGAAGCTGGACGAGCGGTTCCGGGCCGAAGGCGTCGCCGTGTTCGACGTCGACCGGGACGGGTTCAACGACGTGATCGCCGGTGATGTCTGGTACCGGGGACCGAAGTGGACGGTTCACGAAATCCGCAAGCCGGGCAACTTCGTGGCCGGCAAGGGCTACAGCAACTGCTTTGCCATGTTCGGCTGGGACATCAACCGCGACGGCTGGCAGGATGTCTTCTACATCGGGTTCCCCGGAGACCCGTTCCACTGGTACCAGAACCCCGGACGGAAGGGCGGCCACTGGAAACAGCACGCCGTCTGGAGCAGCATCTGCAACGAGTCGCCCGAGTTCGAGGACCTGGATGGCGACGGGTGGCCCGAGATGATCTTCGGATCGCAGCCGGAAAGCCAGATGGGCTTTGTGCGTCTGCCGGGATCGAAACCACCGGCCGGCAACTGGCCCTTCCGGGCAATCAGCCGCAAGGGCGACCCGATGAAGAACGGCACGTTCAAGTACTACCACGGGCTGGGCGTCGGTGACGTCAACCGCGACGGCCGGGCCGACGTGGTGATCCCGCACGGCTGGTGGGAGGCCCCGGCCAAGCCGACCGATGCGACCTGGGAATTCCACCCGCTGCACCTGGCCCCCGACGCCAAGTCCGCGCCGGTCAAGGCGGCCAACATCTACGTCGACGACTTCGACCTCGACGGCGACAACGACCTGGTGATGAGTTCGGCTCACACCTTCGGTGTCTGGTGGTTCGAGAACACCGGGGGCAACCAGCAGCCGAAGTTCAAATACCACCTGATCGACAAGTCCTACTCCCAGACGCACGCCATGGAGTGGGTCGACATCACCGGCAACGGCACCCGCGACCTGGTCACCGGCAAGCGGTTCTTCGCTCACAACGGGGGAGACCCCGGTGGCAAGGATCCGGTGAAGATGTACTGGTACGAGGTCCGGAAACAGAAGGGACAGTCCCCGAAGTTCGTGCCGCACGAGATCACCGAGGGACTGGGAACCGGCGTGGGAACACAGTTCCTGGTGACCGACGTCAACGGCGACGGGCTGGCCGACATCGCGTTGTCGAACAAGAAGGGCGTCAACGTCCTGGTACAGAAGCGGTAACCCGGCCCCGAGGTGGCAACTTGCCATCACCCCGGCCAACGCGTATTCTTGGACCCTCACGGGCCCAAGTGGCGGAATTGGCAGACGCGCTAGGTTCAGGACCTAGTGGGATTTATTTCCCGTGGAGGTT
>PBOJ01000071.1 GCA_002724315.1 Planctomycetaceae bacterium | reverse complement strand
CGATGGGATTTCGATTGGTGTCAGTCACCAGTTCCCTCCGGAGCTGCGGGGCGTGTCAGGGGACGACCGAGGACCATGGCGATGAAAAAGACAATCGATGTGCCGAGCAGACCCGAGAGAACAACGCTCCAGGATTCCCAGTTGTTCGTGGAGAGGACGGCCGTGTAGTTGTCAAAAAGAGAAAAGGAATCAGAAGGCAGCGGTGACAGGTCGCTTTCGGCGATAGCTGACTCCAGACCATCCGGTGAGGAGGAAGCGAAGGGAGCCAACAGGACGATGGCCAGCAATGCCAACCAGAACCCGGTTGTGATTGCTGTCCGCCACGGACCGGGGGCAATTGTCGGTGGGTGGTAGAGGAGTTCCGGTCGACGGGTGGCCACATAACGAATGATTCCGCCGGAAATCAGGCTCTCGCCGATACCGATCACAGCGTGAAACATCATCATCAGGGCCAGGAACTTCAGGAAACGAAAATCTGGATTCGCGGCGTGTGAGACTGCGAATTCGATGGAACACAACAACGCGGCGGCCATGACCGTCACCCATCCGGAAATGACGACACCAATCACGCGGGTTCGGGTCGTGTCCCCGGCCAGCCGCGCCACGAGGGATTGAATGGCATATCCCCCCAACGCTCCGATGACAGACATGTGAAACACATTCGGACCAAGCGCCAGAAGTCCTCCGTCATTGAACAGGAATTTCTGGACAAACAGGACCAGTGTCAGGGCAAGGCATGCGGCCCATGGGCCCAGGAGCCTGGCGGCGAGGACCCCGCCGACGAGGTGGCCAGAGGTTCCCACGGCCACCGGGAAATTCACCATTTGCCCGGCAAAGACCATCGCCGCGACCATTCCCGTCATGGGGACTGTGCGGTCGGCCAGAGAGTCTTTCAGTCGGTGGACACTGTAACCCACAGCGGCGATTGAAATGCCGCCGGTCACCAGGCAGATCGGAGTGTCGAGCAGTCCGTCGGGAATGTGCATCTGACGGAGCCGCTTGGTGACACGTAAGAGGGGGAAATCGGAGCAGTTGAGGCGAACGAGTCGCCATGGCGAGCTTCCACCGATAGAATTCCCAATCTAATTTGAGTGGCCACCCTTTGCAATCTGCGGCTCTCGTAGTGGAGCGACACGATGAGTCGTCCGATTTCCGACTGGGACCGTTGGCTCGGCCTTCGTGCACGACCTGAGATCCTCGACGTGCTGGAAAACAGCGGTGATCGGGAACTGGGCCTGCAGGATCGTCTGCGGAAGCGATTCGATGCGGATTTGGTACGGACCGCGTTCCAGTTGCGTGATGCTCGGGCCAGGGCGACGTCCCGTTTCGGGCGGGCTGGCGACATGTGGTTTGATCGCGTGGGGCTGGAACAGGCTACCGGCGAGGCGGTCGCTTCGCACAAGGCCAAGCGGTTCCAGGGGGTCATCTGGGACTTGTGTTGTGGGGTGGGTGGCGACGCCATGTCGTTGGGACAGGTGGGCGAGGTTGTCTGTGTCGATCGTGACCCCGCCAAGGCCCTGTGTTGCCGCTGGAACGCCGAAGCCGTTGGTGTGGGCGACCGGGTCGCCGTGGTGGCAGGCGATATCCGTCGACTCGGACGACTGCAGGGCCTCGTGCACATTGACCCAGATCAGCGACCTGATGGGGCGAAGCGATCTCACCGCATCGAAGATTCCGAACCGGGTCGAGAATTTCTCGAAGACCTGGTTGCAGATTCCGAAGGCGGGGCGATCAAGCTCAGTCCCGCGGCGAATTTCCTCGGGAAGTTTCCTGGGTGTGAGATTGAACTCGTCAGTGTGGGGCGGGAGTGCAAACAGGCAATCGTCTGGTTTGGTGGGCTGGGGGGAACCCTTCCCAGGGGGCACGCCCACCTCTTCCGCGCCACGTCGTTGCCCTCGGGGGAGTCACTGGAAGGTCACCCACTCGCTTCGCCTTTTCGGATGGACACGCTTGGCGACTACCTTTTCGATCCGGATCCTGCGGTGGTGCGATCCGGCTTGGTTGATCGGTTGGCCGAACAGTGCGGTGCCTGGAGATTGGACGATCGGGAAGAGTATCTCTCCGGAAATTCCCTGGCCGAGACGACCTTGGCCCAGGCATTCCGGGTGGTGGAAGTCACGGCAAACAAGCTGCGGCCAATTCGGGAAGCGGCTCGGTCGCTGGGTTTCGGACCGGTCGAGATCAAGTGCCGTCACGTTCCAGTCGACGCTGACATGATGCGGCGGAAACTGAAACTTGACGGGGATCGGCCAGGAGTGGTGATCGTGGCAAAACTCAACGGCCGGACACGGGCGGTGTTGGCGCACCGCGTCGCAGGTCTTCCGTCGACGACGGGCCAGCCCAACGGTTGAGTGGCCATTCGGTGGGGCTGCCGTGTTTTTTTTGGGGCATCCCCAAGGAGGGCGGCTTTGAACCTACTCGGTTTCTCGCGGCTCGGCAAAAGCGAACTGAAGGCCGGGGACCGGGATGAGTTGAATGGGGGTGCTGCCTCGCTGGTTGCGGAAGGGGATGGCGTACGGCTGGACCCGTCCGGTCGATAATTCGGCGACGTAGATGTAACTGGGAGCGTAGGCCGCACCACCGCGAGCCTGCGGTTGGGCCAGGCCGCTGATCATCGCGTAGCGGGCCGGCTTGTTGGGGTCGACACCGAAGTCCTGGGCAATCGATCGGGAGTAGATCCACATGTACTGATTTGCCACACGGTTGAGCGCAAAACCGCGAATCTGCCCGGTGAGAAAATCGAGTACAAAGACCGCCTCGGATGTCGGGCCGGTCATGGCTGTTGTTACGGCAAACTTGTCGTTGCGGTCGCTCGAAAAGGCGACCGCGGTCCGACTGGGCCAGGCCCAGCTCACGCCGCCGCCGATTACGATCCCCAAGACAAGCCAGCCCAGGCGAGACGCGAGGGGCTTCAGCAGACGGTTTAGCATCGTCTTCACTCCTGAGTTCGACAGACTGTCTTCAGCAGTCGGCAACACGTCGGACTCGACCAGAGCCAGACGGCGCGAGTCTAACCGGTTTGAGTCGAGACAGCCAGATCAGGTTCTCAGCGGGGCCCACGGCGTACGTTGTAATCGGTCGGGTCGAGTTGTAGTCTCTTGGGCGATTGACACAACCACATCCGGCGAAGGTGCCTGAGAACAGGAGTGGATCGCGATGGAGACGACAAACGGAGCACTGGGCCGTAAGTTGAGAATGGCCCTGGTGGGTGGTGGCCAGGGGGCGTTCATTGGACGAGTGCATGCGACGGCCGCGGTTCTTGACAACCGTGCCGAGTTGGTTGCCGGCGCACTGTCTTCGGACCCGGAACGAGCCAAGGCGTCGGCGCCGGCTTACGATATTGCTCGCGAAAGGGCCTACGGGTCTTATCAGGAACTCGTCGATGGTGAGTCGGCCAGAGGTGACGATGAACGGGTGGATTTCATCAGCATTGCGACGCCGAACCACACACATTTCGAGATTGCTGAGCGGGCGCTGCAGGCCGGTTTCAACGTCATCTGTGACAAACCCATGACGTTTGATATGGAGCAGGCCGAATCGCTGAAGAAAGCAGTCGAGGAATCAGGCGCGGTGTTTGCCGTGACGCACAATTACACCGGCTACCCAATGGTGCGACAGGCCAGGGAGATGATTGCGGCGAATGAACTGGGGGAAATCCAGGCCATTCGTTCGCAATACCTGCAAGGGTGGTTGCGAACTCGGATTGAGCTAGAGGGGCAAAAACAATCCGCGTGGCGGACGGACCCCACAAAGTCTGGGGCGGCCGGAGCTTTCGGAGACATCGGCACACACGCATTCAACTTGGCACGGTACATGTCGGGATTGATGCCCGAATCGGTGACCGCGGATCTGCGGATTTTTGCCGAGGGGCGCGAGTTGGACGACTATGGTCACGCAGTGATCCGCTTCGACAACGGTGCCATGGGGACTGTTACCGTCAGCCAGATCTCGCATGGGCGTGAAAACGACCTGCGGATCGAGATCGATGGCACCGAGGGGTCGCTGTCCTGGTCGCAGGAAGAGCCGAACAAAATGTTGGTTCGGCACAACGGGCGTCCGCACCAGTTGTACACGCGTGACCCGAATGCACCTCACATGAACGAGTCCGGGGCGGCTGCGTGTCGGCTTCCGTCCGGACATCCCGAAGCATTTCTCGAGGCTTTCGCCAACGTGTACCGATCCGCCTACGATGCCATGGTGGAGCGATTGACTGGAGGGGCATTTGAATCCAGGGACACGGTCTATCCAAACGTTTACGATGGCGCTGAAGGGATGTTCTTCATTCAACAGTGCGTGGCAAGCAGTGCTCAGGGAGGGGAATCTCTGCCGCTGTCTTACGATGGGGCGAGGCGATAACGTGGTCTTGAGGGTGATCTGATGCGATGGCCGTTGCACTACCAGATTCTGGCAGCGACGGTCGGTGGAGCGGTGATCGGTTTGTTCGCCAATCCGGGGGCTGCGAAGCTTCCGGATGCCCGGTTTCGTCGCGACGCCGTGCAGGGCCTCGAGGAATTCGACGAGGGGCAGCCCGGTCAGGCCATTCTGTCCGTGGCAGAGGAATCGGACGAACGGCTCAAGGCAGCCCGACAGGGGGCTGTTCAGCAGCGGCAGGTGCGGTTCCGTTTCGAATCCAGCGGAGTCGAGGCCGTCTATTCTCGTATCTATGTCGTCAATGATCAGCCGCTGACGATGATCTCACGATTGGCTCTTGGGGAGCCGGGGGCCGTGAAGCGGGACCATGCTTGGCTTGCTGAAGCGTTTGACGGGTACGTCGGCAGTGCCGGCCGGTGGCTGGATGAGATCTCCCGCTGGATCGGGGCGCTGTTTTTGAGGCTCCTGAAAATGGTCACCGTGCCGTTGATCGCCACGTCGCTGGTTTCGGCGGTCGCTGGTCTGGGAGGCCGTGGCCGTTTGAAGGGGCTGTTCGGGTCGACATTGATCTACTACTTCTCGACAAGCCTGTTGGCAATCACGACCGGGTTGATCCTTGTCAACCTGATCGCTCCCGGCGTCGGGGCCGAATTGCCGGGTTCGACCGGGGGCGCGGTTGGAGGGGAAGGGGAGTCATTGGGAGGGATTTTTGATGGGCTTGTCACCAAGTTGATACCCACAAACCCGATGGGAGCGGTGGCCAACGGCGAGTTCCTTTCAATCATCTCTTTCAGCATCCTCTTCGGTGTCTTCCTCGGTCGAGTGAAAGGGCAGGTCGGACAGACGGTCGTGGCATTTTTCGAGGAATCGTTTGAGGTGATGATGGCGATGACCCAGTGGGTGATCCGCCTTGCCCCAATCGGTGTTGCTGCCTTCATGGTTTCGGCAACGGTGTCACAAGGCGCCGATGTGTTTCTGACACTGGGCATGTACATGTTGACGGTCTTTCTGGCGCTCGTTGTCCATGCGGGCATCGTTCTTCCGTTGATCCTGAGGTTTGTCGCCAAGCGTGATCCGTGGGAGTACGCGCAGGCGCTGGCGCCTGCACTTCTGACGGCATTTTCAACAGCGTCATCCAATGGGACGTTGCCATTGACCATGTCGTCAGTGGAGGAACGAGCGGGCGTGACACGGCGTGTCGGCGCTTTCGTACTCCCGCTGGGGGCCACGATCAACATGGATGGTACAGCTCTTTATGAGGCGATTGCCGTCCTGTTCATCGCGCAGGCAACCAGCGTGGTGCCGTTGGGGTTTGATGATCAGATTCTGGTCGCCGTCACGGCGCTTCTGGCCAGCGTGGGCGCGGCCGGAATACCGCATGCAGGGCTGGTGATGATGGCTATCGTATTGCAGGCCGTGGGTCTTCCCCTGGAAGCACAGGGCCTGATTCTTGCGGTCGATCGCGTTTTGGATATGTGCCGTACGTCGGTCAACGTCTGGAGTGATGCCTGCGGTTGTGCGGTAGTTGCCCGGTTTGAGAACGCGGAACCGTCCGATCCGGACTGATACCTGTAAACGTCGCCGCCGCCACATCCCGAACAATTGGTCCTGTGAGGGTCGTGCTGCGCCGATGTATCGGTGTTGGCCGATGTTCTCAAAACGATGCCGGTGAATTTGCCGGTTGTGGGGCCATCGTTCGTAAAAACGAGGGGTGGGTGGCTCCACCAGGAGGATTCCGATGTACACGGCGGACGATGTATCCGCCGATCTCGTTGCGGGCTACCGCGATTGGGTTGCGGATTTGTGTCTGAAATTCAGCCGGGCAACCGGTTGGACCGTGAGACTGGTGAAGGGAATTCACCGGGAGGGTGGTGGCGCTGCGCGATTTTCTGACGATGGTGAGTTGGATCGTCGGGTCGGCGTCATTGAACTTCTGCTGCCGTCGACGGTGGACGACAAAACCCGTCAACGCGCCAATTCGGCAACGCGGATGTTGGTGGAGATGATCCAGCAGGTAGGCGGGACGTGGCGGGACCATCAAAGGCAAAGCGCCGAGGCGGCGACTTTGGCCGAAATGGGTCGGGCCGCGACGTCAGCGTCTGATGAACGAGCCGGTATGCAGGTGTTGATGGAAGGCGCCCTGGAACTGGCAGGGGTCGAAAACGTCAGCGTCCACCTCATAGACGTTGAACAGCAGAAGTTCGTGTTGAAGGGTGAGGCATTTGCCACGGAGGCAACGAAGATAAGCAGTTTGCCGAATCGGCCGGTGGATGTGTCGAAGTGGGATATCGGGGCGTTCTCGGAAGAGCCTGTTCTCCTGACCGCTGGGAAAGACGGCCGAGTGGAGGGGCCTGGTTGGCTTCCGGAAAACACCGCTTCGGCGGCATGTGTTGCCGTGTTGGGCGCCGACGGCCCCCTGGGAACCATTTGGGCCTTCACCCGAAGACAGGGTCCGATGGCACCCTCGCAAATTCAGGTGTTGCAGTCGGTGGCCGATCAGGTTGGAGTCCTGCAGGTACGGTTGGCGGTGGGACGGGAGAGCAGGGCCGATGATCGCGTGGCTCGAGAGTTGAAAGGACTGTCCGAATACCACTCGGGAGAGCGGTTGGGGATCCTTCCACCGGGTACGGGTTTCGACGCGGTGGGGCGGTGTCGCAGTCGGTACGAAGTGGGGGGCGACCTGTGCGAAATGCGGCCGCTCAGCGATGGCCGGACACTGGTGGCTGTGGGCGACGCGTGCGGCCACAGCGTCCAGGCCGCCTTCGTCATGACGGCAGTACGCAGCGCGATGAGTGCTGTGCTCGACGAGGGGGACGTGGCCGATTTGTCTCCTGCTCGGGTGGTCACTCGCATCAACCGCGCGCTTTGCCGGGTCACTCCTGGCCACCAGTTCATGACGTGCCTGGTGGGGGTGATTGACACTGCCCGGATGGGGTTTGAGTACTGCAATGCCGGACACCCATTGCCGATCGTCTTGCGGAAGGGGCAATGTCAAGAACTGGAAACACACGGAATGCCTATGGGCATTTCCCCCGATGCCACTTACGCCTCGAGCGAGTTTGCGTTGTGCGGCGACGATGTGTTGGCGTTGTTCTCTGATGGTGTGATTGAGTCGATGAACAGCGAACAGGAAATGTTCGGAACGAGCGGGGTGATTTCGGCTCTTGAGGCTTGTGAGACCACCGAACCGATCGAGGTGGTGATGCGCAGAATCTGGGACTCATGCCAAGAGCACGGCGAGGGCACTGCGAAGGACGACACCACATTGCTGTTGTTGCGCATGGAGCAGAAATCCATTGCGCGCGGGCCGCACCATCGCCAGTTGAGGCGTTGTGACGTGAATGTGCCGAGCGCGGCTGAGGGTCAGTTCTCGCTGTAATTGACGCGGCCCAGGGCGTCCCGGCCCAATGGGTCGTCGAGAAAACGACCTCGACAGCCTTCACAGAGATCGAAGCGGAGTCTCTGGACGCCGCTCTCTCGCGGCGCCTCAACCTGGCCGCTCTCGATCGCGGCGACTTCTTCAGTGATCATTGCCAGGTGGTCGGCGTCGAAATCGGTTTCATGCAATTCATCCGGGTCGAAAGCGGCAAAAAGTTCGATCTTCACGACGTAGTGTTCGTCGTGGATCGAATCTCCACAGATGTCGCACGAAAAATGACGCATGAGATGATGCCGAGCGGCTCGCGATAATCGACGATTCTATCGTTGAAGCCGTCGCAGGGGAAAGCCATCGGTGCCGCTTTTCATCCGGGTGCTCCAATGTGGTGCCCCGAAAAAAAATGTCACTTGCCGGGGAGTCGGACGATGCCGTCCCAGTCGGCCGGTGCAACTCGGTTGTGTTGAGTGATCATCATGGTGAGGAAATCCTGGGCACGGTCGGATGCTGGCATGGCGTGAAGGCAGGCGTATGCGTCTTCCCATGCGCCGGCCAGAAAGTGGTCGACGCCTTCCTCGAATCTCGCTATGTGTTCATCCGTCAACTCGGGCCAGTCGTTATGTGGAGGTAGCAGTTCGCTGACGGTGTGCGGGGTTTCAAAACCGTAGGGAAGTACCCTGGCGAGCCGCCGCAACCGTGCCTCGTCGGTTCCGAGTGAATCGCGAACCCGATCCGCGGTTGCTTGATCCATCAGGAT
>PBOJ01000070.1 GCA_002724315.1 Planctomycetaceae bacterium | reverse complement strand
TTCATGCACCTGAAATGGGAGCGAGGCTGGAAGTATGTGCTGCTGGCACCCACGACCATCCTGGCGATCGGATTCCCGATCGCCCTGATGCCCGACATCGGGTTCCACTACTACCACCAGGTGCCGACCGAGACGATGATCGAAGCCAGCGCCGATCACGCTGACCACGCCGACGGCGACTGAACCATGCCCGACTGGGTTTCGTCGCTGCCGGCCGTCAATGCCAGCCTCAACGGGCTGGCGTTCCTGTTTCTGATGACCGGATGGGTGTTGATCCGTCGCGGGCGCCGCGAAGCCCACAAGACGATGATGCTGGTCGCCTTCGCCACCTCGATCCTCTTCCTGGTCGTCTACCTGGTCTACCACGGGGCCATGCTCCACTACACCGGCGAGGGCCAGGTGAAGTTCCAGGGCACCGGGGCCATCCGCACGGTCTATTTCGCGATCCTGATCACTCACGTCGTGCTGGCTGTCGCGGTGCCCGTGCTGGCGATCGTGACCATCCGGCGCGGCCTCAGGCAGCAGTGGGAGGCTCACCGCAGAATCGCCCGAATCACTTTCCCCATCTGGGTGTACGTCTCGCTGACCGGAGTTATCATTTACCTGATGCTCTATCACTGGAAACCGCTATGACACGTCGACTGCTGCTGGCCCTGGCGCTGGTCGTGGGCACCTGGGGGTTCTCTCCCGCGGTGCCACAGGCCGTGGCCTGCCCGATGTGCAAGGCGGGCCTGGATTCCGATGACGCCAGGCCACGGGCCTACATGGTCAGCATCCTGTTCATGCTGTCGGTCCCGATCTGCCTGTTCTCCGGCCTCGGCTACGGACTCTGGCGACTCAGCCGACAGGAATCCGAACGCCTCCAGGCAGCCGGACAGGACGTGTAGCCGGCTCGGTGACGCGCCGGGATCACTCGTCCTCGGCAAACCCTGTCCGGTCAAAGACGCAGTCCATCGCCAGCCAGATGCTCCGGGCGTGTCGCCACATCACGATCGGCACGCCGATGAAGACGGCTGCCAGTGGAAATGCCAGTTGCGTGTTGGTGAAGCCGCACCCGAAGTGCAGCCCGAAATACAGCACCACCAGCAACACGCCGGTCCAGCCGTAGTTGATGTAAGTCGAGCCCAGGAAGTACCCGCGATCCCGCTCGTACTTCAGGTTGCAGGCCTCGCACCGTTCGTGCATGACAAACCAGCGCCGTGCCGACGGAAACAGCCGCCCCTCTCCGCACCGGGGGCATCTCAACCGCCACCCGCGTCCCAGGATCGTCTCCATCCGCCCGTGACTCACCGATTCGCCCTCATGATCGCCCTTCTTCCCGCCTGCTATACTCGACCCCGTTCGGCACGTCCATGCCGTGACCATCCAAGTCCCCTCGCTCGAGATCGACGCATGACCCGTTCCTCCCGAGTCCTTTTGACCTCGTTGCTGGCCTCCCTGCTGATCACCGGCTCCCTGGCAGCGGCCGAACACCGCAACGTGGTCCTGTTCGTCGTCGACGACCAGGGCTTCCAGGCCGGCTGCTACGGGAACAAGGTGATCCGGACTCCCGCAATCGATTCCCTGGCCGCCAACGGCACTCGCTTCACCCGCGGACACTGCACCACCGCCAGTTGCAGTGCCTGCCGCAGCGTGTTGATGACCGGTCTCTACAACCACGCCATCGGCCACTACGGACACGCTCACTCGTACAACCACTTCAGCACCTACGAATCGGTGCCGACGCTGCCGGTGCTGATGGCCGAGGCGGGCTACCGGACCTGTTCGATCGGCAAGTACCACCTCGCCCCGCGAGCCACCTACCTGTTCCAGGAGTACCGCAACAAGGGCGTCCAGGGAAACCGCAACGCTGTGAGGATGGCCAGGAATGCCCGCGAATGGATTGCCGAGGACGACAAGAAGCCGTTCTTCCTCTACTTCTGCACGTCGGATCCGCACCGGGGCGGTGGTCCCGACGGATACGCGAACTTCAACGAGAACCCCGACCGCTATCCCGGCGTCACCCCGGTCCGCTACAAGCCGTCCGATGTGATCGTGCCGCCCTGGCTGCCGGACAAGCCGGAGGTGAGAAACGAGCTGGCCGAGTACTACCAGGCGATCTCGCGGCTGGACCAGGGACTGGGAGTCCTGCTGAAGGCCCTGAAGGACACCGGCCACTGGGACGACACGCTGATCCTGTTTCTTTCCGACAACGGACCTCCCTTTCCCGGAGCCAAGACGAATCTCTACGAACCCGGAATGAACCTGCCGTTGATCGTCCGCTCTCCCGGACAGAAGACCCACGGCGGTGTCACCGACGCGATGGTCACCTGGGCGGACATCACGCCCACGATCCTGGACTTCTGCGGCATCACGCCAAAGGCCCGTCCGGCATTTCGCCGCGGGGCCAACGGCGACCCACCCCGGCGATCCGGTCCGAATCGTCCGGTCACCTTCCACGGGCGATCGTTCCTGCAGACGCTGGACCAACCCAAGGCCAAGGCGTTCGACGAGATCTATGCCTCGCACACGTTCCACGAAATCACGATGTACTACCCGATGCGAGTCGTGATCTCGGGTCGCTACAAGTACATCTTCAACATCGCGCACCAGCTTCCCTACCCCTTCGCCTCGGATCTTTTCGCCTCGCCAACCTGGCAGGGTGTGCTGAAGCGAAAGGACACGCTGTTCGGCAAGCGAACCGTCTATTCGTACCTGCACCGTCCGCGTCACGAGTTGTACGACCTGGAGACCGACCCCGACGAGATCACCAACCTGGCCTACCAGCCCGAACACCAGCAACGGCTCAAGGGCCTGCAAGACAAACTGAAGGCCTGGCAACAGCGAACCCGCGACCCATGGTTCCTGAAGTGGCGGTACGAGTAGCTCCGCCGGGCGAACCTCACCTGAGATTCAGCGGATCCACGTCGATCACCAGTTCAACCGACGGGTGCTTGGGCAATTCGCTCGCCGCGGACAACCACAGGTCACGTATCGCCTCGGGTCCCTCGGCCGCCAACTGCATGTGAAACCGGTAGTAGTTCTTCATCCGGGAAATCGGGGCCGGCGCCGGACCCAGGATCCAAACCGAAGGTGGATCGGGCTGCAATCGCCTGAGCACCTCGGCGGTTCCCCGCGCCGTGTCCGCCACCGCCCGCTCGTCGGGACTCCGCAGGATCACCCGTGCCAGGGAAGTGAACGGCGGCGTCCGGGTGCCGCGCCGGTGGGCCAGTTCGTGGGACACGAAACTCGCGTAGTCGTGTTCGCAGGCCATGCGAATCGCCGGATCGTCGGGACACGCCGATTGCACCAGCACCCGCCCACCCCGCTCGCTGCGGCCGGTGCGACCGGCCACCTGCGCGATCAACTGGAAGGTCCGTTCCGAGGCTCGGATGTCCGGCTGGTGCAGCATCGTATCCGCATCGACCACCCCGACCAGCGTGACGTTGGGGAAGTCCAGTCCCTTGGCGATCATCTGGGTACCGAGCAGGATCTGGGCTTCGCCACTGCGAAATTGCTCCAGCGCCCGGTCATGGCTGCCGGGCCGACGCATCGAATCGCTGTCCATCCGCAGCACCTTCGCCTCGGGAAACCTCTTGCGCACTTCTTCCTCGAGCTTCTGGGTCCCCACTCCCAGCAGCTTCAGCCCCACCTGCCCGCAGCCCGGGCACTCCCTGGGTGGCTGAGCCTCGAAGTCGCAGATGTGGCAGACCACCGCCCGGCGATCGCGGTGCCAGGTCAACGTGACGTCGCAGGCTCCGCAACGCATCCCCTGTCCACAGGCCCGGCACCAGACCGCCGGCGAGTGACCCCGCAGGTTCAGGAACAGGATCGCCTGGCCGCCGTCGTTGAGCGCCTGCTTGAGGAACGTTTCCAGGCCGCGGCCAATCGCCACCCCCGAACGGATGCGACGATCGTTGCGAGTGTCCACCAGCGTCACAGGTGGCATCGGCCGGTCATCAATCCGCGCCGGAAGTGACAGCAGCTTGTCGCCTCCGGTTTCGACCGCCAGCCAGCTCTCGAGCATCGGGGTGGCAGATCCCAGCACCAGGGGCACCCCGGCCAGTTCGGCCCGCTTGCGGGCCACCGCCCGCGCGTGATACCTCGGCGTCGTCTCCTGCTTGAAGGTCGTCTCGTGCTCCTCGTCGATCACGATCAGCCCCAGTTGTGGTGTCGGAGCGAACACAGCACTGCGGGCTCCCACGATCACCTGCACCTTCCCCTCGGCAATCCGCTGCCAGTGATGGTGCCGTTCGGCGTCGCCCAGGTGACTGTGCAGCACGGCGACACTGTCGAATCGACTGCGGAAACGCCGGATCGTCTGTGGCGTCAGGCTGATCTCGGGAACCAGCACGATCGCCTGTCTCCCGTAGGCCACCACCTCGCGGATCGCCTGGATGTAGACTTCCGTCTTCCCACTGCCAGTTACCCCGTGCAGGAGCAACGTGCGGTGCTGCTGGTTGCGGAGATACTCGAGGATTTCCTCCAGGGCCGTCCGTTGATCGGAATTGAGATCGAGATCCTCTTCACGCACCGCCGACCCGTCTTCACTCTCGTCATCGCCTTCGCTCGGGTCGATCCTCCTGTGCTCGAGTTCCAGCAACCCCTTCTTCTTCAGTCCGTCGATCGGAGAATTCCCGCACCCGGCCGCACGGGTCAGTTCCTCGAACCGCATCGCTCGACCCGCCTCCCGCAACGCCGCCACGACCGCCTGCTGCTTTCTCGGCAGGTCTCCGTCTCCCAGGTCGCTCAGTCGCTGCTCGAAGTCCTCGGGCAACTCGAAGAACCGGACCTCCCGTGTGCCGGCCTGACGCTTCACGCCGGCAGGAATCACGCTCTCGAGCACCTGGCCCCACCCGCAGAGATACCGGTGAGCAATCCAGCGGGTCAGTTCCAGCATCGCCGGATCGGCCAGGCGGCGAGCGTCGACGATCGAGTCGATCTCCTTGAGCCTGCCGAGCGTCTCCGGAGGACGTTCCAGGCCGACACAGAATCCCACCGTCGACCGGTTCCCCCGACCGAACGGCACGCGGACGCGCTGGCCGGGTTCGATCTGGTCACGAAGCTCGTCGGGAACCAGGTAGTGAAAGGCGGTGTCCAGCGGGCGATTGAAGACAACCTGGGCAGCCAGCCGGTCGGCCCGGGCTGCTGCCTGCCAGGCCACAGACGGATCGGCGTCCACCCCCTCCGGGGGCGGTTCCGGCGGCAGGTCAAAGAGGCTCTGCTGGCGTGAACGGCTCAACGCGGACGTCCTTCCTTCCGAGGGTCTGGCCCGGGCGGTAGGATTCTAGCAGCTTGCTGACCGACTACCACGCGGGACCGACTCGATGCGACTGGGCGTCTTCGGAGGAGCATTCGACCCCATCCACATCGGCCACCTGGTCTTGGCGTCAGAATGCCGCCAGCAGTTGGCCCTGGACGCCGTCTGGCTGGTTCCCAGTGGTTCGCCTCCGCACAAGGATCCCGGAGACCTGGCCGATGCCGGGGCACGGGTGGAAATGCTCGAACTGGCAACTGCCGGAGATCCCGGGCTGATGGTCAACACGATCGAGATCGACCGCGAAGGCGTTTCCTACACCGTCGACACGCTCGAGACAATCGCCGACTCCGATCCCGGTTGTGAGCTGTTTCTTTTGCTCGGAGCCGACTCGGTCGCTGATCTTGCCAACTGGTACCAACCCGAACGGATCTGCGAACTGGCCCGGGTGGTGTCGGTCAACCGCGGCGGAACCACCTGCCAAACAACCGTCGCCGGCTGTCGGATCGAAGAGGTCACAATGCCGGCCATCGATGTGTCGTCCAGGGATGTCCGAAACCGCATCCGCCAGGGACGTAGTATCCGGCACCTGGTTCCTCGAGCCGTCGAGGCGTACCTGGTCGAACACGCGGTGTACAACGACGATTCCGAGTAACACGGCAAGATTTCCGCCCCGGCGACGAACGACACGCAGGGTTCTGTCCGCCCGCACCGCGACCGCCAATTTGACCGCTCTTTCACCGTCCTCCTATAATTCACTCACCTGTCGACTCCATTCGGATGATTTCGATGATCCGCATATTGCCACTGGCGGTACTGTTGCTGGCCGGGTCGGCTGACACCACTTTGTCCCAGGACGCCCCGCCCCAGCCAATCGGACAGTTTCTCAGTGTCCGCAGCCCGATCGACGATTCGGTGATTGGCCGGGTCCGCAAGGTGGCACAGGACCTGGCGATACGGACTGAAAAGGAATCGAAGCCGTCGGTGCTGGTCCTGGAACTGGCTCCCGGCAACAGCCCGATCCACCAGGTGCAGGGCCTGGCAAGCTTGTTGAGTTCCGCACGATTGTCACGGGTTCGCACCGTGGCCTGGATCCCCAAGTCGGTGACCGGCCTCACTGCGGTGGTGGCCCTGTCGTGCAACGAGATCGTGATGCACCCGGACGCCAACCTCGGCGACATCAGTCGCGGTGAACCGCTCGACGAGCCCAGCAAGCAATTTGTCCAGACCCTGGTCGAAAAACGCCGCAACGCCAAGGTCAACTGGCCGCTGGCCCGGGGCATGCTGGACCGAAACGCCGAGGTAATCCGGGCAACGGTCACCGGAGAGGACAAGACGGTGAAGTCGCGGGTGGTCGGTCCGGGCGAACTGCAGTTGATCCAGAAAAGCAATCCGAAGGCGGTCATCGAGGTCTCGCGGATCAAGGATTCCGATGACCTGGGACTCTTCTCCGGCGAGCAGGCTCGACGACTCGATATCCTGGTCACCCAGACTGCCGAGACTCGCTCGGACGTGGCCGCAATCTACGGACTCCCCGCCCGGGCGATGAAGGAGGAGAAGTCTTCCAAGGGGGAAACGATCGCGAGGTTGATCAAGATCGATGGTCCGATCGAGCCGATGTTGCACAGGTTCTTCAACCAGCAACTCGCCCGTGCCATCTCCGAAAAAGCCACCGTGATCATCTTCGAGATCGACTCGCCCGGTGGATTGCTGACGCTGGCCGAGACCATGGCCAACGACATCGCGGCCCTGGAGGAACGTGGCATTCACACCGTGGCGTGGATCCCCCGCGAGGCGATCAGCGGGGCCGCCATCGTCGCGTTGGGCTGTGACGACATCTACATGCACCCGGAGGCGAGGATCG
Organism: Planctomycetaceae bacterium; assembly: GCA_002724315.1. GTDB lineage: Bacteria > Planctomycetota > Planctomycetia > Planctomycetales > Planctomycetaceae > UBA8437. The sequence continues at coordinate 43,824 of PBOJ01000070.1, read as the reverse complement.
GTGATGCGGCACCGATCGAGATGAAGGAGGGGATGGCTTTCGAGCGGGCTCCGGAAAAGGTACTCAGCTACACCCGCGAGGTCCTGAGAACCCTTGCCGAAAAGAAGGGGCGGCCGCCGGGGCTGGCCGAGGCGATGGCCGACAAGGACCTGAAGGTCTTCCGGGTGGTCAACCCGCAAACCGGCGAGATCCAGTTCAAGACCGAGGCCGAACTGCACGCGGCGAAACAGGAATTCGGTGACCGTCAACTGGTGGCCGAAACGCGTGAGGACAACCTGCTGACGGTCAACGGTCGGCAAGCCCACGAACTGCAGTTGGCCGAACCCCCGGTCTCGGGCATGGAAGAACTCAAGCAACGACTGGGCATTCCCCGGGCCGTGGAGTTGCGTGCCATCGAACGGACCTGGGTCGACAACGTCGCCTCGATGCTCAGCGGTGGCGGCTCGGCTTTCATGCTGTTTTTCTTCGGATCGATCCTGATTTACCTGGAACTCCACACCCAGGTTGGCCTGTGTGGAATCGGATCGGCGGTCTGTTTCACCCTGTTCTTCTGGGCCCGATGGGGTGGGACAGCCGGGTGGCTGGAACTGGCCCTGTTCCTGCTGGGACTGGCCCTGGTCGCCATCGAGATCTTCCTGATTCCAGGATTCGGGGTCTTCGGTGTCTCCGGCGGCTTGCTGGTCTTCATCGCGCTGGTGATGGCCTCGGAGACGATGACCGGTTCGCCCAGTTTCCAGGGATTGCAGAAGTTCGGAGCTCCGACGGCCACCCTGATGGGATCCCTGCTGACGGTGATCGCCGTCGCGGCCGTGATCAGCCACTACCTGCCGCAATTGCCCCTGCTTCGACGCATCGTGCTCGAACCACCCGGCGCGGGCGAATTGGCATTCGACCCGCAACTTGTCGGCTCGCCAGATCCCACCGGACTCCTGAACGCCGATCACGGACTGGTCGGACAGGTGGGGGGTGCGATCAGCGTGTTGAGACCAGCCGGGAAAGCGAAGATCGGAGACGAACTGGTTGACGTCGTCAGCGATGGTCCATTCATCAACCCCGGAACCACGATCGAAGTGGTCCGTGTCGAGGGGAACCGGGTGTTCGTCCGCGAGACCGACGAAACGTCCTGATCGTGGACGTCGTCTGGGCCCGGTGCCGTTGCAACTTCATGCGGTACTGCTAGAGTAGGCTGCTTGGAAGGATCCGGCCGGTCGGCCCCTTGCGGAACGGCTGAGAATGGGGAGGGTACCCCGTGGACTGGAGACTTACGTTTCGATTGTGGATTGCGCATGTCGATTACTCGAGAACGCAAAACTGAGCTGATCCAGGAATTCCGTCGCAACGAGGCGGATACGGGTTCGGCCGAGCTGCAGATCGCGGTGTTGACCGAGCGGATCACGAATCTGACCGCGCATCTCAAGATGCACACCAAGGACCATGGCAGCCGACGCGGGTTGCTGGCCCTGGTCAGTCGCCGCCGAAGACTGCTCGACTACCTCGATCGAACGGATCATCCGAAATATCGCTCGCTGATCGAACAGTTGAACATTCGTAAATAGTGTCGGCGGTCCGGACGTGTGGACCATCGGCCCGATCAGCCTCCGGAATGCTTCCGGAGTCGCGACGGCAACCGCACACAGTTGTAGGAACACAGGTCGTGAAGAAGGTCGTATCGTGTGAGATTGGTGGACGGACGCTCAGCCTGGAAACGGGAGAACTGGCCAAGCAGGCCAGTGGCGCTGTCCTGGTTCGTTACGCAGACACAGTCGTGTTCGTCGCCTCACAGGACGGCCCCCCACGACGTGGCATTGACTTCTTTCCGCTGACGGTCGATTACCGTGAACGGTTCGCCTCGGCCGGGAAGTTCCCCGGCGGCTTCCTGAAAAGGGAAGGGCGGCCGACGATGAGGGAGATCCTCACCGCGCGGCTGACAGATCGCCCGATCCGTCCGATGTTCCCCAAGGGGTACAAGGACGAGGTCCAGATCATGGCCAACGTGCTGGCTGTCGATCCCGAAATTGACCCCGACGTTCACGCGATCATCGGTGCCAGTGCCGCGTTGATGATCTCGCCGTCCATCCCCTTCCAGGGACCGTTGGCGGCCGTGCGGGTCGGCAAGGTCGATGACCAGCTGGTCATCTTCCCCACGCTCGAACAGACCGACAAGGGATCTCTGGATCTGATCGTCGCCGGCAACCTCGAGAGCGTCTTGATGATCGAGGGCTTCGCCGAGCAGATGCCCGAAGACGAGATGATCGAGGCGATCCTCTTTGCCCAAAAGCACATCGTCTCGATCTGCGAACTGCAGAACCAGCTGGTCGCTGAGGTGGGCGTCCAGCCAGTCGAGTACGAGGAGGCCGGAGAAAACCCGCTGCTTTCGGCGCTCCACGCCGAGGGCTACGACCGACTGAAAACGGCCATGCAGAGCCGTGTCAAGGCCGAGCGCCACGACCAGACCAATTCACTGAAGGCCGAGTTGCTCGAGAAACACTTCCCCGACGACTCCGAGGAAACCGCCGACGGTTCGACCCGTGGCGACTTCTCCGAGGCCTTCCACGATCTCGAACAACAGGTCGTTCGAGACCTGATTCTCAATGACAAGACGCGGCTCGACGGCCGCAGCATGACCGATCTGCGAGACATCTCGTGCATCGTCGACCTGCTGCCCCGCGTCCACGGATCGGCTGTTTTCACCCGCGGTGAGACCCAGTCGGTCTGTACGATCACACTCGGTACGCCCCGCGATACCCAACGGGTCGACGGGCCGGTCGAGGAGTTCGAGAAGCGGTTCATGCTCGACTACAACTTCCCACCCTACTCGGTGGGTGAATGCCGGATGATCAGAGGTCCCGGTCGCCGAGAAATCGGGCACGGTGCCCTGGCGGAGCGGTCCGTGGTCTCGATCCTGCCCGACGCCGAGGCATTTCCCTACACGATCCGGGCGATCTCCGACATCACCGAGTCGAATGGTTCGAGCTCGATGGCCAGTGTCTGCAGCACGACGCTGGGCCTGATGGCCGCGGGCGTTCCGATCCTGCAACCGGTCGCCGGCATCTCGATCGGTGTCGTCGCCGAGCCGGACGGACGGTTCGAACTGCTGACCGACATCATCGGTGACGAGGATCACTTCGGTGATATGGACTTCAAGGTCGCCGGCAGCCAGTTCGGCATCACCGGAATTCAGCTCGACCTGAAAATCAAGGGGATCTCCGAGGAGATCATCCGGGCGACGTTGGCCCAGGCCAAGGACGCCCGCATCAACATCCTCAAGTCGATGCTCGGAACACTGGCGCAACCCCGCGAGGACATTTCCGAACACGCCCCGCGACTGGAACGGACCCAGATCGACCCCGAGAAGATCGGCCTGCTGATCGGCCCCGGTGGCAAGACCATCCGGGCCATCCAGGACGAGACCGGCACCCAGATCGACATCCAGGAAGACGGCGGGACCGCCACGGTCACCGTCGCCTCCAAGGACGGGACAGCTGCCGAGGCGGCTTTGGCCCGGATCGAGGCCCTGACCGAAGACGTCAAGGTCGGACGCGTTTACAGCGGCACCGTCTCGTCGGTCAAGGACTTCGGCGTCTTTGTCGAGATCGCTCCCGGCAAGGACGGACTCTGCCACATCAGTGAACTCGCCGACGGCTTCGTCAAGTCCGTCGCTGACGTCTGCAGTGTCGGAGACAAGATGGACGTCAAGGTGATCGCCGTCGACGACCAGAACAGGGTCAAGCTCTCGCGACGAGCCGTGCTGGCCGAAGCCGGCGGTGGCGAAGGTGGCGGTGAAGCCGACGGTGCCGGCGGAACCGACGACGGTGGAGGAGAAGGCGGCCAGGAGTAAGGGCGATCGACTCGCAGGAACGCCAAGAGCTGTTGTCCCGGTACGCCGAAGGGTATGCCGAGATCGCCAGCTTGGCTGGTGGCCTGGCCCACGAGATCCGCAACCCACTCTCGACCATCTCGATGAACCTCGATCTGCTGGTCGAGGATCTGGCCACTTCGGACGAACCTCGCGATCGCAGGATGCTCGACAAGCTGCACACCGTTCAGTCGGAGTGCCGTCACCTCGAGGAAATTCTCGACGCGTTCCTGCAATTTGCCCGGGTCAGTTCGCTCGAGTTCGTCCCCGTCGACCTCAACAACCTCGTCAGCTCCTTCCTCGACTTCTACCGCCCGCAGGCCGACGATACCGGAATCGACATCAGCCCCCATCTGGAACCGGGCCTGCCAACAGTCGACGGTGATGATCCACTGCTCCGCCAGATGCTGATGAACCTCTGCCGCAACGCCACCGAGGCAATGCCCGAAGGGGGCCGCCTGGAAATACAGACAGCCGTCGACGGGGACCACGTGGCCCTGGTCGTGATCGACAACGGTCACGGCATCGATGCCACGGCCCGGGAGAAGATGTTTGACACGTTTTTCTCGACCCGGCCTTCCGGCAGTGGCCTCGGCCTGCCCACGGTCCGTAAAATCGCACAGGCACACCACGGGACGATCGCCTGCGAAAGCGAACCCGGCCAGGGAACCAAGTTCACCATTCGACTGCCAATTGACACATCGGACCAATTGTCCGACGACCCCGGTGACAACCAGATCGACTCATGACCGACTCTGCACGCGATCACGCCGTCCCCGATGACCTCGAACCGTCGGGGCCACCAATTCGGGTACTGGTCGTCGATGACGACGAACCCCACGCCCAGGCGGTCGCTGAGAGTCTCGAGCGAGTCGGCTACGAGTGCAAAACCGCGATTTCGGGCGAAGACGGCGCGACACGGATCGAGAGCGACAATTTCGATGTGGTCGTCACCGATCTGATGATGGGCGACCTCGACGGTCTGGCGCTGCTGCAGAAGACCAAGGAGGAATTGCCCAACGCCGAGGTGATTCTGCTGACCGGACATGCCTCGGTTCAGTCGGCCCTGGCCGCGGGCCAGGCCGGCGCATCGATGTACCTCACCAAGCCGCTGGATATCAACGAACTGCGGTCGGCCGTCGAAAAGGCTTCGACGAGGCTCCGCCTTCTCCGCCGCAACGCCGAACTCGCCCGCCGGCTCGACGAGCGATTCGGATTCGAGGGGGTCATCGGCAACAGCCCGTCGATGAACCGCGTCCTCGAACAACTCAAGCACGTCGCCCCCACCAGCAGTACCGTGTTGATCGAAGGCGAAAGCGGCACTGGCAAGGAACTGGTCGCCCGGGCCCTGCACCAGAACAGCGATCGCAAGTCCAAACCCTTCGTCCCGCTGAACATCTCGGCGTTGCCCGAGAGTATTCTCGAGAGCGAACTGTTCGGCCACGAGGCCGGAGCCTTCACCGGAGCGGTGGGTCGGAGAATCGGGAAATTCGAATTCGCCAACGGCGGCACGTTGTTCCTCGACGAGGTCGGCGAGATGCCGACCGAAACGCAGATCAAACTGCTCAGGGTGCTCGAAGACCGCAAGGTCGCCCGGATCGGGGCGAACGAGGAAATCGAGGTCAACGTCAGGGTCGTCGCGGCCACCAACGCCGATCTCGAGAACGCCGTCCGCGAAGGTCGCTTCCGGGAAGATCTCTATTACCGCATCGCCGTCGTCACCATCGACCTGCCACCACTGAGAGAACGACGAGCGGATGTGCCGTTGTTGATCGACCACTTCCGCAAGGAATTCGCCGAATCCCACGGCCGCGACGTTCCTGACGTCTCGAGAGCCGCTCGACAGGCATTGATCGCCCACGACTGGCCAGGCAACATCCGCCAACTCCGCAACACCATCGAACGCATGCTCGTACTCGACGCCGACGGGCTACTCGATGTCGATGACCTCCCCGATGACATCATGCCCACAGCCGATGGCGACGGGGAGCCCGGTCGCAGCCCCAGCGGAGCAGATGGACTGGTCGGACGACCGCTGGTCGAGGTCGAACGCTTCTACATCGAGCAGGCACTCGAACTGGTCGACGGCAAACGCGAGGACGCCGCGGCACTGCTTGGTATTGGTGAACGGACGTTGTACCGTAAAATCAAGGAGTACGGGCTGAACCAGTGAGAACTGCGACGGGTTCTCGACGGAATTTCCGGAACCCCGGTCCCGCCCCGGTGTTCATTCTGGGCCAGTCCGTGTTGGCGGGCCTGTTCGGAGAGAGAGATGTGTACGCGTCCCACGCTTCCCCTGTTGGTACTCACCCTGGGTATCCCGCTGCTGGTCCACCCGGTCGACGCAGCCGAACCGGCCCGGACATCAGCAGTTTCGGCAGAAGTTGACCGCCTGCTCGAAGCTGAGATCCGGGCGTCCGGCGGAACGCCGGCGCCGCTGGCCTCCGATGGAGACTTCCTACGGCGTGCCACGCTCGATCTCACCGACACACTTCCCCCGTCGAACAGCGTCACCCTGTTCCAACTCGATCCCGATTCGACCAAGCGATCGCGGCTGATCAACCGGCTGGTCCATTCGACAGAATTCTCCGCCTCCCAGGCCCGTTACTGGCGAGATGTCATTTTCTCCCGGGCCACCGAGATGCGCAGCCGGCAGATGAGTCCCCCGGTCTTTCAGGCTTGGATGACCGAGCAGTTCGAACAGAAACAGAGTTGGGACAAGATCGTCGAGCACCTGCTGACGGCCACCGGAGACGTCCGCGAAAACGGGGCCACGGCCCTGCTGTTCGCCCACGGAGGCGAGGCCGCCGAATTGGCCGCGGAAACGTCACGGATCTTCCTGGGAATCCAGATCCAGTGTGCCAATTGCCACGATCATCCCACCGACCGCTGGAAGCGAATCCAGTTTCACCAACTGGCCGCTTTCTTTCCTCGCGTCCGCGTGCGGCCGAAGCGGGATGCGACCCCGCGGACCTTCGAGGTGGTGTCACAGGATGCCAGCCGACGTGGCCGACGGAATCCATCGCCGCAGGCACTGGGCCTCATGTTCCGTCGCCTGGATCGCAACCGTGACGGAAAACTGGTCAAGTCCGAGGTCACCGATTCTCGCCTGGACAGGAGCTTTGACCGGTTTCTCCAGCGGGGTGACGCGAACAAGGACGGCGGCCTCAGCCTCAAAGAATTCCAGAAGCTGCCTCCCCCCGGCAACAACAACCGTCGTAACGACACCGAACACTACATGCCGAATCTCGATGAGCCGGGCAATCGTGGTGATGCCATCCGTCCGGTGTTCTTCGCCACCGGGGGCCGCGCCACCGAGGGACTCGATGACGTTGAGCGACGGCAACTGCTGGCCAACCATGTGACGTCCACCCGCAACCGGTGGTTCGCCCGCGCCTACGTCAATCGCACGTGGTCGGTGCTGCTTGGAGAGGGATTCTCCATGCCGATCGACGACATGGGCCCCGAACGCGAAGTGGCACATCCGCAGGTCTTTGATCTGCTTTGCCGAGACTTCACCGACAGTGGCTATGACACACGACGACTGTTCGAGATCATCGCCGGAACACGGGCCTACCAGCGGCAGATCCGACCTCGCGATCCGACCGAACCCATCCCGCCATTCGCATCGGCTCAGCCAAGTCGACTGCGAGCCGACCAAGTCTACAACGCGCTACTGGAAGTCCTCGGCATCGAATCCACTTCCGTCCGGCAACGATCGCTGCGAAGACAACGGCCCGGACAATCCAACAACATGATGTCTCGCCGACGTTCTGCCGGACGCACACTCTTCCTCACCCTGTTCGGCTTCGACCCGTCGACTCCACAGGAAGACATCAAGGGCAATGTCCCCCAGGCCCTGTACCTGATGAACTCGCCGCTGATCCACGCCATGATCCGGGCCGGAGGAAACACCCGGCTGGCCAAGATTCTCCGGAAACACCCCGGTGATGACGATGCGATCTCCGAGGTTTACCTGCTGGTGCTCTCACGCGAACCCTCGGCATCTGAACTGAAGATCTGCCGGGAGTACATCACCGAGGTCGGACGCCGAGGTGAGGCGTTCGAGGACCTGATGTGGAGCCTGGTCAACTCCAGCGAGTTCCTCTCTCGCAGATAGAGATCTTTCCCCCGACCTCAACAATCATGTGACATCATCCTGCGGGCCGCAGGAGACACTTCGCCATGACCGATTTCCCCCCCGACACTCCCCGGACATTTTCTCGTCGGCAGGTTCTCGAAGCCGTACCCGCCACCGCCCTGGCAGCGGGCACCGTGGGACTGGCCGATGTCGTGCAGGTGGAAGCCGAGGAACTCAAGAAGCAGGGCCGGTCCATGATCCTGTTGTGGATGGCCGGTGGACCCAGCCAGTTCGAGACACTGGACCCCAAACCGGGCACCGACAACGGTGGACCCACCAAGGCCATTTCCACGGCCGTCCCGGGGATGCAGGTTGCCGAGTACTGGCCCCGAGTCGCCAAGACCATCGACCGGTTCTCATTGATCCGGTCGATGACCAACAAGGAAGGCAACCACCAGCGAGCCAGCTACCAGTTGCACACCGGTTACGTCCCCTCCGGCAGCGTCAAGCACCCCAGCCTCAGTGCCAGCATCGCCGAACAACTGGCCAGCCCGGAGTTCGCACTGCCCGCGGTCGTCTCGGTCGGCCGCACCACCGGTTCCGGTTTTCTCGGCGTCGACTACGAGCCGTTTACCGTCAACAATCCGGGGCAACTTCCCCAGAACGTGTCCGTCCCGGTGCCCGCCCGACGGTATCGTCGCCGACTGGGACTGCTGGGTCGGCTGGAACAGGAATTCTCCGGTCGCGGTGGGAAAACCGTCGTCGACAAGCACCAGAAGCTCTACAAGAAATCCTCCCGCATGGTGCTCAGCAAGAATGTCGCCGCCTTTGACATCTCTGAGGAACCCGACTCGCTGAAGCAGAAGTACGGCGAGACGAGCTTCGGCCGCGGATGCCTGCTGGCCCGTCGGCTGGTCGAAAGCGGTGTGACCTTCGTCGAAGTCGTCTCCAGGGGATGGGACACCCACTTCGACATCTTCGAACGCATCACCACGTTGTCCGAACAGGTTGACCCGGCCGTGGCCGCACTGGTCGAGGATCTCGAGACTCGCGGACTGCTCGAAAAGACACTGGTGGTCTGGATGGGCGAATTTGGCCGGACGCCACGAGTCAACTCCCGGACCGGCCGCGACCACTATCCCCGCGTCTTCTCGGCGGCGGTCGCCGGTGGCGGTGTGAAGGGTGGGCAGGTGATCGGGTCCAGTTCGGCCAACGGTTCGGCGGTAGCCGATCGTCCCGTCAGTGTTCCCGACCTGTTCTGCTCGATCTGCCACTCGCTGCAGGTCGACCCTCGCAAGGAACACCTCAGTCCACTCGGTCGACCGATGAAAGTCGTCGACGGTGGCAAGGTGGTGCAGGACCTGTTCGCCTGACCGATTCGCTGACCGCCCCGGCTATGGCGAATCCCCGGCTTCGGTCGACCGCGGACGAAAATACTTCATCGTCTGGGTGACAACCATCTTGCGAGTGGCGATCCGCGGCGCCAGTGATCTCAGGTAGTTCCAGAATCCGGTCACCCGGCAACCGCGACGCTTTTCCAGCCCGTCCAGGGCTTCGTTGACCACCTGCCGGGCCGTTTGTGCACGTTGTTTCTTGAGCCAACCGGGCACCCCGGCAACATCAAAGAACTCGGTCTCGGTCGTCCCCGGACACAGGGCCATCACCGTCACACCACGGTCACGGGCCTCGGCCCACAGCGCTTCACTGAAATGCAGCACGAAGGCCTTCGACGCCGAGTAGACCGGCATGTATGCCACCGGCTGCATGCCGGCAACACTCGCCACGTTGATAATGGCACCGTGGCCTCGTTCGAGCATTTTCGACAGCACGCGGTAGGTCAACTCCGTCAGCACGCCGATGTTCAACTGGACCATCGACAGCATCGCCCCGACGTCGGTCCCGTCGATATCGCCGACGTACCCGAAACCGGCATTGTTGACCAGCAATTCCAGCGTGATCTGCTCGGCGTCGATCCGTTCGATCAACGCCGTCGCCGCGCCCGGATCGCACAGGTCGGCCGGAACGATCAGCGTCTGCACCATGTGCTGCTGACGCAGTTCCTCGGCCAGTTCCTCGAGGCGATCCTCGCGGCGGGCCGTCAGCACCAGGTGCATGCCGTTGCCAGCCAGCACGCGCGCAAACTCAGCGCCAATCCCACTCGAGGCCCCGGTCACCAGAGCCCATCTTTCTGTATAAGCCTCCAACACCCCAGGCACTCCCAGCTGGCCCGAGTCGAAAGCACTGTCCAACTCGTGTTGTTGACCGGAATCGTATCAGAAACGGTCCAAATTGAAACCCGGCTCCACGTCCGGTCAGTCCTCCACCTTCCGGCTTGCAGAGACAAGTGCCGCCAAAGCCAACGCGGCGGTCTCGATCCGCAGGGTGTGCCGGCCCACTCCGATCAGCGTCGCTTTTGCCTCGCGTGCCGCATCCAGTTCACCATCGGTCCATCCCCCCTCCGGACCGACACACAGTACCAGCGGCATGTGCGGGGCAGCCAGCAGCCGAGCGATCGACTCACCGGAATTCTCGGCTCCCTGCTGGCCAATCACCAGTGACTGATTTTCGACGGCCAGCAACTCGTCCCACGTCATCAACGGATCGATCCGCATCAAACGGTTGCGGCCGCACTGTTTGCACGCAGCGATCACCGCATGGTGCATCTTCTTCTGCTTCCCCACCCGGGGGTGCACGACGCTGCGCTGTGTTTTCAGTGGCACCATCCGATCGATTCCCAACTCGGTCGCCTTCTCGACCAGGGATCGGATTCGGTCGCCCTTGGGAACCGCCGTCGCCAGCACCACTTCGGGACCACTTTGCTGAGAGTCCACTTCCCGCTCGACGACCGACAACTCGATCTCACGTTTGCCCCCCGAGATGATCTCAGCCCGTGCAGCGGTGCCCCGGCCGTCGAACAACTCGACCAGGTCGCCGGGCCCGAGCCGCAGGACGCTCGTGAGATGCTTGGCCTCCGGGCCCTTCAGCACGACCTGTCCTCCGTCGGCCTCGTTCGGCAATGTGTCACAGAAGAACCTGTGCTTCACCCCAACACCTCCTCGCGAAGTGATCGGGGAATCCCGATGTCGACAACATGGATCGCACCAACCCACTCCGACGCTCCGTCTTCCAACAGGCCTCTCTTCGGGGCAACGAACGTGGCCGTGTGGTCGGCGCGAACACACCGGCCCAGCGGTGTGCCGGAATCACAATCCAGGCCGCTTGGCAGGTCGACCGACAACACCCGTCGACGTGACTCATCGCTCGTCCGGTTGATCGCATCGATCGCCGCATCGAACGGCGGCCGCACATCACCACGCGTTCCGGTTCCCAGCAGCGCGTCCACGATCCAATCAGCTCCGGCCAGCATGTCGTCCCACTCGCCGGCTTCCACGACATCGACGGTGCCGTTGCCCGAAACCCACGCCGCGTGATTGACCGCGGCATCGCCGGCCAAAATCCCCGGATCGACCGTCGATCCGACACGCACAGAGAAGCCGGCATTGTCCAGGTGACGGGCAATCACGTAACCATCGCCCCCGTTGTTGCCCTTCCCCACGCAGATGCGGATCGGACCATCGATTCCCAGTCGCTGAAGCAAATCGGCACAACCTCGACCTGCGTTCTCCATCAACACCAGGCCGGTCAGGCCATGATCGCGGAGCGCCCGCGAGTCGATCTCACGGGCCTGATCACCAGACAGGACGGGCAACGAACCGGACATGCCATCTAGACCGAATAAGTCAGAAATCCCCGCACCGCCGCCAGGAACTCCTCGGGTTCGTCTCCGGCGATGTTGTGGGCACTCATGGAAAACACCTTCACGTGGGCGCGGGGGATCCGCTCGGCGATCTCCTGTGAGTGATTCGGTGGACAGATCCAGTCGTGAGCTCCGGCAAGCACCAGTGTCGGGCAGACAATCGAGCTCAACTGATCGGTGTAATCGAATTCTCTCAGGAACTCACGAAATCCCAGGTTGAGCTGTTCGAAATTCCGCGTTCCTCGCCCCCAGGATTCGGCCGCCTTTTCCGCGTCGTAGGTCATAGAGTACATCGGGCCCATCGCCTGGTAGTACTCCCTGACCTGTTCGAGTGATTCGAACGACCCGGCCCACAGCCGTTCGCACAGCGCCTGCTGTTCGGGCGAACCCCGTTCGGCCACGATCTGTCGGGCATCATCCAGGAACCTGTGGCTGGGTGCGGTGGCACACAACACCAGGTTGGAGACTCTCCCCGGGTACCGAATCGCGTACCCCTGTGCCACCATTCCGCCGTAGGAGGAACCCAGCAGGCAGATCGATTCCAGGCCCAGGTAATCCCGGAGCGCTTCGACGTCGTCGATGTTCTCTTCCAGCGTATAGGTGGTCGGGTCGGCCGGGGTGCTGCGGCCGGAACCCCGGTGATCGATATACACCAGCTGGGCCACGTCGACCAGCCGCGCCACCGTCGATTTGAACCCTGTGTGGTCGCCTCCGGGGCCGCCGTGAAGCAAAAACAGCACGGGCCGGTCGACCATCCGATCCCCGTCCGGCACCAGTCCGGCACCGTCGACATCGAAATAGATCTCCGTTCCGCGAATCCTCGCCTTCATCGAGATTTCTCCACCACGTCCACCACGCCGGCGAATCCGTTCAGTCGTCTCGGTCAAACCGATGTGTCGGCTCTGGCCGCCCCGGCCGGAAACTCTGGACCTGTCGGAACTCCACCGACGCACCACAGGAATCCACCGCTGCAACCACCTCGGCCCGCACGACGTTTTCAAGCCACTCCGGATCACAGGCCACGCGAGCGTTGACGATCATGTCCACGGTCCGGACCTGGCAGTTCGACGGCAGCGACAACTCGGGCCGATCCTCACTGGAAACCAGATTCGCCACGCCAAAGAAACCCTCCCACAACCCGATCACTTTCAGGTGAGCCGCCTCGGCCTGTTGCTCCTCGAGCCGTCCTGCCAGCCGGGTGACCACGTCGAGCAACAACTCGTCGAGATCAAACGGCTCATCGGCGGCCAGTTGCAGGCTACTGTTGAGCCACCCCAGCTCGGCCTCGCCGTCGGCGTACGTGTCGTAGTCAATGTCGAGCACCCGGCGACCAAAGTCACCGGTCTGTCCAAGGAGTTCAATGAGCTGATCAAAACCCTCACCGGTCTTCGCCGAAATTCTCAGGACCGGCACGTCCGGGCAGTGCTCGGCCACCAGTTCGACCAGTTCATCAACCTGATCGGAACCGAGCTCGTCAACGCGGTTGACCAGGATCGCGTCGGCCTCCTCGAGTTGCTTCTTGAGGATGTAGGCCGCCTTGGGCGAAAAGCCCCGTGATTCACCCCGTAGCACTCGCCGCCCGTGACTGGGTTTGAGAATGACCGAATAGGGAGCAATCTGGAAATCGGTCTCGAACATCCGCTTGATCGGCTGGATGACCGTGGCGACCAGGTCGGTGCAACTGCCAACCGGTTCGGCCAGGATCACGTCCGGTCGCTCGTTCTCGCCCAACTTCTCCATCGTGCTCATCAACTCGTCGAAGTTGCAGCAGAAGCAGGCTCCGGCCACCTCGCCCACATCGAAACCCTGCGAGCGAAAGGTGTTGGTGTCGACCAGGTCGGTGGCCTGGTCATTGGTGACCACGCCGACGTTCTGTCCCCGGTCGGTGAAATGCCGGGCAAGCCGACCGAGCGTGGTGGTCTTGCCGGCCCCGAGAAAGCCGCCGACCATGATGTAACGAATCGTGTGCATTCGTGTGTCCTGGCGACCGCTGCTTGTCTTGTCGTCCGCAAACTGCGACAAACAAGACAGGCGGCACGAGCCAGCCATCGTAAAGGGTTTCTGCGACGGCCACCAACCCAGCCCCTTTTTGACCGCTTCAAATGCCCAACGACGCTCTTCCCGCCGTCCTGGGCGGCACGCCAATCCGACCCCAGGGACCACCCGCCTGGCCACCCGACGACCCCGAGATCGTCGAGGTGCTGCACCGTGCGGCCCGCGACGGCAGCTGGGGCCAATACCACGGGCCACATTCCCAAGCCCTCGCCGAATCACTGGCCACCTTTCACGGTTTCGATCACGTGCGACTGTGTGCCAGCGGCACGGTGGCCGTCGAACTGGCCCTGAGAGGCCTCAAGATCGGGCCCGGCGACGAAGTGATCCTGGCCGCCTACGACTTCCGCGGCAACATGCAGGATGTGCTGTGTGTCGGCGCCACCCCGGTCCTGGTCGACATCCGCCCGGACAACTGGAATCTGGACGTCGGACGGGTCGAAGAGGCAATGACAGAGGCCACACGGGCGGTACTCGTCTCGCATCTCCACGGCGGCCAGGTCGACATGCCGACACTGCGAGATCTGTCCAACCGACGTGGCGTGCCGATTATCGAGGATGCCTGCCAGGTTCCCGGCGCCCGGGTCGCGGGGCGTGTGGCCGGAAGCTGGGGTGAGGTGGCCGTGCTGTCGTTCGGCGGCAGCAAGTTGCTGTCGGCCGGCCGGGGTGGAGCGTTGTTGACCAGCGATGATGGCGTGCAACAGAGAGTGAAAACGTACACGCAACGAGGCAACGACGCCTACCCGCTCTCGGAACTCCAGGCCGCGCTGCTGCTGCCTCAACTCGACAACCTGGGCAACAGAAACAGACAACGTGCCACCGCGGTCACACGGGTGATTCGATCACTGGCCGATCATCCCGCCCTGACCCCGTTCGCCCTGCCCGAGGATTCCGAATCGCAGCCCGGTCTCTACAAGCTGGGATTGCAGTACAACCCCGATGCCTGTGCCGGACTTTCGCGAGACGCGTTCGCCAGGGCTGTCCGGGCCGAGGGCGTGGCGATCGATCCGGGTTTCCGTTCTCTGCACAAGTCCCACAGCCAGCGACGGTTCAGCACATCGGGCGAACTGGTCGAGGCTGACAGGGCCGACGCCAACGTGCTGGTGCTGCACCACCCGGTACTGCTGGAATCCGACACGGACCTGGACCAGGTCGGCTCGGCCGTGGAGCGGGTGGCCGCCCACGCCGAAGACATCGGTCACGAACTGGGATTCGCGTGCTGAACTCTCCGGCGGTCCGATCAAGACCCGACGACGACCTTCTCAGTCCCCGTGCACCTGCCGCAAACGACCCGAAGTCCGCATCATCAGCTGCATGCGTTCGAATTCGTTGAGCCACTCGTCGGTTGCCTGTTCGAGCAGAGTGCGGCCACCATCGTCGGCCACCGGCACCAGCGACGCGTCGATGTCGGCCGCCATCGCCCGGTACTTGGCCAGCGTGCGGTCTCCGTAAATCCCGCAAAGGTGGTCGTCCTCACTCAGGAACACCACAACCGGCACCCGGTGGCCACCGTTGACCGACAACCGCTCGGTCAATTCGGGATTCTCGTCGCGATCCAGGTAGCGAACCTGGATCAGTGAACACGACTGGCTGAACCGTTCCCAGATCGGGCACTGGTTCACGCAGTCACCGCACCAGGCCCCCGCCAGCACCAGCACCTTCATCTCCCTCACGAAGGATGCCAGCACCGCCTGGTGGGATTCGGTCAACGTCACACGGTCGTAGATCCTCTGCCACCTCTCTCGATCCTCGTCGGACGCGTGGTGTCCGAGGAAATCTCCGTAGTCGTGTCCCCTGGCGTGTTCAGCGGCAAAATCTGTCATCAACTCGTGCCTCTCGGAGACGAAAACGGAAACGAGGCATCACGATACGTCCCGTTCGATCCCGTGGCAAACCAGTCACCTTTCCGCCTCACCGACTGCGACGCGGGACCGCCGATTGCCTAGGATGACACCCCTGACCTGTACCAACCAAGGATCCCGCCGTGGACACTCTCGAAATCCTCAAGACGCTGGTTTCCATCCCCAGCGTCAATCCCATGGGCCGCGACCTTTCCGGTCCCGAGTACTACGAGACACGAGTTTCGGACTGGCTGTGCGGATTCTTTGCCGAGCGAGACATCGCGCACGAGCGAATCGAGGTCGTGCCCGGCCGATCCAATGTCGTGGCTCGGGTGGACGCTGGTGCCGACCGACCGACCGTCATTCTCGATGCCCACCAGGACACGGTCCCTGTCGACGGAATGACCATTGATCCGTTCGACCCGGTCGTCCGTGACGGGAAAATCTTCGGTCGCGGTTCCTGCGACGTGAAGGGGGGCATGGCGGCGATGCTGCACGCGGTGGCCCGGCTGGCCAGCGAACGTCCCGAGGGGGCCGCCAACGTGGTGATGAGCTGCACGTGTGACGAAGAATCCAACGTGCAGGGAATCACCGACCTGGTGCGGTTGTGGACCGACGACGACCGGCACTGCGACCTGATCCCTGAACGACCCGACGTCGCTCTCGTGGCCGAACCGACGCTGCTGGACATCGTTGTCGCCCACCGCGGCGCGACCCGCTGGAAGGTCCGCACCACCGGCCGCGCCTGCCACAGTTCTCAGCCCGAACAGGGTGTCAACGCGATCTACCACATGGCCCGGGTCGTTCACGCTCTCGAGAGCTACGCCGACACGCTGGCCGATCGTGTCACACCCCATCCGCTGTGCGGGGCCGCCACCTTGTCGGTCGGACTGGTCAGCGGTGGCGTCAGCGTCAACACGGTGCCCGACGAATGCCTGATCGAAGTCGACCGCCGCGTGATTCCGGGAGAAAACGGGGCGGCAGTGATCGACGACGTTCGCGAGTATCTCGAACAGAACGTCGATGTTCCCTTCGAGTTCCTGCCTCCTTGGCTGGTGGGCATTCCGCTGCCC
This sequence comes from Planctomycetaceae bacterium, assembly GCA_002724315.1. Classification (GTDB taxonomy): domain Bacteria; phylum Planctomycetota; class Planctomycetia; order Planctomycetales; family Planctomycetaceae; genus UBA8437. The sequence goes on along the minus strand of PBOJ01000070.1, from coordinate 27,164 downwards.
GACGAGGGAAACGGGGACTGGGCGCGACGGCTGCAGGATCACATCGCCAACATCACCGGACCCCGGCAACTGGTCGGAGTTCCCTACGGCACCCACGCCTCGCGATTCGCCGCCGCGGGCGTACCCGGAATCGTCTGTGGTCCCGGGTCGATCCTGCAGGCACACACCCGCGACGAGTGGCTGGAGGTGGCCGAGTTGGAACAGGCCGCCGAGATCTATTACCGGTTCTGTTCGCACGCGGTTTGATGTGATCGAGACGGTGTGCCAGACTGGCAGCTGGCCTGGTGGACCGAACATCCTGGAGACGACACCGTGCGGGTTGTGACATTCGGCGAAGTGATGATTCGGCTGGCTCCCGAGGAGCTGCTGAGAGTTCGGCAGGTGCTGCCCGGACGGTTCGAAGCGACTTTCGGTGGCGGCGAACTCAACGTCGCCATCTCGATAGCTCACCAGGGCGGACAATCCGCCTACCTCAGCAGTCTGCCCGACAACCCGTTGACCGACTGCCTTGAACAGGAAATGCGGAAGTTCGGAGTCGACACCGGGCTCCTGCGTCGAATCGACAGGGGACGTTTCGGGATCTACTTCGTCGAAACCGGTGCCAACCAGAGAGGTGGCACGGTGATCTATGACCGCGACGGGACTTCGATCTCGCTCGAAGAGGCTGACGCGTACGACTTCGAATCCGCATTTTCCGGAGCCGGCTGGCTGCATATCACAGGCATCACACCCGCGATCAGCCATCCCGCGGCCGGCGCAGCCCGAGCCGCCGTCGAAGCCGCTTCGGCGGCCGGTCTGACCGTCTCATGCGACCTCAACTTCCGCAAAAAACTCTGGAACTGGCAACCCGGAACCGGCACTGTCGACCTGGCTCGTGAGACCATGCGAGGACTGATGCCGTTCATCAACGTGGTGATCGCCAACGAAGAGGACTGCGACCTGTGCCTGGGAATCCAGGCCGGTGAGACCGATGTCGAGGCGGGTCACCTCAATGTTGCCGCCTACGAATCGGTCGCCCGGCAAATCGTCTCGGATTTCCCCAACGTCGACACGGTGGCAATCACGCTCCGCGAGAGCCTCTCGGCCAGCCACAACAACTGGGGTGCGATGCTGCTGGACGCCTCCAACGACACGGCCCACTTCGCCCCGCTCAATGACCAGGGCGAGTACCAGCCGTACGAGATCCGCAACATCGTCGACCGTGTCGGCGCTGGAGATTCATTCGCCGGCGGCCTGATCTTCGCCCTGACGACTCCTGAACTGGCCGCACCCGAAACCGCCTTGCGGTACGCCACGGCTGCCAGCTGTCTGAAACACAGCATCAAGGGCGACTTCAGCTACGCCGAGCGGTTCGAAATCGAAGCATTGATGGGAGGAGCCACTTCGGGACGAGTCTCCCGCTGAACCCCACCTCCTGAATTCACTCATCCCTCTCCACTCTTCACCACCGGATTCATGCCCCGACGTCGGCGACGGATCGAGAAGTGGCTGGCCGGAACGGAGACCCCCGTCTTCGTTCTCGACACCGATCGCGTCGTCGCCTGGTTCAACACCGGTTGCGAAAGCCTGACCGGGTGGCTGGCCGAAGACGTTGTCGGATGGCGATGCGACTACAGCAGCGAATTCGAGGCCGGCACCGTCGACGCCCTGGTCGCCAGCATCTGCCCACCCCCGGAACTCGATCGACACCCCGAAGGCCCGGTCCCGATCCAGGTCTCCTGCCGTGACGGTCGCTCCCTGCCCCAGTTGCTGCACGTCTTTCCCCTCACCGACGACCAGGCCCGTCCGGACGGCTTCCTGGGTGTGCTACAGCCTGTGCAACAACCGGCCGAGTCCACTGCCGAAACACCCACCCACCGTCTCCATGCCGAACTGGCCGCGCTGCGACATTCCCTCCGCCAGAGGTTCGGTCTCGACTCGTTGCTGGGACGCGGGCCAGCCATGACAAGGGTCCTCGAACAGGTGCGGTTGGCAAGCGGGACACGGGCGGGTGTCTGCCTGATCGGCGAGTCCGGGGTTGGTCGGGAGCACGCGGCACGGGCGATCCACTACGCGGGCCCAGGAGGCGAGCACTCCTTTGTCCCTCTCGACTCGGTCGCCCTGCCTCCCGACGAACAGGCCGACGTCATCGACCGCATGCTCGGACCCTCACGGCCTCCTGTCGCCAACGTGCTGCAACCCGGTGCACTGTTTCTTGCCGAAGTCGACCGACTGCCGCGCGACATTCAGCAGAGACTGCTCGACCGACTCGGCGAATTCGTTGCTCACGACCACAACGCCGACGATGAGCTGGAGCTGCGATTGATGGCTTCGGCAACACGGCCACTCGAGCAGGCTGTTGCCGACGAGGACCTTTTGCCCGAACTCCACTTCCGCCTCTCGGCCATCACCATCAGCCTGCCGCCACTTCGTGATCGCTCTGAGGACTTCCAGCCCCTGGCTCAGCATTTCCTGGAACGCCACAACCAGACGGCCGACTTCCAGGTCGGCGGGTTGGCCTCCGAGTCCTGGACGGCTCTGGGCCAATACGGCTGGCCGGGAAATCTCGACGAACTGAACACGGTGATCCGCGAGGCAGCCAGGACGGCTGCTGAACGCGGTTCGGCAGTGATCCAGCCGCCGGACCTGCCGTTTGCCTTCCGGACCGGGATGGACGCCCAACGAACCGGCGGCCCGCTGGAACCACCCATCGAACCACTTGAAGACGTCATGGAGCGCGTCGAACGAGAACATCTCGGGCAAGCAATGCTGCGTTCTCGCGGTAACAAGGCCCACGCGGCTCGGCTGCTCGGACTCACACGCCCCCGTCTCTACCGTCGGCTGCAACAACTGGGAATGCTCGACGACGATGTCGAAACTGGCGATGACTAGCGGCGAACGATCGGCGCCCGGACCCGGTCAATCCGCACGTCAACGACGGCCGGTTGTCCCGACGCAACCGCCCGCCGCAACACCTCCGGCAGATCCTCAACCCGTTCGACTCGCTCACCCCATCCCCCCATCGATCGGCATACCTCGTCGTACCGTGTGTCGGCCAGTTCGCATCCCACGAGCCGATCGGACCCGTACTCATCCAGTTGGATCTGGTACTCGGCGTTCCAACAGGCATCGTTGCCAACGACGATGACCAGCGGCAGGCCGTACCGGACAGCCGTGTCGAGTTCCATGGCGTGAAATCCGAAGGTGCCGTCACCCACGGTCGCCACCACGACCGCTTCCGGGCAGGCCAACCGCGCGGCCAAGGCAAACGGCACGCCACCGCCGATGGAACCGGACGGTCCGTTGATCACGCGGTGTGTCGAGCCGACAACCGCCTGCGTCCACTGCCCGAATTCTCCTCCGTCGGAAATGAACACCGATTCTTTGGCCTCGGCCAGCAGATCGTCAACCGCCCGGGCCACCTGGACCGGATGCAGCGCCGAGCCCTTGTCCACCTCCGGCCGTTCCCATTCCGGAGGCCGATAGGCCACCGACTGTCTCACCCGGTCCCGCCAGGTGGCGAGGTCGCTGCGGGGCTCCACCGAGAGTTGCTGCAGCCGTTCGATGGCCGGCACCGAATCGGCCAGGTCGGCGACGACCAACCGTCCCGCACCCTCAAGGCGTGGGCCGTACTGCTCCAGCACCGCGGCGTCCGGGTCAATCAGCACCACGCGGCAACCGTCATCGACAAACGGGGACTCGAGAAACTTCAAGCCGACATCGGGTTTGCGTCCGACCAGTACCAGCAGATCCGCTTCGACCAGGACCTCGGCGAATGCCCCCAGGCCCGGATCATTGATCCCGCGAGGACTCCCCATCGCCACAGCCGGCACGCCGGTAGCCTCCTCCAGTTGTGCCAGGGCCATGGGGCCGGAACCGCGAACCGACGCCGGACCAGCCAGCACCAGCGGGCAGGAGGCCTCACCAAGCAGTTGCAGGACCCGGTCGGCGGTGTCCCGATCCAGCAGGCTCACGATCGGATGAAAGTCGTCCGGAACGGGTGGCCCGGCCACCTGATGCCGGCCGGAATCCGACAGGACGTCTCCGGGCAGGGTGACATGCACCGGCCCCGGTCGACCACTGCGGGCCAACCGGATGGCTCGAGAGAGATCGTGTCCCAGGGCCGCCGGATCGGTCGCCTTCCATGACGCCTTGGCCACCCGGCCGGCCATCTCGGCCTGCGGCATCTCTTGGAAAGCCCCCTGGCCGTCGCGGGCGAGCGGCGAGCAGCCGCTGAGTACCACGACCGGAGATTCGGCCATCGCAGCCACGTAGGTCGGTGTCAGCGTGTTGGTGAACCCCGGGCCGGCCGTGACCAGCGCCACACCCGGCTCGCCGGTCAACCGGCCCCAGGCGTCAGCCATGTGGACCGCCGCCGCCTCGTGACGCACGTGGATCAACTCGATATCGGTTCCGATCGTCGCGTCGAAGACCGACATCACCTGGTTGCCCGACAGGGTGAACAATCGGCTGACGCCGGCCGTCACCAGCGACCGAACCAGGTGATCGGCTCCACGTTGGGACGGCTGCGAGCTGCTCATGGTCCGGGCGATCATAGCGTGCAGCCGGATGGGGCAACACCTACAATGAGCCTGCTGGCCACGGCCCCCGGCCACCCGGATTCTCCACCAGGGACACGGACTCATGACATCGCCCAGCCGTGAACTGACCCGCCGAAATCTTCTGGCCCGTTCGGCCGCCTGGGCCCTGGCTCCCGGCCTGTTCGCCGGGACCGCGACCGCCGGGAACCAGAAGCGACCTCGCGTTGCAGCGATTTTCACCGAGTTCCGGTTCCGTTCTCACGCCTACAACATCCTCGAGAACTTCTTTCGCCCGTACCTCTTTCGTGGTCGCCTGGTCGATCCCGGCGTCGACATCGTCTCGTTTTACGCCGACCAGTTTCCCGACGGCGACATGGCACGGGATGTCGCCAAGAAACACAAGGTGCCACTGTTCGATTCGATCGAGAAGGCGATGTGCGTCGGAGGGACCTCGCTGGCTGTCGATGCCGTGCTGTCGATCGGCGAACACGGCGACTACCCGGTCAACGACCTTGGCCAGAAGATGTACCCCAGGAAGCGGTTCTTCGACGCGGCGGTGTCGGTGATGAAACGTGCCGGACGTTACGTGCCGCTGTTCAATGACAAGCACTACTCCTACCGCTGGGACTGGGCCCGCGAGATGGTCGACGTGGCACGGGCCAACCGCATGCCACTGCTGGCCGGCAGCTCGGTGCCACTGGCCCAGAGGCGACCGTGCCTGGAACTGCCCCGCGGCACGAAGATCACCGAGGCTATCTCGATTCACGGCGGACAACTGGAATCTTACGGATTCCACGGTCTCGAGGTGTTGCAGTCGATGGTGGAAACCCGCGGAGAGATCGGCGAAACCGGAATCTCCCGGATCCAGGTGCTCGAGGGCGAAGCGCTGTTCGACGCCGCACGCCAGGGACGCTGGTCCCTGGACCTGGCCGAGGCGGCGATGCTGGCCGAGCTGGATCGACGACCGCGATCGATGACGCGGTTGCTGGCCGGCCACGAAAACTCCAAGCCGCACGCGATCCTGGTTGAGTACCGCGACGGATTGAAAGCCGCGGTGCTGAAAGTCGGCAACGATTCCAACCGCTGGAATTTTGCTTGTCGAGTGGACGGGGAATCCAAGCCGAGGGCCACGGCCCTGTTCAACGGCCCGTGGGGTAACCGTTGCCTGTTCAAGGGACTTTCGCACGCCATCCAGTCCATGTTCATCCACGGCCGAGAACCGTACCCGGCCGAGCGAACCCTGCTGGTCACCGGGGCCCTGGATACGGCTGTCCGCAGCTACCACGCCGGGGGGAAAGCCCTCGACACTCCCCACTTGGACGTCGCCTACACGCCCACCGATGTGTCGGAATTCCGGGAAAACGGGCGCAGTTGGCAGATCATCACCAAGCACACGCCTCAGCCTCGCGGTTTCGAACCCGGAGACCACAAGTTCCTGAGCCAGGATTGAATGACCATCACTCTCACCGGACAACACACCATGACCGACCGCCTGACATTGCTCGTCCTGGTCCTCACGCTGGCCGCGCCAACCCTCGCCCAGGACAACTACAAGCTCGGCCCCGACTCGATGGTGCAGGAAGGTGTCCCGCAGGGGACCGTCTCGCAGCACAAGTGGATCAGCAAGAAGGTCTTTCCCGGCACCGTTCGGGATTACTGGATCTACGTTCCCAAGCAATACAACGGCAAGACTCCCGCAGCGGTGATGGTATTCCAGGACGGCGGAGGTTACGTGAATACCAAGCGGTCATTCCGTGTGCCAACGGTGTTCGACAACCTGATCCACAAGGGCCAGATGCCGGTCACGATCGGCATCTTCCTCAACCCCGGCGTCATCCCGCCGACCAAGGCCGGTGGGAGGCCGCGACGGAACCGCAGCTTCGAATACGACACGCTCAGCGGCCAGTATGCCAGGTTCCTGCTGGAGGAAATCCTGCCGGCGGTGGGCAAGCAGTACAAGTTGACCGATGACCCCGCCATGCGGGCCATCGGTGGCATCAGCTCCGGGGGCATCTGTGCCTGGACGGTCGCCTGGGAACGCCCCGATCGGTTCCAGAAGGTGCTCAGCCACGTCGGCAGCTTCACCAACATTCGCGGCGGCCACGTCTACCCGGCATTGATCCGCAAGACCGAACCGAAGCCGATCCGCGCATTTCTGCAGGATGGCACCAATGACCTCGACAACCTCCACGGCAGCTGGCCCCTGTCCAACCGCCAGATGGCCGCGGCCCTGAAGTTTTCCAGGTACGACCACAAGTTCGTGATGGGCACCGGAGGTCACAACGGTCGACATGGCGGAGCCATCCTGCCCGAATCGCTGAAGTGGCTGTGGCGGGGATGGAACGGAAAGACAGCCGACACCTCGAAGACCAAGTGAGCCGCTGCTGCTCTGCACTCCCTGTTCAATCGAGACATCTCCGCAGGAGACCACCATGCCCCGCCTCGAATCGTTCGTCCGCTTCCTGGCCTGCCTGCTGGCGCTGTCCGGCTCGACCGCCTTCGCCCAGGACATGCCTCTGACACAGGTCCTGTTGCCCGGCGAGGGCTGGAAACTGGTCGGCAGCGGTTACCGTTTTACCGAGGGGCCGGCGGTTGACGCCAAGGGCAATGTCTTCTTCACCGACATCCCCAACGACCGGATTCACCGAATTGACACCACGACAGGCAAGGTGACCGTCTTCGCCGAAAAGACCGCTCGGACCAACGGACTTATGTTCGGTAAGGACGGCCTGCTGTACGGCTGCCGAAACGGCGACAAGCAGGTGGTGGCCTACGCCGCCGACGGCAGCCACACCGTGGTCGCCAGCGACATCCCCTGCAACGACCTGGTCGTCGGCAGCGACATGAGACTGTTTGTCACCGATCCGGGAAACAACCGCGTCTGGACGATCGATGCAAAACGGCGAAAGAGGGTGGTCGCCGAGGGAATCAGCCCCAACGGAGTGATCCTTTGGCCCGGGGAGGGCACGCTGGTGGTAACCGAACGCAACAAGCCGCACCTGTGGACCTACCGCGTCGAACCCGACGGCAGCCTGTCTCATCGGGAACGGTACTACCTGCCCCTGAGACTGCTGCCGGGTCGTGACCGTCCCGGATCAGACGGGATGGCGGTCGACACCAGTGGCCGGCTGTATGTGACCACCTCTGCCGGAGTGCAGATGTTCGATCCGACCGGGCGAATGGGCGGAGTGATCGGCAAACCACATCGGGGATCTCTGGCCAACGTGGTCTTCGGCGGCCCGAAACGAAACAGGATGTACGTCACAGCCGGCGACCGGGTGTACCAACGCAAGACCAAGGTCCAGGGCGTGGCGTACTTCCTGAAGTCCTCCTCGCCGTGACGCCGATCGAACAGGCCTCCTCATGCCTCTGCGGGTGACCAACGTCCGGCTCCCGGTAACGCTCGACGAACAGCACATCGGTCCCGAGCTGGCCCGAAGGCTGGGGGTCGATCTGCCGGAAGTGACCGGCTGGAGGTTGCTCAAGAAGAGCCTCGACGGACGTTCCCGTACCAACCTCAAGTTCGTGTATTCGGTTGCTGTGGAGATTGCCGACGAGCAGGAGCGGCTGGAAGACCTCGTTCGCCGCGAGGGAGTCGACAGCTACCTGCCCAAGACGTTCGATGATCCGCCGCCGGGCCCTTCGCCGCTGGAGGAACGACCGGTGATCATCGGTTCGGGGCCGGCCGGGTTGCTGGCCGCCCACTTCCTGGCAACCCGCGGCTACCGTCCGCTGATCCTGGAACGCGGACCCGGGCTCAAGGAGCGTGTCGGCAGCATCCGCGAGTTCGAGCGTGGAGGAGAACACGACCCCGATGACAACTACCTGTTCGGTGAAGGCGGAGCCGGGACATTCAGCGACGGCAAGCTGACCTGCCGGTTGTCGGGTCCCGATGTCGACTGGGTGATCGAGAAATTTGCCGAACTGAGCCGCCAGCCGTCGGTGGCCTGGGAACAGCGGCCTCACCTGGGCAGCAACCGGCTACCATTCGTGGTGCGGAACTTCCGCCGAGAGATAGAAGCCGCCGGGGGTGAGTACCGGTTCGGATGTCGGTTCGAGGGACTCGAAATCGAGGACGGGCGATTGGTGGCACTGGCCACCAGCCAGGGTCGCATTCCCACCTCGCTGGCCATTCTCGCCATCGGGCACAGTGCACGAGACACCTACCAGATGCTGGCCGAGACGGGGATCCCGATGGAACCCCGGGCGTTCCAGGTGGGCTTGAGGATCGAACAGCCCCAGGACCAGATAGACGCCGAAGCGTACGGCCGGCCCGAGTACCGTGACCTGCTCGGAGCCGCCAACTACAACCTCGTCGCCAGGGGTGACCGTGACGTCTACACCTTCTGCATGTGTGCCGGTGGGCACATCATTCCCAGCATCTCCGAACCCGAGATGTTCTGCACCAACGGCATGAGCAACTCGCGGCGGGACACGCCGTTCGCCAACAGCGGCCTGATGGTGACGATCGAGCCGAAGGAATTCGGATCGGACGATCCGCTGGCCGGAGTCCGGCTGCAGCAGCAGTTCGAATCGGTCGGGTACCGATTGGGCCGCAGCGAGTACCTGGCTCCGGCACAGAGGGCCTCGGATTTCCTGGCCGGACGCTCTCCCAACCCGACCAGCCGGATCGAAACGTCCTATCAGCGAGGCAGCGTGCCGGCATCGCTGGAGATGCTGCTGCCGTCGACGGTGATCTCGACCATCAAGTGGGCCCTGCCACTGATCAACCGCAAGTACCACAAGGCGTTCCTGCCCGAGGCGGTGCTGGTGGGTCCGGAGATGCGAGGCAGCTCGCCGGTACGAATTGTCCGTGACCGCAACACGTTTCAGTCACCGGGTTGCGTTGGGCTGTTTCCGGTGGGCGAGGGTGCAGGATTCGCCGGGGGCATCATCAGTGCCGGCGTCGACGGCATGCGCGCGGCGCGGGCGATTGTCCGTGAGTTTGCGACAGTGGAGTGAACCCGTCGCCCTACTCGCCCAACGTGCTCTTGCGGCGAAGGATGTGATGGTAGTGCTGGGCAAACCGATGGGCCTCGTCGCGGACATACTGCAGCAGCCTGAGTCCGAAGCCGTGGCGTGAGAGCCGCCGGGGCTCGGCCTCGCCCGGAACGTAGACCTCCTCTTCCCGCTTCGCGAGGGAAATCGTGAACGGCGGATCGACCCCGATCACCTCCATCGCCTCCAGCGCCGCATTCAATTGCCCCTTACCGCCGTCGATCAACAGGATGTCGGGAAATGCCTCGCCCTCCTGGGCCAACCGTCCCATCCGCCTCGAAACGACCTCGCGAATCGAACCGTAGTCGTCGACACCGTCGACCGAGCGAATGCGGTATCGCTTGTAACCGTGCTTGAAGGGCAGCCCGTCGATGAACTGCACCAGGCTGGCCACTGTCTGGCCTCCCTGCAGGTGTGCGATGTCGACGCCCTCGATCCGCCGGGGCACCTCCTCGAGACCGAAAACCTGCTTCAGGCCCGACAGACCCCTCTTCGGATCGACATAGAACACCTCCGGTTGAGCGTGTTCCTCGAGATCCCCCCTCAGATCCAGGTCCTCCAGCGCCTGGATCTCATCACGGATCCGTGCCGCTTTCTCATAGAGCTTCTCGGCCGACGCCTGTTGCATCTCCCGGTCCAACTCCCGCATCAGCTTCACCCGTCCCCCGTCAAGAAATGTCTGCAACCTGCGAATGTCCCGACGGTAGTCCTCCTTGCTGATCCGCAGGTTGCACGGCGCCGTGCACTGGTCGATGCTCGCCAGCAAGCACGGTCGAAACCACCGCCACCGCTCATCACCATCGTCGATGTCCAGTGAACAGGTGCGAAACCGGAAGATCCTCTGCAGCACCGCGATCGCGCCTCTGAGCTGCTTGGCATTGGTGAAAGGGCCGTACAGCCGGGTGCCGCGGTCCTGAGGCGTGCGGGTGAATTCGACCCGCGGGAAGTCCTCGCGAACGAACACCTCGAGATAGGGGAACGTCTTGTCGTCCTTGAGCTCCTGGTTGAACTTCGGCTGAACGTCCTTGATCAGCCGCGCCTCCAACAGCAACGCGTCGACCTCGCTCTCGGTCTCGATCACCTCCACGTCGCGGATCTCCGGCACCAGTCCCGCCGTCCGCATCTCCTGGGCAGCCGCCGTGGTGAAGTAGCTGCCAACGCGGCTCCGCAGGTTCACCGCCTTGCCGATGTAAATCACCCGGGCGTGCTCGTCCTTCATCAGGTAGACGCCCGGTCCGGTCGGCAACTGCCGTACCGTCTCGCGCAACGTCTCGGAGGTTGCGGGGTCGGCGGTCATTGCAGCTTGTTCACCTCGAGCATCCGACGGACCACCTCGCGACGACTGTCGGTCTCCTCGAAGATCGCCAGTTGCTGGCGACTGCCGGTGGCCGACGGCAACAACGACGCGCTCTCGAGTTCCGACACGCAATCCAGGCTCTCGGCCGTCGGCCGCAACACCTCGATCAACCGGTCTATCGACTGCTGCACCGAATACTGCTGGTAATCATCACTGTTGACCAGTTCGGCGTCCGGCCCGAACCGCGTGGCCCGCCACTTGTTCTGCTGCACCATCATCGGATGGTACTCCGACTGGTAAGTCCCGCGGTCGATCTCCTCGGACATCGCCTGCACCATGCACTGCACCACCGCGGTCAGGGCCAGCACCTGCCCGAGATTGGCCGGCATGTCGCAGACACGGATCTCGACCGTGCCGAAGAGATGGTGAGGCCGGATGTCCCACCAGATCTCGCGGATCGTGTTGATGAACCCGGTGTCCACCAGGTGAGTGACCAGCCAGATGTACTCGCTCCAGTTTCTCATCCGGTGCGGCAACCCGGCCGTCGGCAACCCCTCCATGATCTTTGATCGGTTGGAGTGCATGCCGGTGGCGCGCCCTTCCCAGAACGGCGAGTTGCTCGAGAGCGACAGCAAAAGCGGCAAGTGGCGGAGCATCCGGTCGCAAATCATCACCGCCTTGTCACCACTGTCGACCCCCACGTGCACATGCAGTCCGAAGGTGACCAGACGCCGAGCGACATCCTGCATCAGTTCGACCAGCTCGAAGTACCGGTCGTTGACAGTGATCTCCTGGGACCTCCAGCTCGAAAACGGATGTGTCGCTGCCCAGAACAGTTTCAGACCCAGGTCATCGGTCACCCGCTCGACGGCCGTGATCGTCGAGGCCAGGTCCTCGCCCACCTCGGCCACGGTCCGACAGATCCCGGTGTTGATCTCCATGTAACACTGCATCAGTTCGGGCTTGACCCGGTCGGCCAGTCCAGGCGGCAAACCCGCAATCAGCTTCTCGATCGAACTCGACAGAGACAACGTCTCGGCGTCGACCAGTTGCAGTTCAATCTCGACCCCGATCGTCGGAAAATCGTTGCGAGTGAATTCCAGCGTCGACATGATCCGCTAACCTCCTGACCCGTCATGCCCGTCACTTACGGATTCGGGGAGTCCGTTCTGTTGCGACAGGCCCCACAGCAACGCGGCACGGACCATCACGCGGGCTCCCGGCACCAGCGCCATCTCGTCGACGTCGAACTCCGGCGTGTGCAGCAGATGCCCCCCCTCGGTGCAACTGCCCAGTCGAAACATGCTCCCCGGAACCTCCTGCTGGTAGACAGAAAAGTCCTCGCCTCCCATGCTCGGCTGCTCGATTCGCCGAACCGCATCCTTACCGGCCACCACCAGCGCCGCCTCTTCGATCGCCGTCGTGACGCCCGTATCGTTGCGAACCGCCTCAAGCGAGGCGCGGAACGCGACGTCGATCTCGGTCGCCGTCAACGATGCCACACCAGCGGCAATGTCCCGGATCCGTTGCTGCAACACCGTGTCGTCTCCCATCGCCACGGTCCTCAACGAACCCAGCATCTCGACCTCGTCGGGAATCACGTTGGGAAGAGTGCCTCCGCTGATTCGACCGATCGAGAACACCGACGGCTGACGCGAATCGACGCCTCGGGGCAATTGGCTGTAGAGGGTCGAGGCGAGTGAAACAGCGGCAGCAAGAGGATCGCGGGACTGGTGAGGTCTCGCGGCATGGCCACCCCGGCCTCGGACCTGGATCTCCACCTCGTGACACACCGCCGTCAAGGGTCCGAACCTGACACCGATCTGCCCGACCGGATTCTCCGGATCGACGTGCAGGCCCAGGATCGCATCGACGTCGTCAACAGCGCCCTGTTCAACCAGCCACTTCGCTCCGAGACAGATCTCCTCGGCCGGTTGAAACAGGTACCGCAGGTGAACCCCTCGGCCCGGTTCCAGCCCACCTCCATCTGATTTCGCGGCCACCGCCAGAGCAATTCCGGCAACGATCGTCGAATGAACATCGTGCCCACAGGCGTGCATCACTCCGTCCCGACACGAACGGTATTCGACCGACTTGGCGTCCTGGATCTTCAGGGCGTCAATGTCGGCTCGCAGGGCCACACGCGGAGCCCGGGGTCCGGGAGTCCCGATCGTGGCGTCGGCCGTCAGTCCCAGCCCGTCTCGGAGCACCCGGGGCTGCAGTCCCGCCTCGAGCAATCTCCCGGCCAGGTACTCGGTCGTCTCCCGCTCCTGGCCGCTCGGCTCCGGATGCCTGTGCAGGTGCCGCCGCATTCCAACCAGCAGCTGACGATTCTCCTCGAGCCACCCGTCGATCGGTGCACAGACGGAATCGACCGACTGGCGGGTCTGCCCAGAGACTGTTGCGTGCGGATCGTGATCGGCAGGTCGGGTCATCGTCGGACGTCCTCCACGGAGGTCATCCTACCATGTCCAGTCGGTGACGCCCTGCATGTTCACGATCCGGTCGGCCGGCCACTCACCGGCGTGCAACTTGACGATCGTGTCGGCAACCATTTCGAAGGTGCCCTCGTGCGACTCGTTGTCCAGCCCGGCAACATGTCCGCTGAGCAGGACGTTGTCGAGCTCCAGCAACGGGCTGTCGGTGGGCAACGGTTCCACCTCGAACACGTCCAGTCCGGCAGCTCGAATCGACCCGCTTTTGAGGGCCTCGATCAGGGCCGCTTCGTCAACCAGCGGCCCACGGGCGGTGTTGATCAGCACGCTGCTGGATTTCATCTTCGCCAGCCGCTCGGCGTTGATCACGTGGTGCGTCTCGGCCATGTTCGGCAGGTGCAACGAGACGTAGTCGCAGCGAGGGAGCAGCTCGTCCAGGTCATCGACCAGCTCGATCCGCCACGTCTCGACGAATTCCTGCTGCGGGTACGGCTCGAAGGCCAGCACGTTCATGCCCAGGCCCGCGGCCCGAGTGGCCACCGCGCGGCCGATACGACCGAGTCCGACGATGCCGATCGTGCTGCCCATCACGCGGGGATACGGCTCGCGGAACCAGCGACCGTTCATGACCCGGTCGTGCCGCTGAGGAAATCCGCGGGCCACGCCCATCAGCAACGCGATCGTGTGTTCGGCCACCGCGTGGTGATTGACCCCGGGCGTGACCGTGACAACCACGCCCCTCTCGTCACAGGCGGCAAGATCGATGGCGTCGAAACCGACGCCGCTCCGAGAAATCACTCGCAGGTCGGGCAATGACTCGATCACCTCGCGGGTGTAGGGTTCGGACCCGGCCGAGATCGCCGAGACGCCCTGCATCTGGGCGACCAGGTCGGCGGCGACAAACAGGTCGACACTGCGATCGACCGGTTCGACATCGAAACCGGCGTTGGCGAGGATTTCAAAATGCGGACCACCGTCCGCGTTGACCGATGTGCTGACGACCTTGGGCATGTGACCTGCGGTTCTTCTGCTGGAGGTGAGTGAGTCGAAACGCTCACCCTAGCGAAGAGACTTTTCGCTTGCCAGCAGCGGCGGACGATCAGACGTCGGAGAACAACCGTCGCAGCGGTTCGCCCCGTTCGAGCATCGGCACCGGACGCCCCTGGGTATCGGGAAGACGGACGTCATGTCCGATGCCCAGCGAATCAAAGATCGTCGCGGCCAGGTCCTCGGGACTGACCGGGTTCTCGGCCGGGTAGGCCGCATCGGCATCCGAGCGGCCGTACATCTCACCGCCGCGAATCCCCGCTCCGGCCAACACGCAGGGAAAACAGTGGCTCCAGTGACCGCGGCCCCAGGCCGAAGTGTCCGGCTTGGGCGTGCGGCCAATTTCTCCAACGGCCACCACCAGCGTCTCCTCGAGCAGTCCGCGTTGATCGAGGTCGTCGATCAGCGCCGCGTAGGCCTGGTCGAAACCCGGCAGCAGGTGCTTTTCAAGATCGGCACTCGTGCGATGCGAATCCCAGCTGTAACCATCCGGGGCGTCCCACAATACGGTCACGAACCGGCAACCCGCCTCCACCATCCGGCGACCCATCAGGCACGACTGGCCAAAGAGGTGACGACCGTAGCGGTCTCTCAGGGCCGCCTGCTCGCGGCGGATGTCCAGGGCGCTGCGGATCTTCTCGGACGTCACCAGCGACAGGGCCTGCTGACGAATCCCGTGGTAATCCTGCAACCGCTTGGCGGTCTCGATCTCGCGTCGAGCGATGTCGAACTGTTCAAGCAGACTGCGACGGCGATCGAGTCGGTCGAGACCAATCTCGGTCTCGGGCACGATCCCCTTGATCCGGAAGTCCAGTTCCTTGTCGTCACAGGCTCGGAAAAACGGGTTGTCGGTCTTGTTCTTCTTGCGAATGTCGGTCGCCAGCCCGTTGTAGGCCCGGCCCAGCCAACCGGCGTACTGGCCGGTCCGATCGTATCCCTGGAGATGACCCAGGCGGTTGGGCAGGTAGACGTAATCGGGAAAATCGCGGAGATGCGAACCGGGTGAATGCTGCTCGATGTACTCGACCACCGAACCCATCGCCGGCCAATCGGTCTCTCGGGCATTCACGTCATTGCCGTTGGCCGCGGTTCGGGTCCAGGCATGACCGGTCTGGATGTAGTGGCAGGCGTTGTGGTCGTTGTGCGGGTGCGTCATCGTGCGGATGACATGGATCTTGTCCGAGATGGCGGCCGTCCGCGGCAGCTTCTCGCTGATCAGCAGCCCGGGCGTTCTCGAGGCAATCGGCTTCAGGGGCCCGCGAATCTTGCTGGCCGCCGACGGCTTCATGTCGAAGCTCTCGAGCTGGCTCGGACCTCCGAAGAGGAACAGGAACATAACCGACTTGGCGCGTCCCCCCGTGGCCGCCCGTACGCTCTCGGCCGCCAGCAGCTGGGAGGCCGATGTCCCGAACAGACCGGCACCTCCGACGCGAAGCAGATCCCGTCGGGAGAGACCGTTGCAGACCGCCCGGTTACGAGTGTTGATGGTCAGCATGGCACAAATCCTGAAACGGCTGTCCACCCATTCTAACTGTCGGCAACCCGGCGTGTCATCCTGAGTCGCGTTCGGGAACGGGCAAACCGACGGGTCCTACGGCCGGACCGCCGGTACGACCCGACCGTAGACGACGAACGTCAGGGGTTCCGCACGGCCCGCAATCGTCAACGTGAACGTCTCGCGGAGCTCGGACACTTCGCCGGGGGCCGTCACCGTCAGCGGCAGCACGTGGACGCGACGTTTCGAACCGGGCAGCTTCGTGCGAAACGCTCCGCTCGAACTCCCCGCCTCGATCTTTGAAATCCGGAAGTCCTTGCGGGACTTGATCACCACCGAGACCCGCTTGGCCCGACCGGGCACCAGCGATCCCAGCGAAACCACTCCACCGGCCATCGGGCTGATCGTGAACTCCGACTCGACGGTCGCTTCGACCAGCACGGGAATGCGAGGAGCTTTCTTGTCATCTGTGATCAGCACGATCGTCTCGCGCAGCAACCCGGCGGGTGCCGAGGGTTTGAGTTCAACGACCAGGTCGTAACGCACGTCGTGAAACTTCGGGAGAAAGCCCAGGCGACGAACCTCGGCCCGCTTGGTCTCCTCGAGCCGGGCAGAAAGGTGGGGAGAACTGATCTCGATCTGCTTGACCGACCAGTTGGCCCGGCCGGCGTACCTCAGCTTCAGAGTGCGGCTGGCCGCCTCGCCCTGGTCGACACCGGTGAAATCGGCCGAACCGGGAGCGAGCACAAGGTCCTTGCGGACCCGCGCAGTGACCGGGATCTTCACTTCCGCGAACGCCGGCTGGTCGAAGATCACCGTCAGCACAGCCGATTTTTTCGTGGCGTTGTTCCGCGTCTTCCGCATATCCATCGTCACATCGATCGACGCCACCTCGCCGCTGGCGAGCGTCGTCTGGCTGGGCCGGGCAACCGAGCAGCCACAAGTGGTCTTCACACCCGAAATGTGGACCGTCTCGCGGTAGATGTTCTTGACCTGGAATCGATGAGTCACCTTCGACGTCAGTGCAATGACCCCGAAGTCATGAGACCTCGATTCGAACATTTTCTCGGCCCACGTCGGCTCGGCGGCCCGCGATGACGTGGCGACGGCCGCCAGCCCGCACGCAACCATCACCACGAGACGACCGGCCGTCTTCTCGCAGTCCACTCTCGTAACGCTCATGGTTTCTGCCTCCATGCTCGACGATAATTCGACTTGTTCGGCAATGTCAACGGCGACTCCGTCGGGCGGCTGTCGTATGCCTGGGCCAACATCCAAACCGCATTTGCAGGGTTCAGGGATGATGAGATACGATGAAGCCGTGCGAGTCAGCGACAACCTTGTTTGGCTTCGCACACCACAACCTGAAAATTTCGACCGGAGGTCGACTCCCACGATGACCGAATCTCATTCGACTGACTCAACTCATCGACTCTCACACCGGGTGCTCATCAGCATCACCATCCTGGCAATGATGGTCGGTGGTGTACTGATGCTGGGACGCGGCGGCCCGTTGGGCAACAACGACCTGCTGGCCCAGGCTGCTGACAAGGGCAAGAAGGGAGCCACCGAAAACCCGTTCCCCAATCGCCCGCCGGCTCCCAGCCTTGATGGCGGCGTCGGGTGGCTGAACATCAACCCCGGCAGCGAGATCAACCTCAAGGATCTCCGCGGCAAGGTCGTCCTGCTGGACTTCTGGACCTACTGCTGCATCAACTGCATGCACGTGCTGCCCGACCTGAAATACCTCGAAAAGAAGTACTCCAAGGAACTGGTCGTGATCGGGGTTCACTCGGCGAAGTTCGACAACGAGAAGGACACCGAGGCGATCCGGCGAGCGATCCTGCGATACGAGATCGAGCACCCGGTGATCAACGATGCGAACATGACCGTTTGGCGAAAATTCGGCGCCAACAGTTGGCCGACCCAGGTGCTGATCGATCCCGAGGGCCGGTACGTCGGCCAGCAGCCGGGCGAAGGCAACCGCGAACTGTTCGACAAGGTGATCGGCCTTCTGATCGACTTCCACAAGAAGAAAGGCACACTCGATACGTCCCCGGTTCGCTTCGATCTTGAGAGCAACCGGCTGAAATCCAGCCAGTTGAAATTCCCCGGCAAGGTGCTGGCCGATGTTCCCGGCAAACGCCTGTTCATCACCGACACCAACCACAACCGCATCGTGGTCACCGACCTCAGCGGATCACTGCTGGACACCATCGGCAGCGGGGCGATCGGTCGCAAGAACGGCCGCTACCCGGACGCGACCTTCGATCACCCGCAGGGCACGACACTCGTGGGTGACGAATTGTACGTGGCCGACACCGAGAACCACATGATTCGCGTGGTGAACCTGAAGAAGAAGACCGTCCGGACCCTGGCGGGGACGGGCAGCCAGGCCCGTTTCCGCGCCGACGGCGGTTCATTGACACAGACGGCCCTGAACAGTCCCTGGGCCCTGTCCCACGTCAAGGGAACGCTGTACATCGCCATGGCCGGCCCTCACCAACTGTGGTCTCACAAGCTCGGCACCGACCGCATCGGTGTCTTCGCCGGCACTGGTCGTGAAGACATCACCGACGGACCACTCGATCGCTGTGCCCTGGCCCAACCCTCGTCGCTGGCGACCGACGGCACACACCTGTTCGTGGCCGACAGCGAGGGATCAGCGATCCGGCAGGTCGACACCCGCGCCGGAGGTTCGGTCAAGACCGTCGTCGGTGCCCACGACCTGTTCCGAGGCCGAGCGCTGTTCGAGTTCGGTGACATCGACGGAATCGGCGACAAGGCCCGTCTGCAACACCCGCTCGGCGTCGCCTTCCACAAGGGCGCGCTCTACGTCGCCGACAGCTACAACCACAAGATCAAGAAAGTGGACCTGAAGACCCGCAAGTCGACCACCTTCCTGGGAAATGGCAAGCGGGGCGTCACCGTCAAGCCGGCACGGTTCGCAGAGCCCGGTGGTGTTTCGATTGGAGGCGACATTCTGTACATCGCCGACACCAACAACCACCGCATCTGCACGGTGGACCTGAAGACCGGGACGTTGGCCCAGTTGAAGATCGCCGGCCTGAAGCCGCCGGCCCCCGCGGCAGCCGACCACAGCGACTTCGCTGCGAGCGGACAGGCAGTGGCCGTACCCAAGCAGACGATCCAGGCAGGAAAGACCGTGTCGCTGGCGATCCCGCTGGCCATCCCCGCCGGCTTCAAGCTCAATCCCCGTGCCTCGATCATCTACCGTGCGGTGGGCAACAAGGGCCAACAGGTGATCGATTCCGGTGGACTGGGCAAGCGGCGAAAGGCCACGCCCGCCGGCGACACCGGTGCGACCGCGTCCCTGGCCCTGACGGGCAAACCCGGACAGGCGGTGGTCGAAGTGTCCGTCTCCTACCAGGTCTGCCGCGACGGCAAGGGGGGGCTGTGCAAGCTGCTGACCACTCGCTGGAAGGTCCCGGTGACCGCCACCGCCGACAGCAAGACAACGTCGCTGAAACTTCCTGCGGCTCCCAAGCCCGCCTCGAAGGCGAGTCGGAAACCCTCCAAGAAAAAGACGAAATAGACGGCGGACCGGCACCCACGTGACGGGTTTGACGAAGTCCAGACCACCGACTACGATCGGTGGTTCGCTCTCCTTCTCATACCCTTTCCGGTCATTGCTCCGCGGAGAATGCCGTCGTGGCTGATATCGTCGTCAAGGACATCCTGGAAGCCGGCATCCATTACGGGCACCGCACCAGTCGGTGGAACCCGAAGATGCGGCCCTACATCTACGGCCGTCGGAACCTGATCCACATCATTGATGTGAAGGAAACGATCCGGGGTCTGATGCGGGCCAAGAAATATCTCAAGCAGGTCGCCGCCAACGGCAGCATGGTGCTTTTCGTCGGCACCAAGCGACAGGCCGTGGGACCGATCGCCGAAGTCTCTGAGTTGTGCGGCATGCCGTTCGTCAACGAGCGGTGGCTGGGTGGAACCCTGACCAATTACCGCACCATCCGCAGTCGCCTCAACCGGCTCGAGGAACTCGAGTTGCTGGAAGAGAGCGGTGAGATGATGGCGTTTTCCAAGAAGCGACAAAGCTCGCTGACACGGGAGCGGCGCAAGATCCACCGCAACCTCTCGGGGATCCGGGACATGGCCCGGCTGCCCGAGGCCCTGGTGGTCGTGGATCCCGGTCGCGAATACAACTGCGTCCGCGAAGCACGCATCCTGGGCATCAACGTGATCGCCCTGATCGATACCGATTCCGATCCGGATACCATCGACCTGCCGATTCCCGGCAACGACGACAGCATCCGGTCGATCCGACTCATCCTTGAACACCTCGCCGATGCGGTCAAAGAAGGCAAGGCGATGGTGCCCGAGGAGAAGCCGGTGGCTCGCAAGGAAGAACCCAAGGCGAGACCGTCGCGTTAGCGGCCTCCCCCGGACCATTCCAAGCGACGAAACTGGGCCAGGTGCTGGTCCTCCAGGCGAGATGTTCTTTCCAGACAGCTTGCCACTACCAGGCCACCAGGACGGTCATCTCACACACGCTGAATTCATGCGAGGAGACTCTCGATGGCGGATATCACTGCCGCACAGGTCAAGGAACTGAGACAGTTGACCGACCTGCCGATGATGGAATGCAAAGAGGCGCTGGTCGAAGCTGATGGCGACCAGGAGAAGGCGATCGAGATCCTCAAGGAGCAGAACCAGAAGGTGATGCTCAAGCGGGCCGACAACGCCACCTCCGAAGGCCGTATCGCCATCGCCGTCGCCGAGGACGGATCGTCCGCGGCCATGATCGAACTGCAGTGCGAATCCGCACCGGTGGCCAACAACGACGAATTCCGGGCCCTGGCCGACAACTGCGCCCGGCAACTGCTGGACGGACCCGGAGCCGACGGGCCCGATGCCCTGCTCGACCAGCCGTCGCCCGGCGACGACTCGCGGACGCTGCGAGAATCCTACGAGGAAGTGGTCAACAAGATCCGCGAAAAGATCGTGCTGGCGAAGGTGATCCGCGTCGACGGACCGGCCGCCGGCTACGTACACCACGACGGCAAAACCGGCGTCCTGTTCGTAGCCAGCGGCGAGAGTTCCTCGGCCGAGGTACTCCGGGATGTCGCCATGCACATCGCCGCCATGAACTCGACGGTGGTCAACCCCGAGGATCTCGATGCGGCGGAAGTCGATGAAGCACGGGAACGACTCGCCGAGGAAGCCCGGTCAACGGGCAAGCCGGAAAACATCATCGAGAAGATCGTCGACGGCCGGATGAAGGTCTTCTACCAGGAACAGGGCGTGCTCAGTGCCCAGCAGTTCGTCAAGGAGGAGTCGAAGACGGTCAGCCAAGTGCTCGCCGAAAGCGGACTGACGGCCAGTGGCTTCACCCGCTGGGTGCTCGGCAACTAGCCATCCGCTCGACTTCCCCCAGACCGACAACCCGGGGGTCCGATTTACGATGACCGACCAAGAGTCCCAGGAACCCGCCTACAGCCGCGTGCTGTTGAAGATGAGCGGCGAGAGCTTCTGTCGCAGCGGCGAATCGGGGATCAGCATGGCCGAGGTGGCCTCGATCTCCGAACAGATACAGCGAGTCGCCGACAGCGGGGTGCAACTGGCGATCGTCTGTGGCGGCGGCAACATCCTTCGAGGAAAACACTTCGCCTCGGTCAGCCACGCGATCAATGCCCCGACCGCTCACTACATGGGCATGCTCGCCACCGTCATCAACGGCCTGGCTCTGCAGGACGCTCTGGAAAACGCCGGAGTGCCCACCAGGCTGCAGTCGGCAATCCGGATGGAAGGTGTGGCCGAGCCGTTTATCCGGCGACGCTGCGTCAGACACCTCGAGAAGGGACGAGTGGTGATCCTGGCCGCCGGAACCGGCAGCCCATTCGTGACCACCGACACCGCCGCCGCGTTGCGGGCCCGCGAAATCGAGGCTGATGTCGTGCTCAAGGCAACACGCGTCGACGGGATCTACGCCGAAGACCCCGAAAAGAACCCCCACGCGGTCCGCTACAACGAGATCACCTACCAGGACGTTCTGAGGCAGGGACTGGAGGTGATGGACGCCCAGGCCATTCACCACTGCATGGAACACCGTCTTCCGATCGTGGTCTTCAACTACCAGAAGGAAGGCAATATCGAACGGGTGATCGCCGGTGAACGCGTCGGCACCAGGGTGATCGCGACGCCAGACGAGTAGCCTCACCCCCCTTGCATGACTGTCGGCATCGGGTACCTTTGAGGCCACGACGGCATCAGACACCAACGATGGACGGCAACGATGGATCAGGACGAAATTCTGCTGGACTGTGAAGACCGCATGGAAAAGGCGGCCAGCGTTTTCCAGGGGCAGTTGCAGGGACTCCGGACCGGGCGAGCAACTCCCTCGCTGGTCGATTCTCTGAGGGTCGAAGCCTACGGGGCCCCGACGCCGCTGAAACAGCTGGCCAACATCAGTGTCCCCGAGCCCCAGCAGATCGTGATTCGTCCGTTCGATCCGGGAGTGATCAGCGACATCGTCAAGGCTGTCCAGGCCAGTGAACTCGGCCTGGCACCCAACTCCGACGGTCGGCTGGTACGGCTGAATATCCCCGCCCTCTCGACCGAACGACGGCGACAATTGGTCTCACGGGTCAAGGAACTGGCCGAAGAGGCCCGCGTGGCGATCCGCAATGTCCGCCGAGATGCCAACAAGCACGCCGATCAGGGCGAGAAACAGAAGACGTTCTCCGAGGACGACCGCGATCAGACCAAGGACGAGATCCAGGAACTGACCAAGCGGTTCGAGGGAAAGGTCAACAACCTCGCGTCGTCCAAAGAGACCGAGGTGATGGACGAGTAACCGGTCCAACGGGAATTCCGGCCACTCGCTCATGGCGGATCTTCTCCACCGGGATGCCATGGGTGGCATCGGCAGATCCGCTTCAGGCCCCGCCATGCTCCCCGGATCGGCCCGTACTTTTCCACGGCACCGATCATGTAGTGGCTGCAGGTCGGCTGAAACCGACACTGCCTTCCGATGATCGGACTCAGCGTCCATTGGTAGATCCGGACCAGGCCGACCAGGCCCCACGCCATCGCCCGGCTCGTCACCCCCGCCACGCCTCGAAGCGACTGAGTCATTCGGACATCCTGGCGGCCAGCTTGTTGGACAACCGCAACAGCGATCGCTTCAGGTCCTCGAGCGTCGGATCCGCACCCTGACGAGGAATCAGCACCAGGTCGAGTCCAGAGGGCAGATCGTGTTGCTGAACCCGGAACGCCTCACGGAGCAGCCGTTTCAGCCGGCCGCGACGGACAGCGTTGCCATGTTTCCTGGAAACACTCAGGCCGAATCTCGTCCCCCGCTGTTCATTCCCAACAGCGGCATAGACCAGCAGCTGCCCATCGCCGGCCCGACAACGGGCGGCGTAGACCCGATTGAAGTCCCGTTGATGGCGAAGACGACGCCAGGCAGCGAGACGGTGGTTGTGAAGAGGACTGGTCATGGGGTGAACCCGTGATCGGACGCGGACGCGTCACTGATCCTCCCGATTCTCCTCATCCTCCGGCGGCACCTGCAAGGGCCACATCGGGTCAGGTGGAGGGTCGGCTGGAGGCAGGTTGTCGCGGACCTGGCGACGCAGGCGACCTCCCATCATCAGCACCATCGCAATGGCCCCCAGCCCCAGCAACACGACCACGACCAGGCCCACCAGCAGCAGGACCGAGCTGACCTCCTTGGCCAACCCGGCGGGAGTTTCACCGAGCCCATTGGCGGCCTGGCTCAACAGCATCCACACGGTCACGACTCACCCCACAATCCGTCTCGAGGAGACGTCCCGCTCTCTTCCTCCGAATCGGCCAGCCGCTCGTACAACGCCTTCTGCTCGTCGGACGTTTCGTCGGGAACGACGATACGCACCTCGACCAGCTGATCTCCCTGGCTCCCGGTTTTCTGGTTACGAATCCCCTTGCCCTTCAGCCGGAGCTTGGCGCCGCTGGAGGTTCCGGGAGGAACTGTCAGGACGACCGTCCCCTCGTCGAGCGTCGGCACCTCGATCCGTGCACCGAGTACTGATTCGGCCGGTGTCACCGGCAACTCGATCAACACGTTGTCACCCTCTCGACGGAACCACGGATGCGGCGAGATTTCCACGGTCACCATCAGGTCACCCGGTGGTCCGCCGGACCCGGCTGCCCCCTGCCCCTTGAGCCTGAGCACTTCGCCGCTGTGAATCCCTGCAGGGATCTTGATCGTCAACCGCTCCGTACGGCCTCCCGCACCGTCGGGCCTCATCGAAAGCTCGTGCCCTCCTCCAGACACCGCGACCTGGAAGGGCACACGGATCGAGGTGCGAATGTCCTGTCCCCGTCGCGACGCGGGTCGACGGCCGGCGGCGGGTCCCCCGCCCCCGCCGAACAGGTCTCCGAGATCAACACCACCGCCGAAGAAGCTCGAGAAGTCGAACCCGCCTGGCATGGCTCCGGGAGGAAATCCTCCGGCCCCACCGGCCGAAGCCTGGCGGAAAGCCGGGCCGAAGCGATCGTACTGTCCCCGGGTCTCCTCGTCGCCGAGGACCTGGTAGGCCTCCTGGACCTCCTTGAACCGTTCGGCAGCGCCCTGGTCGTCGGGGTTCTTGTCGGGGTGGAACTTGCGAGAGAGCTTCTTGTACGCCTTGCGGATGTCGTCACCCGACGCCCCGCGCGAGACTCCCAGCACGTCGTAGAAATCGCGATCAGCCATCGTGGTCAGTCTGTGTCCCTTCCAACCCGCGTCTCTTCCAGCGTGAGTCGCTTTCGAAACGGCAGGACGCGACCTATTCTGCTGAGACCATGTGGCGATTCGCAATCCAGAATCTTGTCTCCAGACCGCTTCGGTCCCTGCTTGCCCTGGCGGGACTCTCGGTCGCCATCGCCGGAATGGTCGGTTTGTTCTCGGTCGCCGAGGGCATCGACCGCATGGTCACCGACACGTTCAGCCGGATTCCCGGGCTGGCGATGATGCAGGCGGGCGCGCCGCTGCCGTTGTTCTCCAGGATGCCGGCCGCATGGGCCGAAGAAATCGAGCAAGTCGAAGGCGTACGAGTGGTCAATCCCGAAGTCTGGTCTCGGGTGAACGTGATCGAGGGCAAGCGGGTGATCGCACCACCCCGCTTCCTCTTCGGGACCAATATCACCACCCGGCAGAAACTGGAAACCGATGTCTACCGGGACGCGATGGTCGATGGCCGTTTCCTGGACGGCACCGATCGCAACCAGTTGCATGCGGTCATCAGCCGACAGATCGCCGAAGACAACGACGTTGGTGTCGATGACAAGCTGTCGATCAACGGCGACGACTTCCGGATCGTCGGCATCTACCACTGCGGCCAACTGATGCTCGACGTCTCGATCATCGTCGACATCGACCTGCTTCGACGCCAGATTCGTTTCGATCGCGACAGTGTCTGCGCGTACTACATCGAACCGGACGGCACGGTCGAAAACGACGTGCTGGTCAAGCAGATCCGGGAGCTGTTCAAGGGTCGCGAAATCCAGTCGACCGGGAACATTGCCGGAGCCATCGCCACCGGGAATCCGTTGATCGACCTGCTGTTGGCGATCCAGAACTGGCTCGCCGGAGGCACTCGGTCATCGACTGGCATCGCAACCGATGCCGAAGCCGAACCCGTCGAGGTGCGAACGGCCAACGACTGGGCGGAGCGATTTAACGAATTCAGCACCGACCTGAACCTGTTCCTGGGAGTGATGACCGGTATCGGTGTGGTGATCGCAGTGCTGTCGATCATCAACACGATGCTGATGAGCGTGACCGAGAGGATCATCGAGTTCGGCATCCTGAAGGCCAACGGATGGGGCCGTCGCGATGTGGTGATGCTGATCACCTGCGAAAGCGCCGTGCTGGGCGTCACCGGGGGTGTGATCGGTTGCCTGATGGGATGGCTCGGCACCGACATCATCAACGGCACCTGGCCCGATCGCCTGCAGCTGTATGCCAGCCCGTCCCTGCTGGCCTTCAGCCTGATTTTCAGCACCACCCTGGGAATCGCCGGAGGACTCTATCCGGCCACGTGGGCCATGCGTCTTTCGCCGATGGAGGCCATCCGCCGCGGCTAGCGGTCCGGTGATGACACGATGAACAAACCCACACCGATTCCCGCAATCGAGATCGAGGAGCTGACCAAGGATTTCACGATCGGTTCGACGACCGTCCGGGCTCTCCGGGGAGTGACAACCACCATCTCGGGTGGCAGCTTCCAGTTCGTGCTGGGCCCCTCGGGAAGCGGCAAGAGCACTTTGCTGTACCTGCTGGGCGCCCTGGACCGACCCACCACCGGATCAATCACCATCGACGGACGAAAGGTCAACGAATTGGCCCGAGAAGAGCAGGATCGATTCCGTCGGCACGAGGTGGGATTCGTCTTCCAGAGCTTCAACCTGCTGGGAAACCTGACGGCGATCGAGAACGTGCTGGCCCCGTTCCTGCCAATCGGCGTCAGTGCCGACCTGAGACAGCGGGCCGATCACCTGATCCAGCAAGTCGGACTCGGTGACCGCCGTCATCATCGCCCGAGAGAACTCTCGGGAGGCGAACAGCAACGGGTGGCCATCGCACGGGCGCTGTTGAAACAACCCAAGTTGGTACTGGCCGATGAACCCACCGGTGAGCTCGACCACAAGACCGGTGGAGAGGTAATGGGTTACCTCCGCGGGCTCCGTGAGGAACAGGGCACCACCGTGGTGGTGGTGACACACGATGAGAGCTACATCGAACCGGGAGACAAGATCCTGCGGCTCCTGGATGGGCGGGTCGTCAGCGATCCGCAGCCCGGCAATTCGCCTTCGGAAACCTCTACCGGCAAGTGACAGCCACCCATTTCACGCCAGCGCCGCCTGGATCAACTCGACCGCATTGACACTCGGATCGGTCGGATGCCCTTCCCAGACCACCGTGCCCCCCTTGTCGATCAGATAAGCCGACGGATAGGCCCTGACCGCGTACCGGTCGCAGACAGCCCCCCCCTTGTCGTGAAGTACGGTGAACGGGATGTTGCGATCGGCCACGTGGGTTTCGACCTCGTCGAGACTGTCGATCTGTCCGTTGTCGATCTCGATGATCACCAGGCCCTGTTTGGACCACTTCTCGTGCCAACTGACCAGTTGGGGCTCCATCATGCGGCAACCCCCTCAGCGCATGAAGCTGAATTCCAGCCACACCACGTTCCCGGCCAGTCCCTTGATCGTGAGCGGGGCGTCGGCATTGAACCAGGTGCCCCCGGATTCCAGCGACGGCGGTGTCTTGCCCAAGAAGCTGCCGTACATCTTCTCACCGGGCCCCAGCGACATCCCGTCACCGTCACAACCAACCATCCCGGCCATCCCGGCCATCCCGGCCA
>PBOJ01000069.1 GCA_002724315.1 Planctomycetaceae bacterium | reverse complement strand
TTCCTGGTCTTCGGCGATCGGCAGCGGGCGTGGTGTCGACCACCGGAGCACGACCTCGGCCCCTCGGCTCGCCCGGAATGAAAATGGATGTACCGAAGGAGGTGCGGCGGAAGAAGATCTTCTGGCAACTACCGCCGACGGCTACGGAAGATCGCCTGGAGTCGACGGATCCGCCGACGGTGACGTGCCGATTCGGTCTTCTTGCCCAGATCGTCGTACAGCCGGGCGAGAAGATCATGGGCCGGCAGCAGTTCCGGATCGATCGTGACCGCCGTCTCCAATGACTGGATCGCCGCCGGGAGCTTTCGTTGCTGCAATTGGCACAGACCTCGCATTTCCCAGTCCAATGCACTGCGTCGGATGCGAATCAACTGGTCCAGGTACTCGAGCGACTTTTCCGGCCGACGCCGAGAGTGGTGGTGACTGGCCAGGGCATACAGGGCGTTGAGTCGCGATTCGACCTTGATCGTGGGGTTCTTGAGTGCTGCTTCGGCGTGGCGGACCGCCTGGTTGGGGTTGGTGGCAAACAGCAACTGGGCCAACGTGGCTTCGACATCCGGGTCGGACAGCCCATCCTTGTGGACCTGCAGCAACAGGGACTCGGAACGATCCCACAGCTGTTGTGATCGGGGACCCGAACCGATACCCAACTGGAAGACGCGTTTCAGCGTGGCCAGGCCGAGTGAACGTTGGCGGTCGAGTTGGTGGTAGCCCGAGAGGTCATGCAGCGGTTCGAGCGAGTCTCCGTCCGGCCGTCCGGATTGTCTGCGAACGGTTCCTGGAGCATTGTCGTCGTGGAGACCGATGCGATGGTGTGTGACCGCGGT
The DNA here is from genome assembly GCA_002724315.1 of Planctomycetaceae bacterium. Taxonomy (GTDB): domain Bacteria; phylum Planctomycetota; class Planctomycetia; order Planctomycetales; family Planctomycetaceae; genus UBA8437. The sequence continues at coordinate 60,529 of PBOJ01000069.1, read as the reverse complement.
GTGCAGGGTCTTGGTCGGAATCGTCGGCATGTGACAGGTGATGCAGTTGTCGGCCGGACGTGTCTGCTGCCGCTTGTTTTCATCGGCGGTGCACCGGCTCGCGTCGTCTGCACCGTGACAGTTCTGGCAGAGCTGGCGGTAGTGAGCGGGACGATCGGCGACGGCAGGCGTCGCATGAGGATTGTGGCAGGTGATGCATGTCAGCGAGTTGGACGCCTTGTAACAGCGGCTCAGCATCAACTGTTCGGAGTGGCCCACGACCTTCATCTGCTGACGGGGATCGGTCGAACGGTAATAGTGCTGAAAGTCCTCAATCGCCTGCCCGGGACGGTAGTCGGCCAGGCTCCGGCCGCGCGGATCGACGTAGGCCCGGGACTGGAGATGACACTGATGACAGACCGCCTCGGCGCGATCCCGGTCCAGTCGGGCGGGATTGACGATCGTTCTGTCGAACCCCGTCCCGTCCTCGTCCGTCCCGTCGGCCGATGTCCCACCACTGTGCCTGGCGATGTGAAGAGACCCGGGCCCGTGGCAGCGTTCACAGCCGATCGCTAGTTCGTCGACTCGGATACGGTGATAGCTGTTGTCGATGGCCGTGGCCCTTCCGGCGTGGCAGAACAGGCAGCCCGCGGTGGCTTCACGCTGGAAGCCGAGGTGGTGTGGCGAATCGTAACCGGGTGACATGGCCCACTCGGGCTTGGCGACGTACCAGGTCAGTGGGGATTCGACGAGGAAGCCATCGATTTCACAGAGGTACATCGTGAAGTGGACTCCGGATCCGACGATGTACTTGATCTCGTGTTCGCCGACGACCCACGGCTGTGAATCCCCGGTGATTTCCTCTCGGTGCCACAACTTGCCGTCCCGACGAGTTGATCGCAGAAGTCGCTCGGAGGCCGTGTGCGGGAACGAGGCGTCGGGAGGTTCAGCGTCGAGATCGACCGTCCGCATCGACCTGGACATGCCCGAGTGGGCAAACGAGTCGGTCTCGTCCTGGTGGCACTCGCGGCAGGCCTGACTGCCGACGTACTGGGCCTGGGTGTTGAGGAACCGTGTGGCCGCCGGTGGTGTCAGCGGGAGCGAGTCGCCGGGACCGCCGTCGGTTTCCCGCGGCTTGCCGACGGGTTCGGGCCACCACAACCCGAACACCAGAACGGTGACTGTAGCGACCAGCGCCGCGACAATCGCCAGTCGTGTCTTTGTGCCCACGTTGACTCTCTTGCCCGCCTTCCCGAGCGAATGACCCGGCTCTGGTCTTTCAGTCTAACGGCGGTCGAGTGGAATTCGTCGGTGAAGCGAAACAACAGTGGCCGAGGTGGGATTCGAACCCACACACCTCTTTCGAGATACAGGATTTTAAGTCCCGTGCGTCTGCCAGTTCCGCCACTCGGCCATCAGGGAGCAGCCTAGCGGCTGGCGGGAGTGGGCCGGAAGGCTGCGGGTCTCTCAATTCCACGCGGCTAAAGCCACCCGGGCCTGGTCGATCAGTTTCTCCAGGACAACCAGGTCATCGCTGGGCGCGGTCTTGGCACAGCTTTGTAGCATTCCCAGTGCCCGGTCGGGGTGCCCGGCCTTGAGTGTGACCAGGGCCAAGTCGCGGCGCTGGGCGTAGGAGGCGGGTTCGAGGAGGGTCAGACGTTGCTGGACCGGCAATGCGGGTTTCCAATTGTCCTGGTCGATGTAGATTGCCTTGAGGTTGTTGAGCATCCGCTGGATGATCTGCCGCGGGCGAGTTGGGCCGAGTGTCGGGAGCAGTCGTTGGCGGGCCAGTCCCGAGAGATCGCTCAGCCAGTCGAGACACTCGTCGAGTTCCATCACGCGGCCGCTGGAGAAGGCGTCGAGGAACAGCGGGCCGGAGGGGGCGTCGAGGCGGCACAGGAAGTGGAGCGGAGAGGCGACACCTTCCAGCGGGATCCTCAGTCGCTTGGCCACGGCGATATAGACCAGCGAAAGGCTGATCGGGATTCCGTGACCGGTGGCGATCACGTCGGGCAGGAAACTGCCTGCTGCCGATCCAAATGCCTCGGCGCTGCCGGTCAATCCGTGCGTTCCGGAAAGGCATCCGGCCAGGGCTTCGAGCAGGTCTTGCTCGTCACTGGCTCGAGCAATCGGAGCGGCCAGTTCAGCCGCCCGCTGGTCGAACCACGACCGCGTGGCGGCGAAGTCCAGAGATGGACTGGCGTCCCGGGCCAACTCCAGGGCCGCGATTTCCAGGTCGACGTCGTCCTGCCGCACCAGCAGCTTCGCGAACTCTTCGTCCCCGGCGAAACTCATTTCGGTGTCAAACGACGACACTCTGCGCTCCCCGGAAACAGGCGGTGAACTCGGCCACAGCGACGGGCATGCGTGGCGCCGGAGGAATTCTATCCCGGCAGCACGGTTGGGACAATTGGAGTCGTGAAAGGAATCCCGAACTCGCGAGACTTCCGTGGCGTGCGTTGGCGCGGATGGAGGTGGGCGTCAAGATGGTCGGGTTGATCGGCGGCAGCACCTGGCTGCTTCCAAGGGGTACCCGAGATACCGGAGAGCACCCGATGAAACGGTTCGTTGCGACACTTCCCCTGTTGACGCTCGCGTTGCTCCTGGTGACCGGGTGCAGCGAATCGGGCGCCCCGACCGACGGTGGCGGCGGATCGGATGACTCCGGTGGTGGTCTGCTGAAGGTCAGCGGAAAGGAAGCCGAACCCGGCAACTACATCGTGCTGGGCACCCTGACCGACCAGTTCGACCGGGCACAGGCCAAGGCCAACGTCGAGGACACGCTCGCTCGACATTCGGACATCGCGGCCATGGTCGGCCTGTTTGCCTACAACCCCCCCGCCATCCTCGAGGCTCTCCAGCAGGCTGATCGGCTCGGCGAGGACCAGGCGGTCCAGGTGATCGCTTTCGACGAGGCCGACGAAACCCTTCAGGGGATCAAGGACGGGACCGTCTACGGCACCGTGGTTCAGAATCCTTACATGTACGGCTACAAGTCGGTTGAGGTGTTGGCCGCACTGGAGAGCGGCAAGACGGATGTGATTCCGAAGGACAAATTCATCGATATCCCTGCTCGCCAGATCCGCAAGGATACCGTCGACGACTTCTGGACCGACCTGAAGGCGAAGGTTGGTGGCGACGCGAAGAACGACACCAAGGAGGGCAAGCCGCGTTTTGCCTACGTCACCAACGGAGTGGCGTCCTTCTGGACGATTGCCTCCAAGGGCGTGATCGCGGCAGGAAACAAGCTGGGCGTCAACACCGACGTGCTGATGCCGGCCGAGGGAATTGCCGACCAGAAGCGAATGATCGAGGACCTGATCACACGAGGGGTCCAGGGGATTGCCGTCAGCCCGATCGATGCCGAGAACCAGGTCGACCTGCTCAACCAGGCTGCGGAAAAGACTCGCCTGATCACTCACGACTCTGATGCTCCGAAGGCCAACCGCCTGGTTTACATCGGCATGGACAACTACACCGCCGGCCGCATGTGCGGCGAGTTGATTCGGGAGGCGTTGCCCAAGGGAGGCAAGGTGATGTTGTTCATCGGTCGCCTCGAACAGGACAATGCCCGTCTGCGGCGGCAGGGAGTGATCGATGCGTTGTTGGGCCGATCGGCCGACAACACGCGGTTTGATCCCGCTGACAAGGTTCTCGAGGGCCGCTAGGCCGTCATACCAGGTCTTTGCCACCCGATGTCCGAGGCTCCCACAGATCGTGGCGCGGCTCCAGCCGGAAACCGCGTCGGCGCGGAGGACCGGTTGCTTGAGGTCCGTGCTGTCAGCAAGCGGTTCCCCGGGGTGCTGGCTCTCGACCGGGTTGACCTGGTGTTGCACCCCGGCGAGGTGCTGGCGGTGATCGGCGAAAACGGGGCCGGTAAGAGCACGTTGATGAAGATCCTTGCCGGTGTGCAACCGGCCGACGCTGGTGAACTGCTCGTCGATGGCCAGCCGGTACAGATCGACGGAGTCGAGGAGGCGTTGGCAGCCGGAATCGCGCTGATCCACCAGGAACTCAATCTCGCCGACAACCTCGACATCGCCGCCAACATCTTCCTGGGCCGGGAACCTCGACGGGGTCCGGCCGGGGTTCTGATCGACCACGCACGGACCCACGGTCAGTCCCGGCGGTTTCTGGACATGGTTGGCCTGGCCGTCGACCCGGCAACGATTGTGTCGGAACTGACCATTGGACGGCAGCAGATGGTCGAGATCGCCAAGGCACTGTCGGTAGATGCGAGAGTGCTGATCATGGACGAGCCCACATCCAGCCTCTCGCAGAGTGAAGCTGAGAGTCTCTTCGAAGTGATCGGTCAATTGCGGGACGCGGGCAAGAGCATTGTCTACATTTCGCATCGGCTCGGCGAAGTCACCCGCCTGGCCGACCGCGTCACCGTGCTCAGGGACGGAGCCAATGCCGGCGAACTGGACCGCCAGGAGATCACGCATGACGCGATGGTCCAGTTGATGGTCGGACGCGACATCGATCAACTTCAGCGGGCCGCCAATCGCCAGTTGGGTGCGGTGGTGCTGGAAGCCAGTGGACTGCGGTCGCCCGCGTTTCCGGACCACAGGCTGGATTTCTCGGTTCGAGCCGGCGAGATCGTCGGACTGGCCGGATTGGTCGGTGCCGGTCGCACCGAACTGCTGCAGACGCTCTTTGGGATCACCCCGGCTCTGGATGGACAGTTGAAGATCGGGGAGATCCCGCTGTTGCCACAGGATCCGCGTCAGGCTATCCGTGCGGGGATGGCCCTGGTTCCCGAGGACCGAAAGCAACAGGGGCTGGTGATCGAGATGACCGTCCGTGAGAACATGAGCCTGCCGTCACTGAAACGCGACGCGCGATCCGGGTTCCTCAATCGTGGTCGCGAGAAAGAGGTTGGGGATCGGATGATTGAGCGGTTGCGGGTCAAGACACCCGGCCCCGAGCAGGTTGTCCGCTATCTCTCCGGGGGCAATCAGCAGAAGGTGGTGCTCGGGAAGTGGCTGGCGATGGAGCCGCAGGTACTCTTGATGGATGAGCCGACCCGCGGGATCGACGTGGGAGCCAAACAGGAGATCTACTCGCTGATGGAGGAACTCGCCGCTCGGGGAGTCGCTATCCTGTTTGTTTCCAGCGAGATGGAAGAGGTGCTGAGGATGTCGGACCGGGCGGTGGTGATGCACGAGGGCCGGATCGCCGGCGAACTGGATCGCGAGGTGTTGGCCGGCGGTGAGGGTGAAGAGGCGGTGATGCAACTGGCGACCGGAGCAGTTGGATGAAACAGGTCGTGGGAATTTTCAGCCTGCTGCTGTTCGTCTTCGTGGCGACGGCGTTGATGAGCGACGCGTTCCTCAAGCCGTTCAATCTCGAAAACCTGATGAAGCGGACGGCCCTGTTCGGAATCATCTCGATCGGGGTCGCCTTCGTGATCATTACCGGCGGCATCGATCTCTCGGTTGGCTCGATCATCTGCCTGGTCGGTTGCGGCCTGCCGTTTCTGCTCCAGGTCGAGTATGTCGCTCTCGGCGAGGTGTCGGTCTCCAGGGTCACCGCGAGCACCGGTACGATCGAGTTGGCTCGTCCCCCGAATGGGTTTTCTCAGGGGGACCGGGTCCGTTTGATAGGATCGGCGACTGACAACGACCGGCTGTACCGGGTCAGCGGGATCGGATCGACGGGGATCAACGTCGCGCCCCGTCCCGGATCGGATGCCACCGGTGGCCGCCTGGCCGTGGTCCATCCGGTGGAAGTGGACGGAGCGACACTGGTCCTCGGCAAGCCGTTCACCGATCGGGATGGTGTCGGGCACCGAATGGCTCCTCGTGATCGCTTGACCTTTGTTCTCGAGGACGGACGCGAGGGCGCCACGGCACGCATCGTGTCGGTCGACGGTGACCGGATGGGACTTTCCGAGTCGGCTCCCGAACAACTCGCCGGGGTGCTGGGTTTGGCTCGCCGGCCGTGGACCAGTGTTCCTGTGGCACTGGCGATCGTGCTCGGTGCCTCACTGGCAATCGGTCTGTTCCATGGACTGTTGATCGCCAGGCTGAAGCTGCAGCCGTTCGTCGTCACCTTGTGCGGGCTTTTGCTTTACCGCGGGATCACTCGGGGCTTCACACAGGATCAGACACAGGGACTGATTGACGAGTACCCGACTCTGAAATTGATCGCGACGGCCGAGCTGGCGCGGATCCCCTTGGTCTGGGGATTGTTGGCTGCGGGCGGCGTGCTGCTGGTCGGCGGATCTGCCTGGGCGTGGCTCAGCCGCAGACGGCTTGCTGGCGAAGGGACATTGCTGGGAGTGATGGCCGTGCCGGTCTCGACGGTGTTGCTGGGGCTGTGCCTGCTGGTCTGGGGTGTGGGAGAGATGCCTTCACAGGAGACGATTGCGATCGAGGCCGATCGAGAGCAGTCGGTTCGCGTCGACCTGCCCGAAGGGACCAGTCGAGTAAGAGTCGAGGCCGCCGCCGGGGAGGGTGCGCAATGGCAGACGATCGACGAGACGGACGTGGCCGTTTCGGAGGCGCGCCAGGAATTGATCGTGCCGTCACTCAAGACCATCGTCGAGGCCAAGCCGGGCGAGTGGACCCAATTGCGTGTGGTGGTGCTTGAGCGGGTTGAACCCGAAATTGGTCTGCCGGCACCACTGATGATCCTGCTGGTCGTCGGCGTGCTCGCATCGGTGTTTCTCAACCACACCATCTACGGCCGTTACCTGCTGGCGATGGGGAATAACGAGGAAGCGGCCCTGTACAGCGGAATCCATACCGGCCGGATGATCGTCCTGGCCTATGTCATCTGTGCGGGACTGGCAGGGCTGGGAGGCGTGCTGTTTGTCCTCGATATCAACTCGGCCCAACCGGTCGACTTCGGGAACTTCTACGAGTTGTACGCAATTGCCGCAGCGGTGCTGGGCGGATGCAGCCTGCGAGGGGGGGAGGGGACGATTCTGGGGGTTGTGATCGGGGCGGCGCTGATGCGGGTGTTGAAGAACATGATCACGTTGGTCGACTGGATGCCGACCTACATCGAGTATGCGATCATCGGGGCGGTGATCCTGGCCGGGGTGATCGTCGACGAACTGGTCAAGCGTGCCGCCGCACGGCGGCGGTTGCAGCGGATTCGTGGCGGTGACGCCGAATGATCGTCGGCACGGCGATTGGCGTGGCGATCCGGATCCGGCGACGGGTAAGATCGATCAATCAAGCTCCACTCTCGATCTCGGGATGCCACAATGCCTGACAACAGCCGGAAGCTGCTCGCGTGTCTTGACGGACTGATCGTTGCCTGCCTGCTGGTCCCGGGATTGCCGCTGCAGGCGGCTGACAAGTTGCCGCGTGTGCCCGAGGGTTTCACGATCGAGGTGGCGGCCGCTTCGCCGTTGGTCAAGCACCCCATGCTGGCCGGCTTTGATCACCGTGGTCGACTGTTTATCGCCGCGAGTTCCGGCAAGAACATTCGCTCGGCCGATTTGGTCAAGGATCCCCCCAATCTGATCCGGATGATCGCCGACACCGACGGAGACGGGGTTTTCGACCGCAGCACGATCTTCGCCGACAAGATGACCTTGCCGATGGGAGCGTTGTGGCATCGCGGGGCGTTGTACGTGGCCAGCCCACCCAACATCTGGCGGCTTCGTGATTTCGACGACGACGGGGTTGCCGACGAACGGACGATCCTGGTCGACACGTTCGGGTTCAGCGGCAACGCGGCGAGCGTCCACGGCTGCTTCCTGGGACCCAATGGCCGCCTGTACTGGTGCGATGGTCGTCACGGACACGAGTTCCGTGACAAGAACGGAAAAGTGATCAGTAAGGGAAAGGCCGCGCGGATTTTCAGTTGCCGTCTCGACGGCAGTGACGTGCAGACGTGGTGTGGAGGGGGAATGGACAACCCGGTCGAGGTCGACTTTCTGTCGACCGGCGAGATGATCGGCAGCGTCAACATCTTCCTGGGCCGGCCGCGGGTCGACTGCCTGGTTCACTGGGTCGACGGAGGGGCCTACCCGCGGTTTGACCAGGCGTGTGTGGCCGAGTTCCCCAAGACCGGGCCGTTGATGCCGCCGATGACCCGCTTCGGTCATGTGGCCGTGTCGGGGATGACCCGGTACCGGTCAAAGGAGTTCGGTCCCGAATACCGGGACAACGTGTTCACGACACTGTTCAATACACACAAGGTGGCCCGAAGCGTGGTCACTCGTGACGGGGCGACGTTTCGGACCACCGAGCATGAGTTTCTGGTCAGCGACGATCCGGACTTTCATCCCACAGACGTGCTCGAGGACGCCGACGGCAGCCTGCTGGTGATCGATACTGGGGGCTGGTTCCGCATCGGCTGCCCGGTGTCGAAGGTGGCCAAGCCCGACATCCACGGGGCGATCTACCGGATCCGCCGCAAGGGCGCCCACAAGGTCAAGGATCCTCGCGGTCGGTTTCTCGACGCGGCTCGGCTCACACCGGCCGCGCTGGCACGCCACCTCGATGACGCTCGACCGGTGGTCCGGGAGCGGGTGATTGATCGCCTGGCCCTGGCCGGGATTGATGCCATCGGTACGCTCGAGGACGTGTTGGCCGAGAGGTCAGCCGAGTCGTTGACCAGGCGGGTCTCAGCGGTCTGGTCTCTGTCGCGGATTGACAAGGAAGCGTCGCTGGGACCTCTCCGAGCGGCTCTGGCCGATCCGGCTGCGGAGGTCCGTGTGGCGGCATCCCGGTCGTTGGGGACTCGTGGTGACCATCAGGCGATGCCGCAACTGATCGGGTTGCTTACCGGGGACAAGTCCTCTGCGGTGCGACGAGGAGCCGCAACTGCCCTGGGTCGGATTCTCGAGACTTCGGGAGTTTCGGGGGCGGCTGGCACGAAGGTTCCGACGGTGCCCTCGCTGCTGGCGGCGTCGGGGCGTTCGGGCATTGACCGGTTCGAGGAACACGCATTGCTGTATGCGGTGATCCGAAGCAACGATGCGGCTGCGACCAAGCCGCTGCTGGCCGACCGTCGTCCGGCGATCCGGCGGGCGGCGCTGGTGGCACTGGATCAGATGTCCGACGGCGGATTGACACGCGAATTGGTGGTGCCACTGCTGGACACCGACGACCCGGCCCTGCAACGGGCGGCCCTGGAGGTGATCGGACGCCACCAGGGGTGGGCCGACCAGACGCGAGGATTGCTCGAGAAGTGGTTGGCCGAGAAGACCATTGATACCAATCGGTCCTCGGTGATCCGCGGGTTCCTGCTGTCCCAGCAGAGCGACGCGGCGATCCAGAAGCTGGTGGCCGAGCGGCTGGGTGACGACAGCCTGGGCCTCTCGGCGCGACGGTTGCTGATCGACGTGGTGGGGCGTTCCAGCATCGAGACGTTGCCGGCCGGATGGCGGAAGATGCTGGTGGCGTCGCTGGGTCACGACGACCTGGCCATTCGCGAAGGGGCCGTGCGTGCGTTGGCATCGCGGCGTCTGGTCGATCCTTCGCTCGAGAGACTGATCGACGATTCCAGGCAACCCGCGCCGCTGCGCGTCGCTGCCCTGGAAGGGCTGGCCGAAAGGACGCTGGCGGACGGGCGATTCGGTTTCCTGCTGAAACGGCTGGATGCCGACCTCCCGTCGCTGTCGCGGCTGGCGGCCGCCCGCGTGGCGGCGGCTGTGCGGTTGAGCAAGTCGCAGCAGATCCAGGTTGCCATGCGGATCAAGACCGCCGGACCGCTGGTACTCCCGGTGCTCCTCAGGTCGTGCCGGGACCTCAGCGATTCCCGAGTGGCCTCCGCCGTGCTCGACAGTCTCGAATCGGACAAGGCGGCCGAGGGTCTCTCGGCTGCCGACCTGGTTGGAGCGATCGAACGGATGTCGGCACCGTTCGACAAGAGAGGCCACAAGCTGCTGGCGAAAGTCGATCGGAAACTGGCCAGCCGGCGAGCGGAGTTGAGAGGCCGGATCGCCGGGCTGTCCGGTGGCGACGTGGACCGCGGTCGGGCCATTTTCTTCGGCAAGAAGGCCGCGTGCAGCGGATGCCACTCGGTGGGTGACCGTGGAGGACGTGTCGGGCCGGCGCTGTCGACCATCGGCGACATCCGGAAACCGGGTGATTTGCTCGAGTCCATCGTTCTGCCCAGTGCATCGTTTGCTCGAGGGTTTCGGTCGTACACGGTGGCGACCGAGTCGGGTCGCGTGTACACCGGAGTGATTAGCCGGGAGACGACACGGGCCATCTGGATCAAGGCCGCTGATCTCTCCGAGGTCCGCGTGCCGAGGAACCAGGTCGAAGCGATCCGCGAGTCGGCCACGTCGATCATGCCCCAGGGACTCGACAAGACACTCACTCCCGGACAACTCGCCGACCTGCTCGCATTTCTCCGCTCGTGCAAAGCCGCCACGGCGACGGCGACCACCGGCAAGTAATCTTCATCCCAGCCCAGCGCATCATGTCCCGCGAAGCGATCTTCGAAGCCAGCCTCGATTATTTCCTCGGTCCGATCCGTGAGTTCCTTCACGACGAGACGGTGACCGAGGTGATGGTCAACGGTCATGACGAGGTATACATCGAGCGTCGAGGCCAGTTGATTCGCACTGATGCCGCCTTTGCCGGACCCGACGCGTTGCTTTCGGCAGTCCACAACGTGGCGCAGTACGTGGGTCGCGAGATTGATGAGGACCGGCCGGTGCTCGATGCCCGGTTGCCCGACGGATCGCGTGTGCATGCCGTGATTCCTCCCAGTGCCCGCAGCGGTACCTACCTGACGATCCGCAAGTTCCAGCGAGACATCATGGGGCTGGGGGATTTCGTGCGTCTGGGGAGTCTCTCGGATACCGCTCGCGAGTTTCTCGAACTGTGTGTCGTGCTGAGGAAGAACATCGTGGTGGCCGGTGGGACTGGAACCGGCAAGACCACGATGCTCAACGCCGTCTCGACCGCGATTCCCGAGGAAGAGCGGATCGTGGTGATCGAGGACAGTTCGGAATTGCGTCTGGCCCAGACACATTGCCTGTACCTGGAGAGTCAGCAGGCCGACCGACAGGGGCAGGGGGGACTGGAGATCCGGGACCTGTTCCGAGCGTCGTTGAGAATGCGGCCTGATCGGATCCTGGTGGGTGAAGTTCGCGGTGGCGAAGCCCTGGACATGGTGCAGTCGATGATCAGCGGTCACTCGGGCAGCCTGACGACCGTGCACGCCACGACGCCCCACGATGCGCTGGTACGGCTCGAGACCCTGTCCTTGATGTCCGATGTCGAATTGCCGGTGTACGTCGCCCGGGCGCAGGTTGCCTCGGCCATCCACCTGGTGATCCAGTTGTCGCGATTCTCCGAGGACGGATCGCGGAAAGTGACACGGATCACCGAGGTGTACGGCTTGGACGAGACGAACCGCTACCAGTCCCAGGATCTGTTTGTCAGTCGCCTGACCGGTCGAGCCGACAACGGGATGCTGACCGCCGACCTGTCGCCGACGGGGACCCGGCCGACGTTTGCCGACGAACTGTCTGAACACGCGCTGCAACATCGCGCCGAGCAGACCCGTGAGATCTGGGGGCTGGACGAGTAGTGCTTCGGACCGCCGCTATTCGGGAGCCGGGGTGGCTGCGTCTTTGGCGATGCGTCGATACAGGGCGATCAACTGCCGAATCAGGTTCTCTTCGGCAGTGAGGTCCCGGTTGGTCAGGATCCGCCTGTTTCTGTCGTTGACGTGCAGGAGCGTCGACAGCAGCATCCGGGCGTCGTTCTCGAGGTCCTTTCGCAATCCGACTTCGAGTATCGCGACCAGTTCTCGTATCGACCGACTCGATACTTCCTTCTCCGGAGACCCGAGCTTGTTGAAGGTCTCTTCAAGAAGAGGTTTGTCCCGCCGGAGTAGCGCGAGCAGTCTCTGCTCGGTCAGTGGAGTGGATTCGTCGATCGTCTTGTTCAATTCGCCGACGGTGTGATCCTCGAGTTGCTTACGAATCTTCGGCATGCGGTCAACCGCGTTCTGGGTGACTTGTTTGGCGATGCTCAGCGAATTGTCCCTGGCCACTTGGGTCGCGAACTCACGAAATGCCGGGACGGCCTTGTCTTTCAGCAATTGCTCGATCCTTGGGGCAGCCAGTTCCGGCGCCAGCTGTTGATCGATCCATGTCAGGCCATAGACGGAGGATCCGGAAATGGCCACCAGGCCCAGCGCGCCAACAACCAGCGTGCGAGTGGTCCCACAACGGATTCGGGATGTGACGGACCGGATCCGGGACCGGACCTGGTCGAGTTGTGGCCCACCGGGTGGTTCTCCGGCAGTTGGCTTCACCGGGAACCGGTCAAGTCCGTCGGGATTGGCCGGCGAGGCCGCGTGTTGGTTGGTCATCGTGAGATCGTCCGTCTGACGGGGGGAGGATATCGTTCACAAGCCGCTGGACAGAAAGCGAGGATCCGGGTTGATCATGGGGCCGCGGTTTGGTCGGGAGCACTGATCAGCTTCAGTTTCAGCAACTTCAGCATTTGCCACAGGAACCGCATGGCCGGTGTGTCTTCCCCTGATCCGGTGATCGGAGGGTCGGCGACCGGGAATTCCTGGTACGACGCGTAGAGTTCCTGCAATTCGGCTTCGAGCGGCGCCACGTAGTACTTGTCGATCAGTTGTTCGACGGCGATCAGGGTTCGGGAGATCACCCGGTCACGGAGAGCCGTGTTCTGCAGGTTCGGGAATTCTCGGTTCAACAATTCCACGTTGCGATCCAGGGTCTTGCGATAATTTGCCAGGACGGCCCTCTTGAATTTCGTCTTGAGTTTCTCTTCGAATTCGTCGCGTTGAACGAGAAACGCCTTCTCGATGCGGGGCGAGTCTTGTTGAAGCTGGGCCCTGAAGTCGGTTGCCAGTTCGGGTTCGACCCGGTTCCAGATCTCACGGAGTTCGTTCTGGAACAACCGGCGGTGCTCCTCGGAGTTCTCCTGGAAGACCAGGATCATCCGGTCCTGCCACCGCTTGTCCCGGACCTGTGACAGGGTGTGGTAGCTTTTCCAGAGAACGCCGGTGACAAGCCCGACACTCAACAGCAAGAGCCAGCGATTGGTGGTTCGCGACCGATTCCAGGCCGATTCGAGGTCTGCGGCCTCGTTCTCGAGTTGTGCTACGCGTTGTGCCAGTTCAGTCGAGATGGCGTTTGCCGACGAATCGGACATGGCCGGTCTCCTGTGAAATGTCGGGGGAAACGCAACGGCGGTGAGGTGCCGCTGTTTCTTGTGGGCAAGTTGGTTTTGACGACAACAAAAAACCGCGGATACCTCGATCGAGGAATCCGCGGCTTGGGCAGGTGCGGTGTCGCGTGCGGGATATTCTCGACCCCGGGCGACATCGTCTCAGACCTTGATCTCGTATCCCTTTCGCTGTTCGCGGCCCTGCCACTTGTTGGCTTCGGGATCGCCGGTGATGGTGTTCGTCTTGGCATCCCACTTCAGCGATCGACCGAGCCGCAAGGCGATGTTGGCCAGGTGGCAGGTGGTCAGGGCCTGGTGGTGTGTGTAGACGTCGGAGATCGGCAGTTCGCGACTCTTGACGCAGTCGAAGAAGTTCTGCATGTGGCTGGTCGGCTTCTTGCCGCGGTAGACCTTCACGATCGCGTCTTCGGGCAGTGGGTTGGTTTTCAATTCATCGACCGGGGCACCGACGATTTTTCCCCGGCTGACGAAGAAGCGACCCTTGGAGCCTTCGAAGAGGATCCCGTTGCCGTCCTTCGACTTGCTGACGATGTTCATCTCGACACCGTCGGGGAAGTCGCACCGAAGATGGAAGTTGTGCGAGCAGTTGTACTCGTTGGCTACCGTCGGGTTGCCGTCTTTGAACGGCACGGGGTGTTCAGCCACGACCGGTTTGACCGCCATCGGTCCCTGGCCGGGGCCGTTCTGCTGGATCGCCCATTGGGCGATATCGACATGATGGGCACCCCAGTCGGTCAGTTTCCCGCCCGAGTACTCGTACCACCAGCGGAACTGGTAGTGGCACCGTCGCTTGATGTAGTCGACTTCCGGAGTCTGTCCCTGCCACATGTCCCAGTTGAGGTTTTCGGGGACCGGTTCGACCTTCAACGGGCCACTCTTGGGTGAGCCACCGATGTCACAGGTGACCTTGTTGACCTTGCCGATCCGTCCGTCGTGGACCAGGGCGATCGCTTTCAGGAAGCGTCGTCCCATTTCGGTTCGCTGTTGCGTGCCGACCTGGAACACCCGCTTGGTTTTGTCGAGCACCGTGATGATCTGTCGGCCCTCTTCAATGGTCAGCGTCAGTGGCTTCTCGCAGTAGATGTCCTTGCCCGCCTTCATCGCTTCGATGGCAATTTTCGTGTGCCAGTGATCGGGCGTGACGATGGTGACGACGTCGATGTCTTTCCGATCCAGGATCTTGCGGTAGTCTCCGTAGACGTCGACGGTCGGCTCCTTGCCGTCCTTTTTCTGGGTTCGTTTGACCCGGTCCTGTCCCCGCTTGGCGTGGGCGGTATCGACGTCGCAGACGGCCGCGACATCGCCGAACCGCATCGCCTGGGGGCCGACTCCCCCCCAGCGGCTGCCGGTGCCGATGCAGCCGACCACTGGACGTTCGTTGGCCGACCGGTAGGCGGCCTCGGCGGGCGTGGCCGAGGTGAACCAGTAGGGCAGGCTGGCGGTGGCCAGAGCAGCCGTGGAAGTCTTCAGAAAGTCGCGGCGTGTGTTGGTGGCGGAGGGTGTGCTGGATGTCATCGGAGGCTCCAACGTGTCCGGTTGAGTCGTCTGGAGGTGATCTGGCACCATCGGTTCGCTGCCAGTGTACAGGCCTCCACCCGAGGATGCAAAACTCGGACAGTGTCGGTCAACTTGTCGCTTGCCGGGATCCGGATTCGAGTTTCGGTTTGCGGAAAAATGGCATCCGAGAGGTCCAAAACCCCGGCCCCGGTTCGTCTGATCGTGCCGGTGGGTATCCGGGGTCCGAAGGGCACCAAGGCTGTCGATACGGTTTTCTCGGCCGTCAGCCAGGACCGAATGGAACGCTGGGGCGTGTCGGTGATTGGTTCGGCCTACGTTTGCGATCTCCACAGGTGGCCGACACACTAGGATGCTGGTTGGGCGACCGGACCAAAGCCGTGGTGTCCGACCGGATCCGGATTTCAGCTACCAACTCGGGAGAGAGAGATGAGACTGTGTCGGTTTGAACACAACGGTGACGCTGCGATCGGGTTCTACAGCGAACAAACCATCGTGCCCCTGCAAGCCGCCGCCGCGTCGCTGGGGATTGACGTACCCGTTTGCGACAAGATCACCACGTTCCTGCCCGGTGGCAGCGGTCGTGCTGCCGCGGTCGCGTTGCAGGACGCGTTGGCGTCTGCCGGTGAAGAGCAGGGGGCTCAGTTGGGGATCCCCACCGAAGCGGTCCAGGTCAAGGTGCCCGTGCCCAACCCGACCAAGCTGTTGCTGCTGGCCGGGAATTACTCGAAGCACATCGAGGAAGGGGGCGGGCAAGCGGCCGAGCGACAGTCGACGTTCCCCTATGTCTTCATGAAGCCGCCGTTGACCACGCTTAATGATCCGGGCAACCCGATTCGGATTCCCAGCGTGTCTCCCGATCATATCGACTGGGAACTCGAACTGGGCGTGATCATCGGTAAGGAGTGCCACGCGGTGACCGAGGCCGACGCGCTGGATTACGTGGCGGGATACACGGTCGTCAACGACGTCTCCGATCGGAAATTTCAGCCGAATCCGGGTCGCACCGAGCGGCCCAAGGATGGCTTCTTTGATTGGATGCACGGCAAGTGGCACGACTCGTTCTGCCCGATGGGGCCGTGCGTGTTGCCGGCCGACGAATGCGATGACCCCCAGGCGCTGGAACTGAAATTGACTGTCAACGGCGAGGTGGAACAGGACGGGTCAACCTCCGAGATGGTCTTCCCTGTCACGGCGATCATCGAATTCGTGTCGAGCTTCGTGACGCTTGTCCCCGGCGACATCATCTCCACGGGAACCACTTCCGGGGTGGGGTCGGCCAAAAACAAGTTCCTTCACTCCGGTGATACCGTCGTGGCATCGATCGGCAACATCGGGTCGCTGGTCAATCCCGTGGTCTAGAGGACCTGTCGTCAGTCTGACCACGTTCTGACTCGTGTTTGCGACACGTCAATCGACTCGCCCCGGGCCGAAATTTCTCTTCGGCCCGGGGTTTTTCTTTGCGCCAGGAACGGCAAGTTGTTGTTTTGGCTGGGATTACCGGAACTGAAGAATCCGAAGTGTTGAGGAACTCCGTTTTGGCACACGGTATGCAACTCGACACTGTTGAACGGCAGCCCTGCATCGGGACTTTGACCTTGTGGGTTGTCGAAAGCTCGATCCAGGAGACAGGGAGTAGACGCATGAGACTCCGAATGATGGCTGTTGGAGTGACGGTGATCATGTTGCAGGTTTCCGTTGCTTTGCGCGACTCCGAGGCTGGACACCGCCACGTAAGTCGGCGTGTGAATACCACACCAGGAATTCCCTCCGTTTTCGTCAATTCGGACAACGGTTCTGTTCGGGCTCGGAAACTCAACAGTCTCAGTGGCTACCGGTTCTCGAGCGGCCGCCGGGTTCCGGTTCCGGTGCAGCGTTTGCATCGCCACGTGCCGGTGAACAGTTTCTCCTACGTGTCCGTGCCGTACCGGTATTCCCGTTACCGCCACATTCCGTCTGGCTTCTACGGCTATTCGACCGGCTACTACCGACGTCCCTCGGTTGGAATTTCGGTCCATCGGCCGGGGTTCAGTTTCCGTATTGGTCGCGGCGGCTACGGCACGGGGATCTCGCTGGGAATCTTCGGCCGCTAGGTGTTGTTGGCCGAGGAGCGGAATCGAAGCACGGTCGTCGGGAGAGGTGCGTGAGCAAGCGGACGAGCCCAGTTGTTGCGGGTGTACGCGACGAACTGGCCGCACCGCACCTCCTTCCCGGCGGCCACGGCTACTCGCCGTTGTCGTCCTCGGACTCCTTCATCCCCAACTGCCCCATCTTGCGATAGAGATTCGAGCGGTGGAGACCCAGCAATCGGGCGGCTTCGGTCATGTTTCCCGCGGCCAGCCGGATCGAGCGGCGAATGTAGTCGACCTGGAAACGCCTGGTTGCCTCGGACAACCCCGCGTCCTCGGGCATCTCGACATCGGGCTCGCGGCCAGGGGCCAGGATGAACGCCAGGTCGTCGATTTCGATCTGGTCTCCCGGGCACAGGAACGCCACCCGCTCCATCAGATTCCTCAACTCACGGACGTTTCCCGGCCAGGTGTGTCCGATCAATCGCTGCTGGGCCTCGGGGGCCAGTGTCAGTGCGACTCGCCCCGCCTCAACACAGAATTCGTCCAGGAAGTGTTCTGCCAACGGCAGGATGTCCTCGGGGCGTTCGGCCAGGGCGGGGAGTTCGAGCGTGACGACAGAGAGCCGGTAGAACAGGTCCTCGCGGAACCGTTTCTCGCTGACTGCCTCGGCCAGGTTCTGGTTGGTGGCGGCGATGACACGGACGTTGATCGGGATCGCCTGGGATCCACCGACGCGGGTGATCATCTTCTGTTCGAGCACTCGCAGCAGTTTCGCCTGCCCACCAGGGCTCATGTCTCCGATCTCGTCCAGGAACAGCGTGCCGTCATCGGCGAGTTCGAACTTTCCCTTGCGGGTGTCCACCGCGTCGGTGAAGGCACCTTTCTCGTGTCCGAACAACTCGCTCTCGAGCAACGTTTCGCTGATCGCCGCGCAGTTGACCGCGACAAACGGTTGGTCGGCCCGCGAGCCTCCGAAGTGCAGGGCCCGGCTGACAACTTCCTTTCCGGTGCCGCTGGGGCCCAGGACCAGTACCGGGAGGTCCGTGCCGGCCAGTCGGTCGACTGTATCACGCAGTGCGTTGATCGATGGGCTGGTTCCCACCAGCCTGGCGCCACGGCCCACCTGTTCGGCCAGCTGCTCGCGGCTCCGCAGCAGCCGCTGGTGTTCCTGGGTGTTGGCCAGGGCGACGGCGGCCTGGCCGGCGAGATGTTCGAGTCCCTCGAGATCGTCTTCGTTGAAAGACCCCTCGAGCCGGTTGATCAACTCGAAGGCTCCCATCACTTCCCCGCCCCCGTCTCGCAACGGCACACACAGCAGGTTGCGGGTGGTGTAGCCGGTTTCCTTGTCGACGTCGGAGTTGAAGCGGTCATCGGTGGTCACGTCGTCGACCTGCACGGGATGCCCATTGTGGATCACGTCACCGACGATTCCTGCGTCGTCGGGAATTCTCAACGTGCCGCCTTCCACACCCAGCGCCGGGCAGGCCACCAGTTCGCCTCGTTCGCGGTCGTGGACAAAGATGCTCGCGCGGTCACAATCCAGCAGGCGAGTGGCCTCCGAAGCGATCAACTCGAGCAACGGCACCACCTCGTGCACACCCGCAAAGCCCGCTGATGCGTTCAGTGTTGATGCCAGTCGCTCGGCCCGTTTCACGGCGTGTTCGGTTCGGCCCGCCACGCCGCGAGCGACTGACAGCCCGCGGCCGGCGACAGAGAGCAACGAGAGTTGGGCCAGGTCGAGATGTCCTCCGGCGATCAACAACACCGACGCCGAAGGAGCGGAATCGTCAAGGGGAACGGCCGCCGCGGTCCAGCCGGTCGGCTTGGCAATGGGTCCACCGCCGGCGGCACTCCTGTCCAGGGACTCCTCGAGCAATTCCGCCGGCCACGAGGCCGGTTGTTGGCGGCCGTACTCGGCTTGCAGTTGCCACCCGGGATTTCGGACCAGCACTCCGCACCACTGGGCCGAAAATTCGGTCACCAGTTCTGGCAACAGTTGGTCCAGCAGATCTTGCTGGTCAGTGGATTCGCCGGCTGCTTGAAGGCAACGGTCCAACAATCCGATCGCTCGGATGGCCTCGTTCGTCTCCAACGACTGCAGACCGTCGTTGAATCTCACCCATTTGTCACTCAACTGTCGGCCCTTCGACAACAGGATTACGGCGTTTCAGTAATCAGAGTGATCTCGGTCGGAACGATTCCGTCACGACACACTCACCGATTGATATCAATTTACCCTCTGGTGCGGTCAATACGATAGCACGGCAAGAGAGTTGAATCAGTCAACTGCGGATTTCTGCGACTTCAGGACGACTCGATCGGCTTTCTGGCCTCTGGGAAGTGCTGTATAAATGAGGGTTTGCGTCTTGATGCCAGTTGGAGGTCCGACAGATGAACCAACCCGTCGGTGATGGTCTGAATCGCTACAGTGCCAGGATCACCCAGCCTCGTTCCCAGGGGGCCTCACAGGCAATGCTTTACGGCACGGGAATGACCGAGGCGGACATGAACAAGCCGCAGGTCGGAATTGCCAGCGTCTGGTACGAAGGCAACACGTGCAACATGCACTTGTTGGAGTTGGCTGAGGCGGTCAAGGCCGGTGTCAGCGAGTCGGACCTGGTGGGGATGCGATTCAATACCATAGGCGTCAGCGACGGGATCTCGATGGGCACAGAGGGCATGTCGTATTCACTGCAGTCTCGTGATCTGATCGCCGATTCGATCGAGACGGTCATGGGGGGGCAGTGGTACGACGGGCTGGTTACCTTGCCCGGTTGCGACAAGAACATGCCGGGCTGCGTGATGGCGATGGCGCGGGTCAACCGTCCGGCGTTGATGGTTTATGGGGGGACGATCCAGCCCGGTTGCCTGGGAGACAGGAAGCTCGACATTGTCTCGGCGTTCCAGTCCTACGGGCAGTACCTGGCCGAGTCGATCAGTGACGAAGAGCGTCAGGAGATCGTCCAGAAGAGCTGTCCGGGCGCGGGGGCCTGCGGGGGAATGTACACGGCCAACACGATGGCTTCGGCGATCGAGGCCATGGGACTCTCGCTGCCCTACAGTGCCTCGATTCCTGCTACCGATCCGGACAAGCTGGACGAGTGCCATCGTGCAGGGGCGGCGATTCGTCACCTGCTGGAGCAGGACATCAAGCCCTGTGACATCATCACTCGTCAGTCGCTTGAAAACGCCATGGCCGTCGTGATGGCCCTGGGCGGATCGACCAACGCGGTGTTGCACCTGGTGGCGATCGCTCGCTCGGCGGGTGTCGACTTGACGATTGACGACTTCCAGGCCACCAGCGACCGGGTGCCGTTGCTGGCCGACCTGAAGCCCAGCGGCCGTTTCGTGATGGCGGACCTCCACGGGGTGGGAGGGACTCCAGCGGTGCTCAAGTTCCTGCTGGACGAGGGGTTGGTCGAGGGCGATTGCCTGACGGTGACCGGAAAGACGCTGGCGGAAAACGTTGCGGACTTGCCCGAATTGTCCGAGGGACAGGAGATCGTGCGATCGACCTCCGAACCGATCAAGTCGACCGGGCACCTGCAGATTCTGCGGGGCAACCTGGCACCCGAAGGGGCGGTGGCCAAGATCACCGGCAAGGAGGGCCTGGTGTTCTCGGGAACCGCACGGGTGTTCGACGCCGAAGAGGAGATGCTTGCAGCGCTCGAACAGAAGCAGATCGGCAAGGGTGATGTGGTGATCATCCGGTACGAAGGTCCCAAGGGGGGGCCCGGGATGCCGGAGATGCTCACTCCGACATCGGCGATCATGGGTGCCGGCCTGGGAGATGACGTGGCACTGATGACCGACGGCCGCTTTTCGGGCGGATCGCATGGGTTCATCGTCGGACACATCACGCCCGAGGCCCAGGAAGGGGGGCCGGTCGCGCTGGTGGAAAACGGAGACCGGGTGACGATCAATGCTGAGTCGCGGCGGATCGACATGGAGGTCAGTGACGAAGAACTGGCTCGCCGCCGCGAGGCCTGGACTGCTCCCGCGTTGAAGAAGAGTCGCGGGACACTGGGACGCTATATCCGCACCGTCAAGTCCGCATCGCTGGGTTGCGTCACTGACGAGTGAGCGGATTTGGCGGCAGATCCCGAGGCTGGTTGTGACGGTTAGGGGATTTTTGCGCCTCCCTGTCCGGTGCTTGCAACCGCAGGTCGGGTTGTGCCGATCCTGACCGTAAACGCATTTGTAGCGCAGAAATGGCTTTGCGATGTCCATTAGGTGATGGGATGAGGTTCCATTCGATGAATTATGGCGTACCGCGGTCGTGGGTTGTGACGTTGGTTGCCCTGGTGTCCTCATTGGCCCAGACGTCTGTTGCCGGGGAGTTGTTCGAGACCGAACTGGGACTGCTGAGCGCTGCGTTGGATCGCCTTGATGATGGCGATCATCACCACTCGGCCGCTCGTCCAGACACCCATGCCCCGGCGGGGTTGATGGGCGATCACGTTCACTCTGCCGGGGAGGTGATGGCCGAGTACAAGTTCATGACCATGTCGATGGACGACAATCGCGTGGGCAACGATGAGGTCAGTGACATGGCTGCGCTGACCGCCTCGGGTGTCTCCTTCATGGTGGCTCCCACGCGGATGTTCATGGACATGCACATGCTGCACGTGATGTATGCTCCCAGCGATCGTGTGACCTTGTACATGATGCCGATGTGGACCTCGGTCACGATGGACCATCGTCGGATGAACGGAACCACGTTCCGGACTCACAACGAGGGCTTTGATGACATGGCCGGTGGGGCGTTGTGGTTGCTCGACCAGGAAGAGGATTCCGAGTGGATCGCCAACCTGGGGTTCAGCGTGCCCACCGGTGACCTGAACAACACCACCAGCCGGTCGACCGGCTCACCGACCCTGTTGCCCTACCCGATGCGATTGGGCAGCGGCACTTTCGATGCCCGGCCGGGGCTGACCTGGAAGGGCTACCGCGACGGTGGCAGTCACGGGATCCAGTTCCAGGCCGATTTGCCGATCGGGACCAATTATCGTGGCTACTCTGTCGGCGACACTTACACCGTCAACGGTTGGTACTCGTGGCTGCTGACCGAACGGGTCAGCACCAGCGTGCGGTTCGAAGGTCTGTTTCGGAAGAACTTCGATGGTGCCGACTCGGAGTTGAACCCGATGATGGCTCCGATGGCGCGCACCGATATGCGAGGTGGCGATTCGGTCAACCTGGGGCTGGGAATGCTCTGGCTGCTTCAGGATGGCAGTCGGCTGAATTTCGAGTGGGTTCTGCCCATCCACCAGGACCTGGACGGTGTCCAGCTGGAAACCGACTACATGATGTTCGCCAGTTGGTCCAAGGCCTGGTAGGTAGGCAGATCGACGGCAGGCAATCGACGGGATCACATGGGCATGGCGACATTTGACCAACTGGTGGCGTCGCGACGTCGTTGGATCGACCAGGAACTGGCACCGTGGTGCCGTGCCGCTGCCCGGGCCGACTTGGTCAAAGCGGCCGATGAGTGGCTGGACATCGCCGGGAAGGTCGACGCCGAATCGACACTCTGGACGTGGGCCTGGAGCCGGTTTCCGGCTCTGGTCTGTGACGACATGCCTGGGGTCAACGAGACGAACCCGGTGCGGCTGGTCCTGACCGACGGCCGGCAGGCGAGTGGATATCCGGATGCGAGGGCGGCGGGACCGGGGCGGTTGGTCGTTATTGATACCGACGATCCCCAGGTGACTCACGGGCCGATCTCGATCGACGAGATCCTCAGTGTTGAGGAGGCGTGAGAGAGACGGAGTCGGACCAGCCGTTCCCGTGTCTCCGGCGATTCGGCAGCTACTCGACCTCCACCTCGACCGACGATCCGATCGGCACGTCCGGCCACAGTCGTCCGATCGGCTCGATCGTGACGCGGACCAGCGGGTCATCTCCGGTCGGAGTCTCGACGTCCTGTTCGGTGTGCGGGGGTACGATCGAGACGCGGCCGCGGCAACGGATCGAGCCGCTGAATCTCAGTCGCACCAGCGTTCCGACCGGGTAACGGTCGATCACTCGGCTGGGGACCGGCAGGTCGATGTGCTGACGCTCGCGGTCGTAGAGTTCAACGATTTCTTCGCCGTTGACCACGCGGTCACCGGGTTGTTTGAGGTGCAGGCCAACCGTGCCGTGGGCACCGGCGGTCAGCGTCAGCCTCTTGCGGCGATCCTCAAGTGCTTCGAGAACGGCACGAGCGTGGGCCAACTGGTGAGTGGCGACATCGACACCGTTGGCCCGGCGAATTTTTTCTGGCAGGCTGCTCCGCAGGGCGACGATCTTGGCGGTCCGCTCGCGACACAGCTTGGCCTGGGCAGCGCTGACCGAGGCTGCATTGCGGGCCGCCTGCCGCCGCATCACGGTTTTCATTCTCACGTCGTCGCTGGTCATCAACTGGGGCAGGGCGCCCAGGCGGTAGATCACGTCCTGGCCTCCGTTGCTGGCCACGCCGTCACTCAACTCGAGCATCTCTTCCCATGCTGTCTGCAGAAATTCGTTGTAGTACTGCTTCTCGAGATGATTGGCCGCCAGCGTGCGAACTTCGAACTCCTCACGGTCCAGGTCTCTCAGTTTCAGCGACAACTCGACGTCGGCCTGGGCCTGTGATTGTGACAGTGAGGCTTCCAGCGTGGGCAGAACCGACCGGCGATCGGCGACCTGGCGTTCGAGTTCGTCGTTGAACAGCAGCACCATCACGGTTCCGGGGGTGACCACGGCACCGGGTTGTTCTCGCACCTCGCGGACAACCGCGTCGACCGGTGCGGTGATCACGTTCCGACTGGCCCGCAGGTAGCCGACCAGAGTCCGAGATGCCGAGCGGTGGTCAAGCCAGTTTGTCACCGCCAGCCCTGCCATCAGCGTCAGCATCAGCAACAGCAGGGTGCGGTGTGGAGGTGCCGGCAGCGGCAGGCCGTCGATGGTGGTGGCCACGGGTGGATGATCGATTCGCGGAGCGACGGGGGTGGGGGCTGATGAGGTGGTCATGGCGGAAGGCTCGGCAGATGTGAGATCGGACCAACGGGACCGTGAGTGGTCCCGCGGTGCGGGATGTGTTTCTTCGGGTTCTTCCGAGATCGGACACCTGCGGCTTGTCGGTCCACTGGAACGTGCCCCGAGCCGCAAGGCGGAGCAGAGCCGCGTGTTACATCCGGGCAAACCGCCACGGCCGGTTCGACGGGCAAAGGATGTCGAGCCTGTCGTGGGCCACAGAACCGGCATAACCGGACCGTTTCCGAGAGTGCAAACCATGACGATTCTCGGCTAACATGAGCCTCCCAAGGCTTCCGTCCACTCACCGCAGAGACACGACACCCATGACCGCCGCCACGCACCACCAGACCGACCGCCGGGATTTCCTGGCCAACAGTGCATCCACCGCAGCCGCTGCGGCGACCTCGTTGGCCCTTCCGCAGTTCTTCACCCCCGGGTCGGCTGATGCCGCCGAGGATGCCAAGCCCGTGATTCCTATCGTTGACACACACCAGCATCTCTGGGACCTCAAGAAACTGACCCTGCCGTGGCTCAAGAACGAAGGCGTGCAGTCGATCAACCGTGACTTCCTGATGAAGCACTATCTTGAGTCGACCAAGGGGTTGGGGGTCAGCAAGACCGTCTACATGGAGGTCAACGTCCAGCATTCCCACCAGGAACGCGAAGCCGAGTGGGTGATCGGGATGTGCAAGGACAATTCGAACCCGATGAAGGCCGCCGTCATTGGCGGGTACCCCCACGACCGTGGCTTCAAGAAGTACATCAGGCAGTACGAGGACAGCGATTACGTGAAGGGGGTCAGGACCGTGCTGCACGATCCCGATCGCCCCACCGGACTCTGTCTCGAAAAGCGGTTTGTCAAGAACGTCAAGTTGCTGGGAAAGATGGGGATGAGTTTCGACCTGTGCATGCGGCCCGAAGAACTGGCCGACGGGGCGAAACTGGTCGAGAAGTGCCCCAAGACCCGGTTCGTGGTCGACCACTGCGGGAACATGCCGGTGGGATCCACCGACAAGGCGCTCAGGAAGAAGTGGATGGACGGGATGAAGGCCCTGGCGTCGCACGAAAATGTCGTCTGCAAGATTTCCGGAATTGTCGTCACGGCTCCGGAAGGGTGGAAGCCGGCCGACCTGGCTCCCAACATGCTCTTCTGCATCGACACGTTCGGTGAGGACCGTGCCTACTTTGCCGGTGATTGGCCCGTTTGTCGGCTCAGGGCCACGTTTGCCCAGTGGGTCGGGGCACTGAAGACGATCGTCAAGGATCGTCCGCTGGCCGCCCGGAAAAAACTGTTTGCAGGGAATGCCGAGAAGTTTTACGGCATCTAAGAGCCGGCATTGGCACGCCATCTGCTCTATTGACCCTCCGTTGCGATCACCGCACTTTCTGGCGAAAGAGGTGCGGACCAAGGATGGTCCGCTTGTAAAGACGCCAATATCCGGCCGGTGAGCGTGGACAGCTTTACAATTCGCTCGCTGAAAACCAGGGATGGTGTGATGCGCGACGCGACGGTGCGAGTTCCTTTCCGTGGGTTTTTCGCTTCCTCTTCGGCGATGCTGCGACGCGTCGACCGGATGATCGGTTGGGCGATCCTGTTGTTGGTGTTTCTTTCGGGTGGTGGAACGGGGTTGGTGGCTCCCTCGATCGGTTACGCCGGCGAAGTGCTGGAGTTTTCGGGGCCGGGTTGCCTGGCCTGTCAGCGGATGAGCCCGATGGTCGAGAAACTCAAGCGACAGGGGTATCCGATCCGGGTTCTGGACATTCGTCGTACACCTCGATTGGCACGTCAACTGGGTGTGAATCTGTTGCCGACATTCGTGTTGATCGAGCAAGGGCGTGCGGTGAAGAAGATCGTCGGCGTGACGTCCGAACAGCGGTTGCGATCCTTGGCTGCGGCCGCACGGGCGAGCAGTCACAAGTCACCGTCGAAACGCGAATCGGGATCCGATCCGGGGCCATCGTCCTCGGCGCGCCTGACCGGCCCGGCCGGTTCGGGTGCTCCGGTGGTTCGCGCCAACAGCGAGTCGGCCGCCGATTCAAATGTGGGGAGCGGATTGCAGGCGAGTTGTGTTCGCTTGAGGCTTGAGCAGGCCGACGGTCACGAGTTTGCCTCGGGCACGATCATCGACAGTCAGCCCGGACGCAGCATTGTCCTGACTTGCGGTCACCTGTTCCGGAATTATCACCCGCGGGGGAAGGCGGGAAGTGCGGTTGGCACGACGGGGTCGGGCGGACGGTTGATTGTCGACGTGTTCGACGGCCGTCGCTCGACCTCGTATGCCGGTCGCCTGCTGGGGCACGACCTGGAATCCGACGTCGGGCTGGTCCAGATTGTTTCGCGGAAGCTGTTGCCGGTGGCACGAATTGCTGACCCGGTTTCCCGGCTCTCGACGGGGCAACGGCTGATCAGTTTCGGCTGCAACGGAGGCGATCGGCCAACACGAGAACTGGTCGCCGTCACCCGGTTGAACCGCTACCTGGGCCCCGACAACGTCGAGTGCACGGGTGTGCCACTTCAGGGCCGCAGTGGGGGCGGGTTGCTGGACGCTGCCGGCCGTGTGGTGGGAGTCTGCTTCGCCGCCGATCCGACTTACCAGCGAGGTCTCTATGCTGGGCTGCGGCCGATTCACGACCTGCTGGCCCGTTGCCACCTGACCTCGCTGGTCACCCACCGTGATCAGCCCAGCCCGCGCCGTGATGCCATTCCCACCGCAGCTCGGACACCGGTTTCCCCACCGGCCACCCGGCGTCGTTCGCTAGACGACTTCCCGCCACCAACGGTCAAGACGGCCTCCGGTCCGCCGGTGGCACAGGCAACACGTCCGACCACGCCCACAGTGCCTCCACGTTCGACGAGCGGGCGGTCTCGGGATGTGTCGGAAGCCGCTGCGGTGCAGGCCGCCCTGGCTGGAGCATCCGGTGCGGAGGTGGTCTGCATCATCCGATCGGCAGACAATCCCCGAGCGGCCAGCCGGGTGGTGATCATCAACCGCGCCAGTCGGAAGTTCGTGGCGGATCTGTTGGGCGAGGTGGATGCCCAGACCCGGCCCACATCCGGCTTCGAAGCGCGTCGGCGGCGCCCCGCAGCAGGACTCACGCACCGGCCGGCGACCGACACAACCGTTCGGATGTCGTTGCCGGTGATCCGTGGGGGCGGGTACTCGATTCGTCCCGGCCCGGTTCCCTGAATCTGTCCCGGGCCGCCGCCCGGCATGTCGACCGCGGATGCGGTGTGACGATTGCCCGTTACCGGGGCTTGCCGCATAATGGCCAGCCATCAACGCGAACAACCCACCAGGAGTCACTGATGGCCATCTTCACCGACAACACCCAGTCGATCGGTCGCACCCCGTTGGTACAGATCAATCGCCTGACCGAGGGGCTTGAAGCTACCGTTCTCGCCAAGATCGAGGGACGCAATCCGGCTTACAGCGTCAAGTGTCGCATCGGAGCGG
Source organism: Planctomycetaceae bacterium (assembly GCA_002724315.1). Classification (GTDB taxonomy): domain Bacteria; phylum Planctomycetota; class Planctomycetia; order Planctomycetales; family Planctomycetaceae; genus UBA8437. Next base: position 33,355 of record PBOJ01000069.1, on the reverse strand, counting down.
CGATGATCTGGGACGCCGAACAGTCGGGAACACTGCAGAGCGGGATGACAGTGGTGGAACCGACCAGTGGGAACACCGGCATCGCCCTGGCTTACGTCTGTGCCGCGCGAGGCTACAAGTGCACGCTGACGATGCCCGACACGATGTCGCTGGAACGCCGCATGATGTTGCGGGCCTTCGGTGCCGAACTGGTGCTGACGCCGGGATCGGAAGGCATGGGGGGAGCCATTCGCAAGGCCACCGAAATGGCCGAGCAGGATGATCACTTCATGCCCCAGCAGTTCAAGAACCCGGCCAACCCGCAGGTTCACTTCGATACAACCGGTCCGGAGATCTGGGATGACACCGGCGGAAACATCGACTACTTCGTCGCCGGAATCGGCACCGGTGGCACGATCACCGGTGTGTCGCGGTACCTGAAGAATGAACGGGGGCACGCGGTGACGTCGGTTGCCGTCGAGCCGACCGAGAGTCCGGTGCTCTCCGGAGGTGACCCCGGACCGCACAAGATCCAGGGCATCGGTGCCGGATTCGTCCCCGATATTCTCGACATGGATCTGGTCGACGAGGTGGTGAAGGTCTCCAGCGAGGAGGCCTTTGCGATGTCGCCGCGGATCGTCAAGGAAGAGGGGATCATCTGCGGGATCAGTTGTGGAGCCGCGATGGTTGCCGCGCTGCAGGTGGCTGCCCGGCCGGAGGCCGCCGGCAAGACGATCGTTGTCATCCTGCCTGACTCGGGTGAACGTTATCTCTCGACGGCGTTGTTTGAATACGCCAAGCAGGAGGATTGATCCGGGGCGGGCTCGGGTTCAGCGGCCCAGTGCCCTGGCAAACGCCGCTTCCAGGTCGTCGTAGGTTTCCATGCCCGTCGAGACACGGACCAGGTGCCGGGAGACTCCGCACGATTCGGCCCAGTCCAGTTCGTGGTAGTGGGCCAGGATGGTGAACGGGCAGGCCAGCGTGTAGTTGGTTCCCAGGTTGGGACCCTTGTCGACGGCCAGCGCGTCGTAGAATGCCGCGGCGGTCTGTTCGGCATCGGTCAGCAACACCGAGAACAGGGGGCCGTGAGATCCTTCGGGGCGTCGGAACGCGTCGTAGCGTGTTGCGTGATCTCCGTCGCCGACGGGGTTCTGGTCGTCGGGGTAGTAGACGGTTTCCACCTCCGGCTGTTGCCTCAGAAAGGCGACCAGTCGGCGGGCATTTTCGCAGGTTACCGGAAGCCGTTCTGTGTAGTCGCGGGAATTGCGTTCGAGCACCGCTGCGTCGGCCGCGTAGAGTCCGGCGGGCGGGGACGTGGTGAGCGCTGCGGCCAGCCGGTCGGCGAACCGGCTCGCGGGATTGACCACGATCGATCCGGCCGTGACATCCCCGACCCCCGAAAACGATTTTGTCAGGCTGCTGCACACAACGTCGGCAACCGATAGCACGTCGACGTTGCCGAACCCCGAAATTGTCTCGTCGACGACCAGGGGGATGGAGTGGGCCTGGCAAAGTTCGCCCAGCCTGCCCAGGTCGGGAACCGCCAGCAGAGGGTTGCTGGGGAACTCGGTGAAGATCCCACTGACCGTTCGGCCGTTCTCGAGTGCCTCCTGGAGCTGGTCCAACTCGGCGCGGTTTCCCCGGGGGAGGAACCAGCAGCCCGATGATCCGCACAGTTGCTGGATCTTCAACGCATCGACGTACGGGAAACCGAACTGCACGCTGTCGTGTCCGGGTCGGAGTTGGTCGATGGCCCGGTGAATTGCTGCAAAAGCACTCATGCCGCAGGAGGCCAGCCAGGTGCGGTCGGTGGGGACACCCGCCAGGGAGGCCACTCGGGAGACGATCTGTTCCGGGGATGCATTGGCTGGCTCGGCCACGTGTCCGGCCAGCAGGTCTTCGGCCTGCCTCGACGAGATGCCTTCACCGATGTGCTGCCATCCGTCCTGGGCCACCCGGGCGTGTTCGACCGGGAAGACCACCGAGTGCGCTTCGGTGTGGCCGTTGTCCCGGGCGACTTCGGCCAAAGGAACCACGCCGGTCACATCGGCATCGAGCCGTCGGTCGATGAATCCGGCAGCTCGATCGGCGGCCGCGGCAGTGGGAAACACCAGGCAGTCCTGCCCGGGTCCCGCCACACGCTCGCCCACCCACGCGAAGAGGTCGCGGCAGAACCGGTTGTAGACGAATCGTGGGTATCCGGTGGTCAGCCTCTCTTTGACCCGTGGCTCGCCCTCCTCGTAGCCGATGTTGTCAGCCCACGTCGGCAGGCAGGCCGAGACCGCATGCGGGCTGTCGGGGATCGGTCGGCCGAGATCGGAGGGGAGATGAAGAGGCATGGCAGAAGAGGGCGCTGGACAAGTTGTGAACCGACTAGGTTAACGAAACCGGCGGCGTCGCATAGACTCATTGGTTCCCCGTCTCTCACTCTTCGACTGGAACTGGACCGATGGAATTCCAGACACGCTGCGTCCACGTCGGCGTCGACAAGGACCCGGCCTATCTCAGTGCCACCACCCCGATCTATCCCACTTCGACGTTCCGCTGGGACGATCTCGAAAACAACCGCGGGTTTGATTACACCCGCAGCGGCAATCCGACGCGGAGTGCACTGGAAGAGAACATCGCGTCGCTGGAAGGCGGAATTGACTGCCGGGCCACATCGACGGGGATGTCGGCGATCACCGCCACGACCTATCTCTTCGAGAAGGGTGATCACATCATCGCCGGAAAGGACATCTACGGTGGCACCTACCGCCTGTTTGCCGACATCCTGGCGCACCAGCACCTGGAGTTCTCGTTTGTTGACATGCTCGACCTCGATGCCCTGCGGGCCGCGGTGCGACCGGAAACCAAGGGGATCTGGATCGAGACACCCAGCAATCCGCTGTTGCACGTGACCGACATGGCGGCGGTGTGCCAGGTCGCCGGTGAGGCTGGGGCGATCACGATCGCCGACAACACGTTCTGTTCCCCGTATCTCCAACGGCCCTTCGAACACGGTGTCGATGTCGTGATGCATTCGACCACCAAGTATCTCAACGGCCACTCCGATGTTGTCGGAGGCTGCGTGGTGACCCGACACGAAGAGCACGCCGAGCGGATCGGTTACATCACCAACGCGCTGGGGCTGGCCTGTTCGCCGTTTGACGCATGGCTGGTTCTGCGTGGGATCAAGACACTGGGGCCGCGGATGGAGGCTCATCAGCGTGCGGCCCAGGCGGTGGCCGAAATGCTTGAGGCTCATGCCGGTGTGACGCGGGTCTTTTATCCCGGCCTGTCCGGGGATCCGGGGCACGAAGTGGCCAGCCGGCAACAAGACGGGTTTGGAGCGATGCTGAGTTTTGAGGTCGACGGTGGGCGGGACGTGGTCGACCGGGTGCTGGCCCGGACCAGGCTGTTCCAACTGGCCGAATCACTGGGCGGGGTCGAGTCGTTGATCTCGTATCCCGAGACGATGAGCCATGCGTCGATGGACGAGCCGGCCCGGAGGGCGGCGGGAATCACCGGCGGGTTGTTGCGGGTCAGTTGTGGCATCGAGCACCCCGACGATCTCTGTGCCGACCTTGCCGAAGCGCTGGCCTGATCACCCGTTTGTATTCGCGGTCCCCAACGCGGTACCCTATCGCGACGGCCCGGCAACCGGGCCGTACCCGACTTTGTCTGATTCCTCAACTCCTGGAGACTTCCGCCATGAAAATTCTGGCCCTGTTGGCCGCCGGCGCGTTGCTGGCTATGACCGTCGAATCGGCCTCCGCCGCCGCGCCAATGCTCAAGAAAGGTGATGCCGCCCCTGGCTTCACGCTCAAGGGCAGCGACGGCAAGACCTACAAACTGTCCCAGTTCAAGGGCAAGAAGGCCGTGGTGATCGCGTGGTTCCCCAAGGCCTTCACCGGTGGCTGAACCAAGCAGTGTCAGTCGTTCGGTTCGAACGGCAAAGCGCTGAAGAAGTTCAACGTCGCCTACTTCACCGCCAGTTGTGATCCGGTCAAGCGGAACACCGATTTCGCCAAGTCCCTCGAGGTCGACTACCCGATTCTCAGTGACCCCGGCAAGAAGGTGGCCCGGGCCTACGGCGTGGTCACCGACAAGCGAGCGGTCCCGTTTCGTTGGACCTTCTACATCGGCAAGGACGGCAAGATCCTGAAGGTCGATCGCAAGGTCAAGGCGGCCACCGACGGTGCTACCGCTGCGGCGACGCTCAAGGCGTTGGGAGTCGAAGCGGCCAAGTAGCCAGGCCGATTTTCCGGCATCGTGACGCTGCAACTCAAACCATCGGTCACTGGCCTGTTGTTGGTGATCGATGGTTTTTGTGTGTTCTCGGGGTGCGGGCTCTCGACAATCACTCCCGAATCTGCGTATGATCACGACAAGAGGTAGCCAAGGGGTTGCCTGGTCCCGTTTTAGGCACGATGGAGGAACGACGGATGAACCGTATGCTGGTTTCGTCTGCTGCGTTGTTGATCGTGGCGGCGGCCGTTTCGGAAGCAGCAGATGTGAAATCCGGGTTGCGTCCCGGACAGGGTGTCTCGGCGTTCAACGTCCAGGACATCACTGGCCCGTTCAAGGGCAAAAAACTCTGCTATCGCTGACGCTATGGCAACCGTCCGACGGTCGGCATTTTCACACGCACGATCACGGACAACTTGGCCGGTCTGGTCAAGCAAGTCGATGCAGCAGTTGGTAAGAACAAGAAGAGCCAGTTGAAGGCGTTCGTTGTCGTCCTCAGTGACGATCCGGATGTCGATGAGCCGAAGCTCAAGGCACTGGCGAAGAAGCTTGCAGTCAAGAATGTGCCGCTGACCATCTTTGATGGCATCAGTGGTCCTCCCACCTACAAGATCAACAAGGGCGCGGAAACGACCGTGCTCATGTGGAAGCGTGGGCGGGTGGCGTCGAACAAGGGCTTTGAAAAGGGCAAGCTGAACAAGGCTGCTCTGAAAGCCGTTGCCGGCGACACGAAGGTGCTGATTCAGTAATCGGTCTCGATCGATTCTGAAACAGACGCGACAAAGTAAAGACCCGCTCTCCGGCTTGCCGGGGAGCGGGTTCTTTTCGTTCTCGCCGCCGGGTTCTACACGGTGACCAACGATCCGATCGCCGCCTCGACATCGACCACGTCGGCGAAGCGGGCCTGGATGTCAAAGAGAGTGAAGACGTGTGCCGCCGCGGCACGATCCCCGCAGCAGTCACCCACCAGGACAGGCTTCAATCTCAGGCTCTTCGCATCCGTCGCGGTGGCCCGTATGCAGGCGCTGGTGCTGCAGCCGGTGATCAGCACGCTGTCGCACTGCTGGCTGATCAGGTAGCCGGCCAGGTGCGTGCCCGCAAAGGCACTGGCACTCTCCTTTTCGATCACCAGGTCTTCAGCCCGGGGCTCGAGGCGGTTGTCGATCCGGCACGCGTGTTCATCCCATGTCCGGAACCCGTCGGAGACATCGGCAGCCGACTTGAACATCTGGTCGGCCGTTCGCGGGCGCCAGGGGCTGGTGGTGTAGACAATCGGTGTTCCCTGTTCCCGCCCGGCGGCCAACAGTTTCGCGGTGTTTTCGACCGGGGTGTCCAGTCGTCGGCTGCCTCCCGCGTACGCCTCGTCGGTCCAGCCGTTGGCGAAGTCGACGACGAGGATTGCCGGACGCCGGCCGAAACCGAACCGGTCCTGGAAAATGCCTCGCGAGCGGTAGTAGGCGTCAATCGTCTCCATCGCCGCCTCGAGTTGCTGGGCAGCCACGAGGTCGGTGTTGGTTTCAGCCAGGTCGATGCTGGTCATGGTGGATCGGTTCCCTGGGGCGTGGAAAGTGAATGCGGTGTGCAACAGTGACGAGATCGATTATTCTCGGCTTCAGAGACCCGGTCAAACAGACGTCCCTCTGCGGACCCGGCCCGTGAATCGCTCGAGACGAACAACGGAGGCACTGGCGGTGGCCTTGGCCACCCTGTTGCTGCACGTTGTCTCTTCCCACCTGTCTGCACAGGTGGTGATCCAGGTTGCTCCACGTGCGGCTGCCGGGCTGAAGCGTCCGGCCGAGCGTCCGTCCCGGATGTTGCACGTCACCAACCGACGGTTGGCTCAGCGGTTGCTCAAGGCCCGTGAATTGCTGGAGCAAAAGCAGTTGCAGTCGGCCGTGCGGCTGCTGCAGAGCGTGATCGTTCATCCCGAGGACGTGTTCTTTCGCGAATCCGGACCTGACGGAGTTGACGATCCAGCGGTTCCCTTCCGCAGTCTCAAGTTGGCCGCTGCGGAAACGTTGGGGCGGACCGGTGCTGAGGGCCGCAAAGCCTACGAACTCGAGTACGGGGTCACGGCTCGCCGACTTCTGGAGAAAGCTCGCGATGTCGGTGGCAGTGCACTGCTCGAGGAAGTTGCTCGCAAGTTCTTCCATTCCCAGGCCGGTCGCCAGGCTGCCTACGCCCTGGGGAACCAGTCGCTGGATCGTGGCCAGACGTTGATGGCGGCGATGCGGTATGAACAACTGAGGAAATCGGGCGCTCCCGAACTGGAACCCTTGCTTTCCATCCGGACCACGCTGGCCTGGGCCCGCCTGGGGCAGCCGGAGCGAGCCGCGGAGGTCTTGCTGGCGATGTCGCCGGCCGATCGCTCGAAGCTGGCCGCGCGGGATGGCGGATTGGCTGCTGCCCTGTCACAGCGGACCAAGGATGGGATGGTGCGATCACTGGCCCGGCTTTCCGAAAAGACGATCACCGGAGATGGCCAGGTTGTGGGGAACTGGTCGGCCTGGCGCGGTCGCCACGATCGGCTGTCACCGGCCGCACCGGCCGTGCCCGCGGCGGTTCCCGAGTGGTCGTTCCCGACCTTCCAACGGGAACTCGATGACCCGAAACGGCATGACAGGATCCGGGAGGTCCTCGGAGAGCTGGGCGAGTTGGAGTCGACTGAACGGGCCCGCGACGGACTGCTGTTGCCGGCCGTTGACCCCTTGGTCGTCGGTGATGTCGCCGTCTTTCGCAGCCTGTTTGATATCAAGGCGGTCCATCTGCCGACCGGTCGACACCTGTGGGACAGCATCACCGTAGACCCGGCCTTCGAACGGATCCTGGATGGCAACGTTCCCAGTTATTCTGTTGGTGGCCGCAGTATGCGGCAGTCACTCACCCAGTTGTTCCTCTCGCAACGTGCGTGGTACGACCGCACGATCGGATCGCTTTCGACCGACGGACGTTTCGTGTTTGCCGTGGATTGGGTCGGAGTGCTCGGACTGCGGGTTTTCTCTCCCGGTGGTTTCGGACAACCGGACACGTCGGCACCCTGGATTCCTCGCGACCACAACCGATTGTTGGCTTTCGATCTGGCCAGCGAGGGCATGCTGGTCTGGGAACTGGGAGGGCCGCGGGGTGAACGCAACAGCAAAATCGACGGCACTTTCTTCCTGGGACCTCCCTTGCCACTGGGTGGACAACTCTACTGCCTGGGCGAGCGTGACGGCGAGATCCGCCTGTTGGCGATTGATCCGAATCGGCCCGGCGGCGAGACATTCAGCGGGGGGGATGTTCCTCTGCGACCCGGTGAGGAGGGGGCCGAGTGGTCCCAGGGCATTGCCCAGCCGGAGTTCAACGTTCTGACGCATCCCGGCCGGCGGCTTGCTGGTCTCAGCCCCAGCTATTCCGACGGTGTGCTGGTCTGCCCGACTGAGGCGGGCCTGGTCGTTGGTGTTGACGTCGCTCGCCGGCAGCTGTTGTGGTCGTATTCCTATCGTCCGACCCACAAGAGGTTGAACTACAGTCGCCAGCAGGCGATGAGACGCGTGTTGATTACCAATCGCATCACCCAACTGTCACGCAACGACGGCTGGTTTGATCCGATCCCGATTCTCGCCGACGGTGCGGTGATTCTCACCCCTCGCGATTCGGATCATCTGCACTGCCTGGACCTGGAAACCGGTCGTCGACGCTGGAGCCGGCCCCGTGGCCAGGCGCAGTTCGTGGCGTCCGTCCATTCGGGGCGTGTCGTCGTCGTGGAACGGTCTCGCGTCCAGGCGTTTCGGCTCGAGGACGGGCAGTCGGCGTGGTCGATGCCCACGGCGATTCCGCGGCCGACCGGTGTCGGTGTTCGAGTCGGACGGCTTTATCATCTGCCGGTCGAATCGCGTGACACCTCAAGTGGATCGGCCCAGGCCTCCGCGCGACGCGGTGCCATCATCACCATCGACCTCGAGACCGGGCGACTGCTGGCCCGCACCGAACTGGCCGACGGACGGCTGGTGGGCCACCTGGCTGATGGGGGGGGACGTCTCCTGGGCCTCTCGCACAACGAACTGGTTGCTTTCGAATCCGACCGCGCGTTGCAGGATCGGATTGCCGAGCGACTGGGACGCGACATGCAGGACGCTGCGGCGTTGGCACTGCGTGGCCGTCGACGGTTGCACCGGGGCGAGTACGAACCGGCGGTGGCCGACCTGGCGGCGTCGTTTGATGCCCGTCCCGATCCCGGGGTTCGCCGATTGCTGGTGCAGGCGCTGCTCGATGGGCTGCGGTTCAATTACTCCCGATATGCCCAACAGGCCACACGGCTCGAAAACCTGCTGGTGTCATCTGACGAACAACTGGCCTTTCGGCGTTTGCGTGCGGCCGGGTTGTCACGAACCGGACGTGTGGTCGAGGCATTTGACGAGTACCTGAAGCTGCGTCAGCCCAATGGCAGCTCTTCCGGCTCCGGAGAATCCACCGGCCAGCAGGCTGACATTGCCCAGCGGGGTCGATTGGAAGCGATCGACGAGGACCTGTCGGTGCGGCGAATTCGTTGGCTGGCCTCGCGGTTGAGCGAAGTCGATGCCCGAACCGGTGATCAGAAAAAGGCGGCGTTGGCGGCACGTCGTCAGCGGTTGTTTGAAGAGGCCGTGGCGGCCAACGGAATGTCCGGAACGACGGCGTTGGCCGAGTTCTTGACACTGTTCAACGGTCACCCCATTGCCGACCGTGCCCGCGTGAAATTGCTCGAACGTCTTTCCGAGAATGCCCCGGTGGTTGAACGGGAGCGGTTGCTGCTGGCTCTGCGATCGGGAACCGATCCGGTCGCTGCTGCACGTGCCACCGCGGCTCTGGCTCGACTGTGGTCGGCTCAGCAGAAGCCCGAGGCGATCAGAGCCTTGCGGAACGAGTTGGAATCGGGCCGGTTCGCTGGTGTTGAACTGGCGCCCGGACGGACGGGCAAGGCCACCGTCGCTGCCTGGCGAGCCGACCCCGCCAGCAAACTGCTGGTCGAGACCGTGCCCGACTGGAAATCCGGAGAGCTGGTGGCCCAGCGGAGTGTCAACGAGGAACGTCGGACCAGTGTCAACACCTATCCGATCCCGTTTTATGGCAATCGGCCCCTGCCGTGGCGTGGCTGGAGCTTCCGGTTGGACAATCGGCGGCAGTTCGTGATTGCCGTCGATGACCGCGGTCGCGAAAGGTGGCGGTTGACGACTGTCGGGGACCTGGCGGTCCCGGGTGGAGAGGCAAGAGTGCCGTATGCGTTCGAGGGAAACTATGTTCGGGCCGCCGGTCACCTGCTGCTGGTGGTACTCGGCAACCGTTTTGCCGTCATCGACGGACTGGGCGACAATCGTCATCCGCACGTGCTGTGGTGTCGCAACCTGTTCGAGGACAAGAACGGGGTGCAGTCCCGGATCGTACGGTTGATGCCGGGTGCGATCGGAGCCGGTCCGGGGTGGTTCAAGATAACCGATTCGACCGGTCGCCCGATCGGCCACGTTGGCCAATTCGGTTCGCAACGGCTGACCTACCAGGTTGGCACTGCGATCGAAGCTGCTGATCCGGTGACCGGCCAGGTGCTGTGGCGTCGCGGAGGAGTCCCCCGCGGTTGCCGGATTTACGGGACCGAACGGTTTGTGTGTGTCGAGCCGGATGGGCGGAACGAAGTGCTGGTGCTCGATGCCGCCGCCGGCACCGCCGTGGCAACCCGGACGTTGCCGGTCACCGGCGAGTTGATCGCCCGGATTGGCCGATGTGTTGTCAGTCGCCGGGAAACCGGGACATCCCAGCTGGTCACCGGTTTCGACATGGTGTCGGGGAAAACGGCGTTTGAGGTCAAGTTGGCTGGCGACCTGAGGCCGGTGGTCGTCGGGCATGACGGCGTCGGGCTGCTCGAGCCGGACGGCCGGTTTCGTGTGATCGATGCCGTCAAGGGACGAGTTCGGGTGGATGCCAAGCTCGCCTCGATCTTCGAGACTCCCAAGTCGTTCATGGTGCTCGAAACGCCACAACGGTACCTGGTGATGGTCAACCGGCCAACCAACGTCCGCGTTCGTGGCACCTCGACTCGGGCGGTCACCGTCCACGGTGCTGCCTGGGCGATTTCCACATCGGCCCGTTCGGACGGAAAACCGGTTGCACGGGCTGACTGGGGCCCGGTAAAGATTGAGCACCAGGCGATCGAAGTGGACCAGCCGCTACACCTGCCGGTGCTGGCGTTTGCCAGTCGGGTCTATCGCCCCGTCCAGAACGTCCTGCAGCCGAGACCCCGCACCGAGTACGGCGTGCTGGTGCTGGATGTTCGGACCGGGAAGATCGCACACACCGAAACCAGCACTCTGCCGGTCAGCGCCATGCGGGCGTCTTCGGACCGGGGCAAGCAGCAGGTGACACTCGAGTTTTACCGAACGACGATCAGCCTGTCGTTCACCGACTGAATCGGTCTACACGCGTTCCGCCACGCTGTAGGTCTCGTCCGGATCGGCGGTTCTCGACACCAGCAGTTCGGCCAGCAGCCCCAGCGACAGCGCCTGGCCGCCCAGCAGCAGCGACGCGGCTGAATAGACCAACATCGGCAGATGGTTCTTGCCGATTCCGGGGTCGATGCCTTGCGTCTTGAGACAGATCCAGAGCCCGGCCAGATACCCCAGTCCGAGCAGTCCCAATCCCAGGAAGAACACACCCAGGGATCCCAGCATGTGTCCGGGCCGCTGACCGTAGCCGGTCAGGAACTTCACCGTCAGGAGATCGAGGAAGCCGCGGAGGAACCTGCGGACACCGTATTTCGAGTGTCCGTGTTCGCGGGGCCTGTGGTGCACCGGCTGTTCGGTCACGTGGAAGCCCTTGGCGTGAGCCATCACCGGGATGAACCGGTGCAGTTCGCCGTAGATCTTCACTTCACGGGTCACCTCAGCCCGAAACAGCTTCAGCCCACAGTTGTGGTCGTGGAGCCTGAGTCCGGTCAGGCGGCTGACCATTCCGTTGAAGACCTTACTCGGAAAGACCTTGTGCCAGGGGTCCAGTCGGTGTTTCTTCCATCCATTGACGACATCGTAACCCTCCTCAAGCCGGGCGATCATCCCGGGGATTTCGGTAGGGTCGTCCTGCAGATCGGCGTCCATCATCATCACCAGTTCGCCGTCGGCGGACTTCATGCCTGCCGTCAAAGCCGCAGCCTTGCCGAAATTCCGACGCAGCCGGATCCCCGAGACCTGGTGGTGAGCGGTCGAGAGTTCGGTGATCACTGCCCACGATCGGTCGGTTGATCCATCGTCGACCAGGATCAGTTCCCAGTCGATTCCGCCGTCGTCACACGTCGCCGCAATCTGGGTGCGCAATTCCCTCAAGCTCTCCTCTTCGTTCAGAACGGGGACGACGATCGAGAGCATCAGGCGGGGGAGTCCGAAGTGGGGGGAGGAGGTGGCAACGGGCGATGACCATAGTATAGCGCGACGGAGGTGACCAGTTCAGCCAGCAGCCACACCGCACGCAGGGCGACTGAGGCGAGGACGGCTGGCTGCAGCGGGATACCCGTACGCGACAGCCCTTCGATCAGCAGGCCCTCGCGAACGCCGACTCCACCCGGAGCAAAGAACGCCAGGAATCCCAGTGCGGTGGCCAGTCCGGCGACGGCAGTCATGCCGGCCAGGGTGGTTCCGGGACAATCCGAGATCGGCGAGACACCCAGTCCCTCGAGAGTCCACCACAGGCTGAGTCCGTGGCCGGTCCAGCCGACGGCCATCGCCAAGGAACCCAACATCACCTGTCCTGTCGAAACCGACACGTCGGCCGAGTCGTCATCGGTCAGGCGACGTGTCATCCGGGTCACCAGTCGGGTCAGCCAGGGGAAGGCACCCAGTGCCAGCGCGGCGACCACGGCCGAGGTGACCATTGGCTGGCGGCCGATGGCGGCCAGTGGGGTTGGGAGAGTCGCCAGTACGTCGTCAGTCAGCAGCCAGGGGGACAGGCCCAGTCCCAGCACACCTCCGACGCCCATCGCCAGCAGGGTCTCCCACGTGGCAGTCCAGGCCGCCGTTGCGGCCGGCACCCCCGACGACTTCAGTAGGCCCGCGCGGATCACCAGCACCCCGGCCTTGCCGGGAACGTATTTCCCCAGGTGGCCACAGAAATAGGCGCGCAGCAGGGGCGGCCATCCGACCGTGTGTCCGGAATTCGACAACAGTCTTCGCCAGAACCACGCGCTGGGCAGCCAGCCAACCAGGTAGGCTGTGGCTGCGGCTAACAGCCATGCGGGTTGCCAGTCCACTTCGCCGTCCAGCGACCGGCCCTCGTCCCAGAGTTCCGATGCCCGCCAGCCAACCACGCCAAGAACGATCACCAGCAGGATTCCACGGACCAGCCGCCAGGTCCATACCCGGCCCGAGGCAGTCGCCGCCGTCTCGATCGTCATGATCGGTCCGCGTGACGGGTCAGTTCATGGTGCAGGTGACCCACCTGGGGCAGGATCAATTGCTCGATGCCCAGGCGGACCGCCGCAGTTGAACCGGGCAGGGCGAACAACGGCCGGCCGGAGGCGATACCGCCCACGGCGCGGCTGAGCATTGCTGCGGCGCCGATTTCCTCGTAACTCAACACCCGGAACAACTCGCCGAAACCGTCGAGCCGCTTGTCGAGCCGGGACGAGATGGTCTCGTAGGCCGAATCCCGAGCCGAGATGCCGGTGCCACCGGTGGTGATCACTACGCCGACGGCCGGGTCCGACAGCGCGGCATCCAGGGCTCCGGAAATCGCCGAGGGATCGTCGCTGACGATCTCGTACCGTGCCACGCTGTGCCCGGCTGCCGAGATGGTCTCGCGGAGGAACGCACCGCTCTTGTCGGTGGACTCGGTGCGGGTGTCCGAGAGGGTGATGATGGCGAAGCCGATGGCATCGATGTCCGAGGCGGCTTCTTCATGATCGCGATGGCTCGATTCGCCGGTCCCGTTCATGATCCGTTCCGCCGATGAACGACCCAGCCGGGGATCTCGACCCGGGTGGTGAACAGGGTCTTGCCGGCGGCGATGTAGAGCGTCTTCAGGTCGTCTCCACCGAAGGTCACGTTTGTCAGCACATCCTCGACGATCGGAATCCGTCCCTTGACCTGCCCATCGGGCGTGATCACCCAGATCCCCGGGGGGATGTCTCCACTCTCGTGTGGACCCCTCGAGCGGCTGATTCCGGCGGCGATGTAGAGGTTGCCCTGGCTGTCAACAGCCATTCCGTCGCCGCCCCGACCGGGAGCGAAATCGTAGACGATCCGTTGGCCCGAGGTCGTGCCGTCTTCGGAGAGGTCGAAGGCCCAGATCTTGCGGTTGCCGTCGATCACCGGACAACTGTCGACCAGGTACAGCGTGTTTTCGTCAGGGGAGAGGTGGATGCCGTTGGGCCGTTGAATCTCGGGTTGTGTCAGGATGCGGGTCACCGATCCGTCGGTGTCGATGCGGTACACGCTGTCGTGGTCCAGTTCCATTGTCGCCCGATCTCCGTAGCAGGGATCGGTGAAGAAGATCTGGCCGTTGCTTCGAGCGGCGACGTCGTTGGGAGCGTTGAACCGCTTTCCATCGAAACTGTCGGCCAGGATTTCGACATCGCCGGTGGCCAGGTCGGTGCGGGTCATCCGCCGTCCGCCGTCGTCGTCACCGTGTTCATTGCCCTCGCAGGCCAGCAAACGTCCCTCTGCGTCCAGCAGCAACCCATTGGCCCGGCCGCTCGGTTCGCGGAAGACCTCGAAACCCTCAACACCGGGCGTGTACGTCAGGATGCGGTTGTTGGCGATGTCGCTGAAATAGACGGTTCCTTCAACCGTGCAGGCGGGGCCCTCGAGGAACGAGACGGCAGTGGCCGGGGCCACGTCGGCACCCTCGGCATGGTAACCGGCCGGAAGTCCAACGGAGTGATGGTCAATCGTCATCAGAAGTGGATCCTGGGTGGGAGAATGCGGCGAGATCGCCGGGTCTAGAAGAACTCGTCATCATGGAGCAGGTCGTCTTCGCTGATCAGGCGATGGCCGGTATCGGCCAGCAATTCGAGTCCTCTCTCGATGTCGTCGACGTAAAGGGCGATGCCTCCTCGACCGTCACGGCGGTAGAGCATCGGGTAGGTGTAGGAGATGTTGATTTCGGATTGCAGCAGAGTCGAGCAGACGGCCAGAAAAGGCTGAGGGGCTTCGGGCAGTTCGACGCCGATGATGTCGGTTTCGATGAACGAGTAGCCGCCCAGTTGCAGCAATTCGCGGGCGCGTTCGAAATTGTCGAACATCAACCGCACCACGGCGCAATCGACGCTGTCGTCGATCGAGAGGGCAATGATCCGCAGGTCGTCACGTTCCAGGCACCGCATCAGGTTGTGCAGCCGCCCGACCCGGTTCTCCATGAAGACACAGAACTGCCGCAGGCAGGGCCAGTCACGGCCGTGCATCGTTTCCGGATCGGTGTACGTCTCGCCACCTTCGCTCATCGACTGCCGGTTCTCCTTGACGCCTCCGGGCCTTGCGGTGTCTCTCTCGAGGCCGGGCCGCCACTTGCCTGACGCCCCACGATTGACACTCTAGGATAGCTGCAAAGAGAGTGTCAATTCGCCAACGAGACGGCAGATGACCATACGCAGTGTCGTTTTCGACATGGGCCGGGTCCTGGTCCACTTTTCGCACGACCGGATGTTCGAGGCGATGGGGCAGGTCAGCGGTTCGACGGGGCAGCAGATCCGGGATTGGCTTTGGGACTCGGGTCTTCAGCAGCGGTTTGAGAGGGGGGAGATCGACGCACAAGCGGTGCGGGAGGAACTCGAACGGCGGGCCGGTTGTGCGATCGACCAGGATGCTCTGATGCGTGCCGCCTCGGACATCTTCACGCTCAACGAACCCCTGCTGCCGCTTATCGATCGTCTCAAGGAGGCCGGCTATCGCCTGGTCGTGCTCTCCAACACCTGTCCGCCTCATGTGGAATGGATCACCCGGCACTGGGATGTGCTCGAACGGTTCGATGCCTGCGTGTTCAGTTATGAGGTGAGGGCGATGAAGCCCGAGCCGGAGATTTACCGGGTGGCTGTCGCAGAGTCCGGGTGTGAGGCGGAGGAGTGTTTTTTTGTCGACGATTTGGCTGAGAACGTCGAGGCGGCTCGACGTGAAGGCATGTGTGGAGCGGTATTTGTCGGTGTCGAACCGTTGCGGGTGGCGTTGATTGACGCGGGAGTCGCGGCCGCTTGCGAGTCCGGCTGAGAGACGAGTATATTGGGGCGGTTGGGAGGGCCTATCTTTCCCACTTTGCCGTACACAATTTGTGTTCCCCGGATGGACCACGTTTCTGCAGGAGATACCTCGATGACACGTTCAGTTCACTGGCGCACCCGCCTGCTCAACACCACCCTCGCCGCCGTCCTGCTGGTCGGTGTCTCCCTGGCCGCGGCCAAGGGCAAGGGCATCCTGTTCCCCGACTGGTCCGGACCGACCGCGGGCAGCTACGACAAGCCCTCGGCCGAGATCGGCAAGAAGGTCACCAAGAAACGCCCCTGGAGCGTCGAGACTGTTCAGAGCTCGATCCTGGGCAAGACGCTTTCGGGCAAGCCGGCTTCGGTTGTCGGCGAGATCATCGACTACTCCTGCTACATGCAGGTTGGCAAGCATGGTGACAAGCACCGTGGTTGTGGCCAGAAGTGCGCCGCCGCCGGCCAGCCGATCGGGCTGTTGGCCAAGGACGGTTCGATCTACCTGCTGATCGACGAAGAGCACAACTCGCGTCGTGACGGCCTGACGTCCTTCCGCAAGCAGGCGATCGCGCACATGGCCCATGTCGTTCGGGTCAACGGAACCTATTCGGAAGTCGAAGGCCAGAAGGCCATCTACGTCCAGGGTACGGTCAAGAAGAAGTAGTCTTCTGCGATTGGCCTCAAGAGTTGTTTGCCGTCGGCTGGAGAAAACCGGCCGGCGGTCGTGGTGATTGCGTGGTTCGGTTTCCGGAGAGAATGGGGCGATGAAGAATTCGTCGCGTGGGGTGACGGGGGTTGTTGTTCCCCTGTTGTGTTTGGTGGCATTGTTCGTCGGGTCGATGTCCGTGCCGGAGGCTGTGATGCAACCGGCGGTGGCGGCCGATGCTGAAGAGGAGCCGGATGTTCCCTTCGGGTTGCCGCCCGTGTTTTTCCCCGAGGACAACCCTTACTCGTCGGCGAAGGTCGAACTGGGTCGCTTGTTGTATTTCGACAAGCGGCTCAGCACCGACAACACGGTGGCCTGTGCATCCTGCCATGCTCCGTCCAAGGGTTACACCGATGGTGCCCCGGTCTCGACGGGAATCAATGGCCAGAAGGGTGGCCGCAGTGCTCCGACGGTGATCAACCGGGCCTATTCGACCCGACAGTTCTGGGACGGTCGGGCTCCCTCGCTGGAAGCTCAGGCCGTGGGACCGATTGCCAACCCGATCGAGATGACAAATCTCAAAAGCGAGAAGGCCGCCCACGGTGCGGTCGTCGCCCGCCTGAAGAAAATCAAGGGTTACCGCAATCGCTTCGCCAAGGTCTTCGGGAGTCGGGACTTCACGATCGACCATGTCGGCAAGGCCATCGCCACGTTTGAACGCACAGTGCTCTCGGGCAACTCGCCCTATGACCAGTATGTCAATGGAGACAAGAAGGCCCTCAACGCGTCGCAGGCCCGTGGATTCAATGTCTTCTTCAAGAAGGCGGCCTGTGACAGTTGCCACCTGGGGTTCAATTTCACCGATGGCTCGTTCGAGAACATCGGCATCGGGATGGACAAGCCGAAGCCTGACCTCGGGCGGTTCGTGGTCACCGGCAAGGCTTCCGACAAGGGGTCGTTCAAAACACCGACGTTGCGCGAGATCGAGCACACCGGACCGTACATGCACGACGGTCGATTCAAGACGCTCGAACAGGTGGTCGAGCACTATGACAAGGGAGGGATCAAGAATCCCAACCTCGATAGTCGCTTGAAGCCGTTGAAGCTGACCAAGCAGGACAAGAAGGACCTGGTCGCCTTTCTCAAGGCACTTTCGGGTGAAGGCTGGCAGCACATCAAGCCGCCGAAGTCGTTTCCCAAGTAGTCGGCATTGAGTCCGACGGCGACCGCGATGATCTCGGACAGCCACCGGGACGCCGTGTGAACGGCGACCGGCTGGCCCAGACTGTGGATCGACCAGATGGCGACACGACGGATCGTGCAGATTCTCGCCGACGGGCAACCTGGCGAGTCGCAGGAGGTTTGCGGCTGGGTGAGGACCCGCCGTGATTCGAAGGCGGGCCTGTCGTTCGTGGAACTCAACGACGGCAGTTGCCTTTCGAACCTGCAACTTGTCGTCCCGGGTGACCTGGACGGTTGGGATGATGCCGTCGGACGCGTGACCACCGGGGCCAGCCTGCGTGTTTCGGGGACGCTCAAGGAATCGCCGGGCAAGGGGCAGCGGGTCGAACTGGGCGTCGAGTCGCTGGAGGTGATCGGCGAGGCCGACGCCGAGAACTACCCGTTGCAGAAGAAGCGGCACAGCTTCGAATTTCTCCGTGAGATCGCTCATCTCCGGCCTCGCACGAACACATTCGGGGCGATCGCCCGTGTCCGCAATGCGCTGTCGGCGGCGATTCACAGGTTCTTCCAGGATCGGGGATTCGTCTACATCCACACGCCGATCATCACCACCAGCGACTGCGAGGGAGCTGGTGAGATGTTCCAGGTGACGACGTTGAATCTTCAGCGACTGGCCCAGGTACAGACCGAGATCGATTACGGGCAGGACTTCTTTGGCCGGCAGGCGTCGTTGACGGTCAGCGGACAGCTGGAGGCCGAGATCTACGCCACCAGCGTGGGAGATTGTTACACCTTCGGACCGACTTTCCGCGCCGAGAACTCCAACACGTCACGGCACCTGGCCGAGTTCTGGATGGTCGAGCCGGAGATGCCGTTTTATGAGTTGCCTGACAACATGGACTTGGCCGAATCGTTCATTCGCTCGATCGTGGGCGACGTGCTGGAACGGTGCGGTGAGGACATGGAGTTTTTCAACAAGCGGATTGATGACACGGTCCTGGCAACGCTGTCCAATATCACCGACAACGAGTTCATCCGGCTGCCTTACACCGAGGCGGTGGAGATCCTGGAGGGTGCGGGTCGCGAATGGGAGTACCCGGTTGAGTGGGGCCGTGACCTGCAGAGCGAGCATGAGCGGTTCCTGACCGAGGAGCACTTTGGCCAGCCGGTGATCCTGTTCGACTATCCCCGGACGATCAAGCCGTTCTACATGCGGTGCAACGATGACGGAAAGACGGTGCGAGCAATGGACGTGCTGGTACCGCGCGTCGGCGAGATCATCGGTGGAAGCCAGCGAGAGGATCGGTTGGACGTGTTGCTGGAGCGGATCACCGAGTGCGGGATGGAGCCCGAGGACTACTGGTGGTATGTCGACCTCAGGCGTTACGGCAGTGTTCCGCACAGTGGTTTTGGCCTGGGCTTCGAGCGGATGGTGCAGTTGATCACCGGGATGACCAACATCCGCGATTGCATTCCGTTTCCGCGGACTCCGAAAAGCGCCGAGTTCTGATATCGAGCGAGCGGTGACATCCCGACAGACTGATCCAGCGATCGATCGGCCGATACGTGTTCGCTGGGGCGTCGCCGTGTTGCTCTCGGCTGCTGCGGTGATCGCTTACCTGGACCGCGTGGTGATTTCCAACGTGGTCCAGGAGTTGCAGAGCGAGATCGGTATCAGCGATCGCGAGGCGGGATGGGTGCTGGCCAGCTTCGTGCTGGGCTACTCGATGATGCAGATCCCGATGGGGCGTCTTGGCGACCGGGTGTGTGGGTGCGGTGATCTGCCCACTATTGGTGCCGGAGGTGGTGCGGATGAGTGGCTGGGAGGCGGTGTTGCCGGTGTTCGCCGGGATCTTCTTTTTGAACGCGGCCAGTTGGTTGTGGGTCGATGCCCGACGACCGATTGGAATAACCGGTGGCTGAGAATCCGTGATCTGGTGGCTGGACCGAAGATCGTGATCCGATACAATAGAACGCCCGGACAACCGGATCCGGAAATGGCGCGGGGTGGAGCAGCCCGGTAGCTCGCGAGGCTCATAACCTCGAGGTCGCAGGTTCGAATCCTGCCCCCGCTACTCGATTCCCGGGATCAGACGGATCCGCACGGGGATGACAGAAAGCCGAGGCGGTTTGCCTCGGCTTTTTGCGTTGGCCTGTGGGAAATTGCTGATCGGCTTTGTTGATTTTGTTTCCCGGCGGCTATGCTCGCATTGGTGTCCCGGACGTTGTTCGTTCCGGACGGATTTTCGCGACGTTTTCCGGGTCGGATCCGTGACGCTACTTTTCTGCCGCGTTGAGGATTTCGACCATCATCGGCCGGACTTTTTTCAGACGCTCGTGGTCCAGTCTCAGACCCAGCGGAGCCAATTGACGTCCGATGTACTCGTAGGCCGGTTTCACCAGTGCAAAGGGTGCCTGCACAACCTCCGATGGTGTCCGGCCCTCCTTGTTGGGGATGCTCTGGTCGGCTCCTTTCTCGAGGAGCAGCTTGAGGATTTCCGGTCGGCAGAAAAATGCGGCGACGAAAACAGGTGTGGAACCCTGGGCGTCCTGGGCGTTCAGGTCGGCTCCGGCGTTGATGAGCAGCTTGACCGCTTCGATGTTGCCGAAAACCGTCGCGGTAACAAGGGGACTGTCTTTGTCCAGGTCGCTGCCGGCGGCAATGTGTTGACGAATGGCCTCCAGGTCTCCCTCGGCCGCGGCGGTGCCAAGTTCAATATCGGGTGCGGAGACCTCCTGTTCTGTCCCCTTGGCCGTCTGGTCGTCGGTTGCCGACGTCTGTGTGGTGACGGGTGCCGTTGACGGAGGTTTGGGTTCTCCGTCACCACAGCCTGCGGCTGTGATGCAGATTGTCACGAGTGTCATCAGCCTGCTGATCATCTTTGAGTTCCCGGTCACAGTTCGTGAGGTCGACGGGCGTTTGCGTGCGGTCGTCGCCTGAACGTGGACCCTACACCGTCTAGTCGGAGGATGCATCCCAGACCTTCAGGGATCTGTCTTCGCCGCTGCTGACGATCCGCCACCCCTCGGGGCCGAAACCCACGCTCAGAACAGGCCCGGTGTGTCCGTTGAGGGTGAGTGATGTCTGGCCGGTCGGTGTGTCCCAGAGCTTCACGGTCCCGTCATCGCTACCGCTGACGATTCGTTGACCGTTGGGGCTGAAAACGACGCTCCGGACGAAACCGGAATGTCCCTTCAGAGTGAAGATCAAGTCCCCGGTGTCGGCGTCCCAGACCTTCAGCGTCTGATCGAAACTGCCGCTGGCGATCTGCCGTCCATCCGGACTGAAACACACGCTCCAGACCGCATCGGTGTGGCCGGTGAACGTCCGGAGTTCCTTTCCGGTCGTTGCGTCCCACAATTTCAGCGTGTTGTCCATGCTGCCGCTGACGATCCGATTGCCGTCCGGATTGAACGCGGCACTCCTGATCCGACTGGAATGTCCCTTGAACGTGTGAGTGGCCTGCCCGCTGGACAGGTCCCAGATCTTGATCGTCCTGCTGCTGGTGCTGAGTAATTGTTTGCCGTTGGGGCTGAAATTCACACAGGTGATCGGACTGGAATGGCCGTCGAGCGTCTTCAGTGCCTCGCCCGTGGAGATGTTCCACAGTCGCAGGGTCCGGTCCTCGCTACTGCTGACAAACTGGCTGCCGTCGGGACTGAAACTCAGCCCGGTCACCGCCCGGGAATGCCCCTTGATCGTGAATCGTGTGCTGCCGACAGCGGCATCCAACACCTTCAGCGTTCCGTCCTCGCCGCCGCTGACCAGGTGTTGTCCATCAGGACTGAAAATCGAACTCGTCACCGGCCCGGTGTGGTTACCGAGCGAGACGGCGTCCTGTCCGGTCGTCGCATCCCAGACCTTGACCAGGGTGTCGGCGCTGCAACTGACGATTCGCTTGCCGTCGGGGCTGAAATCCAGGCTCGTGACCGGACCGGAATGTCCCCTGATGGTGAGTGTCTCCTGGCCGGTGGCAATGTCCCACAGTTTCACGATGTTCTGGTCGTCACCACTGGCGACTTGCTTTCCGTCGGGACCGAAATCGACGGCCCACAGTCCGCCGGGATGCCCCTCGAGCGTCAGGCTGGCTCGGCCGCTCGAGATGTCCCACACTCTCACGGTCCGGTCGACGCTGCCGCTGACCACCTGTTTCCCGTCCGGGCTGAACGCGACCGCGGTGACATAACCGGTGTGTTCTTCAAAGACGGACTGGGACTGGCCGGTTTCGGCGTCCCAGATGATCACGGTCCGGGCTCCGCCACTGACGATCGACTGTCCATCTTCGCTGAATTCGGCACTGGTCACCGGGCTGCCGTGTCCTCCGAAGGTCAGTTCTGGTTCCCCGGTGGAGGCGTTCCAGATCTTCAGCGACGTGTCGGAGCTGCCGCTGAGAATCCGTTTGCCGTCGGGGCTGAAACACACAGCGGTGATGAACCCGGTGTGTCCCTTGAGAGTGAGTGTTTCTTGACCGGTTGCCGCGTTCCAGACTTTCACCAGGCGGTCCACGCCGCCACTGACGATTCGTTTCCCATCGGGGCTGAAACCGGCGCACCAGCAACCGTCCGGTCCGTCGTGTCCGGCGAATGTCACGAGGGTCTCGCCGGTGGAGGCGTCGGAGGTCTTCAGCACGTTGTCGACGCTGGCGCTGACAATTTGTTTCCCGTCGGGGCTGAATTCAACCCGCCGCACTCGGCTGGCGTGGCCCCGGATTGTCAGCAGGTCGCTGCTGATCATCCGTCTCCAGTAGCCCCATTCGAACTGGGTGAGGTCATCGTGGTCCTTGTAGCGGTCGAGCAGGTCTTCGAGATAGTGGACGTCCGCGTCTTCCCAGTGCTGTTGTGCCAGCAGCATGTCGGAGTTGTACGCGTTGCGTTCGGAGGTCCTGAGATTCTCCAGGGCGATCTGCTCGTTCCTGACCGAGATCTGACGTTCACGGTTGATCCAGACTGCCGCCGCACTGACAAGGACCAGGATCGCCACGCCGGCACTCACCAGCAGACGCCTCAGTTGCCGGACCTGTCGTTGGCGGGCATCCCGCTTGTCCTTCGCCGCGACCAGGCGATCGCGCATTTCCCGATTGTCACCGCCGAGTTCGTTCAGCAGCGACAAGGCCAGGTCGTAATCCTCTCGGGCCTCCGCACAGGCGGCGTACGCCAGTCGGGCCTCGGTCATGGTGTCCCGAGCTCGCTGGTTTCCATCCCAGAGTGCCAGCGCCTGCTCGAAGCCAAACACCGCACGCGAGAAGCCGCTGTATTCCCCTGTCTCACCGGCCGCAACCAGGGCCTCTTCCGCGGTGGCACATACCTGGAGACTCTCGCGGTGCGACTCGAAATCTCGAACGGACTGCTGAAATTCCTGGACCGTCTGGTAGCGGTCTTCCGGCAGCGTCTTCATCGCCCGCAACGCGACGCCCAGCAATTCTCCCGACGGGTCCAGTTCCCGCTGCCGATCGGCGTCAGGATCGACGATCTCGTTCCTCGAAGCCGATTTCAGACATTCGATTGCCGACTCGCCGTCGTGTGGGGTCCTGCCGGTCAGCAACCGGAACAGGATCCCCCCCAGGAGATAGACGTCACTGCGGGGGCCCACACAGTACGGAGGATTGACCATCTCGGGAGCCATGTACGACGGGGTGCCGCCGGCCGAGGTCATCACGTCTTCGTCGGCGGTTGCCAGGACTGCCATTCCCCAGTCGAGTACCAGGACCTCGCCAAATCCTCCGATCATGATGTTTTGCGGCTTCAGGTCCCGGTGAATCACACCTTCGGCATGCGCAAAGGCCACCGCATCACAGACATCGATCAGGATCGAGAGGTTCTCGTCGAGTGTGTGGGTTCCGATCAGATCATCCCACGGCTGTCCCTGGATGTTCTTCATCGAGTAGAACAGTTCGCCGCCGGGAGATTCTCCGACTTCGTAAACCGGAACGATGTTCGGGTGCTCGAGTTTTCCCGTCAGCACCGCTTCCATCAGGAATTCGTCGCGGACCGACTGATCGCGGCCCGACTTCCGGTGAATCTGCTTGAGGGCGACATTTCGTCCCAGGGCGACTTGGCGAGCCAGGTGCACTGTGCCCATGCCACCCTCGCCGAGTTCGTCCAGGACCACGTAGTCCAGTTCCTGGTCGTCCGAGGACGATCCGGACAACTCTTCGACAAGTTCCTCGGATGCCTGGATGTTGCGTGGACGAAGGGAGCCCGACCGGGAGACGGAATCGGTTGTCGACCCGGACGCCCCGGTGTTCTCCGGCGGCTTCAGGCTTGATCCGGGTAACGCGCTGAAAAGGTCACCGTCTCCGGGAACCACCGTTCCGGCAAACCGGTCCAGGATTTCCGAATTCTCGGCACTGGTGTCTGCGGCGTCCGTGTAAACGAACGTCTGATCAGCGGCAGCTGCGGCGTCGGTTTCGGGGTCTGCCGCCTGGGGAGAATCCGGGGGTGGGGAGGATTCTGCTCGATGTTCCT
Organism: Planctomycetaceae bacterium; assembly: GCA_002724315.1. GTDB lineage: Bacteria > Planctomycetota > Planctomycetia > Planctomycetales > Planctomycetaceae > UBA8437. The sequence continues at coordinate 9,668 of PBOJ01000069.1, read as the reverse complement.
GGTCGATTTGCTCGTCGTGACCGTTTGACACCGCGCCGTGTCCCGTTGGAGCCTGAAAATTGTCAGACGATTCTATCACCAGCCGCGAGGGGCAGGAATCCGACTCGTCCGAGAGTGTTCAGTCCGGGGTTTCCGGTTCACTCTCGCCGACGATGAACGGCAACAACCGTGCGATGTTGCGAGCGTCGTCGATGCCTCGGTGGTGGGTTCCTCTGAGTTCGAGGCCGACCTCCTTGAGCGCGGCGGCCATCCCGAATCGCCGGTCGCTCTCCAACCTTTCGGAGAACGCCTGTTTCAGGTTTCGGTGACCGGCAGAGAACGGGCGACCGATTCGTTTGTTGCGACATTCCCGTCCGATTTGATTCCGATCGTAGTCACCCCAGGAGCAGAAAAGGTGGTCGGTATATTGTTCGGCCCACGCGACCAGTTTTCTGAATGCCTCTCGCAACTCCGGGGCCTGGTCGACATCTTCCTGCCGGATGCTGGTCAGGTTGGTGCAGAATTCCGTCAGCGCCGGGTGGTGAACCGGCCGGACAAATGTCGAGAACTCGTCGACGGCCACGAGAGTGTCGGCGTTGACCATCACCGCGCCGATCTCGATGATCTCGCTTTCCTCACGCTCGATCGTGCCGCGGTCGCAGCACGTGGCTTCGAGGTCAATCACCAGGTAATGGCCAGGCGGCATGGTCTGAACTCCTGCCGGCTCCCGGACACGGTTCGGCGAGTTGTGCCCGGCCGCGAGAATCAACCGATCAACTCGTGGCGAATCCGGCCGTCGCCGGCGATCGGTTGGGGTTGGCCTGCGTGATCGGGCAAAGTTGTGTGCGGATCGATTCCCAGCAGGTGGAACGTCGTGGCCAGAACATCCTTCGGCGAGACGGGAGTGGTTTCGACGTCTCCGGCGATCGAATCGGTTCGGCCGACCACCTTGCCCCGTGCGAAGCCACCGCCGGCATAAACGGCCGAGTAGGCTCGAGACCAGTGGTGTCGTGCGGCTCCCTTGGGACCGGAGTCGATTTTCGGGGTGCGGCCGTGCTCACTGATGCACAGCACGGCGGTCTCGTCGAGCAGTCCGCGTTCATCGAGATCGAGAATGAAATTGGGGAACGACTCGTCGTAGACCGGCAGCAGGTAGTCCTTCAGCCGAGGGAAATGGTTGGAGTGCGTGTCCCAGCACGAGGCGCCGAACAGGCCGAAGGGATCCCAGTAGACCGACACGAATCGGCTGCCGGCTTCGACCAGGCGGCGGGCGGCCAGCAGCGACTGACCGAACAGCGTCATCCCGTATTGGGCACGGACTCCGGCGGGTTCTCGCTGGATGTCGATGGCGTTTCGCATTTCGTTGGTCGTCAGCAGGGAATACGCCCGACGCTGGTGCTTGTTGAAGACACGGACGTTCTGGTGAGCGTCGAGCGAGGTGCGGGCTCGGTCGAACTGTTGCAGCAGTGACCGGCGGACATCGAACCGCTTTCGGGTCATGCCCTCCGGCAATTGGCAGGCGTCGCCCAGCCCGAATCGTCCGCCGGGTTCCACGCCACCGAACGGGTCGTAGATCTTCTCGGTCTGGGTGTCGGCATTGAGCTTCGGAACGACCCGGGTCCCCTTGCCGTCGAAGTCGGTCCAGATCGGATCATAGCCGGCACCCAGGAACGAGGCGTATGGTCCGGAGAGACGCTTGGAACTGCCAGTTCCGTACTTGCCCGACCGGCTCCCGAACAGCCAGGGCAGCCCGACGTTCCTGGGCATCCGGCTGATCGCGTTTCCGGATTTCTGCTCGTCGAGGTAATCGACAACCGAGCCAATGTATGGGCGTTGACGTGTGTCGCGGGGCAGCGAGTTGAGTTCGGCACTGGTCATCGGCATGGCCGAGGTCACGTAGCCGACCCCGTGCAGAGGGAATGGATGGGTCATGGAACGCACCACCGTCACGCGGTCCATGATCCTGGAGTGCTGGGGGATTCCTTCGCAGAGGCTCAATCCCGGAACACTGCTGGAAATGGCGCCCATTTCGCCCTGGATCTCGGCCGCCGCCAGGGGTTTCGGGTCAAAGGTTTCGTGCTGAGGAGGAGAGCCGGTCAGGAAGACGAGGATGCACGCCTTGGCTTTGCCGAAACTCGACGGCTGGCCGGTGGTGGCGGCCTGCGTTTCCCGAAGACCGAACCAGTCGGCAACATTCAGTCCCAAAGTTCCCAGGCCGCCGATCTGCAACAGGTCACGTCGTGACACACCGTCACACAGCTTCGATTCCGAGCCGAGAATCCGCAGCATGCCCGATGATCCTATTTTCCGATTTGACGTCCCGTCGTCGCTCTCTCGCCGGGCGAGCATGGATTGTACGTGTTGTCCGGTGACGATGCACCATGTTCGGGAACCCTCACTGGGATTGTGGAGTCCGGGCCTGGATGGCGAGATTGGGGACTTGTCCAAAACATAAGCCGGTTTGCCGGTTATGCTAGAAGAACATGGCCGGGCGGCCTGGCAACATCTGCTGGATTGTCTGCGACCCGCTGTGGGCGAAGTGAACGGTCTCCCGTTTCAAAGGATCTGACGGTCTTGGTGACGTTTTTCTGCTATCTGGGACTGGCCGGAACGCTCTACATGACGGGCGTCGTCTGGTTTGCCCAACTCGTGCACTACCCGTTGCTGGATCGCGGCAATGCCGAGGATTACCTGGCATTTGCGGTTGCCTACCAGCGTCGAACATTGTGGGTCGTGGTTCCCGGCCTCTCGTGCGAGATCCTGGGCACACTGGGACTGCTCTGGTACTGGCCGTCGCTGCAGGCCTGGACGGGCCTGGGCGTGTTGTTGGCGATCTGGACGGTGACCTGTGCCGTGTTGATTCCCAAGCACCTGCTGCTCAAACAGCGGTATTCGAGTGAGGACCACCGGGTACTGGTTCGTTACAACCTGCCGAGGTCGCTGCTGTGGACGCTCAGGTCAGCAGTGATGATCTGGACCGCCGTCACTTTGCCGGTGGGGGGAGCATGATGGTGGGTGTTGGTGAGATCCCGGCCGGATCGCGTCCCGAGTTGTTAGAGATCTCGGACCTGATCGTCGATTTCGACATCGAGACGATGAGCCGGCGGCCGGTGAACCGGGACGAGGTGGTGGAGAGACTGAGCATGGTCGGCGACCGACCGGCGGCACGGATCGTCGCGGGCATGCCGGCCAACGACGGTGTGCTGGATCCCGACGCGGTTGACCGTCTGCTGATCCGGGTTCACTGCGAGATGCAGAGGCTCTCCGAGGAGTTTCAGCACGGTCGACGTGTTTTTGAGTTTCTCGCGTCGTTGCTGGCCGCCCTGGACCAGTCCGGGGTTCCCCCACCGTATCGCATCGTCGACATCGGCTGTGGCACCGGGTATGTCATCCGTTGGCTGTCCGCCCTCGCGGATTTTCCACAGGAGGTCGAGTTGATCGGCGTAGACTTCAACGAGGCTCTGGTTCGCGAGGCGCAACGGTTGAGTGCCGCCGAGCAACTTGACTGCCGTTTCGAAGTCATCAACGCCTTCAAGATGGCCCGGCCGGCAACAGTGTATCTCTCGACCGGCGTGCTGCATCACTTCCGCGGTGACGGCCTGGACGACTTCCTGTTGCAGCACGACCAGCCGGAGACCCAGGCGTTTGTCCATTACGACTTCCAGCCCACGCCGCTGGCCCGGCCAGGAGCCTGGGCCTTCCACTACATCCGTATGCGAGAGCCGCTGTCGCGACACGACGGTGTCGTCTCGGCTCGACGTGCCCACGACGCGGACACGTTGCTGAAGTCGGCCAGGCGGACGTCGTTCGCGTGCGGTATGTATGGCACCCGTGTCTGGAAGTTGCCGATTCCGCGAGTGTTTCACACGCTGTTGGGACTCCGCCCGGACGTGATCGACGCATTTCGCCAGACGCTGGGCCGACGTGTGGGCAGATTGGGGCCGTTGTCATGATCTCAACGGTGTTCGCCCTGTACGTTCTGCTGACCCTGGACGCGATGTTCAGTGGCATCTGTGCGGCCTCAGGCCGGGACGCCCGCATCGACAAGCGAGCCTACTTCGTCAATGCCATGATCCACGGAATCGGCTGGGGCCAGGTGGCCTGTCTGTTGGGTCTGTTGATCCTCACGGTGGCGGTTTACGCTTCGTCTGATCCCGGCCTGGCGGTGGAGCAGATGGTGGGTGTTGGCGGACGGATGATCCGGGTTTACGTGGTGTATGCGGTGACAATCCTGTCGTTCTTCGTGGTCCGGGCGATTCCCTCAGTCGATATCCGGTCGATGACCAGCACGGTGGCCTTCGGCCCACTGACGCTGGTTCGTCCGGCTGTCATTGTGCTGGGGATTGGCTGGGGACTGGCTGGCGGTGCCCAACCGTCAGTGGTGGTGGCAGGGTTGCTCATCGCTGTGCTCATGGTTCCGTTCCGGACTTTGCTGAACCGGTGGTTTGACTTGGCAGAGAGGAGTCCGCTTTAGCCGATTCGGAGAACAAGCGGGGAATCAACCAGATGCCGGTCAACAACCGGTTCTGTCTCGCGGTGCTCGGCCTGCCGAATACGTTTCTGTTCAGCGATGGCTGGATCGGGTGGAGCAACAACGGGAAAAACCGATTCGAAACCGGAGTTGTCCAAAAAACGTCCGAGTCTTCAAAGCCTTGGGTTCCGGATTGACGATCGGTCGACTCCGTGTGGCTGCCCGGGGACGAGAACTCCGTGAGTCATGTCCAGAACGCCACAGCGCCAGGAGCTTTGGCACCTCGACGGACGCCATGATATTGTCGTGGCATCAATCCGACTGGAAGTGGCGCATCTGCGAAACCGGATGCGGCAGGGTGTGGTCATCGACCTGAAGTTCCTACGTGCGCTGCGGCAGGTGAGCAGGATCGAGGGGGTCTCCACGCTCGTGTTGTTCGGGATTGCCATGCCGTTGAAATACTTTGCCGGAATGCCTCGGGCGGTTACGGTGGTGGGCTCGATCCACGGAGCATTGTTCGTCGGATTGGTCGCGATGTTTGTGGTTGCGGTCGGGAGGGTTCCGATTTCGTTGCGGGTCGCGCTGACTGGGATGCTGGCCGCGGTGTTTCCCTTCGGGCCGTTCTGGTTCGACCGCCACCTGGCGGAGGCAGCGATGGAATCTCCGAAGGAAACCGACACGATCGAGACGAACGGTCGATTGTGAGAGGATGATCCACAGGCAGTCCCAAGTGGTGTTCAACCGGAAAACTGTGCTGGAACTCGCGGGCCTTTTGCTCGTCGGACTCGCTCTGTTCCTGGCAACCGGTCATCCGTGGTTGGGCGTCGTGCTGCCGTCGCTGCGAGCCGGTTGGCGGTCGCTGCGGACCGCGGCCTGGGTGTTCTCTGCTGATCCGGATCGGAGACGGGCGGTGGTTGGCGGCGTGTTTTGCCTGGCCCTGGGTTGCTGGAAGGTCGCGGCGATGTCGGCCACGACGGTTCTGGTCATGGTGGTTGTCGCGAAGGCCACAGGCCAACTTCCGCGGATGGAGCGATTTGCGGCGGTCATGATCACGCTGACCGGCGGTATCGTCCTGACCTCGCTGATCGGGCTGCTGGCTGCGATCGGGGCCGGGGCGGCGCGGATTCGTCTGTGGATTCACCCTGCGTTGCCCGAGATTCTCGGCGACGTGCTGAAGGGAGGCGACAGCGGGACCGTGCAACCCGGATTCAACCAGGCGATTTTTGTGCTGATCACATCGCTGGCCACTCCCGCACTTGCCGCTGCCGGATACATACTGATTCAGCCGGGCAGTGTCCTGCGGGCGATGCTGGTTTTCGGCCTGATGGTGGTGTTGGTCATTGGGTCATATGGATGTCTCGCCCGTCGGATCATCGCGGACCATCCATCCCAATGCTGGGGACGTCCCGGGAAAGAGGAAGTCGGTGAGCCTTGAGGCGTTGTGGATTTTCACCGGCCCGAATTGTCGATGCCCCGCGGTTCGGGCATCGCGTCCGTGATGATCTTCCAACTCTTCCCGTTCTCTCGCATGGCCTTGAACGCGCGTGGCTTGTAGGCGAATTCGAGTTCCGGCGTGAGCAATGGGCGTCCGGGGTGCACGGCGGCGCGCATCATCGCGTCGGTCAGCCCGGTGGTCATCAGCGTCCGCTCTAGTGGGTAGGGCGATCGGCCTTTTCGGAAGTGGTCCTGGATCGAATGGACCAGCGCCTTGAACAGGTTTCTGTTGTTCCAGGGGCCGACGTTCAGTGCGGTGCTCAACGGTCGGCGTTCGCCTTTGATGCGGCAGGCGAAGTTCCATCGGGTGTCGTTCTTGCCGATGTTGAGCATTGTGGCCTTCAGGCCGTCGGCGTACTGGATCAACAGACCGTCGGATGTGACCTTTTTTTCGCCTGGCACCTGCTGGATGGATCGGGGCAATGTGCCGAGGTCGGCCCGCATGGCCGCTTCGGCGAGTTTCAGCGACCAGCGGCCCTTCTTGGCAGCATTCCACAGTTGCTGGCCACGAAGGTACTCGACGCTGACGATCCCGGTTTCTCCGCCGGCCCGGGCTTCAACAAATGACTGCAGGACCTCCAGGGCGTGGAACCCGTAGGCCTCCAGTGGCCCTCCGTGGATCGAGACCGCTTCGGCGACATGGGCCCCGCGGGGGAGTTCGACCGCCGGTCGTCGCTCGGCAAGCGGACACGAACTGCCGGCCATCAGAGGGATTTTCATTTGCCTGGCCGTTTCGAACATCTGTCGGGCCCAGTCGAACCGGTAGCAGAGGTGCTTGTCGTTGAAGACGGGGACAGGGCGGCCGCTGTCGCCGATCACTTGGGCGATCTCGTCGAAGAAACGCTTGCGGGGGTACCTTTTCTGCCCGAGTCGGTTGAAGGAGTAGGTGCCGTGTTCTCCGATCGACAGTACGGCATCGACGGACAGTCGCTTTCCGCCCTGGCACAGGGCCTTGGCGATTGTCGGCTGGATTTTGATCCCATAGTCGCGGGCCACCCCTCTCGCCATGTCGACCTTGGGGAACTGGTCGACGTACATCGACACCACGCGGAATTCCTTGCGGGGATCCACGCGGCGTCCGCAGAAGAGGTACGGCTCGAGAAAATTCTCGAGGACGACATTGGCGTGAGACCGGTGCCGGAAGCAGGTCAGGATGGCAGCAACCTTGATGGGCATGGGGCAGAGCCGATGTGGGGAGGGCTGGTTTGAGGAAAGATGTCGTGCCGGATTGACCGGGCGACGTGTCACGGTGCTGCATCGTCTCGTCCACGGGCGGTGGTGACAACCGCACGGACAGTTAGACTGGGCACTTCATTCGGTAAAGATCCGGAGACAAATCGCATGAGAGACCGGTCTTGGAAGAAGGTCCTGCTGGTGGGGGTGATGTTGGTCACCGCTGTTGTTCCACCGGCGGTGGCAGCCGACGGCTGGAAGGTCGAGGTCGACATCCTGCATGGTGCTGACTACGGCGGAAAATACGGCAGCTTCAGCAAGGGCCACGTTCACGTCGACAAGAACGATCGGCTGTGGTTGCCGGTCCAGGTGTTCTTTCCCGACGACGAAGCCAACACCGATGCCTATCAACCTCGAGCCTCATTGATCGTATTGATCTCCGACGATCGCGGGCGCACCTGGTCGATCACGAAACAGAAATCCCCGGTTCTGGCTCGGAACCGGGTGTCGCTGCCCGGTGGAACGGTCATGGAAATGGGGACCAGTGGCTGGATTCGGTATCCGCGGACGGAGATCAAGTCGCTGCAGAAGCGGGGCTACCACGTCTGGGACCTCGGGGCCAAGAATGATTATTGCGCGATCATCTACGACCTGTGGCTGAAGACATCCACGGATGGGGGCAAGACGTGGAAGAAACGTGAGATCCACAAACAGTTGCCGTTCTTTGCTCACTTTGTGGGCCGTGGGCCATTGCGGCGTCTCGATGACGGGTCGCTGGTCTTCCTGGCCTATGGATACGGCAAGGAGGGGCGGAGTGTGGATCCCAAGACCAAGGGGGTCGGAATGACGCTGGGACGGAGCCATGTCTACTGCGTTCGGTCCGACGATGCGGGCAAGACGTGGTCGGCCGTGCGAGCCGCGGACGGAGCGCTGTCGCCTTTGTCCACGGGATTCTCTGAAACCTTTCCTGTGATCGACGGAAACGGGCGGATGTTCCTGATGATCCGAACCGGGTTAGCCAGCCCGGCATTTGCCGTGTCGTCTCGGGACGGTGGCCGCACGTGGTCGAAGGTCAGGAAAACGCCGATCAATGCCAAGCATCCTCTCCCCTGGAAACTCTCCGATGGAACGCTCGTCTGTTCGTACCAGAGGAGGGGAGCGGCCCCTTTTGGGGTGCGAGCGAGGTTCACAAAGGACATGGGAAAGACGTGGGGAGAGGAGATCGTGTTGCGCGACGACGTGGCCATCTCCAATGCGCTGGCCGAGGCCAACACGGTTCAGTTCTCCGATGGGACCCTGTTCACGGCGTTCCAGGCAGTCAAGGTTGATGACCGGGGCCGGGTGCGGCCGTATATCGCCGGCTGTCACTGGACGCGAACATACCGCGGGGCTTTCTCGCCGCGTTTGCCAGTTCCGCCTCGGAAGAAGAAACTCAATTCGAAGAAAACCAATCCGTAGTCGACTGGCCCAATTCGTCCCGGCCTATGCCGATGTGCTCACGCGGCCTGCTAAAATAGGACTGCGAGGTTCCGTAGGCTTTTCCCGATGAAACGGCGCGACGTCATGTTGGTGCGGTATCGGTTGCTGCTGCTCGTACTGTTGCTGTTGTCTTCAGGCGAGCAGCACGGTCTATGCGGTGACAAAGTTGATCCTGCGTCAGCCGATTTTTTTGAGGCTCGGATCAGGCCTCTGCTGGTGCGGCGTTGTCTGCGATGCCACGGTTCCCGAAAGAGCGGCCGTGGACTGCGACTCGATTCTCGCAAGTCCATCATTCGCGGGGGCAAGAGCGGTCCGGCTCTGGTTGGTGGAAAGCCGGCGACCAGCCTGTTGATCCGAGCTGTCCGCCATGCCGACGCCGGACTGAAAATGCCACCGGGGGGCAAGTTGCCCGAGCAGGAGATCCGATTGCTGGAACGCTGGATTCGGATGGGGGCGCCCTGGCCGGCGGACGTGTCCTCGCGAACTCTCTCCGATGCGGCAACGCATTGGTCGTTCCAGCCCGTGAGGCCCCTGGAACCACCCGATGATCCAGACGGTTGGTCGGCGAACCCGATCGACCAGTTTGTCGTGTCGAAATTGAAGCAGCAGGGGTTGAAGCCGGTTGGCGGGGCCGATCCTCTCGCGTTGATCCGACGCGTGTCCTACGACCTGGTCGGTTTGCCGCCTGCCTGGAAAGATGTCGAGGCTTTCCGAGACGACCATTCCGAAGCCGCCTACCGGCGGTTGATTGATCGGTTGCTGAACTCGCCTCAGTACGGGGAACGCTGGGGACGGCATTGGCTGGATCTGGCCCGTTATGCCGACACGCAGGGAGGCAGCGTCGATTGCCCAATCCCTGCTGCCCGTCTCTACCGGGATTACGTCATCGATGCGTTCACGGCCGACAAACCCTACGACGAGTTCATTCGCGAGCAGATTGCCGGTGATCTGATGGCCGCCGAGGGGCCGGACGGGCGGTTCCGGGAACGGGTGATCGCTACCGGTTTCCTGGGCCTTTCGATCCGAAACGGCATTTTCAAGCACTATCACCCCGAGTTGATCATCGAGGACA
>PBOJ01000068.1 GCA_002724315.1 Planctomycetaceae bacterium | reverse complement strand
GTGGCTGTAGATGCCATACTTGCCGCCGACTTTCTCGATCCGCACTCCCCTGAGCTGAATATCGCGAGAGATATCCACCGGCCCATCCTTCCAGTGGTTCCTGAGTCCAAACGCGTTGCCCCTGGGAACATTGGTGACCGAACAATCCACCACGCGAATGTGTCGCACACCGTCCTCGATCTCCCACGCGTTTCCCGTTGACTTCGGCGCATTGCGGGCGTGGCAATCGATGAACCTGATGTTGGTCGTGATCGCACCGGACCCCTTGTCGGCATCGCCGCTGGCATCGAAACCGTCCTCGAGCCAGTCCTCAACCACGCACCCCCGCACCTCGCAGTCACTCGACCCCGCCCCGATGTCCAACCCGACAAACGGTCGCAGGATCGTGACATCGCGAACCTTCACGAGATGACCGTGCTCAACCACGATCGCCCGGGGATTGTAATAGTCGTCCTGGCGGTAGATGTTGGCATCGACGGTCAGTCCCCGGATCTCGACGCGGTGGACCGGCTTGTTCGGCTTCCCTGTCACCCACAACACGTGGACCTGGCTATCGGTTGTCCGCTTGGCCTTCGTCCCGTTGGCGGCACCATCGGCCAGCTTGATCGTGGCCCCCTTGCCACTGAGTTTCACGTTGCTCGAACGGATGACCACCGTGCCACTGACCAGGTAGGGCTGCTTGGCCGGAGGAAACACCACGGTGCCACCTCCCGCGGCGACCACCTGTGAGATGGCCTTGTGAATCGCAGCCAGGCAGTCCGTCTTGCCGTCGGCGACCGCCCCCAGATCGGTAACACGCACTCGGGCAGCGGACGTCTGTCGCGAGACGACCGGGAACAGAGCCCCCTGCGGTTGGCCACCGGCAACAGCCTTGGCCCCGGACAACCGGTAACGATCGACCTGTCCGCCCTGCGAGTGCCAGATCTGGTCGGGATGCCCCGGGACAAAATCGAAGCCCTCCAGGTGCATCCGCGTCTCGGCGATCTCCCAGACACGTGTCGGTCGCTGGACGGTTTTGTCGAGCGTCTTGGGCAAATCGAATTCAAACAGGCCGTCCATGCTGCCAAAGGTGTGAATCGAGTAAAGCTTTCCGCCGGCAACCCGAACTCCCTGGGAGAAATGCATCGCGGCGGGGTAGCGGAACACTCCATCGCGCACGATCTCGTCTCCGTCGAAACGGTACCTGTGAATTCCCAGGTCCCGCAGGTCGCCGACCCACAGGTGCGTGCCGTCAAAACAGACCGGATCAATCCAGGTGAGATCCTTGGTGATGTCCCACGTCTGGACCACCGACAGGTCGCTGGCCCGGATCTTGGCCACTTTCCCGCGATCCAGCGTCTTGTCGTACTTGCCCCCTTCGGGACCGTGCAACAGGCCCGCCCACAGGAAGCCGTCGTGATAGTCGATCGCCCCGAAGTGATTGACCCCGTCGATGCGGATGGTCTTCTGCTCGATCAACTTCCAGTTCTTGTCGAAGCGGCAGATGGTGCGAGCGTTGGACGCGAAGTTGTGAGTCTTCCCCAGGGCCAGTCCCTGGGTAGCGGCTCCTCCGCCCAGGCTCCGCTGCTCGAGCAACGTGGACAGGGGTGTTTTCAGACCGGCCTGTTTCAGTCGCGACCGAAAGACCGGCAGCAAACGGGCGACACCCTGCTTCTCGGCAACCTGGATCATCGCCCCGACCCGATCGACCAGGGGAAATTCGACTCCGGCCGCAAACAGCCCAGCCACCTTCCCGGCCTCGTTGGCACAGCAGTAGTTGATGCGGATCTTGTGCTGCTTCAGCAACCGCGTATGGGCCGGGTCAACCGTTGCACCGCCCAGCAACTGGATGAAAGCCGTCTTGGCTGCGATCGTCTCATCGACGTACCTGCGGGAATTGGCCTGCCGTTCCATGTTGCAGATCTTGATCTCCGCGTGAGCACGACGGGCCGCAGCCGCCGCACGAGCGCCACAGGCCAGGAACGCCTGGTGTTGTCGCCGGTGGGCGACAATCCTGCCGGCCACCTGTCCGGCCAGTTTTTCGGCCTGGCCGGGCGTCTCCTTCAGGTGAACATTCAGCCAGATGTTCTCTGGCATCATCGCCAGGGCCTCATCGAGCGTCGGCATTCTCACACCCGCAAACCGCTTGTCTTTCCAGCCGCCGGCGTCGAGTTTCTTGAGTTCCTCGAGCGTCAGGCTCGAGACAGCCCCCTTACCGTTGGTCGTGCGATCGACCGTCGAATCGTGGATCAGCACCAGTTGACCGTCTCGTGAAAACGTCACGTCGAACTCGATCATCTGTGCTCCCAGGCGAATCGCCTCACGAAACGCCTCGATCGTGTTCTCTGGATGCGTGTCACTGGCCCCGCGATGGGCGCAGATCCCGCGGTCGGGCATGGTCACAGAACCCTCTCCCGGCCCACCCCCGGTTGCCGGCGACAGTCCCGTGCAGCAGAACACCGTCAAAATCACGCAGTTGGCAACCCACCGTCGACTGGTCATGACAAGCTCCTCAACTCCTGGCACTTGTGGTCCCGGAACCGGTCTCCCGTCCGTCCACATCGGCTCATGCTAGCGTCACGAAATTTCGCACGCCAACACATCCACGGTCCCGGTTCGATAGTGTCACGTCGTTCACCGTGTGGATCGCTGTGACACCAGGAACTCAACCAGGTCGATGAACTCCTGCTGGGTCAGCCTCTTGTCGACACCGTCAGGCATCGTGCTGATCTTCTGCACCGACTGCTCTTCGATCTCCGACTTCATGATCGTGTGCAACTTCCCCTCCTTGTCGCCAAGGGTCAATTCGTTCGGTGTCTCTGACACGCGAACCCCTGTCAGCACACGACCGCTCTCGAGCACGACCACCCGCGTCTGGTAACTGGGTGCGATGGCGCGGCTGGGCTCAAGCACTGCTTCAATCAGGTGGATCCTCGAGAACCTCCGGCCCACTCCGGTCAGGTCCGGGCCGATCCGTGCACCGGTTTTTCCGATCCGGTGGCAGCGGGCGCACAGGCCTCGCCGCTTGATGTCTCGGAAGATCCGTTCACCGAGCACGACATCGCCTTTTTCCTTCAGTGCCCGCTGGGCATAGGTCTCGAGCACACCCTTGAGCGTCCGGTCACGGAACCGGACCTGCAGACGGCTGGGTCGATTCCAGTCGACCCAGGCCACCAGCCGATTGACGCCTTGATTGAGTTTCGCGTGAAACCGGTCACTGTCCGGCTGAAACCCTCTCACCCCGTCACGGCGGTAGACCTCTGTGCCGTTGATCTCCACCCGTAGCCGCCCTCCGGCTGCGGCCAGGAATTCGACCTCCTTGTTCGTCGTCGAACTCACATCGGTCCAGGCCACCCTCACGGTCTTCTCATCGGACACCTTGGCCCGGGGCAACGCAACGGCGGGATCAGCCCCGGCCGCCATCACCACCCCGGCCACATCTGTCTCGATCTCCGACCCGGGCGACCCGACCTGTTTGATCAACCCGGTGGCCTCCTTCTCGGTCATCACCTCGGTGGCCCGCCATCGCAACAGCAGCCCGCCGTCTCCCTGCAGATCCGCCCGTGCGATCGCCAGCTGCTGCCCGGTCACGACCTTTCTTGACTCCAGGCGATCGAGCGTCCCAAACACCCGCACCTGGACCGAGGTGGAACGGTAGGTCCTGGCCAGGGAACGAATTCGCCGCAGGTCGCTCTTCTCACCGAACGCCCCCAGGTAATCCAGACCGGCGGTCAAAGTGACGTCGTCATCCAGCGCAGATCGAGCCGCCTTCAGACTGCCGGGCTGCCCCAGCGCAACGAGTGCCTGGAGGCTCGCAGCACGGACACCGGGATCAGGATCGCCGGCCGTTTTGATCAGTTCCGCCGCCACACTTTTGACCTTCAATCGTGCCGCCGCCTCGGCCGACGCCCGACGAACCCCGGCAAACTTGTCGTCCAGCAACCGGCTCAATCGAGCCGCCAGGCGATCACTGCCACGTCGGGCCAGCGCCGTGATCGCCGCAGCACGAACCGCCCCCTCCGACGATCCGAGTCCCCTCTCGAGCAATCCGCCGGGATCCACACCGTCTCGCCGTCCCAGTCGTTCCACCACATCTGCCAGCACGGCCCCCTGTTCGAGACGTTTGCCGAGAGCAACCAGGCGGCTTCCCGCAACCCCTTTCCACCGCTGATCGACAATCGCCAATGCCGCCAAGCGATTCGACTCCGGGTATCCAGATTCGGTCACCACACCAACCAACGCCGCCGTCGAACCATCGGTCACCTCGGCACCAATCGCGTCCAGCAACACCTTCACCGCGGCGGCATCCCTTTCAGTCGTCAGCCAGTCAGCCAGGACCCCGGCCGGCACGGGCACACCCTGCCGTCTCATCGTGATCAGCGTCGCCACCCGGACCGTGCGGTCCTTGTCGGTCAGCACCCGTCCCAGGGCCTGGCCAATCGACTTCGTTTTGTCCCAGTCCCGGGAATTGACCGGCCGTGGTGCCGGACGATAACCCCAGTACTTCCAGGTCGCCGGCTTTCGCCAGACCCGAGTCAACCACTCGGCATACTCCCGTCGCCGGTCGACACGCCCCTCCGACTCGAGTTGCTTGATCAACCAGTCGATCACCACCGGCTCGTAGCGGTCAGCCACTGCCCGGAGTGCCATGGCACGTGCCGGATGCGACGACGGCAACTCGAGCAATTCGAGGGTCGATTCCCAATCGGCCACTCGTCTCAGGGCCTGCTGGCCCGCGTGCAGACGAACGGCGTCAAGCGTCTTGGCGGTGTGCGATTTCAACCAGGCCGACAACCCCGTCCATCGAAGTCGTCCCAGCGCCACGATCACCTCGCGGTGGACCCGAGAATCGGCTCGCTGTCCCAGTCGAGCCAGACGCTCGGCAACCGCCACATCACCACGGTGGCTCTCGATTCGATCACTCACCAGCACCGGATCGGTGAGATCAGCAATCGCACGAATTGCCTGGACCTTCACTCGCACACTGGGATCTCCAGCGGCAACTCGGATCAGGTCGTCGACCGCCCCACCGCCGGTGTGGGCCAAAAGCCAGACAGCGTGCATTCGGGCCAGGATCCGCTCGGGCCGATTCGCCATCGCGCCACCCCGCAGCAGTTCTTCCATGGGCTTGCGCCAGGTGTCTTTCGGCAGTCGCAACAGCGCGGCCCCGGCCGCCTCGCGTTCCAGTCGGCTCGTCGACCCCAGCCGCCCAAACAACTCGGGAATGGTCGACTCTTTCGCGGGTGAACGATTGGACGACACGGCCGCAGGTGCTCCCTTGGGGACGATCCGGTAAATGCGGGCCCGACCGCGCCGGGGTCGCTGACCATCGGCCCAGTCGGAGATGTAGAGTGCTCCGTCGCGTCCGACGACCGCGTCGGTCGGCTTGAATCCATACGGATCCGTCGGAGATCCGGTGGCAAAGACTTGTTCACGCATCGGCGCAAAACCGGCTCCGGCCGGTTGCCGTGGGTAGAAGACAACCGAACTCCCCCACTCGCAGAAGAACAACCCACCCCGATACGCTTCGGGAAAACCGGTCTCCCCGTAGAACACCCCGCCGGCCGACGAGCCACGCCCCATATCGGCCAGGGGGCCCAGTGCCAGTTCACGCCGTTCGCGGTAGTGATAGGGGTAACCGTGATCCGCACCGTGAATGCTGTGATAGACCCGGATCATGTAGTCGCCACCGTCATTCTCATTGTCGCGGACGAAGACGTTCAGGTCGTCATCCAGTGCCAGGTCGTAGATGTTGCGGAGCCCCCCCGAAAACACGTGCAGATCACTGCCATCGAAACGGCATCTCAGGATCCCCCCCTGCTGAAACAGCAGGCGGTCTCCTTCGGGACGCTTCACGTCGGTGCCGTTGTCACCCATCGAGAGGTACAACCACCCATCGAACCCGGCGACCACACCGTTGGCACAGTGAAGCCGCGAATTGTTCTTCTCGGGCTCCAGCCCCAGCCCTCGCAACAGGTCGTGCCGCTGATCGGCGACACCATCCCCGTCGGTGTCGCGAAGCGCGGTCAGCAAGGGCGAGTGCATCACGAAAACGTTGCCGTCGTACCAAGCCAGTCCCTGGATCGAATTGAACCCCTTGGCATAGACGGTCGACTGATCGGCATACCCGTCACCGTCGGTGTCGGCGATCAACCGCACCTCGTCACGC
>PBOJ01000067.1 GCA_002724315.1 Planctomycetaceae bacterium | reverse complement strand
TTGATGATGGTGCGGCCGCCGGGGCTGCCGGTGACCAGCACCGGCCGTCCGTTGCGCGCCACGATCGTCGGAGACTGGGAACTGAGCATTCTCTTGCGAGGCCGGATGCGGTTGGCCGGCGTTCCAATGCGGCCACGGCGATCGGTGTGGCCGGGAAACCAGTTGAAGTCCCCCATCTCGTTGTTCAAAACAAAACCCGCTCCCCGGACGACGATCTTGGCTCCCCAACTGCCTTCCAGGGTGGTCGTGTTGGAAACGGCCATTCCGCGACGGTCGACAACTGAAAAGTGCGTGGTCTGGGGAGATTCGTCGGCGATCCGGATCTCGGGGGCCAACTTCTCACTGGGGGTAGCTGTTTTGAGATCGATTTGGCCGGCCAGTTTGGCGGCGTAGGACTTCGAGACCAGGTGGGAGGGGATATCGACGAAGTCCGAATCACCCAGGTGGCGGGCACGGTCGCAGTAGGCCCGCTTCATCGTCTCGGCCATTACGTGCAGATTGCGAGCCGAGTAGCGCGGGTGCTTCCGGAGGTCAAAATGCTCGAGCACATTCAGCATCTGAACGACACAGGTGCCACCGGAACTGGGAGGCGGAGCACCGTAGATGTCATGACCGCGGAAGGTGCCGTGAACAGCCGATCGGACGCGGGCGCGGTAGTCGTCGAGGTCTCGCCGCGTGATCAGGCCACCCCCGCGTTTCATTTCCTCCCCGATCAGCCTGGCGATCCGTCCCTCGTAGAATCCATCGTCTTTCTTGTCGGCGATCCGTTCGAGCGTGGAAGCCAAGTCGGGCAGCACCATGCGGTCACCGGCTTGCCAGCGTCCTTCAGACTTTCCGTAGACCCGAATCAGTTCCTGGTGATGTTCTCCCTGGCGGACGCTGCGGCTGGCAAGCACCGCGTTGAGTGACCGGGCCAGCGCGGCGTCGACCTCGAAACCGTCGCGGGCCAGACGAATGGCCGGTTCGAGCAGTCGCTTCCACTTCATCGACCCGTACCGCTTGTGGGCAGTCACCATACCGTGCACGGTGCCGGGGACACCGACGATCTTGTGCGTGTACCGTCCGTCGCGGGGGCCAAACATGGTTTCGGTCGCTTTTCGTGGAGCGGTTTCCCGGTAGTCAATACAGACGACGCGGCGGCGACGATCACCGCCGGGGTGGACCATCATGAATCCTCCTCCACCGATGTTTCCGGCCTCCGGCCAGGTGACCGCCAGGGCAAATTCGACGGCGACAGCCGCATCGACGGCGTTGCCGCCGGCCTTGAGGATGCCGAGTCCAACACGAGTGGCCGGTGGGCTGACGCTGACAACCATTCCTTGCTGTCCGACGGCTTCGGAGAGTTGTTGCTGGGCAGAGACGTGGTCAGCGGCCAGCAGCGTGAGAGAGACTACCAGGCCAAAAAGCCGAGCGAGCCGTTGGTCGAGACGTGGGAAAGCGTGACAGGTCATGAGTCGATCCTGTGATGAGTCGTGAGTTCGCTGCATGTTAGCCGAGCATGTCATACAATTCGCTGAGAAACAAAACGACTTCAATCCCGGCCCATTCTCCAGGGGAGTACCAGGAATGACCTCGACCCATCCATCCAGTGGCGACGTAAATCGTCGGTCTTTCCTGAAGGCGTCGGTTGCAGCCGGTGCGTCCGCGGCCGCGCTTTCGGAGACGGCACAGCCTGATGCGGTGCAGGCGGCCTACTGGCCGAAACCACCCCGTGTGATTTCCATTGGGTCACGTCGCGAACTGTTCATCGACAGTCACTTGATCGAGCAATTGAAAGGAGCCGCGCGGCAGGAACTGCACAATCCGGTGGCTCGCGACCAGGCCATCGTTCATGACGCTCCGTGGGAAGGCAACAACTGCGGTTACTGCACGGTTTTCCAGGACGGGTACCTCTACCGGATGTACTACCGTGGCAAACAACTGTCGGTGGTCGGTCGCCAGTTGATCACCAATTCTCATCCCGAGTTCTACTGCTATGCCGAGAGCCATGACGGAATCCGCTGGACGAAACCCGATTTGGGGATCGTCGAGTTCAACGGATCGAAGAAGAACAACATCATCTGGGACGGAGTGGGTACTCACAACTTCTCGCCGTTTCTCGACAAGCGGCCCGGCTGTCCGGCCGATCAGAAATACAAGGCGCTGGGGGGCACCATGCGCGAGGGAGGCCTGTTTGCGTTCGCCTCGCCCGACGGAATTCGCTGGCGGCTGCTCCGCAAGAAACCGGTGATCACCAATGGAGCATTCGATTCCCAGAACCTGGCGTTCTGGGATGAGACCGCCGGGTGTTACCGGGCCTACTGGCGGTATTTCACCGAGGGAATCACCGAACAGAAGGTGTGGAAACCCGCCGGGCTGCGTGCCATCCGTACGGCGACCTCCGACGATTTCTTCAACTGGAAAAACACGGCCAACCTGGTTTACGAGGACTCGCCCGAAGAGCACATGTACACCAACCAGGTGAGCCCCTATCACCGGGCACCTCATATCCTGGTCGGTTTCCCGATGCGGTACGTGGAGCGGGGGTGGAGCCCATCAATGCGGGCACTGCCCGAGCGGGCTCACCGGGAGATGCGGGCGAAGTCCCACATTCGTTACGGGACCGGGCTGACCGAGGCCCAGGTGATGGCCAGTCGCGACGGCGTGCACTTCAAGCGGTGGAACGACCCGTTCATTCCGCCCGGGCCAGAGCGTCCCGATACGTGGAACTACAGTCACCTCGGCATGGCCACTCAGCCCGTCGAGACCGCCTCGGATCTTCCGGGTGCCGATCGCGAGTTGTCGGTTTATGGGAAAGAGGGCGGCTGGACCGGAACCAGTGGTTCATTCAGGCGATACACGCTGCGGCTGGATGGGTTCGTCTCGATCGGTGCACCAATGGCCGGCGGGGAACTGCTGACCCGGCCGTTGCGGTTCACCGGCCGGCAGTTGCGGTTGAACTTTGCCACCTCGGCGGTTGGGTCGATTCGTGTCGAATTGCAGCGGGCTGACGGATCGCCGGTCAAGGGTTTCACACTCGACGATTGCCACGAGCTCTTCGGAGATACGGTGGATCGCGAGGTGGTTTGGAAGGGCGACGGAAACCTGTCGGATCTCCAGGGGCAGGCCATCCGGTTCCGGTTCGAACTGAAGTCCGCCGACCTGTATGCGATGCGAGTTGCGACAGCGTGAGGCCGCGGCGAGATCTCGCGGTGGTGGGCATGTGGTGGCGGTGTCGGAAACCCGTTGGTGGGTTAGGATCGGGTAAGAATTCCGCACCCGAATCGACACTGACGGAGAGTCTCTCGCATGCCGTTCCCACTCCCGTTGCTGCGAAAATGTCTTGTTGCGCTGATGGCCGTGTTGTCATGCCACTGTCCGGTTGATGCCGGAGAGGTGGTCGTGCCGGTGGCCGTTCAAGCGTCCTCCAATCAGGGCATTGGAGGTGACAAGCCGGTGTGGCATGTGGACACCCTGAAACTGGGGGCCAGGGCTTTTGATGCCCGGCTGGGAAGCAACGGGCCTTTTGGCCTGATCGGCTACCCCGGTTGTGCATCACCTGACCAGGCGAGGTATCCCGGCCACGACTGGTACCGCGACGAACCCAATTTCCATCCCAAGCCGCGAGGGATGTGGATGACAGCGGACGGCGGGCACGAGGATGCGTGGGTGGAATTCGAACTGCCGGCCGTTACTGAACTTTCGGAGCTCTGGATCTGGAACTGGAACGATGGCCCGGAAATCGGACGAAGGGTGCGGAGCCTGGTCTTGCGGACGTCGAGTGATGCGACCCGGGCGGGACAAATCGGGAACGTGAAGTACGACGGTCTTTCCGAGAAGATTGTCTTCCCGAATGTTGGGCAGACGCAGGGACGGCGGCCTGATGTCGTGTTCCGGTTCCCCAAGGGGACCCGCAGCCGGTACGTCCGCCTCGAGAAGATCAACAACTTCGGCCCCGATCGCATGCTTGGCCTCGCGGAGGTCTTTCTGCTGAAGCCTTCAGCCGGTGGTGACCAGGATGTGACGCGTCGCGTCGAACCGGTTCCCGATCCCCGTACCGAACCGCACTGGCACCTGTTTCTGGACAATCACTCGATCACCCGCAGTACCGGTTTCCGTCGCGTGCTGCACCATCCACGGAAGCGGGGCGTGGTGCTGAAGGCCGAAAAGGCTTGGGAGACATTCGGCGTGACGCCGATGTATGTCGGCCGACGGCCGGACGGGACCTACGAGTGCTATTACCAGACACTCTGGCGGAACCGCGGCGGCGGTTACCACAACACGATGGCCTACGCGGTCAGCAAGAATGGGATCGACTGGCAGAAACCGGCGCTGGGACTGGTCGATGCTCCGACCACCATCCACGAGCATCCCCGGTTGCCTCTGGGTGTGTCATCAGGTCGCGGCAAACAGAACAACCTGATTCCGATCGGGCATCCGCGCGACTTGATGCTGCACGGCAACGTGAAGGATCCAGAAAAACGCTTTGCGCTGACCACGTCATTCCATGTTGGCTCTCCCCTGGTGTTTGCGGCACAGACGCCGGATATCTTGGGCGACCCGGATTGGAGAAAGAAGCTGGGGCCAGGTGTTGGCATCAAGCCCAGCCACTACAACGCGCTGGAGTTCTGGGATGACCAGCACAAGGAATGGGTGTACATGCGTCAGGCGCCCAACCATCCTCCGGTTCGCTGCGGCGGCCGTTATGCTTCGAAGGATCTCAAGAACTGGACGCTGGAACACTACATCTACCCCGACTGTGACGACTCGAGCGATCCGAGAAGTTTCGACGAGGTGTACGGTGTGATGTCGATCCACGTTGAGGGGATGGTGCTGGGGTTCCTGGAGTGGTTCAAGGGTGATCGGACCCACGGCAACCCCAACCTCTACGAGGACGGGCACAACCGTCCGACCACCGCCGAAAGCCTGATTGGCAAATCGGTGTCCAAGGGGACAATGGAACTCCGCCTGGCCACCAGCCATGACGGTGGGATGACCTGGGACCGATCGGTCAGCCGACGACCCTGGATTCGCCATGGAAGCGAACAGGACAGCGAAGATCGCCTGGTTCGGATTGTCTGCCCGCCGTTGCGGATGGGTGACGAGGACTGGTTCTACTGCAGCCAGTACAACGGCGATCATGCCACCGGCGCTGGTTATTACCACGACCGCGACGGCACGAAGATCGAGGGCGTGCTCTACACCCAGAAGCACAATCGGTATGTCAGCCTGCAGGCGCACAATGTCCCACAGATCCTGATCACCAAGCCGATCAAGGTGACCGGAAAACGGTTGCAGTTGAACGTCGATGCCAGTCGCGGACGGGTGATGGTTGGGATCGGCATCGACAAGGTGATCCGTCACAAGCAGGGCCGTTGGCCGTTCCGGGCCAAGTTGCCTCACTACATGGTCATCGATCGCTGGCAGCGGTCTCACCTGGAGAAGGGGTTTGGCGTGACCGACTGCGTGGAGGTTCGCGAGAACTGCATCGAGCATGATGTGCAGTTCAAACAGGTGTCGGTCGAGAAGCTGCTGGGCAAGACCGTGCGGCTGTACATCGTCGTGCAGGATGCGGACCTGTACGGGTTCCGGTTCAAGTAGGCCGGACTGCCGAGACGATCAGGCCGACCGCTGCTGGAGGGCTTTTCGCTTGGTCAGCAGCAACGTGATGTCGTAGTCGACAAATTCGAGGTGGTTGCCCAACTGTTTCAGCACGTTCTTCTCTCGGCTGTCAACCAATCCGTCGCTGAGGGCAATGTCGGCGATCAGTGTCATCCAGCGTCGTGCGGTGGCGTTGTCGGGTGGGCCCGGGGCGTCGAGTTGACCACTGGCGGCCTGGGACAACATGGCCTGGATCTGGTTTTCGGGGACGTTTTCCTTTTTGCCCAGTTGCACCAGCGCCGCTTTCTCGTCGTCGGTCACAGTGGTGTCGGCGGCCATCATGCGGATAGCCCAGGCAATCACGTCGGAGGGGCTGGGCACTGGATGCGAACTGGTTGGTGCGGGGTTGGCCTGGTCTTGTGCCTCGAGCCGTTTCTTCCAGCGAGCGGCCTGTTCAGAGTCGGCCGACCCGGATTCGTGCAGCACCCAGTCGTGCCGGCCATCGTTGACCACCTCGTTGCAGAACGAGCAGGTGTGCGAGGCCACGTCGGATTCGGGGGCACCACACGAGGGGCAGTGGGCCGAGGAGATGGTTCGTTCGATATTTGACGTGACTCCGGACTGTCTCTTGAGAACGAACAGGGTTCTGAGCCGGGACCAGTCGTTCAGGTCCTTGAGCCGACCGTCGGGAAACACACGGTGGCGGTTGCCTGACGAGTGGATCGACACCAGCAGGTAGTCGAAATCGTTCTCGGAGATGATTCCCAGGCAGTCGACCGACCCAACCGAGCAGTCGTGCCAGAATTCCCGGCCCGAGTCGCCGCTCTGAGACAGCTTCTTTTGGATGTGGTCACACAACTGGTCGGTGGCCATTTTGCGGAGCGGATCGATCGAACCGTTGCGTTCGGCCATGGCCTTTCTCCAGAAGATGACCGAGCCGCGATCTTCGGCGTGTTGCATCGTGAACCCGGGGTCCCGTGTGGCACGGAACTGGTCGATCGAGGGGACCTGTTGCGAAGGCGAGTGTGGACGCCAGGCAGCGGACTGGGTGATCTCGGCCAGGACCCAATCGTGTTCCCCTCCACGAACGACCGCCTCGCACGAACCGCATTCACCCACCTGGTTGAGCTGGAGCAGGGAACCGCAGTTGGGGCAGTTGCCCTCGATCATCCCAGCGACACCGGGTTGTGACGTGACACCGCGTCGGCGGAGAAACGACCAGTACTCAACAAAGGTCTGTGGGCCCGACCTGCCGTCGACAGGTTTGCCCGTCTTGAGCGAAACACGAAAGTCGATGGCCGTACAGGAAATGCAGATATCAACAGTCTCGAAATGTTCCGTCACCTTGACTGACGCAAGGGACATACGGTCACGATGCACATCGATTTCGGGCATGTGATCGCGATATCCCTCACGGATCTGTTCGCCGATCTGCAGCGTGAACCGTTCGAGGATGCTGTCGGAAACGTAGCCTCGGATCGGTTTCAGATCTTGCTTGCACCACGCGGCCTGGATCCCTCGGAAGGCGTGTTCGACACGTCCCGCAAAACGTCTGAAGTCAAAATCAGGATCGGTCCGCTTCAGCCTGAAGACGTTCTTCCGATGATCATCTCGGCTGATTTTGGGACGGAGCCCAGCCTGTGATTGGGGTTTCTGTTTGGACTTGTTGTATGCACTGATGAGCCAAATGGTCGCGTAGAGTCCAAGCATGAAAATAGCCATGGTAGGGTCGACGTCACCTCCGCCACCTCCACCATAACTCCCACCACTGCTGAACCCTCCACCGCCACCGCCGCTGAATCCTCCTCCTCCTCCTCCTCCGCTGAACCCACCGCCTCCGCCGGCCCGGGCCCAGGCATCGGCTGTCCACAGGAGGCTGGTTCCGGACGCACAGGCGGCGATCCACCATGCGGACAGACGCGGACGTGTTCGTTTGGGGCACATTGGCAGTAGTGTGCTTGTGGAGGGTGGTGGCAGTTGTCGGTGGAAACACTGATGGTCAAGACGGCACGGCTGTGCATCGTCTGGCGGGGTGTGGACCAGTACGGGTTCGGAGTCAGGTTGGGCCGGTCATGTTCTCCGTTGTCGCGATGCAAACAGATGGGTTCGCCGTTTGGCCAGCAGAAGTTTGATGTCGTAGTTGGACAGTTCGGCGTAATCTCCCAGTCGAATCAACACGTCCTCTTCGCTCGCGTCCAGTTGTCCATCCGAAAGTGCCGCGTCGGCGATCAGGGTGAGCCAGCGGCGGGTGGCGGTGTCGTCGGGGGGCGGGGGGGCGTCGAGTTCGCCTTTGACGGCCAGGGAGAGCATCGACTGGAGCGTCTTGACCGGGACGTCGTGTTTCTTGCCCAGTCGGAGTACGGCTTTTTTTTCTTCCGGGCTCAGTGTCTTGTCGGCTGCAACGGTCCGGATGACCCAGGCCAACGCGTCGGCGTTGCTGGGTACCGGCGGCCCGTTGTCCGTGGCGGCCGCCGCTGCAGCCACCTGACGATCCTGTTGCTCGAGTCGTTTTGTCCAGGTTCGTGCTGTTTCCGAATAGGCAGGGCCAATGTCGTGCAGTACCCAGTCGTGCCGTCCGTCGTTGACCACCTCGTTGCAGAACCCACAGGTGTGCGAGGTGATGTCGGTTTCGGGGGCCCCGCATGACGGGCAGTGTGCCGACGAGATGGTCCGTTCAACCCGCGATGTGACGCCGGAATTGCGTTTGAGCACATACAGCATTCTGAGGCGAGACCATTGGTCGCGGTCAACGAGTTCTCCGTTGCTTAGGACCAGGTGAAGATTGCCGGAGGAGTGGATTGTCAGCAACAGGTAGTCGGTGTCTTTATCAGAGACAATTCCCAGGCAATCGACTGATCCGACCGAGCAGTCATGCCAGAATTCGCGGCCGTTGGATGCGTCCGCTTCGACCATCTCGTTCGCCAGGCGGTCACACAATTCGTCGGTCGCCATTTTTCGCAGTGGATCAATGGAACCTGTGCGGTCGGCCATTGCCTTGCGCCAGAAGATGACCGAGCCGCGGTCTTCTGCGTGTTGCGTGGTGAAACCGGGGTCCCGCTCGGCACGAAATCTCTCAATCGATGCCAGTCGTTCCGGCGACGTCTGAGGGGGACGCCATTCACTGGCCTGGGTGATTTCGGCCAGGACCCAGTCGTGTTCGCCGCCACGCAGGACGGCGCCGCACGCATCGCATGCGCCGATCTGGTTGAGTTCGAGTTCCGAGCCGCAGTTTGGGCAGTTGCCTTCGATCAACCCCGAGCCGCCCTGGGATTGCACGCCCCGTCGCCTGAGAAATGACCAGTACTCGACAAAATCGTCGGATTCAAAATCCATTGCCGCGTCGGTCATGGTCTGTCCATCAACCCAACTGGAGAGTTGTTCGATGGGCGATCGGGGAGTGAGCGGTTTGCCGGTTTCCAGGGAGACACGAATGTCGACCGCATCGCAGGAGATGTAGATGTCCACGACATCGAAGTGACCGGTCTGCGTGAGACCGGCCAGTCGCATCTTGTCGCGGTCGACGTCGATGTCCGTCATGTGGTCGTGGTATCCCTCGCGGATCTGTTCACCAATTTGCAGCGAGAATCGCTCGAGGATGCTGTCGGAGACGTAAGCGCGGACCGGTTCCATGTCCTGGGCACACCAGGCGTCCTGGATTTCGAGGAAAGCGTGTTCCACACGGTGAGCGAACTCGTCGAAGTCGAAGTTCGGGTCGGTCCGTTGCAGCTTGGCAATGTTGTCCAGGTGTCCGGTACGACGGGTCGCGTATGTGGGGCGGTCGTCGGTCTCGTTGTCCCTGTTTCCCAAAAAACCGCCCACAATACTCGCCGCGCCCACGCCAAGAATCAGGACGAAAAAGATAACGACGACAACGGGGTCTGCTGGACCACCTCCTCCACCGCCATAACTTCCTCCACTGCTGAATCCGCCACCTCCCCCGCCACTGAATCCGCCACCCCCTCCTCCGCCCCCGCTGAACCCTCCTCCTCCGCCGGCCCTCGCCCAGACATCGACGGTCCACATGATGTGGACGGCGACCGTGCAGGCGGTGACCCACCAGGCGGTCCATTGCGGGCGTGATCGATCGGTCCGCATCGGAGGGGGATCACTCGTTGGGAACAGTGGCCGGTGGCGGGGTGCTGTCGGGGGCCTGGGGTGGGGGGGGCTGAACGAGCGCTATGGCCTGGGCCACCAGCAACGCGATAGAGAGCGTGACGGCTGATCCCACCAGGCTGACCGACATGTTGCCATGCATGTCGATTTCGTCACTGCTCGATCGCGTCAACAGCACCATCCGTCGGCCAACGGGATACAGGAGAGAGAAAAGCAGCAGTCCGCCAACGGCCAACAACAGGGTGTTGAGGCCGTGAGTGGAGAGGTCGGTCATGGGGGCCTTCAGCAACGCGCCCCGGACAACCAGGCCCAGTCCGGCCAAGAAGGATCCAAACCTCAAGCCTGCCGCAGCGTTGTCGTCGAACTGGATCAGTTGATGGATGTCGAATCTGGCCAGGCGTCGGTAGGCAACCGCACCCGTGACAAGGACCACCTGCCCAATGGCCCACAGCAGCGAAGTGTCACGGAGTCCGTAGAGCAGGCCGTCGCTGTATCCGGTCAACGCTCCGTTGAGGATCAATCCGGTGGCCAGGCACGATCCTCCGGCACAGAACGCCGCACCACGGTTTCGGTCTTCGGAGATCTCGGTGTCGAGGCTGAAGCCGGTGAGGACCAGGCGGTCGTTGATCTCGCAGCCAAGCCTCAACAACACGATCAACAGCACTCCCTCACAGAGCATCGCGCCGAGAGTCGGCACCAGGGCTTCGGACTGACGTTCGAACAGCGAGCCGGCCAGGGCGATCGCCGTTCCCGACAGAAACGCGGCCAGGTAGATCCCGTAGGCCGAATTCTCGCTTTCGATCAACTCGGTTTCCGGTTTCAACCTCGTCGTGAAGCCGAAGACGACTCTCGCCAGGACCAGCAGGGCGACGGCAACCACGGCCAGGGCCATGCCGTGTGAGAGGTGGTCAAAGATCTGGGCTGTGGTTCCGATGATCATGCCGAGCAGAATACCGCAAATGGGCTGTCAAAGTGCAGTGTCTAACGGCTGGAGGTGGCCTTCGATTCCAGTCCGACCGTGTTGATGGTTCGCACTGAGTACTTGGGTACGGCTCCGGTTGAAGCTGACTTGTCGACAAAACGCATGGCCGACAGGGGCGGTCGTGGTGTGTCGTGGTAGGTCATTCCCTGGAACAGTGGCCGCCCGAAGGGGTTGGACGGTTTCTCGGGAACCTGGCCGACCCGCTTCCCGCCTCGCTCGATGACGAAGGCGCGGATTCCGCTCTCGAAGTCAGCCGTCGCCTGCCAGGTCACCTCGACCTGGCCGTTCTCCAGGCGTTTCACCTGGACCCCGCTAGGAGCCGGCGGCGGAGTCGTGTCCGAGACGGCTCCCGTCTTGATGTACTCGGCCAACTTGCCGGCCATGTGCTCGCCCCACAAGGCCACCGCGGGGGCGGCTGGACGGAGTGGCCGACCGGTCTGGCCCACCTGTGGCAGACGATGTTCCAGCCAGAAGTCAAAGAACGGAATGGCCATGTAACGACTGTCGCCGCACTGGTGAGCGGTTCTGGGGTCGGGAGCAAACTCGAAGAACACGGCTCCTCGCTTGAGATAGGCGGCTCGCATGTCACGCAGGCCATCCCAGGCCGTGTGAAACCGGGCGTCGTCTTTCTCTTTCAGGCCCGGGTTGCCGATCATCGGGATTCCGTAGGCGGCCCTGGGGAGTTTCGGGGCCACGGTCTCCCCCTTGGTCCAGTAACCGAAGGCTGTGCCCGAACGGAACCAGATGGCCACGACTCTCTCGGGATGACGAGCCTGGACCAGGCTGGCCCAGAAGCCGCCGCCGGAGTGTCCCCACAGGCACCACGGGGCCGTTTTCAGTTCGGGGTGCGAACTGGCCGCGGCGAAGTGTTCCAGGCATTCCAGGAAACGGTCGTTTGATCCGTTTCGGGAATCACACCACCAACGGCAGTTGATTTCGCGTCGAGGTTCATACATCGATCCCAGCAATGCACAGTTCCACTTGCGGGCCAGTGCTTGCCAATGGAGGTCGTCGGCGGCAGTACGCCCTCCCCTGGAGGCTCCGACGCCACAGCCGTGCTGGTGCACGATCACTCCACGCAGGGTTTTTACGCCGTCGGGAATCCAGAGGTAAAAGTCGACACCAA
This sequence comes from Planctomycetaceae bacterium, assembly GCA_002724315.1. GTDB lineage: Bacteria > Planctomycetota > Planctomycetia > Planctomycetales > Planctomycetaceae > UBA8437. The sequence goes on along the minus strand of PBOJ01000067.1, from coordinate 44,090 downwards.
TCCTCAGACGGCCGGGCTGGATCAGCGACGGGTAGTGCACCTGGTGGATCGTGCCTCCGGTCGAGGGTCGTTGGCTCGACGAGGGGGACCTCTGCTTTCGGATGAGCGGTGCGGCCTGCTTGAGCAGTTGGGCCGCTTTCTGTTCGGCTTCCTTGGTCGGGAGGCCTTTTTTTACCCCGGGACGCTTGTGCCCGATGGCCGAAAGATACGAGTCGTGCAGGACGCTGGTCTTTTGCTGGATCAGGCCCAGCAGTTTCGGGTCCGGTTCGGTCACCGATGGCATGCCCCAGGCCAACAGCACCGTGTCGCCGAGAATCCGGTGGCCCAGAGGGTTGGGATGCACGCCGTCAGGGGAAAGCGTGTAGTCCGGCTTTTGCTTTCGCTGCTCGGCGAGGTGCTTGGTGATCGGGGTGTGCAGGTCGACCACCATCTCGACCCGGTCCTTCTGTTGCATGATCCACTTGGCGAACTTGGAGATCACGTCGCGGTCGTAGTGTTCGTAAATCCCGAAGTAGGCAAATTCCTTCGAGCCGGCCGGTCGCAAGGCACCTTTTCGCTTTTTCAATGGGACCGCGTCGAAAGGCGGAGGGGTCATCAGGACGAGCTTGGCCCCGGCAGCGTGGACCTTCTTGATCACCCTGTTGACACCATCCTGGTAGATCTGAAAACGTTTCTCCGAGAAGGGGTGATAGATCCCGTCGTTCATCCCGTAGCAGGAGACCACGACGTCCGGCCGGATTCGCTTCAAAACCCGGTCGAGTCGCTCGTGGACATCCGGACGAGGAAACGGGTGGGCCGGTTCGGACTGTCCCGAACAGGTCTCGCTGGAAAGGCCGACGTTGTAGAAGGTGGGCAGCGGGGAAACGCCCTGGAGACGACACTGGGTCTCGATCCAGGCCACGAAGCCGCCGGCGTGGGTGATCGAATCTCCCAGGAAGAGAATCCGCTTGGCCTTCAGGGGGAAGGCGATCGGCACGCCCTCGGGTTTGGGCTTGGGGGGTGGTGCGATGTTCCGCATGGCACCGGCCAGGCGGAAGGCCCCGTCGACGTGAACGAAGTTGTAGACGTGAGTTCCCAATCGCTTGCCGGGTTCGACGAATCGCACCGAGTAAAGGGCGATAGGTGTCTTCATCGCCTTCAGGGCGTTGTTCTGGTTCCCGGTCGCCTTGGGATTGGGGGTGGTGTGACGCTGGATGTTGAGGTTGGTCCGGTTGCGTTTCAGCATGCTGGCAAACAGCCGGGGCAGTTGTTCGTCGAAGGTGGGGGAGAAGCGATCGTGTTCGTCCGACAGCCGGCGGGCATTTTCGGTGCCGAAGTGAGCTACGAAGAACTCGGCAGGCTTGGGCAGTTTCATTGCCTGGGTCAGTTCGGTCACTTTTTTCTTGTCGTTGGCCTTCGTGGCCGACAGGAACTGCTCCATGAGCGCCTTCAACTGCTTGCTGCGGTCGACTGGTGCTTTGTCTTTTTCCTGGGCAAGCAACAACGAGCCGTTTGCCAGGAGCGTGGTGGCGATAGCTAGTGCCAGGAGGCCGCGGCGAAGAAAAATGGGCGTGGACATGGAATGTGGTCTCTGGAAGGGTACGGTCGCCTCGGTAGATGAACGGCCATTGTAGTCGGGTGGGCCGAGGACGCCATCAAGGCTTTATTATTCGTGCGCTACAGGCTTCTTGCTCATTCGGGTATGTTAATCGCGATGCGAAAAGCTCTTTCTGGCCCCGAGGACTTTCACCATGACATCGGTAGATCGACGCACGTTTTTGGCTGGTTCGGCTGCTGCTGGAGTTTCATTGGCCGCCGGAACATCTCGGGCCGCCCGGGTGGCCAAGGCGAAAAAGCCGAAGATCAAGATCGGACAGATCGGTACCGGTCACGCACATGCTCGAGGTGTGTTCGCACAGCTCAAACAGGTTACCGATGATTTCGAACTGGTTGGCATCGTCGAGAACGATCCTGCGAGGCGGAAGGCGATCGGTGGCGAGTACCAGGGTGTGAAGGTGATCACCGAGGAGCAGTTGCTCAACACCAAGGGGCTGCAGGCGGTGGTGGTCGAGACCGAGGTTCAGGACCTGTTGCCAACGGCCAACCGGTGCATTGACGCGGGTATGCATATTCACCTGGACAAGCCGGCCGGGGAAAATCTCAAGGACTTCGCCAGGTTGCTCAAGAAGGTGAAGAAGAAGAAGCGTCACCTGCAGATGGGCTACATTTACCGTTATCACACCGCGTTCCAGTGGTGCTACAAGGCCGTGGCCGACGGGATGCTGGGGGACGTGTTTGAAGTTCACGCGGTGATGAGCAAGAAGGTCGGCGACTCCACCCGCAAGAACCTGTCGCGGTTCTCCGGCGGCTCGATGTTCGAAATCGGCTGTCACGTGATCGACGCGATGGTGCGAGTGCTCGGTCCTCCGAAAAAGGTCACCCCGTATGGCCGGAAGACTCACCCCAAGAAGGATCCGCTGCAGGACAACCAGTTGGCCGTCTTTGACTACCCCGAGGCGATTGCTTCGATTCGTAGTGCGTTGATTGAGTACGAGGGGTTCCGTCGTCGTCAGTTCACCGTCTGCGGTGAGTTCGGCACGTTTGACCTCCGCCCGCTTGGTGGCAACACCTTCCGGCTGGCTCTCGAGCGGACCCACGACGGGTACAAGAAGGGATACCAGGACATCACGCTGGAGAAAGGACCGGGGATCTTCATCAGCGCGTTCCTCGATCTGGCTGCCGTGGTGCGTGGCGAGAAAGAGGACGACTACGGCCTGGATCACGAGCTGGCTGTGCACGAGGCAGTGCTGAAGGCCAGCGGTTACGACGCGTGACCGGGGTCGCGGGTCAGGCGATCACGTCTTCGATCACGTTGCCGCCCAGGTTGGTCAGCCGGACGCCCAGCCCGCGGTGATTGACCGTCAGGCGTTCGTGGTCGAGTCCGAACAGTCTCAGGAGCGTGGCCTGGAAATCGTTGACGTGGACGGGGTTCTCGGCCGGGGCCCATCCGAGTTCGTCGGTGGTTCCGTAGACGGTGCCCCCTTTCACGCCCCCGCCGGCCATCCAGACGCTGAAGGCGTTGGGGTGATGGTCGCGGCCGTCGTTTCCCTGGCCCAGCGGGGTGCGGCCGAATTCGCTGGCCCAGACCACCAGTGTCTCATCGAACAGTCCCCGTTGCTTGAGATCGTCGATCAGGGCCGCGATCGGCTGGTCAGCCATTCGGCAGTTCCAGTCGAGGTCATGGGCCAGCTTGCCGTGCTGGTCCCACGAGGCGTGGACGATGTTGATGAACCGGACGCCGCGTTCGACAAGACGCCGGGCCAGCAGGCAGTTGACGGAGAAACGATGGTAGGTGTCGCCGGACTGCATGGCGGCAGTTGGCCGAGGGGTCGGGCGATTGACCCCGTAGGCTCTCAGGGTGTGACGGGTCTCGCCCGAGAGGTCCGTCAGTTCGGGTGCGGCCGACTGCATGCGGAAGGCGAGTTCGTACTGGGCGATGCGGCTGGCGATTTCGGGGTCACGGACGTCGCGGTAACGGATGGCGTTGAGCCGGCCCAGGGCATCCAGGGTGCGACGCTGACTGGGGCGGGCGATGCCCGGAGGGTTGGAAAGGTACAGGATCGGGTCGCCCTGGCCACGGAAGGGAACACCCTGGTAGGTGGAGGGCAGGAAGCCGCTGGTCCAATTCGAGGATCCTCCGCTGGCTCCCCGGCCGGCGGCCAGCACGACGTAGCCGGGGAGGTTGTCCGATTCGGTTCCCAGCCCGTAGGTGAGCCAGGCACCGATCGACGGACGGCCCATCTCGGCCTTGCCACAACTGAGAAGCAACTGGCCGGGGTGGTGGTTGAATTGTTCGCCGTGCACGGTGCGGATCAGCGCGATGTCGTCAGCCCGGTCACCGATCTGGCCGAGCATGTTCGAGTACTCGATGCCACATTCGCCACGGGCGCGAAACTTGGCCGGTGATCCCTTGAGCACGGCCTTGTTCTTCTTGATGAAGGCAAACTCCGTGGCCCCAAGCAACGAGTCAGGCATCTTCTGGCCGTCACGGTTGTTGAGAATGGGCTTGGGGTCGAAGAGGTCGACGTGGCTGGGGCCTCCGGCCATGAAGAAGAAGATGCACCGCTTGGCTGTCGGAGCAAAATGGGCCGGGGTCACCGCGGCCGGGTTGTCGGCGGCCAGAAGCGAGGCGAGGGCGACTCCGCCAAGACCGCTGGCCGAACTGGCCAGGAATTCGCGGCGAGTGGCTTCCGGCGATGGAAGTGCAGGACGAGTTGCTGTCATGGGGGCCAATGCGGGTTGTGTGGCGACGATCAGTCGCGGGTCAGAAATTCGTCGAGGTTCAGCAGGGTGCGGGCGACGCCAATCCAGGCGGCCGTACGGTGAGTGGGTGTGTCGGGGGCCGCGAAGGCGCCAACGACGCGGCTGGCTTCCTGGGTGTGTTGGCGATACCAGGCAACTTCCTCGGTGTGAAGTTGTCGCAGGACAACGAGTTCATCGGTGGCCAGGGGACGCGAGAGTGAGGTCAGGGCCGCCTGCTGGAGGCGGGAATCGGTCGTGGAGTCCAGGGAGGCCAGTCGACGGCCCAGCGCCTGTGCACATTCGAAGAAGACCGGGTCGTTGAGAGTGGTCAGGGCCTGGAGTGGGGTGTTCGACCGGTTTCGCTCGGCCAGGCAGACATTGCTTCCCGGGCTGTCGAAGATCATCAGGCTGGGATAGGGGTTGGTGCGTTTGAACAGGATGTACATCCCGCGGCGGTAGCGGTCCGGTCGGTTCGAGACGATCCAGCGGGTCTTGTACTTGTAGGCGAGGTCCTCGGTGCCTTCCGGCTTGTACGGATGAATCGTGGCTCCGCCGACTGCTGCGTGCAGCAGGCCGGCAGCATCCAGGAACAGGTCGCGGACGATTTCGGCCTCGACTCGAAAACGGCTCTGGCGGGCCAGCCACAGGTTGTCGGGGTCCGACGAGGCCAGTCCGGTGCTGCGGATGGATGATTGGCGATAGGTCGTGGAAGTGACGATCCGCTTGATCAGAGCCTTGCGGTCCCAGCCGCTGTCAGTGAACTCGACGGCGAGCCAGTCGAGCAGGTCCGGGTGAGTGGGGGGGGCCCCCTGGCTGCCGAAATCGTCGCGAGTGACGACCAGGCCACGTCCAAACAGGTGGGCCCAGGCATGGTTGACGGCAACGCGAGCCGAGAGTGGATTGCCGTCGCCAACCAGCCAGCGAGCGAGGTCCAGTCGGTCGGCCGTCTGGTTTCGGGGGGACAGCGGCGGAAGAGCCGATGGGGTGGCGGGCTGGACTGCCTTGCCTTTCTGTTTGAAATCCCCGCGGAGCAGCACATGAGCGGATCGGCGGCCCTGGGTCCGTTCAGCAATCGTCATCACGTATGGCTTGGGCAGGTGCCGCTTCTGGACGCTGATCTGTGCCATGGCCTGCCCGGTGTCATCGTGGCGTCCGGCGAGTGTCTTCCAGAAGGCCTTGGCGATCTTCACCTGTTCCGGCGAGAAGTCGGTGGCCGGTTGGGCGAGCAGGTCCTGCAGTTCAGGCGAGAGTGCCAGTCGCCCGAGTTGATCGGAGATGCTGGAGGTCTTGTTGCCCAGGGACTTCTGCCACGCGATCAGGTCGGCATGTTTTCTCATCGCGGCGATCGTGTCTCGACGTGTCTTGAGCGTGGCCTGTCGCTGTTTGACGTCGGCGAGGGCCGACTGGTACCGAGCTCGGTCTTTGTCCGAACCAGCGATGTCGATGTTCTTCTCTTCGACGTTGTTGAAGAACGCGTAAAAGGCGTAGAAGTCCTGCTGGGGGATCGGGTCGTACTTGTGAGAATGACATTGCGCGCAGCCAAGAGTCAGGCCCAAGATCGAGGTGGCTGTGGTGTTCACCCGGTCGACCGTTTCCCGGTTGCGGTAATCCTCCTTGTTGATGCCGGATTCGTTGTTCTTGATGTTCATTCGATGCAGCCCGGTGGCGAGTTTCTGTGAGATGGTCGCCTTGGGCAGCAGGTCGCCGGCGAGTTGTTCGATGATGAACCGGTCGTAGGGCTGGTTGCGGTTGATCGAGTTGATGACCCAGTCGCGATACCTCCAGGCGTTGGGGCGCACGTCGTCGCGTTCGTAGCCGAAGCTGTCAGCATAACGGGCCAGGTCGAGCCAGTGGCGTCCCCAGCGTTCACCAAAGTGTGGTGAGGCGAGCAGTTCGTCGACCAGTTGTTCGTAGGCGACATCTGTCGGGTTGGCTGCGAAACGCTCGATCTGTCGGCGAGAAGGTAGCAGTCCGACGAGGTCCAGTGAGAGCCGGCGGACGAGCGTGTGTGGGTCGGCTTCGGGTGAGAGGTCCAGGTTCCGCGGTTGAAGTCGGGCGAGCACGAAGCGGTCAATCGGTGAACGGACATTCCGGATTGAATGAGCTGCCGGGGGGCGGACTCGGCGTGGTGGGACGAAGGACCAATGCTTCTCGTAGCGAGCTCCCTGGGCGATCCATGTTTCAAGCCGACGGATCTCGTCCCGGGTCAGTGGAGGTCCGTCGTGTGGCATCCGAATGGAAGGGTCGGTGGAGCGGACTCTTGCGAGCAACTGGCTTTGGGTCGGGTGGCCGGGAACGATGGCGCGGTGGTCCGAGTCGGTCTTTCCGATGGCCCGCTTTCTCAGGTGCAGGGCCAGTCCGGATTCCTGGTCGGCCGGGCCGTGGCAGGCGAAACACTTCCTGGCCAGCAGCGGAAGGATGTCGCGACTGAACCGTATCGTGGTCTGGGCCTTGTCGGCAGCGGTGACCGGAGTCGACAGGCTGCTGATCAACAGGGCAAGCAACAGGTGGTGGTGGAGGTGGTGCATAATCAAGGGGCTGGTGTGGCGAGCTTGCGTTGGATCAGCCAGTCCACGAAGGCGAGCGGCCACTTGTTTATCGGTTTGCCGAAGTCGCGGACCCCGTATCCATGTCCTCCTTTATCGCGGATGAACGTGGTGCAGGATACCCCGGTCTTGCGGCAGGCCGCAGCAAACAATTCGGTGTTGGTCACGAGCACGGCCCGATCATCACGAGCGTGGGCCAGAAAACACGGTGGCGTGTGGGCGTTGACGTTGCGGTCGCTCGAGTAGTTTTTCAACTGTGCGGCCGTGGGCTTGGGGCCAAAGAGCAGTTGCTGGTATTTCCGTCCGGCCACTTCAGTCTTCATGGTCAGGAGAGGGTAGGCCGCGGCGAAGAAGTCGGGATGGGACGGGTCTCCGGGTTTGCAGCGGGTGGCTGCCGTGGCGGCAAGAATTCCTCCGGCAGAGAATCCGAACACTCCAACACGCTTGGGATCGATGTTCCACTCGCCGGCCTTGGCCCGGACCGTGCGGATTGCCCGTTTTACGTCGGCCTCCATCGCTTCCATGCCATAGAAGTGAGTGGTGGTCTTGGCAGTACGAAATTTCAGCACAACGCCGATGACGCCGTGAGGGGCCAGGAGTCGGGCCAGGTCGTTGCCTTCCTTGTCGATCACCACGCGGGTCAATCCTCCACCGGGACAGATGACCAGGGCAGACAGGGGGCGAGTGGTTCGCTTGTCCGGAAGGTGAACCGTCAGCGTGGGGCGGTGCACATCGTGGATGCTGCGGTCGATGACGGTTTTGCCGTTGCCTCGCTCGACGACCTTTTCCTTTTCGGTGATCCCGCCGGAGCCGGGTGGGATGCCAGGCCACAGTGGCAGGATCTTTACTCCTGCGAAGGACGACACGGGGGCCAGAGACAGGGCGGAGAGCAGGGCGAGGGTGGAAAGCGTACGGTTCACCGGTTGGCTCCATCGAGACTTGTCCAGCCATCATCCTCACCGGGGCCGATGACGCCAAGCCAGGGAAGGGGGCGACGTGTTGTGAGGTCGCCCCGGACGGCGATATGATCGGTTGCGGAAACGTTCTGTGGTTGAGATGGCCCGGGGAAACCCGGCGGGAGAGCGGTGATGACGATCCGACGACGGGAATTCCTGGCGGGCGCCGGGGCCGGGGCGCTGGTCGCTCCGACGCTGGTCTCGTCGGCCGTGTTCGGGGCCAATGAACGGTTGAACATCGGGGCGATCGGTGTTGGCGGCCGTGGGGCGAGCGATCTGGCCGCAGTCGCCGGAGAGAATATCGTGGCGTTGTGTGATGTGGATTCGCAGAGGCTGGGCGCGGCGAAGAAAAAGCACCCCAGGGCCGAGATCTACGCCGACTACCGCAGGCTGCTGGAACGCAAGGATCTGGATGCCGTGGTGGTGGCCACTCCGGACCATCACCATGCCGTCGCGTCGATGCGTGCCCTGCGTCGAGGACTGCATGTCTACTGCGAGAAGCCGCTGACACACACGGTTCAGGAGGCCCGTCTGTTGGCCCGGGAAGCGGCCAGGCAAAAGGTTGCTACGCAGATGGGGACACAAAACCACGAACACCCTGGTTACCTTCGGCTGGTGGAACTGCTCGAAACCGACGCGGTTGGGCCGATCCGCGAGGCCCATATCATCACTGATCGTCCGGGACGATTCTGGCCGCAGGGGGTTGCTGTTCCGACCGATCGCCCCAAAACGCCCGCGAACCTTTCGTGGGACCTGTGGCTGGGACCGGCACCTCGGCGAGAGTATCACCCGGCCTTTGTTCCATTTCGTTGGCGAGGCTGGTGGGATTTCGGATGCGGTGCGATTGGTGACATGGCCATCCATCTGATGGATCCCAGTTTCTGGGGCCTGAAACTGGGTGGCAAGGTCCGTGTGTCGTCGATGGGACCACGGCCGAATTCTCAGAGTGGGCCGACGTGGATGATCACCAAATTCGAGTTCGGGCAGAGGGGCAAGATGCCGCCGGTGGACGTGTTCTGGTACGAGGGGACGGCCAGGCCATCCGAGCCGGTCGCCCGGGAACTGCCGATGAACGGGTCGTTGTTCATCGGTGAGAAAGGACGGATTGCCATCGCCCACGGCGGGATGCCGCAGTTGCTGCCCAAGGAACAGTTCAAGGACTTTCAGCCGCCCAAGCCATACCTGCCCGATTCGCCCGGGCATCACCAGCAGTGGATCCATGCCGCCAAGACCGGCAGCCCCACCGGGAGCCACTTTGGCTATGCGGGGCCATTCACCGAGATCGTGTTGCTGGGCAACGTGGCCTATCGGGTCGGTGAGACCATCGAGTACGACCCGAAGAAGATGAAGGTCACCAACCACAAGGCGGCCAACGATCTCCTTCGCAAGGACTATCGCAAGGGATGGGAGCTCTCGGAATGACACAATACCTGTCGCGGCGCCGGTTTCTCTCGACCGCTGGTGGACTGGCGGTGACGGGCCCGGCCACGATTGTCGAGGCGTCCAGGAAACCGGCACTCGATGTCATCGATTGTCACACGCACTTCTATGACCCGACCCGCCCCGAGGGGATTCCCTGGCCTCGCAAGGGGTCGTCTCTGTACCGGACCGTGTTGCCCAGGCACCTGAGGGCGCTGACGCACGCCCGGAAGGTGACCGGAACGGTGATCGTCGAAGCCAGCAACCGACTGGAAGACAACCAGTGGCTGCTGGATATTGCCAAGGACGATCCGTTTGTCCTCGGCGTTGTCGGCCATCTCGACCCATCGCAGCCCGGGTATGTGAAGAACGTCAGGCGGTTTGCCAGGAACCGGCTGTTTCGGGGGATCCGGGTCAGCCAAGGTCTGGTCGCGAGTCGGCTGAAGTCGAACTCACTTGATGTGTTCAAGGTGTTGCAGGACCACGATCTCGAACTGGATGTCAACGGTGGGACGGTGACGCCACTGGTGGTCAGTCGCCTGGCGGCTCGGATGCCCGGCCTGCGTCTGTTGCAGAATCACATGGGCAATGTGGCCATCACCAAGGCGCCGCCGCCAAAGGACTGGGTGTCGAACATTCGCGCGGCGGCCAGCCACAAGAACGTCTTCTGCAAGGTCTCGGCCATGGTCGAAGGGGCCTCCCGCGGCGGGGGCAAGGCGCCGACCGACGTCGCCTTCTACAAGCCGTATCTGGATGTGGTCTGGGAGGCGTTCGGTGATGATCGCGTGATCTATGGCAGCGACTGGCCGGTCTCCGAGCGAGCGGCCAGTTACAGGCAGCAACAGCAGATCGTGCTGGACTACGTCGGCGACCGTGGCCGAACTGCCGTCAAGCAGTTCTTCTCTCTCAATTCTCAGCGAGCCTACAAGTGGGTCGAACGGGACGGCCGGACCAAGACGTGATGTGGCGGCCGCACGTGGCATGGCTGGTCCTGACCGTTGGCCTGCTGTCGGCCGACGAACCGGTGTTCGAACGTCCGCGGTTGGAAGGGTATGTCGGTGGCCCATACAAGCTCCTGGTTCGGGACTTCACTGGCGACGGGCATGCCGATGTGCTGACCGGGTACCGAAACCTGGGCGTGTTGCAGTTGGCCGTCGGTGATGGTCGCGGAGGTGTGTCGGACCGATCGGGGGGCGTGTTGACGGACCTGTCGGGTCGTGAACGTGACAGATCGATCGACTCGACCTGCTGGTCGGAACCTCATGTCCACAACCTGCACGCGGCCGACATCAACGGCGACAGTCGTCTGGACATCGTGGTGGGCGTGGGCGGGTTGTCCACGGTGAAGACCGGTCGCGTGGTGGTGGCACTCGGAGAAGCGGGGGGGCGCTTCCGGAAGCTGGTCGAATACCAGGTGCCAAGCGAGGCCAAGGGGGTGCGGTTTGAGGATCTTGACCGGGATGGGCGTCTGGATCTGCTCTATACCGCTCGCGGCTCGGGCTACAAGCAGGATCTCACTGTCGGAGAACTGCATATCCGGCGAGGGCTCGGGCGAGGGCGTTTCGGGACGGCGATCGTGCTGCCTGCCGGACGCTCGGCCTACGCGATCGACACTGGTGATTTGAATGAGGACGGGTTTCCCGACGTGGTGATTCCTAACGAGCATGATGATCGCGCGACGTTCTGCCTGAGTCCCGGCAAGGAGTGTTTTTCGGTTGTGACGAAGGACGCGACGCGGCGTTGGGCGGTGAAAGTGCTGCCGGCGACCCCCATTCCGGGCAAGCGGTCTCATGCGGTCAACGACGCCAGAATTGCTGACTTCAACGGGGACGGACACCTGGACGTGGTGACGGCCAATCTCGGTACGTCGACCATCTCGATTTTCGCCGGCCGGGGCGACGGCACCTTCGAAAAAGACCGGCAACTGGAGGCCGGCAAGAACGGTGCTTTTCTGGGCTTGGGAGACCTGGACGGTGACAAGGACATCGATCTGGCCATCACCCACTGGACCGAAGCCTTCGTTTCGGTGTTCCTCAACCGCGGTGATGGCACATTTGCCCGCCGAGTGGACCTTCCGAGTGGCCTGGGCAGTTATGGCTTGGACATCGCAGATCTTGACCGGGACGGCCATCTTGACCTGGTCTCGGCCAACTACCGGGACAATTCCATCTCAATCCTCCGTGGACGAGGTGACGGCACATTTCGGCCGACGGTGACTCTTCCGAGGGGATTGAGGGTCACCGGCGGCCGACTGGTGCCCTTTGCGCCATGACCGGCCCGGTCACCTGGACGGTTCGGCAACAAGTTCCTGTTCCAGGAACGAGAACAGAGCCGGAACGAGTTCGGGGGCCAGTGGCAGTTCGGCGTTCGAATAGCTGGGCAGTTGTTCGGCGTCGGTGCGGATATGGCGTAGAACGTGGTTCATGTCCTCAATCAACACCAGTGCAGCCGATTTCTGTGCCGCTTTCAGGGCTTCAGCGTCACGGACGGTGACCTGGGCGTCGCGAGTGCCCTGGACGATCAAGGTCGGGGTGGTGGTCTTGGCGATGATTGCTGCCGGATCGTATTTCATCCAGGACATGAGGAAGGGCTGAACGTCGGGACGAAAAACCGTTGCCAGTGCTTCCGGGACCTCGTCGACCTTCTTCCCGTTGGTCAACTGACGGAGAATCGCGAGGGCCTGGTCCCTGAGCTTGGGCATCGTGGCCAGGTTCGTGGTCAATTGGCGTTCCAGTATCTTGCCGATTGGCTGACCGGCGCCCGCGATCGATACCACGGCAGACACTTTGACCTTCTGCGCGGTCAACAGGGCAACCAGCGAGCCCTGGCTGTGACCGATGATCCCGATCCGCGAGATGTTCTTGTTCCTTGTCATCAGGCGGATCCAACCGCGGGCGTCGTCGATCATCGAATTGAATCGGAGGTCCCTAGCCTTCGATTTGGTGATCTGGCTGCCGCCACTGCCTCGCTTGTCGAATCGCAGTACGGCGATGCCATTGGAGGCCAGGGCTGATCCGAGTTTCTTCAGGTAGTCGGACTCCAGGCCGGGTTGGTTGCCGTCACGGTCGTTGGGGCCGGAACCCGAAATGACCAGCACGGCAGGGAAAGGACCGTCGCCGGTGGGCCAGTCGATTCTTCCGGTGAGCGTGCCGCTTCCGGTCTTCAGCGTGACGTAAACCTTTCGCCCGGACCGGTCTTTGGCAGTCTCGGCCTGTGGGCTGGCGTTCGGGGGTGGGCGAAAGAAAATTCCGACCACCTTCTGCTTGTCGTTGTAGGAGAGGCGAAATACCAGTGGGGCCTTTTCGAACGTGCACAACAGGTCGACGACCCGGTTGTCCTTGATCGTCATTTCCGTGGCTGTCTCGGCGACGGACTGGTAGAGGCCGACCTGGGCCTGGACGGTCTTCCAGGTGGTCTTCAGCTTTTCGGCGGGCAGTGCCTCGAGGACTTCCGGGGAAAAGGTCGTGACGGCTTCGGCGAAACGGCCGGCGATGAGGTGAGACAGCAGTTCCCTGGCTGCGGTTTCAACCGGTGAAGGTGAGGGCGGTTTCAACCGGCGAGGTGTCGTGTCGAGCGACTCGGTTTCGATGGTGTCGCCCGGCGTTTTGGCGACCGGAGGGGGGGCGGGTGTCACCGCCTCAGCGGCAGTCGGAGTCGCTTCAGGTGGAGGGGCAGATCGAGGTGAGGTTGGGGGGGATTCACTGCCGCAACCGGCCAGGCACACCGCCAGGGCCAAGAGCCCATGGCCCAGGTGGGCGGCAGCGTGCCGCGAGAGTTCCATTGGGGGTGGCAGGCTAGTCATGCAGGGCTCGGGATCAGTCGAGAGCCTTGTTGGGGAAAATCGCCGATGCACGGTGCTCGCGTTTCATCAGCTTGCGAATCCGAGAGACAATCTCGGGATGCCGGGACGCGATGTCGTGAGATTCTGCGATGTCCTGTTCGAGGTTAAAGAGTTCTATCTTCATGCGGTTGGGATTGTTGGGGCGTGAAAGTCGCTGACGGACGCCTTTCCACTTGCCCATCCACACGGCCTGTTGACCGCCGTAGCCGGCAAACTCGCGGTAGAGGTACGGCCGGGCCGCTTGAGGCTTTCCACGGAGAGTGTCGGCCAGGCTGATGCCATCGACGCCCGCCGGAACCGCCTGGCGACTGCCGGTCAGAGCCAGCAGAGTCGGGATCCAGTCCTCGAAGCCGGTGAGGAAGTCCGACGTGCTTCCCGCAGGGATGTGACCGGGCCAGCGGGCAATCAGCGGCACACGGACACCACCCTCGTAAAGCGATCCTTTGAGTCCTCGCAACGGCTTGACGCTGGCGAAGAAGTCATAATCGACCTCGCGTTTCAGATGCGTGGTGCCGTTGTCGGAGGTGAAGACGACGATCGTGTTATCGGCCAGTCCGAGTTTCTCGAGCAGGTCGAGAATGCGGCCGACGTAGGTGTCGAGCCGCGTGATCATCGCCGCATAAGCGGCCCTGGGAGTGAAGTGAGGGGTGTAACCGCCACCTTTCAGCTTGGTGAACGGCGGGTCCTTCCACTTCAGGGCGAGATAGGGTTCCAGGGCCTCGTCGGGCACGTGCAGCGCCAGGTGAGGAATCACCGTGGGGTAATAGAGGAAGAAGGGGCGATTCTTGTTCTGTTCGATGAATCGCAGGGCCTGTGCAGCAATCCGGTCCGGGGCGTAGTCCTGTCCCTTGAAGCGGCTGTAGTTGCCCGGGTTGGTGGCATCGGCATCCTTGGGAAACCGGGCGTGGCCACCAATCGGCGGATTGTTTTTCAGTGCGATACGCTGGTTGTTGTCCCAGAGGTAGGACGGGTAATAGCTGTGGGCGTGTCGTTGGCAGTTGTAGCCGAAGAAACGGTCAAAACCCTGTTGCAGTGGTCCGCCTTCGGATCCGGGGGGGCCGAGCCCCCACTTGCCGAAGGCCCCGGTCGCATACCCGTCTGATTTCAGCAGTTCGGCCAGCGTGACTTCTGCGGCGGGGATCGGGGTTTGTCCCTCGGGACGGACCTCCTTGTTGCTGCGGACCCACGCGTGCCCGGGATGTTTTCCCGTCATCAACACACACCGCGAGGGCGCACAGACGGCATTGCCCGAGTAGTTCCTGGTGAACCGCATGCCGTCTTTTGCGAGCAGATCGATGCGGGGCGTGCGGATTCGCTTCTGGCCGTAGCAGCCCAATTCGGCGAAGCCGAGATCGTCGGCCATGATGAAGACGACGTTGGGTGGGCCGGCCGCTCGAGTGGGCGAGGCGAGTGCCGACACAATCACAAATGCGGCGAACAGGGCAACACGGGGCGATATCATCTGGGCACTCCCGGTCAGGTGAATCAGGCCGACGCGGCCGGTTCGGCTGGTTCGTCAGCGTAGACGTCGTCGAACGACGACAAGGCGATCCCTCCCAGGCGCTCGGCGATTTTTCGGTAGGGTCCGCGACGGAAATCCCATTTCTTGAGTCGAGGCAGTTGCTCGAGCCAATCGCACAGGTGCACGATGCACAGGTCGGTGAACTGTGTCTCGTCCATCTCGATCGGCTCTCCGGTGACCCGGTTTCGAATCGAATAAGGGGCAGATGCGTCGAGTTGCTGGTCGAAGGTTTCTCGATCCATGACACAGTTGACCCAGGCCACGAACTCGGCGTGGTCACCGATCAATTCGCGGACCTCGTCCCGCTGTTCCAGGGGCAAGGCGAACGTCTGAAACATCTCGGTGCCATAGATCGAGTGGAACATCCCGGCCCGGCAGACCGCGGTGGAGGCATTCCAGTCCCTGAGATCGTTGTAGACACCAATCAGGTGAGCCAGGAACACGGTGTCGGTGTGTGGGACAGACTCGGTGCCGATGTCGCGGAGGAAACGGGTCATCGCCTTGTATTGCGGGTCGGTCATACTTGAAGCCTGAAAAAGTGAAATCGGAACGTTCGGCGGTGGGATTCAGCGAGAGATGATCGGCGAAACGGGGGGCGACGTGCAAGCCGGGGCCATATCACAGAAAAACCGGCTGATCGGGGGGCATCAGCTGTCGAAATCGACCTCGAGCATCTTTCCTCTGAGTTGCGAAAGGGCTTTCTGTTCGTCGGGCATGGGGACTTTTTCCTCGCGTCCAAGCATCGTCTCGAGACGAGTGACCTGTCCGACCAGTTCGGCCAGTGATTCGGGGGTCAGGGC
Organism: Planctomycetaceae bacterium; assembly: GCA_002724315.1. Classification (GTDB taxonomy): domain Bacteria; phylum Planctomycetota; class Planctomycetia; order Planctomycetales; family Planctomycetaceae; genus UBA8437. Next base: position 28,725 of record PBOJ01000067.1, on the reverse strand, counting down.
TCCCTCGTGGTCATCACCGGGCATGCGGGTGTGATAGGTGAAGTGTTTCTCGAGCACGGTGGCTCCGAGGGCTACCGCTGCCAGGCAGGCTGCGATTCCTCGGCTGTGGTCGCTGTACCCGATCGGAATGTCCGGGAAGGCGGCCTGCATGGCGCGAATCGCCAGCAGGTTCACGTTGGCGTCTTCGGTCGGGTATTGGCTGACGCAGTGCAACAGCGAGAGGTTTTCGATCGCATCCAGGCACTCGACTGCTCTCCGGATTTCGTCGATCGTGGACCCGCCGGTCGAGAGGTACACGGTCTGGACCTGTTCGGCCCGGTCATTGACGTGACCAAGCAACTCGTGATCGACGATACGGCTCGAAGCGAGCTTCAGTGCGGACAGGCCCATGCGATCGACGAGAAAATCGGTTGAACGTCGGGTGAAGGTTGAACTGAGAAAGGTGATGCCCAGTTCCTCACACAACTGTTGCATCTCGAAATGGACAGCCTCGGGCATTTCGACGCCGCGGAACCAGTCGTGCCACTCGTGGTCGGCCCCGAACTGGTTGGCCGTGTACGTCTGGAACTTGGCCACCGTCGCCCCGTTGGCTGCGACCTCCTCGACCATACCACGGCAGATATCCCAGCGGCCGTAGTGGTTTTCGCCCAACTCGGCGATCAGAACCGTGTTCACCGCGAGACCTCCAGGTCGTTTTCGGACGGAAAAGTCATCCGCCGATGATCCCCAGCGGCTTGTTCTTCTTCCAGCGGCCGCGGGTGAAGTCGGGCACGTCGAGCGACTTGCTGCGTTTGGCGACCGAGCGTTCGCTGAGTTCGGAGATCGCGCTCCAGGCGGCGGCGTCGTAGACATCCATGTCCGGTTCGGTTCCCTGGTGCAGGCACTCGACCAGCCGGTGAAATTCCATGAAGTCCATTCCCCCGTGCCCTTTGCCCTGGGCCTCGCGGATCATCTTCTTCCACAGGGGGTGTTCGTACTTCGATTGGTACTTGTCGATTGGTTCCCAGGTGTGACCACGGGAATGGGATTCCAGGGCGATGCGGTCGGGATAACCCTGCACGATTCCCAGCGTGCCCTGGACCATGTTGATCCGGGTGTAGGGGCGAGGCAACTGGGTGCCGTGCCCGAGCGTGATGGTGCGACCGTTCTTGGTCCGGATCATCGTGGTGTTGACGTCACCGCACTTGTACTTGCGGGTCGCCAACGGGTGCTTGTCTCCGAAGCGACTGGCGTAAAAGACGTTGAGTCCCTGGGAGGCGGTGCTCATTGAGACCAGGTGGTCGAACTGGTCACCCCGGTTGATGTTCATGCACTGTGCGACGGGGCCCAGTCCGTGAGTGGGATAGAGGTTGCCGTCGCGTCGGATCATGTGATCGAGCCGCCAGCGAACTTCCGCATTCGGACCCAGCAACTCCCGGTCGTCTCTCAACTCGTGCATGTACCCCGCTTCACCATGAACCAGGTCTCCCAGCAGGCCTTGTCGGACCATGTTCAGCACCATCATCTCGGTCCGGCCGTAGCAGCAGTTCTCGAGCATCACGCAATGCCGCTTCATTTTCTCGGCGGTCTCGACCATTTCCCAGCATTCGTCCAAGGTCACCGCGGCGGGGACTTCGGTTGCGGCGTGGTGCCCGTTCTTCATGGCCGCCACGCAGACCGGTACGTGCCACCGCCACGGGGTGGCGGTGACGACCAGGTCCAGGTCGTCTCGGTCGCAGAGCTTGTCGAAGGCCCGGTCATCGGGGAAATAGGCGTCCGGCTTGGGTTGGCCGGCTGACACCGTGGTCTTCTGCGCCAGTTGGCACCGGTCCTCCAACAGGTCGCAAACCGCCTTCACCTCGACACCGGGTTGTTCCAGCAGCAACCGCAGCAGGTGGTAACCGCGGCCGCCAATTCCCACCAGTCCGACTCGGATGTGCGGGATCGGTTTCAGTCGTGGATCGTCGGCCTCGGTGTCCCGGCTTGGCTTGTTTGCCAGGGCCCAGTCGGTCAGGGCGACGCCGGCTCCCACGCCGGCACCCAGTTTCATTGCATCTCGCCTGTTGACGTCTGGTGCCATGTTCGAATCTCCACGTGTTGGGGTGTTCAGCATGGGGGCTGAAAAACCGGGGTGTCAGACAGTGTACTCGAGAGCGACCTCAAGGTGGTTGTGGTGGTGGGAGGACATTGAAATTGACCCCCGGAGGTGACGCGGGTCAGAATGGCACTTTGCGGGTTGCGGCCCGCGTTTCCGGTCGTCGATCAGGTGCGACATTGATGTGTTTTTCGAGGTTCGCTGCACGGGCGCTGCAGTTCGGAATCTTCCTGTGCGCAGCGGCAAGCGGTCACGCCGATGCCGTCGAAGAGTTCGAGGTCTCTCCGACCCGGATCGAGTTGTCGAGTCGGCTCGACCAGGTCCAACTGCTCGTCACCGAGAAAACGGCCTCTGGAGAATCTCGTGACGTGACGAGGGTGGTACGGTTCGAGATCGAGGGCGACCGGGTCGTTTCGATCGACCGGATGGGGCGAGTCCGTGCAAAGTCGGCGGGCCGGACGGTGGTGCGGGTCCGACACGCGGGGACCATTCGCCAGATTCCGGTTGTGGTGGCCAGCGGGTTTGCCGATCACAGTTCCCGATTTGTGGATCATGTGCTTCCTGTTCTCAGTCGAGCCGGATGCAACCAGGGGGCGTGTCATGCGTCGCAGTTCGGCAAGGGGGGCTTCAAGCTGTCGGTGTTTTCTTTTGCTCCGGAAGCAGATCACCTCGCGTTGACCCGCGAATGGGACAGTCGGAGGGTGTCGCTGGTCTCCCCGCCGGACAGCCTGGTGCTGCGGAAGGCAACGATGTCTGTCGGGCATGGTGGGGGCCGGCGATTCGGTCGAGACAGCTACGAGTACGACGTGCTCAAGACCTGGATCGCCGAGGGGGCCCGTGGTCCCGGTCGGGCGAATCCGGATGCGGTGCGGATCGTGGGACTGGACGTTTTTCCTCGAGAACACACGTATCGGGTCGGCCAGACACAGCAGTTGCGGGTCGTGGCCCGTTACGCCGATGGTCACCGAAACGACGTCACCCGTCGGTCCGCTTTTGACAGCCTGGAATCCGGAATCGCCGACGTCGGCGACGATGGCCGTGTCACGGTCTCCGGAAGTGGGCAGGCGGCCGTCATGGTTCGTTACCGCGGCCAGACGGCTGTGGCCCACGTGATGTCCCCCTTTGCGACCACGGGGACGGCCGCGGTGCTGTTGAAGACGGGCAACCTGATCGATGAGCACGTTTCCCGAAGATGGAAGCTTCTTGGGATGCGGCCTTCACCCGGGTGCAGTGATGCCGAGTTCATTCGGCGAGTGTTCCTGGATTGTCTGGGGACGTTGCCTGATCCGAAAGTTGTTCAGCAGTTCCTGAACTCGTCGTCCCCCGAAAAACGTGCCGGAGTGATCAACGAGGTCCTGGGCGTGACCGGGGATCCTGCACGGGACCGGTATGTGGGCGAATGGAGCACCTACTGGACGCTGAAATTCTCTGACGTGCTTCGCAACAATCGCAAGACGTCCGGTGATGCCGGGATGTGGGCCTATCACAACTGGATCCGACAGTCTCTGCGACGAAACAAGCCGTACGACCAGATCACTCGTGAGTTGATCACTGCACAGGGCTCGATTTTCGAACACGGTCCAGCCAATTTTATCGCCTCCTCGCGGCGCCCCACCGACGTGGCGACGATCTCGAATCCGGCCGATCTGGCCGAGACCACCGCACAGGTGTTTTTGGGCATCCGGTTACAGTGTGCCCGTTGCCACCATCATCCGTTCGAGTCGTACAGCCAGGCCGATTTCTATGGCCTGGCGGCGTTCTTCACACGTTTGGACAGCAAGTCGAGCGGCACCTTCGGAGAACTGGGCTTTGACGCCGTGGTCAGCCTGGCTCCGTTGGCGGCCGACCGCAGTCTCAAGCATCCGCGGACCGGACAGGTCGTTCCGCCTCGGCCACTCGGAGGCGACCCCGTCGACATCCGGGGCGTGCTCGACATTCGCGAGCCCCTGGCCGACTGGCTGACATCGCCGACAAACCGTCTGTACTCGCGGAATATCGTCAACCGCATTTGGGGCCATTTCATGGGTACCGGGATCGTCGAACCCGTCGACGACCTGAGATCGACCAATCCGCCGACAAACCCCGAATTGCTCGACGCCCTGGCCGATGACTTCGTTGCCCACAAGTTCGATCTGAAGCACCTGATGCGTCGGATCATGACTTCAGCCACTTACCAACTGTCCTCGACATCACGGCCCGAACACGTCACGGATCGTCGCTTTTACACTCACTACAACGTCAAGCGGTTGCCGGCTGAGGTTCTGCTGGATGCGATCGACCACGCCTGCGGCACTCACGAGCGATTTCCCGGCGTTCCCCCCGGCACGCGAGCGATTGCCTTGCCGGATCCGAACTTCGAGTCGTATTTTCTCGACACCCTGGGGCGGCCGCGTCGATTGACCAACTGCGAGTGTGAACGGACGGCCGAGCCGAACATGGCCCAGGTGTTGCACCTGTGCAACGGGGCGAAGTTCGAGAAGAAGTTGGCCGACAAGTCCGGGCGACTCGCGAAGTTGATAGCGGCTGGCAAACCCCTTGAGCAGAATCTGCGGCAACTGTACTTGGCCACGTTCAGCCGGCTCCCTTCGGCCAGCGAACTGGTCACCTGCCGGGAGGTGGTGGGCCAGTCCGAGAATCAGAGGAAGGGCCTGGAAAACATCCTGTGGGCTCTCTGCAACAGCCGCGAGTTTCTCTTCAACCACTGACCATGACCAACTGACCTTGCCCGGTGTTTCAGCCAGGGAACATTCAGATGCTCGATCTTCGACCACTTCACCACACCGATTGCCAGTCGCCGAGCCGCCGCAGCTTTCTGTTGCAGGTCGGGGCGCTGGGGGGCATCGGGTTGTCCCTGGATCAGGCACTTCGAAGTCAGGCGGCCGCTGCCGCCCCGCGACAGGATGTCAACTGCATCCTGATCTGGACCCGAGGCGGTACCAGCCACCACGACACGCTGGACCCGAAGCCGAAGGCGCGGGCGGAGGTCCGTGGGGAGTTCGGGACGATCGACACGTCGATCCCCGGTGTCCGGTTTTCGGATCACGTGCCGGGATTCGCACGGGGCGCCAAGGATCTGGCGGTAGTCCGCAACCTGAATTCCATCAACGGGGCTCACGGTTCGGCAGATGCCATCATTCTCTCCGGCTGGCAGTTGAATCCGGCCGTCACCTATCCGACCTACGGGTCGGTCATCTCTCGTGAACGGGGCAACCGGCGTGACATGCCGGCCTTCGTGCAGTTGGGCAACGAGGTCGACCGCAAGTTCATGGGCGGGACGGCCGGATACCTGGGGATCACGCACAATCCGTTCGAAGTGTTTGAGGATCCCAATGCTGACAAATTCACGGTCCGGGACCTGACGCTTCCGGGAGGAGTCAGTCCGAAGCGGGTGTCGTTGCGGCGCGAGGCACTGGCCAGGATCGACACATTGCAACGGGGGCTGGCCAAGCGGCCAGCGGCCCTGTCGGCCATCGACACCTATTACCGTGACGCCTTTCGCATGATCACCTCGGCCAATACCCAGAGGGCGTTCCGGCTGGATCGCGAGTCCGCCAAAACGCGTGACGCCTATGGCCGAACGACGTTTGGGCAGAGCTGCCTGCTGGCACGGCGATTGATCGAATCGGGTTCCCGGTTCGTGACCGTCAGCAACGCCGACTGGGACACTCATGCCAAGAACTTCAGTCGGCTCAAGGAGTTGCTGCCGCCGGTTGACCAGGCGCTGCCGATGCTGGTGGCTGATCTGAAACAACGGGGCCTGCTGGAGTCGACTCTGGTGGTTTGGTTGACCGATTTTGGGCGGACACCCAAGGTGAACACTGCGGCCGGCCGGGACCACTGGGCATCGGCCGGGCTGGCGGTCTTTGCCGGGGCCGGAACACCTCCGGGAGTCATCGTCGGCCAGACTGATGCCGAGGGGGGGCGGAGCGTCGGCGAGGAGTACTATCCTCAGGATATCGCTGCGACGATCTACACGAAGCTCGGAATCCCCTTGGACACAACCCACATCATTGGTGATGGGCGGCCGATGCGATTGTGCGAAGGCCATTCGATCCGGGAGCTGTCATGACGCACGGCGTGTCCACTTTGAAGACCGGTCTGCCGACCTGGCGCCACTGCTTGCCGGCCGTCATCCCGTTGATGCTGGTGGTCGGCACGATGCTGGCGACCGCTCGTCCGAGCGTCGCAGCACACAAGATCAGTTACCGCCAGATCACCCGCACACATCCGATTGCCGTGCAGCGAGGCACCAAGGCCAAGGTCCGCGTCTGGTCCAATTTTACCCTGGACAACTCGCACTCGACATTCTTCGTTCCTGCTGGCATTCGGATGACCCAGGCCAAGGAGCCGCCCAAAAAAATCGCGTTCTTTGAACCCAAGGAATTGGATCAGGGCGAGGATTTCGGGTTTGACGTCGAAGTGCCCGCCGGGCAGATGGCCGGTGTGTACGAGTACCGGATTGCCACGGATCAGGCCGTTAGCAGTGTGGGACACCTGCTTGTGACTGATCATCCGGTGGTGACCGAGACGGCCGGCGACAACAATACGTCGAAGACGGCCCAGACGGTGTCGGTCCCATCGGCTGTGTGCGGGAACATCGCCGATTTTGAGGATGTGGACCTGTATCGGATTCGCGGTCGAGCCGGGCAGGAACTGGTTTGCCAGATCTTTGCCCAGCGGGTCACACGGTTGATCCACTGCATGGCGATCCAGTACCCGAAAATCCACCTGATGGATTCGTATCTCACGCTCCGTGACGAGCAGGGACGAGTGGTGGCCGAAAACGACAACTTCGTCGGCGGCGATGCGATGTTGCGTTGCCGGTTGCCATCCTCGGGAGATTATTTCCTGGAGGTTCGTGACTCTCGTTATGCCGGTGATCCCCGGTACGTCTACTGTGTCGAGATCACCGAGGGGCCGTTGGCGGTGGCGACGTTTCCGGTTGCGGTCCAGCGGGGGCATTCGGCTTCGGTGGAGGTTGTCGAGACGCATTCGATCAATGTGCCACGAGCGCCCTCGCGAGAGCGACGCCAGGTCACCTGGAATGTGGCAGCCGATGCGGTGCCGGGCTGGCGGCGGGTCCGGATCCCGGGGGCCGACAGCCGTCCCGGTCCGGCGGTTCCTCAACTGGTCAGTCCGCATCTCCAACGGACTGCCGATGGGCGGAATCTCAAAGTGGCACTGGCGATGCCAATAGAATTGCCCGTGGGCATCAGTGGCCGGTTCCAACGGCCCGGGCAGACCCACTTTTACCGCTTCCGGGCCAACAAACAGGACGTCGTCAAGATTGATGTGCAGTCTCAGCGGCGTGGCTTGGCCGTCGATGGAGTGATTCTGGTCATGGACGCCAAAGGGAAGATCCTGGCGACCGCCGACGACGGCTCGTTCACCAAGGACGCCGGGTTGTCTTTTCGGGCTCCCGCAGATGGCGAGTACGTGATCGGAGTGAGAGACCTGAACCGCCGGGCGGGTGACCGGTTCATCTACCACATGTCGGTCGTGCCCAGTGGCCCGGACTTCGAAGTGCATGGCGAATACTACTACGGGATGCTGGCCCCGGGCGGTCACGCGGCCTGGTTTGTGCGGTTGAATCGGCTCAACGGTTTTGACGGCCCGGTCGAGATCCTGGTGGACCGGTTGCCTCGTGGTGTCACTTGCCAACCGGTCGTGATCCCCTCGGGCGTCAATCACTGTGCGCTGGTGTTCTCTGCCGACCGGAAGGCTCCGATCAACGCGTCCCTGGTCCGCGTGCGTGGCCGGGCGAAGTTGCCCCGCGGCAAGAGCAGGGTGGAGGTGGTGCGTGAGGCGAATGTACTCGGTGAGTTGCGACGAGCCGGGGCAAGCCGTTTCGTACGGATGCCGATCCGCACCCAGTTGCTGGGTGTGACCAGGCCGCTGGACCTGCATGCGGTGACTGCGACCCCGGTCGACGTCACCCTGAAACCGGGAGGAACGTCCAGGATCACCGTCCGAATCAAGCGGAGCCCGGAATACAGCGAGCAGGTGTTACTGAATATGGCCTTGTTGTTCTTCAACAAGACCGTTGGCGAACAGTTGCCTCCGGGGGTCAGCGTCCAGGGCGAGGCAACCCGGAAACTGACCGGCGACATGCTGGAAGCGACATTTACACTGGCCGCTACCGCCGCTGCCAGGCCGATCTCGCGCTGGCCAATTGCAGTGGTGGCCCGTGTGCCGATCACGTACACGATCATGACCAGCTACGCATCCAACCCGGTCTTCTTGACAGTGGCTGGACAGGAAGCTGCGGCTTCCCGGGGGCGCTAGACACCGTCAACTGGCGGTGGGTCACAAAACGGTTGAGGCCTGCGTCGGAAAGGGGGACCGACACGTGACCAGGATTGCACTTCTGCTCGCCCTGTGGACGGTCGCCGCCGCGGCCGCCGAGCCGCCTGCACAGTCCACCGATGCCGACAGTCGGCCTGCGGCCGAACAGGTTCTGGAAAAAGTCGGCGGGCTGGAGATTCCCGACGTGAGCCAATTGGTCCGTGTGGATCGCAAAAAGCGGCCCAGTCGGGCGGAGATGAAGAACTCGGCCTTCATCCTGAAGACACGTCCTCATCCGGTCGCAGGAGATCGGTACGTCGTGCTGACCGATCATCGGGAAGCCAGTTTCCTTTCCAGCCTGCAGCGGTTGGCCAAGGCTCGGGACGGGATCATTCTGAAGGTGGACGACCTGGCCACGTTGGGGCAGGACCCGAAGAAGCTCGTCTCGATCCGGCAGAAGCTGCGAGATGCCCGAGTCAGATTTCTGGCCGTTGCTCCGCGGAAGGAATCATTCCGTGAGAACATGGTGCTGGGCCTGTGGGAATTGACTTCAACTCTTGACGCGGATCCCCAGGTTGACGTTCTGCCCGGGATCCTGTTGGCGTCCACTGCCAGGCATCTGTCAGGCCTGGTGGACCGTTCGCTTCGTCACAAACCGCTGCCGGTCTCGCAACTGAAGCCGTTGGCCATCAGCCAGGTTCCGCGAGCCGAGGAACTGCGGTCCCTGCAGAAGGCGGGAGTGCTGAGAAAGTGGTTCGCGAGGACGGGGGTCCCAACGCCGATCGTGGCTGTGTACAGCCGCCGGGCCGTGAAGGCGGCTCGGCTCACCGGAAAGAATATCTGGAACCTGCAGGCGACAGGCCAGCAGCCGTTCCTGAAGTCATTTCCCCCGGCGGCAGATGCAGCGTTTCGGGCGGCGTCGCTGGTGGTGATGCACGGGCACGGCGTCCCGGGGATGTCGTGTGGTGTCGATGTTGATGGGCTGCCGAACGACCTGTCCGGCAAGTTCATTCTCAGCGGGTCGTGCTTTGCCGCGTCTCCTGACCGTTCGGACTTCCCCAGAATTCGCCGGATTCCAGGGGGGTACGAGGTCAAGAAGAGGGACGCATTTGCATTGCGGGCAATTGACAACGGATCAACGGCGTTCTTCGGTCACATGCGGCTGAGCATGGGGTTTCCCCACGTGTTTCCGGTGTTGGAAGCCTGGTCACAAGGCAAAACCGTGGGCGAGTCGTACCAGCAGTTGATCAACGGGTTGATTGCCGTGAGGGGGTTCCGGTCCGGCCGCTTTGTGGTATCACCGGATCGCGCCGCTGGCCGCCGTGTGGCCCAGGGCCTGTTGTTGTACGTCGTACTCGGTGATCCGGCGGTTCAGCCGTTCCAGGCGGTTGTCACCCCGTCCCGGTAGATCCAGCGATGCCAACGACCCGGAACTGGACGCCGGGTCGGTTGGAGAATCGGCTCAGAAGATCTGCAGCAATGGGCGGCGCTGCATCACGTGGTGCGGCCGTCCCTGGACATCGTGGACGACGGTTTCTTCGGTGCAGCCCAGGGCATGGTAGATCGTGGCGACGAACCGCGAGACATGAACCGGGTCCTCGTGGGGATAGGCAGCCTGGGGATCACTGCTGCCGAAGTGTCGTCCTCCACGGATACCACCGCCGGCCAGGACGCTTGTGTAGACCCACGGCCAATGATCTCTTCCGGCCGTCTTGTTGCCGTTCAAAGACGGCGTGCGTCCGAACTCTCCGGACCACACCACCAGGGTGTCGTCGAGCAATCCTCGTTGATCGAGATCGTGCAGAAGGGCGGCATAGGCTCGGTCCATGGGCGGGAGCAGCGTGTTTTTCATGTCTGGGAAATGTCCGCCGTGCGTGTCGAAGTGAGTTTCGTGGCCGGGCCAGTTGACCTGGACCACCTTCACTCCGGCTTCGACCAGTCGGCGTGCCACCAGGCAACTGCGGGCGAACTTGTGGTCACCATACAGCTCACGGGTCTCCGGTGTTTCGTCCTTGATGGAAAACGCCTGCCAGGCACCACCGGCGTGCAGTATCTCCATCGCTCGTTCACGCTGGCGTTTCCAACGCGATGGGGTTTCCGGAGTCTCCCGGCCGCGTTCGAGACGGGTCAACAGCGAGGTGCGCCTGTCGAGTCGTGATACGGGGATGGCGTCGGGCAAGCGAAATGTGCGAGGCAACGATCCCGGAAGGTCGGTCTTGCCCACGTGGAAGACCCGCAGCGGATTGAAGCGTTGTCCAAGGAATCCGGCATCCTGGCCAGCAAACCGGCCGACGTTGCCCTGTTGAATCCAGAAGGGCAGGTGCACCGAGGCGGGCAGTCCTGCCCGGAATCCGATCAATTGCTGAAAGACCGCCCCGACGCAGGGGGCATCACGGGAGTCGAGATAGTATTCGGGCTGTGGTGTTCGAGGCTGGTGTGGCCGGCCAGTCAGGTTGTAGTGGGTTCCGCCGCCGTGGAATGTCTGGTCGTGGTGCATGGACCGGATGATCGACAGATGGTGAGTCATCTGGGCCGTTTTCGGCATGAATTCGCAGACGTCGATTCCCGGCACGCGGCTCGCGATCGGGTCGAATTCTCCGCGTGCGGCACCTGTCGCCTTGGGTTTCATGTCGAAGGTCTCCTGCTGCGCAGGACCTCCGGTGATGTGAAGAAAAATGCAGGCTCGGGCGGTGGCTGTCGGTTGCAGGGACGCACCGTTGGCCTCGTTGGCGAGGAAGGCCAGCGGAGCCAGTCCCGCGCCGGTCCGGATCACCTGTCGTCGACTCAGGCCACCGGATTTCTGCTGCTGACGCGGCATGGGGCTACTCGACGATCTGCAGGTTCAGGAAATGGCTGCCGTGGTAGAGCGCCTCGTCTTCAAGTACTCCAACGGCGTAGACCCTGAGAAAGGCTCTTTGGCCCAGCGGAGCGTCATCGCTGGCGACCACCTGGATGGCTCCGCTGTCGGTCTGTCCCACGAAGGTCACACCTCGGCCCCGCAGTCCGCCGACCTTGGTAACCGTGCCGGGTGCGGCCAGTTCCGAGTGAATCTTGTTGATGAACCCGTTGAGACGTCGGACCCGGTATTTGACCTGGGCGATCTGGCCTCGCTTGATGGTCCTCGGGTTGTAGGGGTCGAGTGTCACGTGGAACATCGGTTCGTGGACGTCGAAAACGATCGGGTTGCTGAAGACCGTCACCGACTGGGTCTTTTTGCCATCGGCGGTCGGTACCGTTGTGGTCGCCTGGACTCCCAGCGTGTAGCGGCCGGGTTTGAGCCCGGGGGGCAGGTAGAAGCTGATGTAGCCCTTGTCCTTGGCCGCGGGGATGGTGGCGGTGCGGTTGGCGAGGCCCGGAGGCAGGCCCACGCCGATCAACTGAACGTTGGCTCGATGGTTGGGATCCTTGCGTTCAACCTCGATGGCGACATCCAGTACGCCGCCGGGAGCATGTCGAACCTTCAGTTCTCCGTAGAGATGGTGGATCCGGGTCTCGTGGCCGTCGGCGGTGACTCGCAGCGGAGAATCGCCTCCGATTCCCAGTGCCAGTTCGTGTGTCAGCCGGCTCCATCCATTGGGGCGTCCCCCACGAACCACCGTCCCTCCGCGGACGTCACGGCGTGCCGTTGGTGCCGCGGTGACCGGCGCCGACCACAACGTGAAGCGTCCGTTGCCCAGCGAAGCGCCGTGATCGGCACTGAGAACCAACTGTCCCCTGGAGACATCCGGGCCCAGGAAGATGTCGGGACAGGAGATGCCGTCGGGAAGATTGCCGGCCGAAATGCGGATGCCACCTCGGGCTCCGCGACGTCGGAACGCGAAGACATCCAGGACCATTCGTCCCCCGGGGGCCACGTTGATGGCTCGAGGACTGGTGCCGGTGGGGATTACGGCCACGTCGGCGGCCGGGACTTCCCGCCGCAGTGACAGCCGGTAACTTCGACGGGGGTCGGGATGGATGCCGGCGGTACGGTTGTAGACGACGACGGTGTAGCGTCCGTCGGATGGTGCCAGGAACCGCCCGGCCGGGTCGGCGTGCCGGGTGGGCAACCCCAGGCCGCCGATGTTGCGGGGATCGCGGCGACATCGCAGCAGTTCGGTTTGTCCATCTGCTGCGAGCACCGAGGCGGCCAGGTGGACCGGCGATCCCATTCGTTCGCCGATCAACTCGATATAGATCACTTCGCCTCTTCGGGCCTTGAAGCTGTACCAGTCCTTCTCATCCGCCTCGACAAGCAGGCCGCCGGCCTCGCAGGGGATTTCGATCTGCTGGGCGGTCTGTGGGGTGTGATTGTCGTCGGAGCTGTGAACGACAGCCACGTCAGTGACTCCTATCAGGACCGGCGCGTGGCTGCCGGGCAATTGCCATGTCATCGCGTCCAGTGGAGTCTGCGAGGGAGCCAGGCGGATGGGCAAAGGCCACGTGGGGGCGGCTTTTTCGGCGGGGATCTCGACCTCGACCCGGTCCAGTGCGGGTGCCGGAGCGTCTGTGCGTTGAGCCAGGTTCCAGCCCAGCAGGGTGACGCGAGTCGCGTGACCGCGGCGGATCACACCGGGTACGGCCAGCGCGACGCGAGGTCCCGTGTCGATGTCGAGACGGTAAAGGTGGTTGGCGCCGCCGGTGTAGGTCAGGTCGTGAAGTCGGACGACATAGTCACCGTCGGCAGGAACCCGAAAGTCGATCAGGGGGTCGATGCCATAGTACCCTCGGCTGACCTTCAACAGATGCCCTTCGGCATCGAAGAGCTGGAGTACCGGGTGCAGGTCCGAATCGATGCGTTCGGCCCAGCACTCGATGATGACCCGTTGGCCCTTGCCGGCTGTGAAACGATGGCAGTCCTGGTCTCCGGCCTCGAGAATCCGTCCGTTGATGATCACATCCAGCGGGACCGGCTTGGCGACATCGGGCGTGTTGTTCGGCTCGGCCTCGGTGACTTCGGGGCGGTTGCCGATCTGGAAGGTTCGCGGAGAACTGACCCCGGATTGTCCGGCCATTCGGATCTCGTAGAGTCCCGGTGGTGTTGTCTTGGGGATGACGACGCGAAACCGCTTCGACTTGGCGTCTCCGATGGATTCGGCCCGCACTCCGGGAGCCGTGGATTTCAGCTGGGTCAGCTTCTCGATTCCGGTCCCGGTCAGGGTCACTTCGACCGTCGACCCGGGGCGCGCTCCGGCGGGCCAGGCCGTGGTGATGACCGGATTGGGTGCTGCGGCGGATGCCGGTGAAGTGACCAGCAGGGTGGCAGTGATCGTGGAGAACAGGAGTGTGCGGCGCATGGTGTTCGGGGTCCGGCAGGGGCTTCACCCCCCCAGTCTAACTCGACCGGGTGGACCGACTCAATTGCGGTTGTCGTCAGAGGGAATGCCGTTGCCGATCAGGCGGGCTTGCCGATACCATGCTTAGAACCTCTACCGGACAATTGACCATGCTCCAGATCCTGGGACGACCGCAACGCCTCTGCAACGGCATCAGCCGTCGGCAGATGTTGCAGGTGGGGGGGGCGGGGCTGTTGGGCGTTGGGGCGACGTCGATTGCTGCGGCCGAGATTGCCGGTGCCGTGCGGTCGGCTCCGCGGGCCAAGTCCGTGATGTTTCTGTATCTGTTCGGTGGGCCCAGCCAACTCGAGACATTCGACATGAAGCCTGAGGCACCGAGTACGGTGCACGGGCCGTTTTCTGCGATCGCGGCGCGGACGCCGGGAATGAGGATCTGCGAACACCTTCCGCGGCTGGCGGCGTGTTCGGATCGGTACGCGGTCATTCGGACGCTCAATCACACGCAAAACGATCACAACGCGGCTCACATCATCCAGACCGGTTGGCCGATGCCTCCGGCTGAACGCGGGCCGGCCAATGTCAACGCGGCAGCCAACGACTGGCCCTCGATGGGGTCGGTCGTGTCCTACCTCGACCGTCGCCGGGCCGGTGGCTCGACGGTTCCCAGTTATGTCTACCTTCCCAATCGCCACGGAGAGATCCAGTTGGGTGGGCGGTACAATCGCTTGGGGCAGTACGCGGGATGGCTGGGGCCCGAATATGACGCCCTGGCGACTCGCATCCGCAAGCGGGCGCATCTGGACAACCCTTACTTTCGCGATTGCACCGAAAAGGAATTGCAGTTTCAGTTCCGTGGGTTGTCTTTGAGTGACGGTGTGACCCTGGACCGTCTCGACCGGCGGCGCAGCCTGCTGGAACAGTTCGAGGTTCAGCAGCAGGGCCTCGACGGAGCCTCCGGGACGGCCAGTTACGGGCGGCACCGACGCTCGGCACTGGGAATGGTCAGTTCGGAGAGGCTTCGCACAGCACTGGATATCCGACGCGAGCCGGTTGCACTCCGCGATCGGTATGGACGTCATTTGTTTGGGCAGTCGTTGATGGTCGGCCGCCGTATGGTCGAAGCGGGATCCCGTTTCGTGACCGTCGTCTGGGACATGCCCGACGGCGCGCCCTCCGGATGGGACTCCCATGAAGGGATGACGGCCAGCCTGCGGGATCATCTCTTGCCGGGACTGGATCAGTCGGTTTCGGCTTTGCTCGAAGACATGCACGATCGCGGCATGCTCGATGAAACTCTGGTGGTCTGTGTGGGAGAGATGGGGCGGACGCCGAAGTTCGAGAATCGCGGCAGTGCCGACGGACGAGATCACTGGGGTTACTGTTTTCCGGCATTGTTGGCCGGGGCCGGTGTCACCGGTGGTGTGCTGTACGGGCGTTCGGATCGAATTGCCGGCCATCCGCTCGATCATCCTGTCAGCCCGGCTGATCTCTCGGCGACGATTTTCGATTCGCTGGGAATCGATCCGCACACGACCATCCAGGACAAGGAAGGCCGTCCGGTACCGCTGGTCGATGGGGGGCAGGTCGTCCAGGGCCTGTACGCCTAGGTTGGTCTCATTGTCTGGCAACCGTGTGAGACACGTTGCCGCTCCTGGTTCCTGTGCCGCGGGACGGAGATGTGTGCCCGGTGGGTGCGTCTCGAGTGATGCCCGTCAGTCCGCCATGGCGCAGCCGATGGGAAAGAGTGTCTAGGCGGAGAGTGGTGCGGCGGAGCGAAGGTGTTCGAGGCTGAGCCGCAGGGCCTCGATCCGTTTTTCGTCGGAGGCCTCGAACTCGCGGTCTTCCACCTCGACGCAGACCGCGCCGCGGTAGCCCGTCTCGGCCAGGGCGGCCAGGAACTGGGGCCAGTCGATAGAGCCGCGTCCCGGCAGCACCGGCGTGTGGTATTCCAGTGGGGTGGCCAGGATGCCGACGTCATCAAGCCGGTCACGGTCGATGATGACATCTTTGGCGTGGACATGGATCAGCCGTTCGCCGAACTCGGCCAACGGACCCAGTGGGTCCATCTGTTGCCAGACCATGTGCGAGGGGTCGTAGTTGAGTCCGAGAGCCGCTGAGGGCAGGTCGGTGAACAGTCGTCGCCAGACGGCGGGGCTGACCGCCAGATTGTGGCCCCCGGGCCATTCGTCGGTGGTGAACAGCATTGGGCAATTCTCGATCCCGATTCGCACCCCGTGCGATTCGGCCCACTCGACCAGTGGTCCCCAGGTGTCCAGGCATCGGCTCCAGTTGTCGTCGATTGAGCGGGTCGGGTCGCGACCGATGAACGAATTCATAACACCGATGCCCAGGGACGCACATCCGGCGATCACCCTGCGGATGTGGTCGGTCGACACGGAGGCCACGGCCGGGTCAGGGGAGAGCGGGTTGGGGTAGAAGCCCAGGCCGCTGACGGTGACTCCCGAGTCGGAGAGTCGGCGTTGCAGGTCACCGGAGGTGTCGATGGCAGCGACATCGATGTGGGTGACACCGGCATAGCGACGGTCGGCGTCGCCGGGAGGCCAGCACATCAACTCGACGCAGTCATACTTCAGTTCGGCGGCTGTCCGGAGAACGGTCTCGAGCGTTGCGTCTGGCAGGATGGCGCTGACAAAACCCAGGGGGAAGATCGAGGTCATGTTGAGGAGCCAAGTTTGCTTTCTGCCGGCCAGCGCGGTCAGATACGCGATCGGATGAACTGGAAACTGCCCGGGTGCGTTTCTGCGAGAGGGTGGGGCGGAGGTGTCGACCGCAGGGGGCGTCGTTCTGCTCGAAAAATGCCAGTTGTTCGTTGATGTTCAAGGTATCGAGAAGATCGAGAAGCTCAAGCGGAGAATGCACCGCCGGGACAACGCGAGCGGTGGGGACAACCGGAGAACACGGGAGAACGAAGATGAACGCCGATGGCAATGTCTCGCGACGGGATTGGATCAAGACGGCCGGTGTGGCCGGGCTGACCGCAGCGGCCACCAGTGGTTCCGGAGCGGCGCCGGCCGCAACCCGGGCAGACCAGGTCACCGCCATCGGCAGTCGACGCGAACTGTTTGTCGACAATGCCCTGGTCGGATCCATCACCGGCGGCGCGCGACTCCAACTCAACCGACCGACCCCCCAGGAAATCTCACTGGTCAACGACCGGCCATGGGAGGGAGCCACATGTGCCTACATGAAGGTCTTCCGGGACGGCGACCTCTACCGGATGTACTACCGCGGCAGCGACGTGATCTACACCAAGGACGGCTTCAGCACTCCTCGTCCGGAAGTTGCCTGTTACGCCGAGAGTCCGGATGGGATCCATTGGACCCGGCCAGACCTGGGTTTGTTCGAGTTCAATGGCTCGAAGAAGAACAACATCATCTGGATGGGATATGGGGCCCACAACTTCGCGCCGTTCCTGGACGAGAATCCCGATTGTCCGGCCGACGAGCGGATCAAGGCTCTGGCCGGGAGTTCTCGCAGGGGGCTGTGGGCGTTTGCTTCGGCCGACGGCAAGAAGTTCCGGAAACTCAGGGACAAGGCTGTCATTGACAATGGGTTCTTCGACTCACTGAACCTTGCCTTCTGGGACTCGGTTTCCGGCCTGTACCGCGAATTTCATCGGGATTTTCGGGAAGGTCGTGACATCCGTACAGGAACATCGAAGAATTTTCTCGACTGGACCGCGAGCCGCTTTCTGGATTACGAGGCTCACGATTATGGGACGCGACCCGAGGGTGCCGAGCCGATCAGGGATGCCGATCCGGCCAAGCAAATGCCCGGTCGCGTCAGCCAACTCTACACGAACCAGGTGATCCCCTATTTTCGGGCGCCTCATATCTACGTCGGTTTTCCCACCCGTTACATCGACCGGGGCTGGAGCTATTCGGCCACCCAGCTTCCGCGGTACGGGTATCGCAAGCTGAGAGGGGCGAAGTCTCGCCGCGAAGGCACGGCGGTGACCGACGGGATGTTCATGGCCAGTCGTGACGCGACGACCTTTCACGTGTGGCCCGAGTCGTTCATCAGGCCGGGGTTGCGGGCTGAACAGAGTTGGTTCTACGGCGACACCTACCAGAACCACGGGCTGGTTGAGACGAAGTCGATGTTCGAGGACGGCGGCAACGATCTGTCGATCTACGTCAGTGAGAATTCTCACCAGGATCATCCTGGTCAGTTCCGTCGCTACACGCTGCGAGTCGACGGATTCGTGTCGTTGACGGCTCCGCTGGAGGGAGGGGACCTGGTGACGAAGCCGGTCCGGTTCGAGGGCGACCGGCTGTCGCTGAACATGTCCACGTCGGCGGCCGGAAGCGTCCGCGTGGAAATCCAGGGCAAGGGCGGCAAGCCGTTGCCCGGATACTCGCTGGCCGATGCGCATCCGCTCTACGGAGATTCACTCGATTTGGTGGCTGCCTGGAAGGGGCACGGGACCAACGTGGCATCGCTTTCAGGCAAAACGGTGCGGTTGCGGTTCCGGGTCGAGGATGCGGACCTGTATTCGTATCGTTTCGAGACGGCGTGAGAGAGGTTACTGCGTGAATCGTCGGATCACGTTGGCGGTGATCCGGGCAACCGATTCGTCGACCAGGATCGACGACGGCCAACTGATCGATCCGACCGAAAAGACCTCGCCACCGGACGGAGTGTCGAAGTGGACGATCTCGGCCCCGCCGTCGTCCGGGTTGGTCCCCTTGGCGATGGTGTG
The DNA here is from genome assembly GCA_002724315.1 of Planctomycetaceae bacterium. GTDB lineage: Bacteria > Planctomycetota > Planctomycetia > Planctomycetales > Planctomycetaceae > UBA8437. Next base: position 10,367 of record PBOJ01000067.1, on the reverse strand, counting down.
CACGTTTTCTGGCGACTGGTCGGAGACCTTGTCGGTTTCGTGGCCGGATGCGCCGCCGGGAACGCGCTTGTGCAGGCTGTCGGCTCCGAAAGTGTCTCCGGCGGCCAGGCCGGTTCCCTCCAGTGACCAGTGGTCCGCGTCGATCACCCGGTACGGGCCCGCCGTCATGATCCCGGCGAACGAGAAGACCACGCCCAACAGGTTGGCTTCGGATTCGATTCGCTTGTCGAAACGGCTCTCGTACTCGGTGCCGTCGTCCTTGAGTTGCGGCTCGGAGTGGCTCCAGTTGGTGTTGTGGTGGACCACCCGATGGTCGTCCAGAAACTCGATCTCACAGTTGAGGCCGTTGCCGCCCAGATACATCAGGCGGCCGCCACGGTCGAAGACCCACTCTTTGATCCGAAAGTACATGTCACGTGACCAGTATTCGGGGTGGGTGCTGATAATCAGCACCTTGTACTCGTCCAGCGGCACCTGATCGAAGTGCAGTTGCGTTTCACTGTAGTAGTCGTAATCGAATCCCTGCTGTTCCATCCAGCCGAGCAGTCGCCATTCGGCGGAGGCCAGGTGGCAGCCCTGCCGGCCGGCGATCGGGTCGGTCAGGCCCTCGTCGAAGTCGATGTGGTTGTACGGGTCGGGGCGATCGAGGGAGAGAGGGGCGTATTCCTCCTTGTCGTACGACCGGTGTTCGGTCTCGGTGTACCGCTTCAATTCCAGCCGCGAATTGACCGTCGGGGTGGACGGGAAACAGTCGGCATGGATGTAGTTGCTGCGACCGCCAAAGCTGTTGTAGGCGTTCCAGTTGATGTCGGAAGCCAACACGGCGACGTCGGTTGTGGGTGCGGCCGGGCTGACGATCCAGGGGAAAGCAAAAAACGAGCCGGATTTGCCCAGGGCGTGCAGGAAATAGAGTCCGCTCCGTTCGGGAGCTTCAACAAACTGAGACAACGCCTTGCTGTTGTACCCGTACTTGTTCCACTCGACTCCGGTTTGTGTGTAGTCCCCGTCAGGGGTGATCTGCATCGTGGCTCGAGGGCCGTGTTCGTCGTATGTGCCGATCCGGCGGATGTACTCCTTGGTCTGGCCGTACCGCCAGAGTTGCAGTTCGTATTCCTCGACCGCGTGCACCCGAAATTCGCTTCGTTCACCACTCTTGACCGACTTGGGCCACATATATCCAAGCAGTCCGTCTGAGAGCAGTCGGAAGTGGTGGGGCGTGTCACTGGACGCCGTCATGGAGACGATCTTGGAGCCATACCCGGCCCGGCCGAGGACCACCTCGTACTCCCCCGGTTCGATATCGGCGTGAACGGCTCCCGAGATCGTGGAGGTGGCGGTGGTGATGTTGTCGCCGTTGCGAAACTCGAACAGCACCTCGGGTAGTGCGACGTATCGTTCGTTGCTGACATAGCCGACGAGCATCGTGGATGGTCCTTTCCGCAATGGGGCCGCGGCCCCTGAAACTTCAAACGGACCATAATGCCGCCAGAAATCCAGATCGTCCACCATGTCGGTGAGGAGGCCCTACGTGCCGTGGTGTAGAGAATGGGCAAGCTGCGCGGTGTCTGGCGGCATGGGGTGTTTTTCCGGCTGTGTGGAGTCGGCAAGTTCGATAACGATGAAGTGAGATACTCGCTGCTTATTTTCCTGTTGTGTGTGGTGATCTCGGTGACCGAGGCCGCCGATCCTGCCGGATGGCGGGTGCGGCGAAACGGTCGATCAACCCAAAGTCGCGTGATTCCAGCAGGAGCTGTGCGTGCGGTCACGCTCCCGAAAATGGCGTCACTGGCCGATTTCGAATCGATGGCACTGGACCGCCATCCGTCATTGCGGATGGCGGCCGCGCGGATCAACGAAGCTCGTGGTGATCAACGCCAGGCGGGGCTTTGGCCCAACCCGATGGTCGGATACAGCGGAGAGGAAATGGGCAACCGTGGAACAACCGGCATGCAGAGCGGATTCGTTTGGCAAAAGATCGTCATGGGCAGGAAGCTGAAGTTGGCTTCGCAGGTGGCCGCCGGGAGGGTGGCAGAACAGCAGCACCTGGCGAAGGTGTCCCGGGCACGAGTTCTCAATGGCGTTCGCGTCCGGTATTACGACACGCTGGTTGCACAGCAACGGCTCGAGTTGACCCGGAAAATGTCTCAGTTGGGAGAGGAATTGGCCCAGGCGACCGCACGGCTGGTTGAGGCAAAACAGGTCTCGGCCAATTCGCTGCTGTTGTCGGAGATATCGGCCGAGCAGGGGCGGGCGATGTTGGAGAACTCCCGGAATGAACTGATCGAGGCCAGGCGACTGTTGGCATTTGCGGTTGGCGATATCGATCTGAAGGTGGGTGAGTTGGACGGAAATGTTACGGCTGATCTGCCGGACATGACATGGGAGGACTGCCGCAAACTGGTGTTGGACGACCATCCGGCGCTGGCCGCTGCGAGGGTCCGACTTTCCACGGCCGGGGAAGAACGGGACCGTCAGAAGCGGCTGGTTGTTCCCGACATCGACTTGCGGGTCGGCGTGGGGCATATGGATGTCACCGGCAGCGATGTGACCAGCGTCAGGGTTGGTGTTCCGTTACCGATTTTCGATCGCAACCAGGGAGGGATCGCCCGGTCAGAGGCTGAGTTGATCCGGGCGAGGTTTGGTGTGGAACGTCTGGAAGTCGAATTGCACCAGCGGGCAGCGGTGGCCTTTCGCGAATACTCCAATGCCCGTCAGCAGGCCCGGCGGTATTCGGCCGAGATTCTGCCCCGAGCCAGCCGTTCCCTGGGACTGGTGCGTCGTGGGTACAGCCAGGGCCAGGTGCCTTACCTCGAGTTGCTCGTGGCACAACAGAAGTTCATCGAGGTGAATCTGTCCTATTTGTCCTCTATCCGAAAACTTCGTGAAGCGGTCACCGTGATCCGGTCACAACTTCTGACAAGTGGACTGCACGGGCACCGAAATTCGATCGATCGTTGAACGCCTCCGACGACGGGTGTGTGTCGTCGGAACGATGTTGACGCTTCCGAGACGGTCGCGTACGGTTTTGTGACGAGACTGTCGTTGTCATTGAACGATAGGGTGAGCATGTTCGGGTTGGTGCTGGACAATCGCAGCAGGTGGCACGCCTCGATCGGCGGGTTGTTGGCAGCGGTGATGCTGGCGTGCCCGTTTGTCTGCCGAGCGGGAGCCTGTTGTTCCGGTGAACTGGCTGAATCGGTCTCGAACGACGTGGATGAGACCGCCTGCCAACACTGTGAAAAGTCACGGCACTCACCGGCGTTGCCGCTCTGCCCCGATGAGCCTGTCCGAGACGGCCGGTGTCTGTGTACGGGTGTGACGTTGTCGGAAGTGGCAACCGCCCCCCGGCAGACGGATGGTTCAAGTTGTCACAAACTTCCGGCAGCGCTTTCAGCTTGCCAGGCGGTGTCCAGTTCACGGGACACCGACAGGGGGCAGGAAACGAGAACGGTCTCGGGCCGGGCAATCTGCTGTGCTAATGGCGTGCTCAACTGCTAGGACCGGCGTCGTCGGAGTGGAGTGATCTCCGCGGCCGACGTAGCTGTCGGGTCTGAAGCCGTTGGTGGGTCCTCTTGGGGACTCCTTCAGGACATCTCTGCCGTGGCCATCTCGCGTTTGCTCCCGTGGGAGTATTCGGTCCGCAATCTGTTCCGTCGCCCATTGCGCACGATGTTGACGCTGGTGGGTTTGACCACCGTGTTGCTGTTGGTGCTGGTGGTTGTCGGATTCATTCGTGGTTTGGAGTCCTCGCTTGCGGTCAGTGGTGATCCTGACACGGCGATTGTGTTTGCGCTGGGCATGGGGGAGAACCTGGAATATTCAGCCATTCCGAGGCAGGTGGCCAACCTGGTTCCGGCCAGCGTGCCGGGGGTCGGTCAGCAGTATGGTCGGAAATTCGTGTCGCCGGAGATCTACCTCGGTACGGAGGTCACGGTAGGGGAACGCCGCGAGCCGTCATTGGGGCTGATTCGCGGGGTGACGACGGATGTGTTGATGGTCAGGCGAGGAGTCCAGATCGAGCAAGGTGCGTGGCCGAATTCCCGGGAGGCTCAACAGCCCGGCGAGATCTTGGTGGGGACGCTGGCGGCCACCAAGCTGGGTGTCGATCCGTCGGAGTTGAGCGTGGGCAAGCAAGTACAGTTCGAAGGGCGTCGTTGGGTGGTGTCGGGCATCTTCTCGGCTGCCGGGGCGGCGTTCGAGTCGGAGGTGTGGTGCCGCCAGGATGAACTGGGGGTGCAGATGCGGAGAGAGGACCTGAGCCTGGTCGCGTTGAGGTTTGGGCGAGACGGAACATTCGCTGATCTGCAGATGTTCTGCAGCGAACGAAAGGACTTGAACTTGCAGGCCATCCGCGAGACCGACTACTACGCGCTGCTGCAACGGGACTACGGACCGATCCGTTGGCTGGCGTGGCTCGTGGTGGGGTTGGTGGCCGGAGCAGGTGTTTTTGCCGGACTGAATACCATGTACGCCTCGGCGATGGGACGTGTTCGCGAGTGGGCGGCACTTCAGACAATCGGCTTCAGCCGAGGAGCCCTGCTGTTGGGGCTGGTCCAGGAGGGAGTGTTGCTGGCATCGGCGGCCACGTTGCTGGCGACTGCGATTGCATTGTTTGGCCTCCGGAGTGCGGCGGTTCGTTTCACGATGGGGGCCTTTGAACTGGCTGTCGATGGGCCGAGCGTCCTTTTGGTCTGTGGGATCGGTTTGGCCATGGGCGTGGTCGGAGCGATTCCTCCGGGATTGCGGGCGTTGCGGATGCCAATCGTCGAGGGGCTCAAGGCGGTGTAGGGCCGAAAAAGTCAACAACTGGCAGGGAGTTCGCGGCTCATGCCGCGCGTCCGATTTCCGGAAAACAAGGGAGACATGCTGATGAGTGTCAGAAATCGAATTCTGTGGGTGGCCGCGGTTTGCGTCGGCTGGATGTCCGGATGCGGGGACCGGTCGGCGGTGCCGCCGACGGTGGCGATCGACGTGGCATCCTATTTGTTGTCGGAGTCACCCGGGGATGCGGAAGAGGTCAAGTCCGTTCACGCGGCGTCCGAAAATGAACGTGACGTGGTCATCGTCGGCAAGATCGGGGGGCGATCTGATCCGTGGATTGAAGGACGGGCAGCGTTCAACATCGTTGACCGGTCGGTCAAATCGTGTTCGGACATTCCGGGCGATGGTTGTCGAACACCCTGGGACTATTGCTGCACCCAGGACGACCTGTTGGGAGCGACGGCACTGGTCAAGGTTGTGGGCGGTGACGGTCGGACGCTGTCGGGTGATGCCCGGAAGCTGTTCGGGGTCAAGGAGTTGCAGACGGTCATCATCAAGGGGACGGCCCGGAAGGATCAGGCAGGCAACCTGACCGTGGTTGCCAGCGGATTGTTCCTCGAGAAGTGACAGGTCGTATGAAAGTCCAAGGCCATTGAAAATGACCGATGTTGACCTGAAACAACTGGCGATTGATCGAGACGACGGACCGTCAGCGAGTCGATCTCGCGGTCCTCGGCGTCAATTGCTGACACGATACGTCGTGCCGGGCGGCATTCTGTCCGGGTTTGTGGTCTTGATGGTCTGGATGGCATGGGGACTGATCTTCCCTCCACGCGATGTGACAGTCGTCGCATTGAATACGACCCAGGTGGCGTCAACCGAGTCGGGTCAGCCGGTGTTCCAGGCCAGCGGATGGGTCGAGCCGCGTCCGACACCGATCCGCGTGGCGGCCCTCGAACCGGGTGTGATCGAAAAAATGATGGTACGGGAAGACGACGAGGTGACACCCGGTCAGACAATCGCTGTGATGATCAAGGACGATGCCCGCCTCGTTCTCGAGGCGGCCGAGGCGCAGGTCAACCTGAGCCGAGCCGAGGCAACGAGAGCCGAAGCGGTACTGGCGGCGGCGGAAGTCCGCTTGGCGCGACCGGTGCACCTGGAAGCTCCGCTGCGTGCGGCAGAGGGGCAGATGGCGAAGATTTCCACCCAGTTGGCTAGCCTTCCGTTCGAAAAACGCCAGGCGGAGGCTGACTTGGCCGTGGCCCAGGCCGACCATGCGGGCAAGGTGGCGGCGCGTGGAGTGGTGGCGGAAATCGAGATCGAGAAGGCCAAGGCAGTTCTCGAAGGTGCCGACGCGAAGGTCCGAGAACTGGACAGTCGGATGGTGTCACTGCGGACAGAACAAAATGCATGGAAAAGGCAGGTGCAGGCGTTGAGAGCCCGGCTCGAATTGCTGGCCGACGAAACCGAAGCCAGGGACGCCGCTCGTGCGGCTGTGCGGGTCACCAGGGCGAAGGTCGCCGCAGCGGGGGTTCGGGTGGCCGAGGCGGGACTGAAGCTCAGTCGAATGACGGTTGTGGCAAAGGCGGCCGGGCGAGTTTACCAGTTGGTTGGTGCCCCCGGGGCCAGGATCGGCGAGGGGATGACACAGATGCAAGGCCACGATGGAAGCACCGTAGTGACGCTCTATCAGCCAGGTCGGCTGCAGGCCCGGGTCGATGTCCGTTTCGGTGACCTGCCCCAGGTCGCGGTTGGGCAGTCGGTCCGGATCAACAATCCCGCGTTGAATGCGTCTCTGGTCGGGCGGGTCCTGTTTGTCAGTTCCATGGCCGATATCCAGAAGAACACGCTGGAAGTCAAAGTGGAGATTCAGGACCCGCCGGCGGTGTTCAAGCCGGACATGCAGGTCGACATTACGTTTCTGTCGGTGGGAACTTCATCACAGGAAGCTTCAAAACTACAGCAGGCCCGTCACTACATTCCCCGGGCCGTGGTACACACCGACTCCAATGGCAGCTACGTCTGGTTGGCGGATCGGGCACAACAGCGGGCGAGGCGAGTGTCGGTGACGGTCGGTGCAGGGGCTCCCGGCGGACTGGTGGAGATTTCCGGAGAGCTCACCAGGGGCAGTCGAGTGATTTCCGGTGGTTCGGAGGGGTTGGTTGACGGGGAGCCGATTCGAATTCTTCGGGAAGAACCGGGGGCCATTTTCAGCAGCGGCGCTCGCGGTGTTCAGCGCAAGTCGGATGGCAGAGCAGAGGAGATGAACCACGGGGCCGGTGGGATGGGGGAGCCGTGATGGCACTGGTGGAAGTTCGCGGGGTTGTGAGGCGGTACCACAAAGGCGACGAAACGATCACCCCTTTGGACGGTGTGTCGTTGGATATTGAGGCGGGACAATTCGTCTCGTTGATGGGGGCCAGCGGCAGTGGCAAATCAACTCTCCTGAACCTCCTGGCCGGCATCGACCAGCCCGACGAAGGCACGATTCGGATTGCCGGTGTGGAAATCAACTCCGAGTCCCGTGGCCAGTTGGCCAGATGGCGGGCCGAACACGTGGGGTACATCTTTCAGGACCACAACCTGGTGCCGGTGCTTTCGGCTTGGGAGAACGTCGAGTTGCCTCTTGTGCTGCTGAAGATGTCGCGGTCCGAACGTCAGCGGCGGGTCGATGTGGCTCTCCAGGCCGTTGACTTGGGTGATCGGGCTGATCACTACCCCAAGCAACTCTCCGGCGGCCAGGAACAACGTGTGGGCATCGCCCGGGCGATAGTCGCTCATCCCACGTTGGTGGTTGCCGACGAACCGACTGGTGATCTGGATGCGGACACCTCCGAACAGATTCTCGAGTTGCTCGGTCGTCTCAACCGCGAATTGGATATCACGCTGGTGATGGTGACTCATGATCGCCACGCGGCCGGAGTTGCCGGGCGGCAATTGACACTGGTCGGTGGGAAGTTGATCGAGTCGGGTCACGAAACGGGAACAGGTGTCTTGGCCGGGCCAGAAGAGGTTGGCCGATGACTCGATTTGTTCCCTACATCGTGAAGACACTGTGGCGTCATCGATCCCGTACGATACTGACCGTGGTGGGGTCGGCGGTGGCGCTGTTTGTTTTCTGTTTCGTCGGTGCAGTCCAGGAGGGAATGAACGATCTCCAGAAACGCCAGGCGGGGAATCGGGCCCTGGTGGTGTTTCAAGCCAACAAGTTCTGTCCGGCAACCAGTCAGTTGCCCGAGCACTACCAGGAGAAGATCGAAACATTGCCCGGAGTGGAGCGGGCTGTCCCGATCCAGGTATTCACCAACAACTGCCGCGCCAGTCTCGACGTGGTGGTGTTTTACGGTGTGCCGGCCAACGAAATCCAGCAGATCCGTGACTTTCAACTGGTCAGCGGCGAATGGGGGGAGTTCAAGTCGAACCAGGACGCGGCGATCGTCGGTCGAGCGGTGGCCGAGCGTCGTGTGCGCGGGTCTTCACTATCGATTGGGGGGGTGACTGTCAGGGTGGCCGGGGTCTACGAGTCGGATGACCCGGCAGAGGAAAACTACATTTACACTCATCTGGATTTCCTTCAAAAACGGCATGGTCGCGATTTGCAAGGAAATGTGACTCAGATCGAAGTGCACCTGGATGAGCAGGCCGATGCGATGGCGACGGGCTTGGCCATCGACGACCTGTTCAAAGCCGGTCGGTCACGCACGCACACACGTCCCAAGGGAGCCTTCCAGATGAAGAGCCTTGGTGACCTTGCGCAGTTGATTGCCATGTCCCGCTACCTCGGTGTGGCTTGTGTCGGGCTGGTCCTGGCCCTGGTTGCCACGACGACGTTGATGTCAGTGCAGGATCGGGTGAAAGAACACGCTGTACTGCAGACGATCGGCTTCACCGGCGGTGATGTGTTTGGGATGGTGTTGGTCGAGAGCATGTTGTTGAGCTTGGCCGGTGGGGTGTTGGGGGTGGTCTCCGCGGCGGTGACCTTGAGGCTGGTACCGTTGTCGGTGGGAGCCGAGGCGGTCACGATCGCGTTTCAGGCGACAGGCCGTCTTGCGGTGACGGGAGTGGCGGTGTCGTTGCTGGTTGGGATTCTGGCGGGTGTGGCTCCAGCCTGGCATGCCTCACGAACCAATCTGGTTGCCGCTCTGAGAGGGGCGTAGGTCGCGAGAATTGACCGTCGACGTGGTCGGCCTCAGAATGGCCGCCTCGTTCCTGCTGAAAGCGGCCCGATGTTGTACCTGATTGCGTGGTTGACCGACTGCGCCCTGATCCTGTTCATTTTCAGCGCGACCCGGATTCTCGCTGAACAGCGAGCGGATCCGTGGACGATCGGGACGCTTGGTGCGGTGTTCTTCCTGGCAAGTGCAGTCAGCAACACGATCGCCGGGAGCCTGTCAGATCGCATCGGCCGCCGGATCGTGTCGATTGCCGGCGGCGTGGGGTTGGTCGCAAGCCTGTCCGTTCCGTTGGTGTTCACTGATGGTTCGTGGCGGCTCTACGTGGCCTACACCTGTGTTGGTGTGTCGGTCGGCCACGTCTACCCATCTGTGATTGCGTGGCTGAGCCAGGGGGGGGGCCGCATGGAGGCCAGCCGAAGATTCTTGCGGTTCGGGATCGCGTTCAACCTGGGGATTCTCGGTGGGCAGATCGGGGGTGGGTGGCTTTATGATCACGTCAGTTCCACCGCTCCATTGCTGACTGCGATCGGGCTGGCATTGGGGACAGTGATCTGTCTGCTGTGTGTTCGAGAACCGCAGCCCGAAGATGGGATGAAGGGGGATGGGGCGGAGACCGTGGGGGTGAGTCACGCGGAACGTACCAGCGCGCGTCGGTTCATCCGGCTGGCTTGGCTGGCCAACTTCTCGGGGATGTTCTCGATGAGCACGCTGTGGTTTCTGTTTCCGACGCTGGCGGTGTCGCTGGGGATCCCGGCAGAAAAACACGGGGTGGTGTTGGGGGTCGGACGGGCTGCGGTGATCGGTGTCTACGCGTTGATGCATCTGGTGCCGGCCTGGCACCACCGTTTCCGTTACTCGGTCCTTGCCCAAATGCTGGGGTTGTCTGGCATGATCCTGGTCTGCATCGGCCGCCATCCGACGGCGTTGGCCTGTGGAGTCGTGATGTTGTCGGTGCTGTTGGCCTATAACTATTTTGCCAGCCTGTTCTACAACCGGACTGGCCACGACGACCGCCGCAAGGGCGCGGCGTTCGGACTCAACGAGGCGTTCCTGTCCCTGGGGGCCAGCGGTGGGTCCCTGTTGGGAGGGTGGGCGTCGACCGGACTCGGTGAACGCGCCCCGTTTCAACTCGCTGCGGTACTGATTGCCGCTTCACTGGCAGTGCAGTTGGTGTGGTTTCGCGTTGGACGACGCAAAACCGATCCGGGGAGCACAGCGGGGTGAACCGTGGGCGTGGTGACAGATGTCGTGCCGGTTGGGATCCGAGATGACTTGGGAGATATCAGGTGTTCAACCCAAGGGTCACTCGGGCGACTCTCAGGACGTTGCCACCGATGATCTTGCGAATGTCCTTGTCGCTGTAGCCTCGGCCGACCAGTCCGACGGTAAACAGCGGCCAGTTGGTCCATGCGATGCTGCGTCCGGCCTGGC
>PBOJ01000066.1 GCA_002724315.1 Planctomycetaceae bacterium | reverse complement strand
GGTTGTCCTTGATCGGGAACGGCTCCAGACCGGCTAACAGGGCTTTGAGCTTTGTCTTGACCCGTTCGCTCTTCTGGAGCTCGTGCAACCGCTTCAACACCTCCACGGACGATCGGTTCACAACGCGTGAAAGTTCAGCCAGTCCAAACACAGCCCATTCCTTGGCTTTTGGACTGAAAGTGGCGTCCCTCAACACTTCCAACAACACGTTCTTGGTTCGTTCGTCGTTCTTTCGGGACAGGACATAAACCAAGGACTCTTTCGCATGATCAGTTTTGGCGTTTTTGAGAGCGGCGATGATCTGCGGCGTGGAGGTATTTTCACGTTTCAGTAACTTCTCCACCGCTTTCTTTCGCAGCCTTTCGTCTTTTGCTTCTACGACGGCAGTCAGCAAGGACTTCACCGTCTCAGGTTTGTCCCCGTTATCTGGACCGGCGGTACGCTCTCCGGCCAGCAGAATGCCAAATGCGGTGACAATTGCGGTACACGTCTTCATCATAATTCTGCTCGCCGTCGTTATGGCTGGGGGCTGCATCTCGTCACGTCATCGCGTTCAATCACAGCCTCGCCGTTTGTTCGGCTTGGTCCGCAATTTTCGATCCGTCAACCTCACCGCCCTGAGGTCCAACAGTATCCTACCCGGCGGCGGTCGAACCCGCAGTGGCTCACCGCCTTGCCGACTGCCCCCCAAGCCTGATCGACACGAGCCAACAACCACACACACGCGGTGCGGCGGATTGGCCCCGGTTGGTTGTCGGGGTGTCCAGCCCGAAACTCAGCGGAGAATCTCGACCTCGATCCGGATCGAAGGTTCCATGTCCAGGACACCGTCGACACGGACTGGCTCCTGTCGAGCGTTGGTCACCGTGCCGCTCACCGTGATGTCCCGGGTCTGGCTACCGGTCAGTTGGACACCGTAGATCCCCCCGTCGATGTGATCCGCAACACGGACTCGCTGACTGTCGATGATCTTGATCACCGGATGGTCGTGTTCGTCCAGCCCGCTCCATTGGTTGCCTTCGACGACAACGTCACGAGCCCGACTGATCACCAACCGGCAGCCGACGAAGCGATTGTCACGGATCTCGATGTCAAACGGTCCGCTGTCCTGACGAAATCCGTCGGCATTGTCCAGCAGGAAGGTGTTCGAGTCGAAACACTCATTGTTGTTGAACGTCAATCCGCCATTGGCCCCGCCGTTATTCGCTCGGCCGTCCAAGACAAACAGCCGGCTGTTACGGATCGTGTTGTCGGAAATCGTTGTGCCCGTGCCGCCGGAGTTGTTGAACCCGCCAATCCCGGCCCGACCATTGATCAACGAGTTTCCGGAGATCACCGAATCGGGCGCCCGTCGCGAGAACGTGATGTTCCCGCCGACGTGACCGACACGGTTTCCCGCGAGGTTCGTATCGCGGATGGTGTTGTTGAGAATGCGGATGCGTCGGCCACCCGAGAGATGGACTCCGTTACCTCCGGCCCGCAAGACCACCGTGTTCTCGACGAGCGAATCGTCGCCGCCAATCACCACCCCCTCACTCTGCGAATCAACGATCCTCATGTCGCGGATGATCCCACGAGTGCTGTAGCTGCGGACCGAGTTGTGCAATTCCCATCGGGCGAAGGACGGATTTCCACGGGCATTGCCATCGATCGTCAGGCCGAGCATCCTCACGTCGTGTGTGCCCGGGAACGGCAGCAGAATGTGAAAACTGCTGACAACCGTCGTACCCACTGGAAAGACATGTGTGAGGTTGATCGCCAGCATCAACCGGTTGCCATCGATGAACTTGATTGTGTGGTTACGAGGGTCAGAGGTCGTGTCGGTGAAAAGTGAAACCTGCATCCCAACCCGGAAGGCGCTGGCATCCGCCACGCTGATCCAGCGGGTCGCACAGGGCAGGCAGTCCAGAGAGGCCATCTGGTCGTCCAGTTCATCGAACGCCTCGGTAAGTTCGGTGCGGACTTCATCGATCCGCTTTATGGTCGCACCGTAGCCGATCAGCGTCTGACGACTCAGTGGCCGAATGGCGCTCGACACGAGGTAGGTCTTTTCGGCCTCGAAGCGAATCGTCGCACCTTCGCCGGCCACCTTGATCGCCTGCTGGATCGCACGAGTGTCGTCAGTAACACCGTCACCGACAGCTCCAAACCATTCAACAAACAAGCCGTCGGCTGCATCCTCGTACAATCCGCCCCGCTGAGGATCGGTGACAAGCAGGGCCGTCCTGGTCCGCGCCCCCCAGCGAGACACATCAGAGATGCGGGTGACCACTTCGAGATCATGTCCGTGAGGGAGTCGCAGGCGATCCAGTGAAACGGTCGAATCTGTCTCCACCGTCGACCGCCGCTCCAAAAACACCGTGTCTCCTGCCTCGATATCCCGAACGGATCCTCCTTCGCTTTCGATCACAATCCAGTCGTTGCCGCCTTGCCCCTTGAGAGTCTCGCCGCCACCTCCACCTCGCAGTGAATCGGCACCACTGCCGCCGATCAAGCGACCACCGGCACCACCACCGATGATCGTGTCATCGCCTCTGCCACCATTGAGATGACCAACACCCGTCCCGCCCCACAAGTGGTCGTCGCCGGCTTGCCCTGACAACCGTACCGAACCAGAAAAACCACGCGCGTCCAGCCAGTTGTCGCCCGGACCACCGATCAGAATCGCCCGCTCGATATTTCGGAGACGGTCGCGTCCCCTGCCGCTCAGACGTTTGTCAGTCAAGACAAAGTCGACGTCCCCGATCTCCGTCAGCACGTCAATCCCCGTCCCCCCATCTATCGTGTCGTCTCCCGGACCTCCAGCCAGGACATCGCCCGTGCCCCCCTGCCCCTTGATGACATCATTGCCACCACCGCCGCGGATCGAGTCGACACCACCACCACCAAACAATCGGTCGGGTCCATCACTGCCGATGATCGTGTCGCGACCGCCGCGGCCGTTTATGAAAACGCCACGGCCTCCCAATCCCGAAAACACCTGGTCGGTGGCCGCCGACAGATCAATGACATCCCCTGACGTTGTGCCACTGACCACGATCGATCGGACCGACGCGGCCAGAATCGGTTCGCCAAAGCCGTCGACGGCAATCTGCGTTGACACCCGGACCGCCCCGGTCTCGGTTGTTTCCAACACGATCGTCTCACCCGTCGGACCGTCACCCCGGATACTGAGCAGACCCGCCTCAGCAGTGAAACCAATCGAAGTGAGCAGGGTTCGTGACTCGAACTGCTCGACAGACGATCTGGCGAACTGCCGTCGCCTCCGGTGCCACAAGCCACGCCGGGAGATCCGGTACCAAGACGACATCCAGGCACCCCATGCCCGGCCGAAACCATTCGACCGAAGACTTCCCAACGCCTTGACAAAATCGCAGAACACCTCCACGCCCTCACGCCTCGCACGCAACCCAAGCTACGCAACCCCCCCAAGATACCCAAGCCTCTCTGTGGGTGTCTATCGAAACGAGTTCTGTGTGAGCGAGTGAGAGAATCGCTGCCACAGCAAGCGCGACCTGGCCGCCGCTCGACCGGTTTGCACCATGTCACACTCGCGCTGTACGCGGTGCCGGGATGGTGATCATCGGCTCCCGGCAGTCTCGAGGAACTTGATCGTGGGTGGCCCGTCCGCCATCGAAGCTCGCTTGAAGGTCGCCCCGGGGCGACCCGTTTCGTTGAAGAAGCCGCAGTTGCGGAGGTAGAAGCCCTTCCCCTCGACTCCGCCGGCAAAATCGAGCCGGTGTCGCCCGCCGCCGGTTGGATCGACCGAAAAACGGGCTCGGGTGCATTCATGCCATTGTCCATCGACGTCACGGACCCACACGTTGCCATACTGCGCCCGGCGACCGATGTAACCATGGACCGGTGAAAAGCTCTCCAGGAAGGAATGGAATCCACGCAGATCGGTGTTCGTCTTAGGCCGACGAAAACTCGCGACCAGTCTCCATTCGTCGGCCGCCTTGTCGCCAAACCAGGACGTGTATGTCGTGTTTCCCTTGCCGTCGGGCTTCACCTCGGTCAGGAAACGATAGCACTTCCCCGCCTTCCACGGATAAACCAGGTAGCTCTGTCCACCAGACCCCTCGTTGCCGAACTTGCCGACGTGGACCTTGGGACCACTGGCCAGGGCAGTGATCCGCTGGTCCTTGGGAATGTCCCGGGGATTGTTCGTTTTGAACGGACTCCAGACAGAGAACAGTATCCGTCGCTCACTGGGGCCATTCACCTGGAAACCGAAGTACCCCTCGCCGAACCCGTTGGCCATGAAGAACGAACCGATCGGATCTTGCCCCTTGGGAACGGTGATTTCCGAGTAGGCGTAACGCAACTTTCGGTCTCGTGGAACCTCGTAGCGAAGATGCACCGATGGCCCCCGACGCCCCCAGTAAAACATGTTCCCCTTGTTGGTCGTCACATAGTCGACGGCCAACCCGGAGGTATTCGAAGACACTCTCAACGAGTGAATTGCGGCGTAGAGATCACCTGTGCGGCTGGCCCCTTTGAAGTCGACGCGAACGTATCCGGCTTTCGCGACACTGGTGCGACCGATCTTCCGATCAGCCAGTGCTGCACCTTCGATCACCGTGCTGAACGCCTTCACACCAATGGTGGTAGCCAGCGTGGAACGGCCGGCCTTTGTCCCCGCGTTGATCGACAACTCCAGCTCCGCCGGACGATTGACGTGAAAGTAGACCGAGAACACGGTTTTCGGATCACCCCACGCGATCGTTCCGTCTCGTTGAAACCCACCGCCACCCGGGCTCGGTGCGGTGCGGAAAGCATTGCCGGCCATCGGGATCGACCATTCGGCGGCATGCAGTTCGTTGTTGAAGACCAGTCCGCTTGCCAGAACGGCCGCAACGATCAAACGTGATTGAGTGGGAGATTTCATTTCAGGATCACCATCAAGTGGGGTGAAACATCGGCCTGGTGCAAAACGGCCGCCGAAGGCACAACCAGGCAGTCATGCAAACGGCACAGGCTGCATCGTCCCTCACCATGGGAGACCGGATCGAGGCAGTCAAGCAACCGGATCGGTGTTGATGATGAGTGAGCCGGCTTCTTGACTCTGTGACACTTCGCGGACATATTGCCTACCACTTGAAAACACCGTCCCTCTTCTACGGGAAGTTGAGCTCCAGACGTTTGCGGGAGGCCATGTGTTCTGGAAATCGTCCCGGCACAGGCCCTTCCGACGGTGGACCAAATCAGTGGATGTCATGGTTGTCCCGAGGCTGACAGGAGCTTGATGCGAATGCAGTTCGTTCGGTGGTTTGCACTGACAGTTGTCGCCGTTTTGCCGTCCCCGGTCGCCGCCGGGGTTGTCCTCACTCGCTCCGACAAGGCAGTCGTGCTCGAGAATGAGCTGGTTCGGGTGGAACTGCACCGCGACCGGAACTTTCATCCCTCGATCCTGGTCGACAGGCGCAATCCGAAGGCTTCGCTGGTTGACGAGATTGGCTTCATCGCGTGGAACGTGCCCAAGGCGGACTGGATGAGGTCCGCAGCGAGCGACTGGCAGATCTCGATCGAACCCGGCCAGAACAAAAACGTGGCCTGGTGCCAGACCACTCTCTCAAAGAAGTCGCCCAACGGAGACCGCAGCCTGCTCAGGCTTCGCACGACCATTCGAAAGGGATCCCCGGCCGTCGAACTGATCTTCGACGTCCAGTTCCGCCCGGAACACCTCCACTCCGTCGGGCTGCAGATCCAGGCATCGGGGTATCAGCAGGCCGAGTGGACCACTGCCTGGGGCAAAAAGACCCTCAAATTCACTGGTCGAAAAAACAGCTTCCACGCGATGCTCGGTTTCCAGAATGGGCTGGCACTGACGCAA
The DNA here is from genome assembly GCA_002724315.1 of Planctomycetaceae bacterium. Lineage (GTDB taxonomy): Bacteria > Planctomycetota > Planctomycetia > Planctomycetales > Planctomycetaceae > UBA8437. The sequence goes on along the minus strand of PBOJ01000066.1, from coordinate 3,965 downwards.
CGGAAAGCCAATCCGACATCGGGCGTGCTGCTCTTCCATAACAAGGCCTGGAACACCGTCTTCCCGACTCTGCGAGAAAAACCGACGTTTGTCCGGTACATGCATGCGACGCTGGCCAGTCCCGCGCGTTGCGAGATCACTCTCGTTCCATTCCAGAACCAACCTCCCCTGTTGGCTGCAACGAAGACGTTTGGGCGCCCTTCCGGTGTGGAACTCCCAGGACCGCATCCACGATCACAACCCGAACGCCGTCCAGCAAACTACGCTCTCACGCCGGCCGACAAGCAACGGGGGTTTGTTGTTTTTCCAGTGACGCCGTTTGAAACCGTTTTGCCCGACTCTCTGCCTCCCGCAAAAAAGGTTGGTACGGCTGTTCGCATGCGAGCCTGCCAAGGCGAGTATGAACCGGCAAGTTTCGCGATCCGGGCTTCGAAGCCGCTCCGCGATGTGACGCTCAAAATCAGCGGCCTCACCAAAGGAAACAGCGTCATCCCGGCTGACGCGATTGATGCGCATGTCGTGAAGGTCTGGCGGCAAGCCGGACCTTCCACGATGGCAGACGCCACGCTGGGCTCAGGCCAGGTCGTCCCCGAACTCCTGCTCAAGGACGATCGTGTCAAGCTGACAGGTTCGCGACCGGCCGTGCGTCTGAACGGCCAGGTCAACACGTCGGTCGACGCCAACTCCACCAAGCAGTTTTGGCTGACAGTGCACGTGCCGGAAAAACTTCCAGCTGGCAGTTATCACGGAAACGTCATTGTCAGATCGGCCGGTGTCGCGACGGCGCACATCCCACTGGAGATGGAAGTGTTGCCGTTTTCCCTGTCGCCATCACGAAAGAAACAGGGCATCTGGTTCAAAGCGGAACGACGGCGAGATCAGCGAGAGTATGTCGAACCTGACGTGTATCGAAGACTGCTCAGCGACGTTCGGGCTCACGGCATGCAGTTTGTCACTATCCGTGGCCGCGGGCTGGGGACTGCTGAGGACGTCCTGAAAATCCACAAAGCGGCGGGAATGAACGGCACAGCCATCTGGTCGAGTTGGTTTCCCAGCAGCGCCCGCGACTTTGCTCCTCTACGTGCAAGCCTGGAAAAGGCGACGCAAAAGTGCGGCTACAACCAGCTTTACTTCCAGGCTGCCGATGAACCGAACAGCGAAGCGCAGATCGCCCGGGCGCTGGCCTATTTCACCAGAGTCAAAGCTGCCGGTGGCCGGACGTTCTGCAACATCATGCCCGAATACGCCCTTCGCCTGGGAGATCGCCTGGACGTGCCTTGCGTGGGTTATTCCAACTTCTTTGGCAGCCTGGAACGACCAGAACCGGTGCCAGAGAACGCGTCCGAAGCGTTGGCCAGTCTGCTCCGGACACATGAGGACGTCTGGTATTACTGGCAGTGTCGAGTTGAAGACCCGCGAATCAATCGCCTCCTGTTCGGCTTTCTCCTGATGAAATCGCCCGCGACCGGAGCCATGCCCTACACCTACGGCACGCTGGAGGCGGAAGATCCATTCAACGACTGGTCGTCTTTGCAGCAAGGCCAACTCAGCCGTGCGGGAGGCGGAGCGGTCTACCACGCTCGTGATGGGGCAGTGCCCACCATCCAGTGGGAAGCCTCGCGAGAGGGCGTCGACGACGCCCGTTACGTTTCCACTCTGGAAGCCCTGGTTCGCGAGGCACGCCTGAAACCCAGGTTGTCTACTGCCGCTGTGCAGGCCAACAAGACCCTAACAGCTGTTTACTCCCGATTGCCAAAGCACCTCTACAACACGATGGCCACCGTCCCTCCGGCTGTACTGGACGAGATGCGAACAGAGGTCATCAACGCGATCCTGAAGCTGGGAAGGCTCACGGCCGATCCGTAGAATTCCGACCGTTGACTCGGTCACCAATTCTTCCACTCGACCGGATTGTAGCTGACACGAACAAGTGCACGCAGGATCCTCGTCATGAACACTCTCCGGATCGGTCTCGCCCAGGCCAGGCAATCCGACGACTTTGACGACAACGCGAAGTCCATCTTCCGCTTCCTCGAAGACGCCGCTCAGCAGAAGGTCCAGATTCTCTGCTTTCCCGAAACGCAAACCGTGGGTTACCGCGTCGATGTGGTTGCTCCCGACGCGCCGGTCCCGGCAGACCGTCTCGAGGAACTCCATGCCCGGGTCGCCCGGAGATGCGGCGAATTGGGAATGGCCTGTGTCCTGGGAACGGAAACTCCCACCGAAGGCCTGCCCCACAACTCGGCCATCGTGATTTCCCCGGAGGGCGAGATCCTCGGCGTACATCACAAGACGCGTCTGACCCCGATGGATGCGATCGCCTACACGCCCGGCGACACCTTCGAGACCTTTGAACTGTTCGGTGTCCGAATCGGCATCGTGATCTGTTTCGCCGGATTTCGTTTTGCGGAGACGACCGAGGAATGTGTCCGCCAGGGCGCACAGTTGGTCTTTCATCCGCAGAACAACACCACTCGCCCCAACGACTGGAAGATCCCTGTCCACCACGCCATGCTCACGACCCGCGCGGCCGAAAACACCATCTGGTTCGCCTCCTGCAACGTCTGTTACCCGGATCACCAGAATTGTCGTTCGATGATCATCGCGCCCGATGGACAGATTCACGCGGAAGCCGAAATGAAGCGGGAGGAACTGCTCGTCTCGGACATCGACATCGACCAGGCAACCCGGGCCATGTTCGAGTTCGACCCGGAAGCCTGTCGTCCTCTCCTGTTTGCCGACACCGTTTCCCCGGATGAAATCGCCAAGTGACCGCAATCAGATCAGACAATTCCGATCGAGGCTGACGCCATGAAGATCGTCGACCTGGACACCACGATCGTCAGTGTGCCCTACCGGCACCAGGAGGTCAGTAGCCGTGTCCATCGGGGCGGGGTGACCGACGTCATCGTGAAATTGACGTGTGACAATGGCCTTGTCGGCTGGGGCGAAAGTTGCAGTGGAGCCGACGCGGCTTCTATCGAACAGGCCGTGTTGTCGGCCAAGCCGTTTGTTGTCGGCCGGGATCCATGGCACACGGAGGCCATCGCTCGCGATTTTTTTGGCCTGGGCCTGTGGGATTACCGGGCCATGACCGGAAACTTCGCCTTTGCCGGCATCGACCAGGCCCTGTGGGATTTGTGTGGCAAGGACTGTGGGCAACCCCTGTACCGCCTGTTGGGTGGCCCCTTGCGTGAGGAGGTTGATTATTTCTGCTACCTGGCCCAGGGCGAGCCGGCAGATCTCGAACAACAGTGCCGCGAAGCGGTTGACCGGGGATACGGTTGCTTTTATCTGAAAGTCGGAATCGATGCGGCCGCCGAGGACGAGATGCTCGCCGCCATTCGGCGCACAATCGGGCCGGACCGCAAGATCCGCATCGACGCCAATGAAGCCTGGAGTGTTCCCGAGGCTGCCCGCCTGATCAATCTCTGGGACGCCCGCCACGGGATCGACTTTGTCGAAGCGCCGGTTCCGATCGACCCTGTAGAGAACATGCTGGAACTGCGCGGCAGGGTTCCCGTCGCCCTTTGTGCCAACGAGGGGCTGGGCAGAACGGCCGATACGATGCGGGTGATCCGCAGTCGGTGCGCCGACGTGCTGTGTTTCAGCAGCTACTGGGTAGGGACGTTGCGACGCTTTCACACGCTCTGCCACGCGGCACACCTGGAGGGCCAGTCGGTGTGCAAGCACACGCACGGTGAACTTGGCGTGGCCGCCGCGGCCGGGCACCACGTGATGCTCAGCATTCCCAACGCCACCGACGGGATCCAGCAGACGGCAACGATGATGGAGCACGAGTTGCTGGTCGAACCGACTCCGATCGCCGAGCGGCCGAAATGGGGCTGGATAGAGAAACCGGGCTTGGGCATCGAGGTGGATCCGGACCAGTTGATGCACTACCACGAGGTCTACCGTCGGGACGGCCAGTTCCTGCCCTACCGGATCGAATCCGACTGATCATC
>PBOJ01000065.1 GCA_002724315.1 Planctomycetaceae bacterium | reverse complement strand
TCTGTCTGAACGGCCGACAGCGGTTCAGGCTGTACGCAACGGCGTTAGGAACCGGTCTTCGGGCCAGTGAATTGGCTAGCCTCACTCCGGCTCATTTCGAACTGGATTCCCGTCCGCCAACAGTCCGAATCAACGCGGCCGACGAGAAGTCACGGCGAGGTGACGTGATTCCCATTTCCACCGACCTCGTGGCGTTGCTGAAGCCCTGGCTCGCGACAATGCACCAGGATGCCCCGCTATGGCCCGGCAACTGGGCCAAGAACAAGAGAGCCGGCAAGTTCATGCAGAGCGATCTGAAGCAGGCTGGCATCCCTTACGTGGATGTGGAGGGTCGGTATGCCGACTTTCATGCGTTACGGCATACCTACCTCTCTCGACTGGGCCGCTCTGGAGCATCACCGAAGGCAATGCAACGACTGGCCCGACATACGACGGTTGAACTGACACTGGGCAGGTACACACACGCGAACCTGTTCGATCTCGCATCTGCTGTCGACGGAATGCCACCCTTGCCGGTCGCGACCAGCACGGCTGAAGCACAACAGGGTCCGCCCATACCGACGGACAACGAGAGTGGACAATCGGGCGACCAGAACATGGTTGCCGGTTTGGTTGCCGGTTTTGGCGACAACCATTGCGATTCGGTGAGTTCGATTGAGACACGGTCAGCACCCAGGAACACTGACGACCGTCATCGATCACCGCCCAATGACTCACCGCAACTACCTGCCGTAGCAGGCAGTTGCGGGTCATTGCGGCCCGATGAAAAAGAAAGCGGGAGTGGATGGGAATCGAACCCACCTGGCGACTTTTCAGACGCCACACTGGGTTTGAAGCCCAGGGCGGTCACCAGATCCGCGTACACTCCCGGAAAACCAACAGTTGCGGCTGGTCCGTTCGATCGTAGGGGGCCGGAGGAGACGAGTCAAACAGGCAATGCAACGGCGCTACCGCGTCTAGTTCAGCCGCTTTTTCGCCCGCGACTTCGCCTGCCGAAAGATGTCGACCGCTTCGGGTTGCGGTGCGACCTCGGCCACAGATTCGGCCTGGGTTGAGGTGGCAACGACGTCGGGCGTGACAGTGGGAGATGGAGTTGGTCGATGACGCAATCGGGCCGGCTTCGGCCGTGGGGCAGGGCGTTCCTTCACCCGGGCCGTGCGGGTGAACCGTTCGCCGGTCCTGGCCCACAGGTTCAGCCGCCGACCGCCGATCTCGGTGACCAGCACCACCACGCTGGCAATGAACAACCACGGCAGCAGGCTGACCCGCTGAGAACTCCGCGGCGGATCATCGTAGACACTCGTGACGTCGGTCCGCTGTTCGCCACCACTGATCGACGCCACCTCCGCCAGCACATCGACACCGGCCGGCTGATCGGTCCGCGGCACAAACTCGGGAGAATAGGGCAGTGTTACGATCGGTCCACGGACAAACTCGCGGTCGGCACGGTTCCCACTGCGAACAAGTGTGCGATAGGTGCCGGTGCGAGCCAGGCGGACACGAGCCTCGAGCGAGTTCGGCCCCGTCCACGACAGCGGTGGCTCGATCGGTTCCTGCCGCTCGTTTCCGGGTGGCAGCACCAGCACTCGCGGCGGCCGCACACGGTACGCAGCTGCCCGGTCGGGATCGAGCTCGACATGGATCACCGCGTCCTGGCCATCCCGGATCATCTCGACGAACACCCCGTCCAGGTCTCCCGTGCCACTGAGCAACCAGCGGGCGTGCGTGACCAGGAAATCAGCGTAGCCCTCCCAGTCGCCGAATGCCCCCGAGTGTTCTCCGTCGACCTCCAGGGTGATCGCAGCCGCGCGGCCCAGGCCCCGGTACCAGGCCGCCGACCACGGTGCCTGGTACTCATCCTGCGACGCCACGGCCAACGTGGCATCCGGCTTGAGGTAACAGAGGTTGTAGCCGCCGGCCGTCGGAAACGGCTCGCCGCTGCCCAACTCGCCCAGCAAGCGGGCACCCGCCTGGAAAGCCCCGGGGATCCCTTCCGGCTGCGTCTCGTCGTTCTTCTTCACGAACGTGTTGCGGGCCACGCTGAGCGTGTCCTGGGCGAAGAGTCGAGGCAGTTCCTGGGGATCCATCGAGAACATGATGTTTCCCTTTCCGCGGTCGGCAATGTCCTTGAGCAGTTCCGCATCCGGATCGCTTTGGTTGCCCAGCCCGATCACGCTGACGGTGATGCCACCCTTCTCGAACTTCTCGAGCAGTTCCTGGTAATTGCCGGGCTCCTCGCTGTCGGCCGCGTCGGAGAACAACAGGATGTGGCGGGTCGAGTAGTCTCCGGCCTTGGCCAGTTCCTTGCCCGCCGCGACCAGCGCCACGTAGACGAAAATCCCCCCACCCTCGCTCTTGATCCCCAGTGCCCGGTTCGCCATCGCGTCGGAATCGGTCACCTTCTCGAGAGGCTGGATGACGTGCGGCGAACTGTCGACGGCGATCACCGACACCTTGTCCTCCTTGCCCAGCAACCGGATGCACTCGGCCGTGCCCAGGTTGGCCAGGTCCATCTTCGTCTTCCCGCCGGCCACCTGCATCGACATGCTGCCGGAACGATCCAGCACGATCGCCATCGCCACTCGCAGCTTTCTGTGCTCCTCTCGCAACTCCATCGAGACCGGCAGCACGTCGTCCAGCGGGCTGCGGTAATACCCTCCCTGTCCGAAACTCCGTTCACCGCCGGTCAGCATCAATCCGCCACCAAGTTCCTCGACCCACTGCGCCAACCGGGCCATCTTCAGGCGGCCGACGTCGGCCGCCGGGGTGTTCTCGATGACCACTCCGCTGTAGCCGTCGAGGGCGTCGAGCGTGAGCGGATGGTCGCCGGCACGGGCCACGTCGACGGGCAACCGCGCCGCTGCGAACGCCCGCTGCAGGTTGCCTGCCTGGCCATCGGAATTGAGCACCAGCAGGCGTGGTCCCGATTCGACCCGAACCACTCCCGACCCCCGGTCGTTCTCGGGCACCGGGTCATTGTCGAGTTCGAGTTCGGCCGAGTAGTGATGCACTCCGCCAGCCTCGAGAATGTCGCGGAATAACAGACGATTGCGGCCCGAACGGAACTGTCGCTGGGCGCTGGCCAGTTCTCGACCGTCACGCATCACCCTCAACGTGCCGGTCCGTTCACCGTCGGCAGCCACCCAGACGGAAAACTGGAACGGCTCACCAGGCGATACCGACAGCGGCAACCGGATCGACTCGACAGCCGTGTCTCCCACTTTCGACCGCTCGAACGGCCGCACGTCAATCGGCACCCCGGCCTCGCGGGACTGACGGGCTGTCGATGACGGGTCACGGCCGTTGGCCTCGCCGTCGCTGAGCACCAGCAGGCGGGCCGGGCGGGAGGGATTGACCAGGTTCAGGGCCGTGCCGATCGCCGCGGCCAGGTCGCTGCCGTCAGGATCGATCTCCTCCCCGTATTCGCTGCCCAGTTCCTTGTTCTGGGACAACTCGCTTTCGACACGCGATTCGCCGCCGAAGGTGACCACGGCCAACCGGTCTCCCGCACCCCGGGTCTGCTCGAGATCACGAACCAGGCCCAGTGATTCGGACTGGTTCTTCGGCGACACCGACCGCGACCGGTCGACGATGACCACCACGTCGACCCCGTCGCCTCCAATGTCGATCCGCGGACCCGAGAGTGCCAGCACCAGCAGTCCGAGCAGCGTCAGCCGGAGCCAGCCGGTGACACCACGGACGCGGAACCACTGCCAGAACACCCACCCCAGGGGCAGGGCCAGCAGCAGCACGGCGGGGACTTCGAAGTCGAGCATGGAATTGGCCCGGGAGAACCCGGTGGTCACGTTCTCTTCAGTTGAGGTCTCAGGACCTGCCAGTCCCCCATGGCCAACCCGATCACTGTCAGGATGGCCAGCAGGATCAGCCACGTGTAAGGCGAATCGGACTCGAAACCGACTTTCGGCACCGAGGTCACTGCCGGCCGGTCTCCGGCAACCAGGGTCACGAGCGTTGATTCGTCGACGTCCTGGAAGTTGACAGCAAAGCGTGCCAGTTGGCGGTCGTCGTCGTGCACGGTGTAGAGCCCCGGCCGAACCAACCCGGAGATCTCGACGAGCCGCCCCCGGGCCACCTGCCGCGTCCTGTTGGCCCCCTCCAACCGCAACAGTTCATCGCCCTCGGCCGCCCGTTCTTCCAGCAGAAACCGCACGTCCTCGGTCACGCGGTAATTGACCCGTCGCAGCCCGGGTCGTGAATCGCGACACTCTTCCAGCAGGTTGCTGATCAGTATCGGCCAGTCGGGCGTGTCGGTGAAATTGCTGCGGCCAAGGTCGATATTGAGCACGAACCGATTGGCGGAAGTCCCCAGGCCCTGGACCAGCAACGGCCGGGACCCCGAGGTGATCAGTGGCGTGAAATCGAAATTGAGTTCCTGCACACCGCCCCAGATCACTCCCCCCAGCGACACACCCTCGAGCAGGGGGTGGCGTTTTTCCATCACGTAAGCCGATCGGTCCGAAAGATCGACGGCCCGCTTGCGAGCCGCCACGGACGAATCGACCGGGCCGATCACCAACCGCCACCGGTCGGACGGGGAGTCCGCTACGGATTCGGTGTCGCCGATCACCAGGTCGGCATCGCCGACACCCGAGGGGACCCAGTCGGCCAGGGCCAACAGGGCCCGGCCGACCTGCTTCCGGCCGACCGACTCAGCAGGCAGCGACACCGCCACCCGCACACTCCTGCGAATCGGCTCGATCAGTCGCACACGACTGTCGAGGTCCAGCGCGTCGCGATCGCTGTCGATCCGGATATCGAGCTGTCCCAGGCCGGCCGGAACGGCCGCTTCAAAGGGCAGGACCGCCCCGGCATCCAGATCGAGCGAACGCTCGAGAACGGTCCGCGTCCCCTCGCCGTCCGGCGTTGTCGCGGTCAACCTCGCGATGGCCGGAGCCCGGCCGAGGTTGAGCAGCCTGAGGTGGACGGTTCCGCCGCCGTCAGCCGACCCGTCGCTTCCGGCGGGCATCATCCAGCGAGCGGCTGTGATCGCCAGGTTGGGCTGTGGCTCGCCCATCGACACGGCTTCCATCCCCGTCGGCAGGTTGAGCCGTTCGGGATCGGGCAACGTGTCGGTCAGGTACAACAACTGGCCGGTCTCGCCGGCCAACTGGTCAGCCAGGTTCCAGGCCGGTTGCACATCGTGACCAACTGCCTGGGGATCCCATTCCTGCAGCGACCCGATCGCCTCGGTGACGCGCCCCTGCGGTCCAAAGAGCAGGATGGGCCGACGGCCCGTTTCAATCAGCGTAACCACGCTGCCCTGCGGCAAGTCGCGGAGTCGGCGGTCCAGGTGCTCGATCACCAGTTCGCGGAACGTCTTCACCCGCCCCCCGGCTGTCAGCCGCCGGGCGGACATCGACGCCGACCCGTCCAGGACAACGACCAGGTGGACCGACTGATTGACCGAGTCGATCTGCGGCCGGGCCAGGGCCAGGGCCAGTACCAGCGCGGCGAGCAGTTCCAGGATCAGCGAGGCGGTGATCGGCAATCGCTCCCGGCGTCGGCCCGGAGTATGCGTCATCTGGGCCACGCCCCACAGGTGCAGGCCGGACACCTCGAGTCTCGGGTAACGGCGGTGGAACAGGTGGATCGCGGCGATCACCGGCAGAGCCGTCAGTGCCAACAGGCCCCAGGGATTGGCAAACGACATCAGGCGACCCTCAGCATGCCGGCGGCACACAGGTCGTCGCGGCAGGCCTGTCCCAGCCCCGCCTCGGCCTGCACGGTCACGAAAGATGCCTCGGCCCGCCGACACGCCCGGACCATCCCCCTCTGCAGGCGGTGCAACCGTTCGAGGTATTCGTCGATCGACGCCTGGTTGATCAGCAGATCGGCCTCGGACGCGGTTTCGTTGTCGACCAGCCGCCTGCCTCCCAGCGGTGTCGGATCGGCTTCCCAGGCGCCGAGCACCTGAACGATCCAGAGTGTCGAGGCGTCGGAGGCGAGTTGCTTGACCAGGGTGTCGGGGTCGTGCGGAAAGAGGAAGTCGCTGATGACGATCCGGATCGAGCGGGGCTTCAGGGGGATGTTGCCGTCGGCCATCAACTCCGCCAGCGTCGACCGGGACGTGAACGGCCACTCTTCCAGCCGGTCGACCTGGTCCAGCCCGATCCGCTCCAGCGGCAGTTGATCGGTCAACGGGATCACGGCGGGTGACCCACCGAGTCCGGCAGAGAGCAGGGCAAAGAGCCCGGCAAGTTGTCGGGACAGCAACGGCTTGGCATCCGCAACGGCCATCGACCGGCTGGTGTCCAGCAGGATCTCGGTCCGCGGGCTGATCTCCTCGCGGTACAACCGCACCATCAGCGTGTCGCTGCGGCCGTAGGCAGCCCAGTCGAGATGCCGGATGTCATCGCCGGGGGTGTACTCGCGGTACTCCTGGAACTCGAGCGAACTGCCGGTGCCCCGGCCAAGCAGTTCTCCGGCACGACCCGATGCGGGGACGCGGAGCAGGCCGAACTGGAAAGTTTCGGCGGCACGGCGGACTTCGGCATCACTCCGCACTCGAAACGACCTCACTGGACTTCGGCAAAGATGGCGATTTCGGCAGCAACTGGCCGGGGCCGGGATCCCGGACGATCTGCATCGTGCCCCGGAACATCGCCAACAGGTTGACCACGACCACCAGCACGGCGGCGGTCAGAAGAAATCCCAGGGCGAACTCCAAGTCTTGGTTGGGCATTTCGGCCAACAAGAACGGGCTCAGAAAACCCAACGACCGCGGCAGATTCTCGAAGGCACCCGGCAGAAGCGAGGCAATCTGGACAACAATGAACAGCACGACGGTGAACACTCGCATTGCCACGGGAGTGAACCGGTGGGAACGTCGCCTGCCCCAGCGACCTATCGCGGCGGCAATGCCCATCCAAAGCACCACGTTGGCGACCCCGCCAATCCCCATCTGCACCAAGTCCGCCGATCCGGGAACGCCACGCCACAGAGACATGGCCACCGTGGCCAACACGAAAACCAGCAGGTGACCGTAGACCAGCACCAGGCCCCGACCGCTGCCGGGCAGGAACGGGGAAGCCAGCAGTCGCACCAGTTTTCTCCGGGGCAGCCCACTGCGAATCCGCCGCGACAGGAATTCGCTCTCGGTCACCAGGAACAGCCCACCGACGGCCCAGTGGATCGAGACCAGTATCGTCGCCACCCCGAGGACTTCGTCATATTCCCCGGGGCTAATCGGGATCGGCAACAGGGGAATGACGGCGAGGACAATGAGCAGCAACCAGCACTGGCCCGACAACACGAGGCGGATACCGGTGCTGTGATTGCCCGCCGCGAACGTCAGCCGGGCCACGATCACCTGGATGGCCAGAAAGGCATAGGACAATCCGAACACCAGCCCGATCGTGTTGATGAACCAGAAGCCACTCTCGTCCATCGCCCGTGATATGTCACCGGCGACAGCAAAGGACAACGTCATGATCCAGCCGAAAAGCAGCAGGATGATCAACCCGACCATGTTGGCCGAATTCCACTGGTTGTGCCGGGCCATGATGCTGGCCAACAGGGCCCCGGTGCACAAAGCCAACGACCAGAAGAACGACATCACCAGGACCCAGCTGGTCACGAAGATGTCGAAACCCTGCAGGAACGACAGGAAGGCGATGAACGGAGAGATGGCAGAGTAGTAGATTCCCACCTGCACCAGGGCACTGCCAAGCTTGCCGAAAACGATCTGGCGAGGCGAGAGGGTGGTGATCGTCAACAGGTCCAGGGTGTGCAGTTCGCGTTCGGCCAGCAGGCTGCGATAGGCACCGAACGGCACGACCACGAAGATGGCAAAGGAGAGCAGTCCGTAGTTCCACGCGAAAAGGACCTCGGCCACCGGCGAGATCTCGAGTGTCGACCACATCATGAGCATCCCGAACACGATCACGATCCAGCTGATCGACACGAACAGCAGAAAGACCGTCGAGAACAGCGCGCTTTTTGTCGACTGACGGGTTTCCTTGACCAGGATCGGGTTGAGCCGTTCGCTGGTCGCCCCAACAAACGCGGCGGTGCGATCGAGGATTCTGCCAACAGCGGCCATCATTTCTCACCGCCCTGTGCGTCAGGATCGCCGGAACCCCGCTCTTCGCCGGTTGCGGAAGATGACTGCTGTGACTGGGCAACCATCGTCCGAGCCGACTGGTTGTAAGCCGGGTAGGTGGGAGTCAACGATGCGGCAGCAGTGGCGCTGGCGATGACCGCCAGGTACAGGATCGCGATCCCGAAACAGATCCCGCCACCCAGCCAGGTCTCCATGTTGATTCTCTTGATATTGGGAACAATCCCGACGACTAGCCCCCAGACGAACAGGCTGCCGGCTATCAGGATGATCATCGCGAACCCCTGCCACGCGGCCTTGCGAACCAGCGAACCACAGAACAGCGCCAGGTGGCAAAGCGTCACGCAGGCGACGACCAGCACAAGCAGCCCGACAAGGATGTGTATCACGCCAATTCCCTTGAGCAACCACGTGAAACAGAGGAAGGGGGCCAGCAGGGCCAAGTAGATCGCGGCCTGCAACAACGCCGTCCCCATCTTGCCGCGAACGATTTTCGACGCTTTCATCGGCGTGACCACAAGCAGTTCCCAGGTCCTTCCGGTCAACTCGGTGGTCATGCTGCGGAACAGGCCAACCGGCACCATGATGCACAACGGGAAAGCGAGCACCGCGTAGAAGAACCCGAAGAATTCCATGCCGAACTCACGCTGGCCGGTCGATTCGTACATCGACACCACGCCCGCAATCGAACACATCCAGGCGGCGGCCAGCGACAACATCAGCGTGACCGCAAAACGGGTGCCCTGGAATTCCTGCCGGGTCTCGCGGACGACGACCGGATTGCACGAATCACTCAGCCGGTCCGCCATCGCGTCGAACCAATCAAACCATCCGCCACGCGGGACCGGTTCGGCCGATCCGATCGAACCACTCATTGGATTTCTCCGCGAGTGATCCTCATGAAGGTGTCTTCGAGGGTCTGTGTCTTGGTCTCGAAGCTGATCACCTGGGCACCCGACTCGATCAGCCCCTTGAGCAATTCGTGCCGGTCGTTGTCCTCGCCGGAGAACAAGACCGTGGCCCGCGGGCCGGAAAGACTCACCTTTTCGACAAACGGCTGCTGCACCAGCCACCGCTCGAGTTCCTCGGCCCTCTCGAGAACCGTGATCACGATTTCAGCAGACTCGGCCACACTCTCGTCCGCGTCATCTCTGGCCTGCAGGCCACCACCCCGCTGAAGTTCGTCGATCGAACCGCTGGCCAGGATTCGTCCCGCTTCGATGATCACCACGCTGTCACAGATCTCACCCAGCTCGGTGAGAATGTGTGAGCTGATCAGGACCGTCTTCTGCAACTTCGAAGCCAGCAACCGGATCAGTTCTCGGAGTTCGACCCGCGCCCGGGGATCGAGCCCGGC
>PBOJ01000064.1 GCA_002724315.1 Planctomycetaceae bacterium | reverse complement strand
GCTCGCAGCCAGAGCATCTGGACAGCTGGACGGGACCGTCCCATCCGCTCGGCCACCTCGTTGAAACTCAGTCGCTGAACATTCCGCAGCAGGATCACCTGCTGGTGATCTTCGGCAAGCCGACTGACCGCCTCGGCCAACTGGATTTCGTTCTCGTGTTGCATGACCAACTGACTGGGCGTGTCTCCAGGGTCAGATGGATCGATGCGGAACAGACTCGAACCATGCCGAGGAGCCTCCATCGGCACCTCTCGCTGGATCCGCCGCTTGGCGGTCCCCTTGTAGGAACGAATGTAGTCGGTGGCGTTGTGCTTGAGGATTTGTTTGATCCACGCCAGCCACTCGCCCTCGGTCTGGCCCTGAAACCCATCCAGGCCCCGGTAGGCTTCCAGCAACGTCTGTTGAACAAGATCCGACGGATCGACCTTGGCCTGCAACCAACTCTCGATGTGCACTCGAGCCAGAAGCGCGACGTAATTTCGGCACCGGTCGAACAACTCGTCTCGAGCTTGTTCATCTCCATCCCGAGCCCGATCAAGCAGGCCGATGAGATCCGATGCATTGATGTTCGAATCGGACATTTTTCGTGGCGACGGTGAAGCGAGAGTTGACGGTTTCAGTCTATCCCAGCATTCCCGCAAGCCGCCACCACGTCGACACCTCCGAGACGTTGCATTCCGGAGTGGGTCGTCGTTGAATGAAGGCAACACCGGGGATTTCAAACGGAGACACGGCATGGGAACACGGCGAGAGCACCTGGCTCATATCACGGCGGGACTGGGATTGTTCATCGCTTGGCTTTCGCTGGTGAACTCGTCCGATGCCGCTGAGGTCCCAACTCCCGGAAAACAGGTCGGACAGAAGTTCCAGAGTCAAAAGACCCCGTCTCACTCGCGCCGGTACCTGATTTTTCTTCCCAGGACCTACAAGGCCAGTGGACGCCCCTCCCCGTTGTTGCTGTTTCTCCACGGGTCAGGCGAACGGGGAGACGACCTCGAACTGGTCAAAAAACACGGGCCTCCCAAGCTCGTCACCAAGCGGCCCGACTTCCCCTTCGTCACCGTCTCGCCCCAGGTTCGTCGTGGAGAACGCTTCAGCGCGGCCGCCTTGCTCGAACTGATCAACTACCTCCAGGCCACCTACAACGTCGACCGGAAACGCACCTCGGTGACAGGCCTGAGCATGGGGGGAGCGGGAACGTGGGCAGTGGCCAACGCCGCACCCGGCCGATTTGCGGCCATCGTACCGATCTGCGGCACCGCCAAGATCGATTCCAAGCAATTTCTGCAGTTGCCGACATGGGCGACTGTCGGGGGCAAGGACCGAGCCAGCCTGGTCGAAGAGCTGCAGAAAACTGTCGCACACCTCAGGGATCGCGGTGCCCCGATCCGGTTCACGCTCTTTCCGCAGCTCGGTCACAATTGCTGGGACGCAACCTACGACAACCCCAAGCTCTACGAGTGGATCCTGGCTCAGTCGACTGACAAGCGGCCCAAACAGAAAAAGTGACCGCAGCCGATCATGTTTGCTGGCGTTTGCGGCGGCTGGCCTCCATCAAGAGGTCACGTTCGCCATCCGTCAGGCTCGCTTCCCCTTGACGGCTGATCTTCTCGAGAACCGCGTCCACCTGGTCGTCGAATCCGTCGACCGGAGGCTGATACACGCGGATCGACGGCCGAACCACCCGCCGTCGCCAGAGGCGGAGCTTCCCCAAACGCCCTTCCCAGCCGGACGAGAGCCGGATGCCGCTGCGGAAATAAACGTACCCGAAGGCGGCCCCGCCCAGATGTGCCATGTACGCGATGTGCGTGTCACCTCCAAAGACGCCCGTTGCTCTCAACACATCCAGGAGCACCAGGCCCACGACCAATTTCCCCAGTTCCACGGGAATGATCAGGAACAACAGAACCTTGATCCTGGGAAAATGAATCGCCGACAGGACCATAACCGCCATCACGCCACCGGATGCCCCCACCATCGGCGTCGCATCCCCTCCCGATGCCAATTGCCAGACCAAGTGGCACACTCCGCTGAGAAACACCCCCAACAGGTACACCCAAAGAAACTCACGGCGTCCATAGATCCCCTCGATCAATCGACCGAACATCCACAGGCAGATCATGTTGAACGCGAGGTGGAAAAGGGAGCTCCGATCGTGGCAAAAACCATAGGTGATCAGACGCCAGGGGAATTGCCACCAGATCGTACCGATGTCCGTCTGGCGGATCATTCCGGTCACCAGGAACCGCCCGCCTCCATCGACCACGACAGCCTCGGCCGACACCCAATTGTTCAGGTCATCGCGCCGCAACTCTTCAAATCGTTCAGACGCGCCGGGAAACTCGTCTTTGTTCCAAGGCAACTTGCCCCCGTCACTTTGCGCGGGGACGACATACGCCCCCACGGACACGTCGACGCCCGAGAGACTTTCTCGCGATTCGGGTGAATAAATCACCGCGCCCCGGCGAGCCACGTAAAACGTCGCGGGCAATTCGAGTTGGCTGCCGAGATAGGGAACCAGCCACGTCGCCAGAAATACGGCAACGTTGAGGATGACCAGCACCTTGACGGCCGAAACCGGACCGCCCGGACCACCGCCAGACCCACCAAAAGATTCCGACGGTCGAAAATGTGAGTCGCGAAGGTATTCGCGATTGTGGATCCCCATGCCGGCTCCCTGGCATCCTGTGGCCCCGAGCCTGGGACCAACACCCACCTGGCCACGCCCTCGACACGCCGTCAAGCCACGCAGCAGCAGACGCGGTGTTCTACTTCCTTGAGTTCTGTGACACCCGGGTCACAGCCGCCGCCGGGGCGGCTCCCGGCAGGCTACGTTCCAGATCGGCGTTTTGTTTCAGCAACCGATTGGCTCGGTCGTGATTCGTCTTCAAATCACGCCGCAGTGCATCGACTCTTTCGATTGCCACGTTGCGTTCTTCCTCGGCCGCGGCAATCGCCCGCACGAGTCCGTCGATCATGTGATCCGGCAACTTCCCCTTGAGACCGGCCAGGTCGGCATTCTCGCCCATCAATTCGGCGAATCTCAGTCTCAGTTGTTCGTCGGCCACCACGTCCACGGCGTCCTTAATGTTCGCATCAAGCCCCTTGTCGGAGGCCGTCTGATCTCCCTGTGTGAGCAGGACCTCGAGATTGACGAAACGAGTTTTCTGGTGAGCCGGGATCAGCGTCCGCAGTCGCCATTTTCCCGAACTCCAAGCCGCGACCTGGTCACCGGGTCGCAACTGCCACGTCGGCTTCCAGATCCGGACGCCACCCTGGGCAGCTCCCTCCTGGATGAATGTCCCGATGAAACGGACATTGCCTCCGGCGAGCTTGATGAACCCGTGGACCATCATCGGCTGTTGCTGGTTGTTGGCCGCAGCCAGAGCAACCACCTCGGGCGTCTGTTGATCACTGGTCTGCAGGTAGCCGTTTTGCGGATTCACTCGAACATCGACATCGTCCCAGACCGTTCCCCAACCCCGCTTGACGTTGGCCAGATCCACCACCGCCGCGTCGCGGATAAACTCGGCCTTTCGGAGATCGTTCACATGTGATTCGTAGTCGGTTCGCTGCTTGGAAAGGGACTTGTGCCACGACGAGCGCACCTGGTGCGTACGTGCCGTCAGAACGACGGCGGCTCCCGCCCCGAGAACAATGAACCACGCAAAGACCTTGCCAAGCGTATGCATCGGTACCTCTACCTCTCTCCAGAACTCCTGGCGCGTCAATCTTAGGCCCGTTCTTCCGGCCCGGTCAAGAAGAATGAGCCGACCGGTACTCGTGCCGACCTGCTGTCACTCAAACAACCGGCACAAACACGTCAACCCACCGACATATCCACCTGTGAGCCCCTCGGCTACAATCTGCCTCGGTCAGCGTGTCCGACCGAAATTCTCGCCTGCGACTTCTTTGTTTTCCCGGCACCATCGCGATGTCAACAACCGTTTTCCGCCGCGAGGATCTGGCACCGGGTGAGGTGCTCTGTGATCACTGCACCGCCAAGTGCTGTCGATACTTTGCTCTCCCGATCGACACTCCGGTTGACCGGCAGGACTACGACAATTTCCGCTGGTACATGCTCCATGGGGATGTTTCGATCTTTGTGGATGACGACAGTTGGTATCTGTTGATTCACAACCAGTGCGACCACGTCGACGACGAAAATCGCTGCGGAATCTACACCGACCGCCCCTCGATCTGCCGCAGTTATTCGACCGACAACTGCGAATTCGACAACAACTCCTGTTATGACCGTCTCTTCGAGTGCCCCGAGCAGATCGAAGAATACGCCGACGCGATGCTTGGACGCCGTGTCCCACGTCATCAACGCACCAGTCTGCCCGTGTTGGGAGCGACACCGTGAACCAACCCGACCAGGACCGACCTGACAAACGGGCTCGCATCAAGCCCACTACTCTGAAGGGCTTTCGCGACCACCTGCCCGGCCCCATGCTGGCTCGCGAACACCTCATCGATACTGCGAGGTCGGTCTATCGCAGTTACGGATTCTCACCGATCGACACCCCCGCCCTCGAATACAGCGAGATCCTTCTGGGCAAAGGCGGTGACGAATCCGACAAGCAGTTGTTCCGATTCACCGACCAGGGGAATCGCGACGTCGCCATGCGATTCGACCTGACCGTCCCACTGGCTCGCTATGCCGCACAACACCTGCAGGAGATCGGCACTCCCTTCAAGAGATATCACGTCGGCACCGTCTGGCGAGCCGAAAAGCCTCAGAAGGGACGATACCGCGAATTCATTCAATGTGACTTCGACACGATCGGAACCACGTCGAACACATCCGACATCGAAACGCTGTTCGTGATACACGACTTGATGGAGCAGATCGGGTTCCAGGCATTCTCGATCCGCGTCAACAACCGCCGACTGCTCAACGGACTCCTGGAAACCCTCGACCTCACCGAACAAGCCACCGGCGTTCTCCGCACTCTCGACAAGCTGGCCAAGGTCGGCCCCGACAAGGTGGCGGCTGAGATGCAGCAGGCCGTGGGCCTTTCGGCCGACCAGGCCGCCGGTGTGCTCGCGTTGGCCGATTGCCAGGGGACTCCCGAGGAAATCCTCGAGAGCCTCGCACCCCGGCTGGAGAGCAGCGAAACCGGCACCGAGGGTGTGGCCCGATTGGGCGAATTGTTTGCCGCCTGTCGAACTGCCGGAATCCCGGCTGACCGAATCCAGCTCGACCCGGCAATCGCCCGCGGACTCGATTACTACACCGGAACCATCTTCGAAACATTCCTTGACGACCTGCCCGAAATCGGCAGCGTCTGTTCGGGTGGCCGTTACGACGACTTGGCGGAGCTGTTCACTTCCCAGCCGCTTCCCGGAGTCGGTGCCAGCCTGGGGCTGGACCGCCTGTTGGCGGCCATGGGAGAACTGGGACTGCTGGAGACCGCATCGACATCGGCACCGGTACTGCTCGCTCACTTCGATGCCAGCCACACCGCGGACTACCTGGCCACAGCACGCCGACTGCGAGCGGCCGGGATTTCTTGCGAGGTGTTCCCCGACTCACGCCCGTTGGGCAAACAACTGAAATACGCGGACCGCAAGGGATTCCGGCTGGTGATCATCGCCGGGGTCGACGAATTCGCGGCAGGCAACTGGCAACTCAAGGACCTTGTCAGCGGGCAGCAGCACGAGGTGTCAAACAACGATCTGGTCGAGACGCTCGAAGAAACACTGGCCGAGAGCTCAAGGTGACACGCCGCTTGTCATCCCTGGATGCCGTCCTATCATGCTGAAAGCGACCGTCCGGGCCCCTCACACGGAATGACGAGGTTCCGCTTCCATGGCGCAGAGACACAGGACATCTGCAGTCACCATCGCCGCCCGACTGTTGACCATCACCGTGGTGCTGATCCTGGTGGCCACGCCGGCCACCGTCGGTGCACAACCTCCGACAGCAGCGCCGACCGCCGCCGGTGACACAGGCGGAGCGAGCCAACCTCAGGTGGTTTCAACCACCGGTGGAACATTCCAGGATTCGCTTGGCTACCTGATGGTGGCCCTGCTGGCGTGTGGCTCTCTTTACGCCGTGTGTCGAACCAGCCACCGCACCTGATTTCCGGTCGTCGCCAGCGGCGAACGAACCGCCGTCTACCGGTCCAACTGAGCCGACCGGGCAAACTTGCGGAAATCGGCTTCGAACCCCGACACCGCTGCCCGCGGACCAATCAGTTTCAACAGGAACGGGCGAGGCTTCATCGGAATCGCCACCCCAAGCAACCGCCAGTTTTCGTGTGGCCCCGGACTCGTGCCGACCCGGCTGCGGAACGTCCCGCGGACATCCAACCACTCACTTTTGGCCCCGTCAATTCTCAAGGTTTCACGGCGAGGCCCCTCATCGGGGTCCTGCTGGAATTGGCCAATCCAACGTTGGAGATTTGCGTCGATCCCGCCTCCCATCGACGTCAGGGTCAGGACCATCTCACCTTCTTCCGAAGGGATCACGTACTTCGCCTCGTAGAATTCCGACTTCGGTTGTTCATTCCAGTCGACCGGAACGTCAAACCGTATTCCGGTCAACTGACGAGTTCGAGTCGTTGCGTCGCCGATCGTCTCATCGCCATCCGAAGCCGCCGCTTGTCCCGCCGGGCGAGCCGGAGGTGATCCCGGAGGGCGGACCGGGATCCGTGCCACCGGTTCTTCACCACACCCGGACATCCCACACGCCACTGATCCCAGCACAACAGCGACAATCCACCGCATCGTCGTCCGCCTCCGTTCCTGGCTCATCATCACTGCTAGACAGTCTCCCCCGGCCGCGTCGCTCGGTCTCGATACTGGTGACTGGCCTGACGCAATTGCTGTTTCTCGTCGTCGTTGAGTGCGTCAAATCCGCAACGATGAACCTTCTTCAACAAAACGTCGACACGTTGCTCGACCTCTCGGTGACGCTCTTCCTCTCGCTCTTCGGCCAAACGCATTTCGTCCCGCGGATGGCCCCAATGTTCGCCGTCACCGTTCCCGGGCTCAAGCGACGAGTAATTTTCGACCACATCATCAAGTGACAACTCGTAATCCAAAAGCGCCGTTTCGAGTTCGTCCACCGCTCGGCGACTGGCAATCTCATCAAGATTCACGACCAGGACAACGGCGCCCAGGCCAACCACCCATGTCCCGTGCCAGTCGGGCTGATCAACCAACATCCCGGTCGCAAACAACACCACGCCGACCAGGGCCCCCAGCTTCAGGAAAACATCGGCAGCCGTTTCTTCCGACAGATAATCCGAAAGTGTCCACTCGAGAAGCCGCCCGCAGTCAAACGGATGAACCGGCAACAGATTGACCAGCAGCAGCAGCCAGTTGACGGTGAACAGCATGACCATCACCGCCTGCACCAGGCCAACACCCCCGGTCAGTGTCATGTTTGGCCAAACAGAGAATGGGATCAGAATGCCGGGCATCAGTCCGGCCTGCCAGACTGCGGCAACTGTGACAACACAAAAGGCCGCATGAACTCCCGGACCGGCCAGTGCGGTCAGCACCTGCCCGCGGGTCGTTACCGACGGCTGGATGACGGCCAAGCTGCCAAGTGGCCATGCCAGGATCTCATCACCCCAGCCCCCCGTCGCACGTGCCACCCACACGCGGGCGATTTCGTGCAACAGAACGCTGACGGCCAACACCATTGTCCCCAACAGGCCCAGCCACCAGCCTTCCAGTTGCCGGAACAGCACTGCAGCTGCCAGCACAAACCACACGCTCACTGCGACGCGGGTCCCGGACCACGTTCCAATCGGAATCGCCCACGCCAATGGTCTGAACTGCCTGGACATTTGATTGTTTCGCTTTTGCTGCGTCCGCTGACGGTCCCGCCACCGATTGGGCCCGGGCCCCGCCAACAACCCGGCGGACAAATCGTATCAACCGCCAACGGTTTTGGGAAACACCCTCGATCCGTGATTCACACGAGGAATCAGCAACAGTCACCACCAGGTTCACAGCATGAGGATTCGTCCGGTGGGCTGAGGGTGGGAAATTCGATGGAATCGAATAGTGGCCCATCCGCCACAGGTGAAAAGGCCCGGACCGTCACACTGCGGAACTCGATTCCCTCAACAACAGTCCACGGCTCCGCCTGTCGCTGCACCACTTCGATCTCCACCAATCCCGCCGCCGCAAACGCCTCCAGAAACCGATCTTCCCGGTAGGCGCCGCTGACACATCCACTCCACAGGGCCAAATCCTGTTGCATGTGGTCGGGGACATCGCTGTCAGAAACGATGTCGCTGATCACGGCCCGCCCTCCCGGCTTCAGAACTCGAGCCACTTCCCCGAACAGTTTCCGGCGATCACCGGGGTGGACAAGATTCAACACGCAATTGGAGACAACAATGTCGACCGACTTGTCAGCCACCAGTGGCTGCTCAACCCGCCACCCACGAATCATCTCTTCCATCCGCTGCCACCCGGCCAGATCCGAAATCTGCTGACCGTCAAACCACTGGTCAAGCCGTTCGAGATCCAGGGACAGGTCTTGAATCCGTGCCTTCAGGAAGCACACATTGTCATAACCAATCGCCGCGGCGACGTCTTTTTGCGCTCCTCGAGCCAGCGCCAACATCTCATCGTTGGCGTCGACACCAATAACCCGGCCCGTGCTGCCGACAACCTGTGAAGCAATGAAGCAGGCCTTGCCGCTTCCGGACCCCAGGTCCAGAACAACATCGCCACTTCGGACCTGACGACTGGGATCCCCACAACCGTAGTCCCGCTCAATCACCTCGTCGGGAATCACCGCCATCAAGGCGGGGTCGTAGGTTACGGCACAGCACAATTCTGGCTCGACCGCACGCGCCGCTGCAGAATATCGACTCGCCACCGCCGCCTCGACCGACGTTTCCTGTTCCTGTCTCGCCATTACCGAACTCCAATCACGGCACCACGTCCATCTCACCGGAGCGGATTATAGCGTCCTGCCGACGCACAGCACCCCACTGGCCACTCCGGATGCCTCCATGTTATTCTGAGTGCAGGCCCGAACGGCGAGAGCATCTCGGACCGGTTCCTACCAGAAAGACGAGTTTCATGGATCTGCCCAGTTGTCCCTCCTGTGGCCAGTCGGTGCTCGATGACGACGCCACCGACTGCCCCTTCTGTGGTGCCTCAATGAGTGGCGGCAGTTCGCCATCCGCCACCGCGTCTCCCGCGAACGCAACTTCACCGGACAGTGTTGCGACCGACAATACCGCTGATGGCCCAAAAGAGAATGACCCATTCGCGGTCGACCCTTCGGTCACTCACCGCGCCATCCCAGCCGCACCCAAACCCACTCAGAAAAGACCGTGGCGGGTCAGTTGTCCGATGTGCGAAACACCCGGTTTCGTTCCGCGACAGGCTGCAGGCCGTGAGGTCAAGTGCGCCAACCCCCAGTGCCTGGTGCCGATCTTCACAGCGCCGGCCGGCAAATCCACATCAAAGCCTGCCGAGTCGCTCGCAGCATCCGACAACGACACACAGACCGGGGGCAAAGCGACTCTGGTCGTACTGATGTTACTTCTGGCCGCCGGTGCCTCAGGTGGAGGTTTTTGGTATTTCAACAACACTTCCTCCGAAACGGCGTCATCGGAACTCACCGCCGGAAGCGGCCAAGCCGGATTCGGAACGGCAGACACACCCGCCGTTGTGGCGGCTGCACCAGTTGACAAAACGTCGGAAAAGGCGCCATCCGACATTCCCCCCGTCAACGACAACTCGGAGATCTCGATTGCGTCGATCCGCAAGCTGGCACCCGAGATGATGATCGCTGCTGCCCAGGAACGTGAAGAGAATCGCAGCAAGCCGTTTTGTCGCCAGTTGACTGCCGAATTTTTTGCGAGCGTTGGACAAGTCGCCCAGGCCCGAGCGGAATTGAAGCAACTGACACAAGTCGGCCCGGATCTTCCACACCTGCACATCACGACCCTGGTCGACCTTTGGCAACACAAACAGGGACCGACACCGGCCTCCCCAGGACCTCAACTGAGCGAAGCCCTTCAACGATCGGCCAAATTGACGCCCACAGATCCGTTCGCTGTCGACGCGATCCAGGCTCTCGGACGTGCCCTGATCGCTTCGGGACAAACTGCACTCGCCGAAAAAACCATCAAGAGGCTCTGGAGCCCCGGTCTCGCACAGCATCTGCGGCTGGACCAATTGCAGTGCCGCCAGGCGGGCACCTTCACCCTCTCTAACGACAACACGCGGCCGGTGACACTCGATGACAAGTCGAACCCCGAACCATTGATCATCGCCGGGCTTGTCGCAGCCGGCCATTCCGATACAGCCCTGGCATGGGCTCGTCGAAAAACCAGCTTGTCCGAACGAGCCAAACTGATTGCCGCCTGGGCGGTGGGGATAAACAAGGCAGCCCAGGATTCGGCCGCCGAGAAACTCCGTACTGCTCTTGCCGACGAAAAGCCACCGATCCGAGCTGTGGTTCGAGCTCGAGTGGCGTTTGTCAATGCGGCCGCCAAGAGCCCGGTTGCCTCCGAGTCCATCACGCTCGCCACAAAAGCCCTCGAGTCCTGTGTGACCTCGCGGGTCGTCTCGCTCGGGGAAATCAAGCAACTGTATCGCACCGCAATCGAAGACGTCTCACACTGGCTACTCAAAGCGCAGGCGCAGGCCGACCTCGTCGGTGCCTTGAAACTCAACGGACAACCCGAAGAGGCTCGGAAACTGTTCCACGACGCGCTCGCATCGGCAAGATCGCTAGGCCCGGGACGGGATGACATCGCCGGAAGACTCAAGTCGATCCGGTCCCAAGGCAATGCCGGGCTGATTCAACAAATGAAGAGTTCGCTGGAACTCACCAGCGACGACGCCGCCCTTCAAGCGGGACAAGAGTACATCAAGAAGTGTCAACAATGGCTGACACTTGCCGACCAACGTGCCCGGTACCTGGACCGGATTCACCGTTGGGGCATCGCTCACGGCCTCGGCACCGAATCCTGGAAGGACATCCGGGAACATGGTTTGACCGATGACCTCTCCATGAGAGATCCGTTCACCTCTTCGACGCTCCCCTCGTTCCTTTTTCTCACTTTCCAGGCCACCGGAAACAAGGAAGCCACTGTCCTGATGAACCAGGTCCTCCCTGCCGGGTTGCCGATCGACACGAATGAACAACTCCGGCTTCGGACAAGAACCGCCCTGGCCAACGGCGACCTCCAGGCCGTCATCCAAGCGGTCAGAGGTGACAGCAATGCCCGCCGGGATCGGGACTCCCGATTTGCTCGCCGTCGCATTCTCTTCGAACTCGTCGGAATCGCCGCCGGTTCGGAAACCCCTCAGCGAGCCTTGACTCTGGTCGCCTCATTTCGCAACCCACGCATGGTGATCTGGCAGGAAGAGGCTTACCTGCTGCTCGCTGCCCAACTGGCTGCAAACGGCCGCCACGCCCTTGTGTGGAAGTACGCCACCGCCGGTGATCGCAAGCCGACCGAACGAGTAGCAATGATCACCGGACTGCTCGAAGGCCTTGGCTCCCGTCCTCGTCCATCCACACCGGGAGCCTAGGCAGTCTGGGCAACCTGCCCGGCCTGGTGCACCCTTCCGGCTTTGACCGGTCGGGTGATGGGTCCATTCCAGCCTTCAAGACGACACCGGCGAGATTCCGAAGTCCCCAGAGGTGATTGCCTTGTTAGCCGACTTCCGGTGTTTCTGCACTTAGCTTGCACGACGGCTGAGTCGCCTTAGAATCAGCAGCGATCCCACCCGCCGTCTCGCGCACGCGGCGGCCGACAGATCATCACAGATTCCTGCTCACCGCCACAAGGAGTGCGACGTGCCCCGCCCCACCCGCATCCTCCCGTCACTTCTGTTGCTTCTCTCACTCGCCGTGCCAGGCCAAGCCCAGGCCCAGGAGAGTTCCGCAAACGTCGGCGCCGTCCTGCACAGTGCCAACCAGGTCCTCATCGACCTCAAGTCCATTCTGGACCTCACGACAAAGACCGAACAAAAGCAGTGGGAGAACATCGAGGGCATCATCGAGACCTTTCTGTTTGGCATCGATCGCAAACGACCTCTCGGCGTCAAAGTCATTCTCGGCGGTGACGAAGAACGATTTCAGTTCGCGCTGCCTTTGACAAGCCTCAAGGAGTTCATCGACGAAAATCTTGGGGGATTCGAAATCACTTCTCGCAGGGTCGGGACCGGCCTCTACAAGCTCAGTGAACAAAAAGAGACCCTCGGCTACATGCGTCACTCGAAGGGCTATGTGTCAATCAGTGAACACCGTGCCGAGGTCGCGGTTGTCGCCGACCCTCGCCGCACGATGGCCGACCTGCTCGCCAAGAACTATTCGTTGGCCGCAACGATCAACAATTCCGCAAAACAGCAGGCGGCACGACGAAAATCTTTCGGACCAATCCGCGAGAATCTGTTGGCCGCTCTGAAAGCAAAAAAAGGCGAAACGGAAGCCGACCTCGTCCTGAAAAAGACCCTACTGTCATTTGAACTCGGAGAAGCCGAAAGGTTCCTGGTCGAATCCCAATCTCTTACGGCGGGATTCCGGATCGAGCCCGAGACCACCCAGGCCACTCTCGATGTCGACCTGACCGCAATCGCCGGCAGCGGCCTCGAAAAGTCGATCCAGAGCCTCGCAACCACACCGAGCCACTTTGCCGGTATTCCCCGCGCCAAGACAGCCATTCTCTCGGGTCGCATCCATCATCCCCTCGACACTTTCCGCCGAACCGGACTCCAGCGTGTCCTCGCGGCCGCTCGCAATGCGATCCACGGTGACATCCAGGGACAGACAGAGGCCACCTCCGCACAGAAGACGGCCAGCACTGTGGTGCTCGACACGGTCGTCGCCGTCATCCAATCGGCGATCACCAAGGGAATGCTGGATGGATTCATTGAAGTTCAGCCGGCCACGGGCGGAGCCAACGTGATGGTCGCCGGAATCCGAACTGTCGAAGGTGACCGTCTACGGGCGGCTCTTGCAGCCGTCCCTAACTCGACCGTCGCCACCAGCGTCGCACTCGACAGCACAGAAACTGCCGGCGTCACGATCCACGAGGTCGCCGTGCCCGAAGATCTGCAGGCGGACTTCGCCGTCCTATTTGGCGACACCCAGATCGTCCTGGTCGGCACCAGTGCCGACGCGGCATGGTGTGCTGCTGGCCCCGGGGCCCTCGCTGCTCTCAAATCCGCCATCGCCAGCCACTCCACTCCCACTGACGCCCAGCCGGACCCCGTTTTTGTTGACCTGTCCGTCAAGGTCGGCCCGTGGCTCAAAGTCCTCGACAACCAGCTCGGAGCTGACGAGGGGGCGGCTGACCGCAAATTGGCGTTGAAGGCCTTTGCCCAGGGCAAGGACACGTTGCAGTTGCAACTGCGGCGAGACGGCAAACGTGTCATGGGGCGGACCACGCTCGGCACGGGCATCCTGCGATTTTTCGGCAAGAAGATGGCCGAATTTTCGAAAGAAAATTTCGAGTAGCTCTCTAAGCGCGGAGCTACGCCATGTTGATTCCGCCGCAGATATTGTAGGCCTGCCCGGTGACCATTCGTCCGGCGTCACTGGCCAGATAGACGGCCATCGGCGCGATGTCTTCCGGTTCCAGCCGGCCACCGATGGGAGTCAGTCCCGACTCGTGGTCGTCCAGGCCCCGCCCCAATCGCTCGGCGTCGTATTCGATCCGCTTGTCATTCATCAATGTCCGCACGGGTCCGGGACAGATGCAGTTGACGGTGACCCCCAGGGACGCGGTCTCCTGGGCGGCGGTCCTCATCAGTCCCAGCACGCCGTGCTTGCTGGCCGCATAAGCCGCACCGTGCAAACTGCCCACCCGGCTGTTGATCGAAGCCACCGTGATCACCCGGCCCCATCCGGCCGCGATCATCGCAGGCAGCGCGAGTTTTGTCAGTCGGTAGGGAGCATTCAGATTCACCTCCAACGTCAGCCTCCAAAACTCGTCGTCAAACTCGACCAACGGCTTTGGGTCCGAGCTGCTTCCGACCCCCGCATTGTTGACCAACACCTCAACGGGACCAAGTGACTCGTTCACAGAGGCCAACAACGTCTCAGGCACGGCGGGATCAGACAGATCCGCCGTGAACGCCTCGGCCGTCCCACCCGCTTCCCGGATATCTCCGACAATCGATTCGAGTTCGTCGGTCGAACGTGCGACTGCCGCAACCTTTGCTCCTGCTGTCCCATATGCCTGGCAGATCGCACGGCCGATTCCTCGCCCTGCCCCTGTCACCAACGCCACTCGCCCACTCAATCCCTGCATGGTCTCGTCACTCCCGTTGCGACATCGGCCGATGTGGCCTTGGTTGATCGGATCCCCGACCCCGGCTACAACGGGTGACCGGCGTGGGAAACCGAACGAATCGACGCATTCTAGGCCCACCACGCGACCGCGCTCAACCGCCCCGCCGCATTGGCTTACTCAACGCAATCTTGCCATGCCGCTTCGTCTCAGACTCCGGAACGACTCCGCCGTGCCGATCGAAGTCGGCACCGTCCGACTTCAGACGGTCCGTGAACAAACCGCTGACCAGGTCCTGGCCACGGAAGTGCTGCACGGAAACGCTCGGGAAACACTCGGAGAGTTTTTCGACGCCGACGGATCCGCCTCTGACGACAACACGCTTGTCTTCGAAGGTGACTGTCGCAGGATCAAACGGATCGCTGAACGTTTGGCTGACGGGCAGGTTCGTGTCGAGGGAACAGCGGGAATGCACCTGGGTGCGGAAATGACCGGCGGCAACATAGTCGTTGACGGCGACGCAACCGACTGGGTCGGCGCTGAAATGAAAGGCGGTCGGATCCACGTCCGTGGACGCGTTGGCCATCAACTGGGAGCCGTCTACCGGGGCGGCCACCGCGGAATGACCGGAGGCGAGATCCTGGTCGACGGAGACGCCGGCAATGAAGTGGGACATTCGATGCGTCGGGGCCTGATCGCTGTCGGCGGCCGAGTGGGAGACCTTTCCGGGGTCAACCTGATCGCGGGCACAATCGTGGTGGGCGGAGAACCTGGGATTCGCCACGGGGCGGGAATGAAACGTGGAACGATCGCCTTTCTGGACGCCCAATCCTCGCCCGAGGTCCTCCCCACCTTCCGCGGCGCCGGCAATTGCCGGCCCACGTTTCTGAGGTTCTATCTGAAGCACCTCGCCGAGCAGGGCTGGCCCGTTCCCGACGGGGCCCTCGACGCCCTCTACCGTCGCTACAATGGGGATTTCCTTGAACTGGGCAAGGGCGAACTCCTCGTTCGCTCTGCGTAGTTCCTCCCGATCCTGCACGTCCTTCGCCATGACCTCCGTGCCCAACCCACCCGGTGGCAACGTGGCCGAACGCCTGTCGCGCACGGCGGGCCTTTTTCCCGACCAACTGGCGCTGATCGTCTGTGACCAACACGGTCATTCCACGACACAGCACACATTTCGGGAACTCGACGAACTTGTCGACCGCCTCGCTGCCGGCCTGATTCAACAGGGCGTGTCACCGGGGGACCGGCTTGTGTTGATGGTCCGTCCAGGAACCGAGTTTCTGGCTCTGACCTTCGCGATGTTCCGCGCCGGTGCCGTGGTCGTGCTGATTGATCCCGGCATGGGGCTTCGCCGGGTCGTCACGTGTCTCGAACAGGCCAGGCCCGACGGCTTCGTCGCCATTTCTCGAGTGCAATGGGCTCGTTTCCTGTACCGCCGACGTTTTCCCGGGGCACGACTAAATGTCCGTGTCGGTGGATGGGCCCCGGCCTCATGCAGTTATCGCCAACTCGCAAACACCCAACTCACCGGATTCCAACCGCCGGACATTCTCTCCCAGGACCCGGCGGCGATCATTTTCACCAGTGGCAGCACCGGGCCGGCCAAGGGAGTGGAATACGAACACGGTATGTTCTGTGCCCAGGCCGACCTGCTGCAAACTCATTTTGGAATCGCTGCCGGTGAACGGGACCTGCCGGGATTTCCTCTGTTTGCCCTGTTCAACGTGGTAATGGGAGTGACCAGCGTCTTTCCCGACATTGATCCGACTCGCCCGGCCGACGTCGATCCTCGCCATATTGTCGCCCCCATCATGGAGCAACAAGTGACGCAGGCCTTCGGCTCTCCGGCCCTCTGGGAGCGGGTCGGGCAACACTGCCGCGAACACCAACTGACACTCCCCAGTCTCTCACGTGTGCTGTCGGCCGGAGCCCCTGTCCCTCCGCACGTGGTTGAGTCAATGCGAGATGCGCTGACCGCATCCGGCGCCGACATTCACACGCCCTACGGCGCAACCGAAGCCCTCCCCGTCGCGGTGATCAGCGGCCGCAACATCGTCAGCAGTACCGCTTCACGTTCTGCCGCGGGAGCCGGAACGTGTGTAGGAACCCTGTTCCCGGAAATCGAGGTTCGGATAGCCCGTATCGATGACGAACCGGTGAAGAGTTTTTCAGACCTGCAACTGCTGCCTCTCGGCGACATCGGCGAAATCATCGTCCGCGGGCCGTCGGTCACCAAACGGTATTTCCAACGGAGCCAGGCCACGGCCTTGGCAAAAGTCACTGACGGTGACACCACCTGGCACCGCATGGGTGACGTGGGTTACCTCGACGCAGAGGGGCGACTTTGGTTTTGCGGCCGCAAGGCCCACCGCGTCGAGACCGACTCGGGAACCCTCTTCAGTGTCCCTTGTGAGGCGATTTTCAACCAACACTCCGCTGTGCGACGCAGCGCCCTTGTCGGAATCGGAGAACGTCCCCACCAGCGACCGGCGATCGTGGTCGAATGCCACGACCCCCGGGGGCCCTCGGAATCTCTCGCCAAAGAACTGCACACCCTGGCTGCCAACCATTCACTCACCGAGTCAATCGAATCGGTTCTCTTCCACCCCTCTTTTCCGGTCGATATCCGACATAATGTGAAGATCAACCGGGAACAACTGGCGACCTGGGCGGCCAGTCAACCGGCATCACTTCAACACCATCGTTAGTCAACCAATGAGTGTGGGCAGACTGGTTTGAGCAACCTGGTCACAGGCGGAAGCGGCTTTCTGGGTCGCTACCTGGTCGAACAACTCGTGGCTCGCGGTGAAACCATCCGTGTGTTTTGCCGCAGCGAACCCGAATGTCTCTCGTTGCCTGGCGTCACCTGGCTCCAGGGTGATGTTCGAGATTCCGAATCGGTCACACGTGCGTGTCGCGACATGTCGACGATTTTTCACTGCGCCGCTTTGCCTGGCATCTGGGGGCCCTGGTCGCTCTACGAAAACATCAACACGCATGGCACACTTACCCTGCTATCCGCAGCAGCCGACGCCGGTGCCGCAAGGTTCGTCTATACCAGCAGCCCCAGCGTGATTTTCGACGGAAGTGACATGGTCGACGCGGATGAATCACGCCCCTATCCCGACCGTTTCCTCTGCGGATACCCCCGTTCCAAGGCGTTGGCCGAGGCAGCGGTGTTGGCCGCCAATGGAAAGCAGAACCTGGCCACCGTCGCCCTGCGGCCCCACCTGATCTGGGGCCCCCGCGACAACCACCTTCTTCCCACGCTGGTCCAAAAAGCTCGCCATGGACGCCTGAGACGAGTCGGCGACGGCCACAATGTCATTTCGACCGCCTACGTCGAAAACGCAGCAGCAGCCCACCTGCAGGCCGCTGACCTGCTCAACCCCGACGCTCCGCACGCTGGAAACGCTTATTTCATCAACGAGCCAGAAACCGTCAACTTATGGGAGTGGATCAACCAACTCCTGGAGTTGGCCGAACTGCCAACGGTCAGCCGTTCCATTTCAGCCCCCGCAGCACGTCGACTGGGCGGGGCACTGGAATGGATTTGGCGGATATTGCCGCTGAACGGAGACCCGCCCATGACTCGCTTCCTGGCCGAACAACTTGCCCGATCACATAGCTTTTCGATCGAGGCAGCCGTCCGTGACTTCGGTTACCGCAGAATCGTCACGGCCGAGGAGGGCCTTCGGCGGGTGACACCGTACCTCCAAGAACTGGGCCAGGGCCCAAGCAGCGACACCTGATCGGCAACCCTCCCCTACTCCTTCTCGGCTGCTTCTGCTGCTGGTTCTCCAGATTCCACTGAGGCCGCTTCCAGCCGATTGTCGTACCGTTCAACTGCCGTCGGGGCATAATCACCGGTCAGCCACCGAACCAGCAACTCAAGCTCTTCGGCCGTCATCCGATCAGCGTAGGAGGGCATTTGGTTCTTCTCTCCGTAGTGCTGAGCCGCTCCCGGATTTGCCAGGAAACTCTTCAACCATGCCGCCGAACCGTAACCCGAAAGGTTCGGATAACCATCCGCGTCATCATCGCCAACCGCCTTGAATGAACTTCCGATAGACGAATGACAATCGGCACACGATGTGCCGTTGATCGCTCCGGCCCAGTCACCCTCTACAGCCAACACGCGGCCCCTTTCCACCTGGTTCTGGTCAGCGACGACTTCCTGTCCATTGTCCTTGTGAGCCGCCTGGGCAACCAGGAACGCCACAAGCGCCTTGACGTTGTCAGCGTTCTCGGGACTGTTGAGGGCTTCCGCATCCCCTGACCAGTCAGCCATTTCCGACTCGTCCGGGTTCAGGACCTCAGCATCTCCAGGATTCTTGAACCAGGCAGCGTTCTTCAGGTCGGCAAAGTGATTGGAGTAGTCCATCACTACGGCCCGCATCCAGGACGGCGACCCAAAATCGCCCAAGTCCACAGCCGTCGGCATTCCTCGCACCTGTTTACCGTCCGCCCCATTCTCGTAGACCAGCCTGCCGCGACCGTCATGGCCGTCATACCGATGGCAACCGAAACAGTGTTTTGCGAACAGACGAGGCCCCTGGGTGAAGGGATCCTCGCGGAGCAGTGTCACTGCCCCAGAGACAGGAATCTTGTTGGGACCGCCGGCCAGTTCCTTGATCCTCTCGGAATCGCGGTGTGCCTCGAGAATCGCGGCCTGGTGAGATTCGCTGTTTCCGTCCTCGTAGAAAGCCAACAGCGTCAGTGCCCCAATCCCGATCGTCAACACCCACGTGAAGGCCACGTTGAACTTGTGTCCGCCAGCCCAGCGACCGAGCAGCGGCATGGCCGCGACCACGGCCATCAACGCTCCGGGCACATAAATCGACCCGAACGCCAAACCAAAATGCTCGATGAACTCAAACTTCAGGAACCGGAACAGAAACAGGAAGTACCACTCCGGTCGTGCCGCCGCATAATTCTCTGCCGGATTCGCCGGCGCACTCAATTCGGCTCCCTTCCAGATCGACAATCCGAGCACCAGCAACAATACGGCCAGGCAAGCAACGCCGTCCTTGAGCACCTGGTCCGGCCAAAACGTGGTTTCGGGCGCATGATTTTCGTCCTTGACCGTCAGACCATGCCGCCGAAAGACGTACAGGTGCAGGCCCAGGAAGGCAACAAGCGAGGCCGGAAGCAGCCCGGCATGCAACGCGAAGAATCGCGTCAGAGTATGATGGCCATATTTCGGCCCGCCCTGGATCAGTTCCTGAGCTTCCACACCGATGACAGGTGCGTTGCCCATGATCTTGGTCGCCACCTGTGTTGCGTAATATCCCTTCTGGTCCCATGGCAACAGGTACCCGGTCAAGGACAATCCGAGCACGATCTGCATCAGCACCAGGCCCAACCAAAAATTCATCTCACGTGGCGCCTTGTACGCCCCGTCAATGATCACCTGCACCAGGTGTACCGCCATCAAAACGATCATCAGCTGTGCCGTGAAATGGTGCAGCCCCCGGACGATCGACCCAAACGTCATCTCGTTCTGAATGTAATACACGCTCTCCCAGGCCGTATTGGCACTGGGACTGTAAGCGGTCCACAGGAAGAAACCGGTGATCATCTGTACGCTGAAGGTGAAGACCAGCGTGCTGCCCCAGACGTAACGCCAACGGGCTCCGCCGGGGACCCTTTCGTAGAGTGCCTCGTGCAGAACACCGGCGTATCCGGTGCGATCGTCGAGCCAAGCCAACAAACTGCGGATCATATTTCCACCTTCTCGGAGATTCCTCCGCGGAAGTTCTTGAACTGAACCCAGATCTCGTCACCGGTGTCAGGTTTCACGGCCAGGCTATCCATGTCTCGCGGCGGAATCGGGTTGTCCTTGGTGCCATCGAGCTTGAAGGCGCTGAGATGACACGGACAGTAGAAATCGGTCTCCACATTCCGGTATTCGACCGAGCAGCCCAGGTGTGGACAGATCGTGTTGAACACGATCACGTCTCCCGATTCGTCGACCCGCACCCAAACGCTCCCGATGGGCACGTTTGGGAACTTGTTCCAGGCATCCACAAGGTCGTCTTCTACCGTGACCTGCTGAGGAGTCCCGTCTTTCGGCAACAGGGCGCGTGTCACCGGCAGCTTGATGAAACCCTCCGCATCTTTCTTGGAAGCCGCACCCGAACCATCCGACCGACTTGATTGCCCGCGCCGAAACAGCGGGTCGAGGAAAAAGACCAAGCCCGAAAGCACCGGAACCAGTCCCACGACCGCCCCGATGGTGCCGGCCAGCAGTTGGGACAAAAACGAACGCCTGCCGGGACCACTCGCTTCGGCCCCTTCAGCGACTTCCGCGAGTGGATCATCCCCGCCACTCCCCGCCCCCTCGTCACCGCCGGCCTCCTCCTCGGCCTCGGCAATTCCGGGCATTTCCTCCCCAGCAGGATCCGTCAACGATTTCGCTGGTTCCTGAACATCACCAGTCTCACCGCTCGCATCGCCGTCGGGAATGTCCTCGGAGGTTTCGTCGGATTGAGGAATGTCTTCGATCATTGATCGTCTCCTGGCAGAGTTGCCGTCATGGCAATCCGTACAAGTCGGGGTTCGCCGAATCCAGCCGGACACGACAGGGAACAAGTGTCCGTCCAAGGCCGAATTGGGAACGTTGGGTGTTGGGGGTTGGTTGTCAAAACGTGCAGTAGGAGGACTCTATTGGTGAGGTCCGCAACACGGTAACCGTACGGTCGCTGATTGCGGTGCAAAAAGGGGTGAAACGCGAGGTGAGTGGGGGCAGGACAAACATTCAGTTGGCGAGACGGTCTTCGTGCATCGTGATTCAGTTCTTGGCCGGAAGGGCCTTCGACATCGCGTCGATCAACCGATCCAGCCCTTGGTCAAATGGCCCATCAAACAGGGCTCCCGAGGCCTGGCGATGTCCACCGCCGCCGAATCCTTCGGCCACCACTGCAACATCCACGTCGCCTCGACTCCGGAAACTCACTTTCACGCGTCCGTCTCGTTGTTCATGAGCAATAAAGGCACAATCGACCCCGACAATCCGAAAACACTCGTTGACCACGTCCTCGGTATCGGCTGGCACGGCGCCGGTCTGGGCGAAATCTTCCCGTCGCGCCGCCAGCCAGGCCAAGCGACCATCGCAGGCCAACTCGATCCGTTCCAGCAACCGTCCGGTCAGCCGGACTCGAGCCAGCGAATATCGCTCGTACAACCGCCGGTATGATAGATCCGGCTGGGCACCAAGGTCAATCAACTGGCCGACGGCCCGGAGCGTGCCTCCGTTGGTTGACGAAAACCGGAACCACCCTGTGTCGGTGGCAATCGCACAGAACAATGCGGTCGCGGCAACCGGAGAAATTTCCCAGCCGGCCGACTCGGCCAGATCGACAATCAGCCGTCCTGTCGCCTCGGCCGACGTGTCCTTGAACTCGTGGTCCGCAAGGTGATCACTGCTCTGGTGATGATCGATCACAACTTTCACCGCATCGGTGGATCGCAGCACTTCCCCCACTCCCTCGACCTGTGCCCACGCGCTGGTATCCAGCACGACATGGACATCGGTATCGCAGGCCGCTGCCACGCCCACGTCGATCCCGATTGACTTCACACGATCACCGGGATCCAGGAACCTCAGGCTCTCGGTTATCGGCGATGGGTTGATGATCCGAACCGTCTTGCCTTGGGCCTCGAGAAGTTCCGCCAAACCGATCTCGGAGCCGATTGCGTCGGCATCAGGTCTCACGTGGCTGGTGAGCACAAAGCGGTCATGCCCAGCCACCAAGTCGCAGAACGCCTGCCAGTCGATCGCCATCGTTCCCTCTCGCCGTCGACCCGACCCAAGTGGTCAGGATAACCCGGAATTGTCCACCCCGCCAGTTTCGATGTTGGCCGCCGGGTGAGCCTCAACATATTGCCACACCGCCTCGATATCGTCGGCCAACTGTTCCCGCAAGGCATCGACCGTCTCGAACTCGACAGTTCCTCGCACTCGTTCCAGAAACTGCACCGTCAGATCCCGCCCATACAAATCGCCATCGAACGCCAGCAGGTGCACCTCGATCTTGTTGGCCGATTCCCCGAACGTCGGGTTGCTCCCCACGTGAATCGCAGCTGGTTGCCGCATCCCCTCCACCTCGGTTGCCCCCACGTAGACACCATCGCCCGGCACCAAAGTGAGAATTTCCGAGAGATTGGCGGTCGGCACCCCCAACTTCCGTCCACGCCCTTCCCCGGAGACAACAACTCCACTGACCGCATAGGGACGGCCGATCAATGCCGCCGCTGCCCCCACATTACCGTCGGCCAACAGGCTCCTTATCCGGCTCGACGAAACCATTTCGCCATCGACCATCTCCGGCCCCACCACATCCAACCCAATCCCGTCGGCATCACAAAACTGGGACAAGACGCCAACATCACCTTGCCGATCCCGTCCGAAAAAGAAATTGGGCCCCTCGACCATTCCGCTTGCGCCCAGTTGCCCCATGACGACTTCCCGAAAGAACTCGACGGGAGTCAATCTCAGCATCTCAACCGTCGTGGGATATGCCACCACCACATCGACTCCCATTGCTCCCAGGCAACGCGCCCGATCCTCAATTGTGCTCAACAGTGGTGGAGCCGCCCCGATCCGCAACAACTGGACGGGATGGGGATCGAACGTCACCACCACGGCTGGCTGGCCGGAACACCGAGCCCGTGACACCAACTTGGAGACGATTCTCGCGTGCCCCAGATGCACACCGTCGAAGTTGCCGATCGAAACGACTCCGCCACGGCAACCTGTCACATCGGCGATTCGGCGAACCAATTGCATCACGTTCTACTGCCGAACGAGGACGGCGGACGATCGCCACTCCAGGACATGAATTGCCTAGCGGAAGATCCGCTGTGAAGCCGTATACCGAGCCACCCGCTCTGGACAAAGAGACCGTCCGAGTCCTGGTTCGGCCGGAATCTCCAGGAACCCGTCTGCATCGAGCTCGAACGGTTTGTCCAGCAGATCCTCGATGTAGGCACAAGGGGTCAGGTATTCGACGTACCGTGCCACCGGGATCGCCGCAGCCAACTGCAGGTCGGCAGCAAGGCCCACCGCCGTGTTCCATCCGTGTGAAACCATCTGCACGTTGTGATCGTACGCCCACATCGCTATCCGCCGCGACTCGGTCAACCCACCGTTTTTGGTCGTATCCGGCTGGATGATGTCGACGGCCCGCCGGGTGATCCACGGCAAAAACGACTGCCGACGCGTCAGCACCTCTCCACCGGCAATGGGCACCGGTGAGGTCCGGGTCAATTCTGCGTACCCGTCAATGTCGTCCGGTGGCAGGGGCTCTTCGAACCACTCGATGCCGTAATCCGCCAACATGCGAGCCGTTTCGCGAGCCCAGTTGACACCGTGGGGCCAGAATTGCTCGCTGCCTCCCGCATCGACCATCAACGCCACGTCGTCTCCGACCGTCTCGCGAGCCGTCCGCACCAGCAGTTCGTCCGTCCGGCGATCGCGACGACCGAAGGGGCGCCACCCCAACTTGATCGCGCGGAATCCACGCCCCACGGTCGATTCCAACGTCGCCTTCAGCGGTTCCGGCTCGTCGAAGAGAATCGATCCGTATGGCCGGATCCGGTCGCGATAAATCCCACCCAGCAAACGTGAAACCGGCTGCCCACAGGCCTGCCCCATCAGGTCCCACAACGCGATGTCGATTCCACTGATCGCGTGTTCGACGGCCCCACCCCGTCCCTGCCAGAAAGTCATCTCCCGCAACGAATCGCTGACACGTTCAGGCTCAACGGCCGACTGCCCCTTCAGTAACGGCCACAAGAGTTCCACAGCCCCTTCGACGAGGGATCCGGAGGTGAAGCAACTGCCGATTCCGACCAGTCCGTCTTCGGTCGTGATCCGCACGAGGGTGTGCAGATTTTCCTCGGCTTCCAGGTCCTGCGGCCAACCGCCATCCACGGTCGCCCCGGTCAACGCGGTCAATTCCAGTTCGACGATGCTCATCGACTCAGACTAGGACAGACGCGCCGGAAACGGAAGTCCGCCCCTCAGCCCAGGCAGGCCACACTGGCGGTGAATCCGTGCACGAAATTCACCCCTCCAACCGGACCAATTTCTCCTTGGGCAAAGAACCCCGCGAGCGGAATGTCACCCAGTTCCCGTCGAATCGTCGACGCATCGTGATCGGGCTGGTCGAACAACCGTGTCCCGCGGCCGTTGCAACTGAACAGCAACGCAGCCTGTGTCGCCGGCGCATGTTGGCGATGAGCCTCCAGCAGTTTCACCAAGTCCTCATCGGCCGTTGCCGCATCACGAACCTGGAACCGAACTGTCTGACCAACCCGAACCTCATTCCCGATGACCACCGCCCCCGCTTCGGGGTCGATCTGCATCACGTTGGCGATCAGAAAGTCGCCACGCTCGAAACTCTCTCCGTACTCACTCATCGCCACACCCAGATGCAGGCCACGGTTGACCAACTGCCGGTCCGACTCATCGAGCCGCCCGACGGTTTCCTGCAGCACCTCCAAGGCCCGACGACCCCCCAGTCCCCGCACCACATTGGCTTCAGCTTC
Source organism: Planctomycetaceae bacterium (assembly GCA_002724315.1). GTDB lineage: Bacteria > Planctomycetota > Planctomycetia > Planctomycetales > Planctomycetaceae > UBA8437. The sequence continues at coordinate 74,954 of PBOJ01000064.1, read as the reverse complement.
CGTCACCACAAGGGTGTCCCCAACAGGCCGACAGCCCTGTGATACAACCGAGTGGACGACCTTTGGCCCCCTGACCACTGCCCCCACCGCTCCGAATCGATGAGCATCATCGTTCAGGAACAACCGGTTTTCGCCAGGGGCCCGGCCGCCGCTGGCCATACCACCCAACACGCCTGCCCCCGGTGCGTCGCCGACGGCGGTCTGTTCGGCGACACGGTCAAAGATCGACTGGGGAATCGAAGAGAACGGGTCACCCAACAGAAACACTGTTTCCACGTCCCCGGGCTCACCGAGATTCTCCGGGATCCCACTGGTGAGCAACCCATCTGCTGTCCGTTCAAATGTGACCCGAAATGACTCGATCACCGATTCCGGCATCGCAGCAGCCAACACGCTCAGGGCTGGCCCGGATTCGATTTCCCGATTCCCTCCGGCAATCATCTCGCCCGTGCAGCCCAGCAAGACACCGCCACCCGTCCCCTCCTCGAGCGATCCGGGCAACTCGTCAAGCGAGTCCCCGTAAGCGGTGCTAGCAAACACAAACACCAGCGAAGGGGATCGGCCGTCCAGGCCCTTCGCCACCGCCTCGAGGCACTCGGACGCCGCATCCCGCAAGTCGGAACGCGTGCTCAGTCCTGCTGCACACACCATCGCCATCACGTCTGCCCTCCATCGCGCCGGTCGCCTCATCCTGGCGACGCCCCTGAACGTGTCGAACCCATCGCCAACCTAGTGCCACAACCGGGTGCCGCCGGGGCCCAGCCCGGGACCAACCGGCACGTGAGAGCCAATGGGCTCATACCACCCCGCTCCCGGTTCCGTTGCCGACAGATGGACCGCTGCCAATCTCGGTCGGAATACCACCAGCAGCAACAGCGGGAGATACCACAGCACGTAGACACCCCCCTGATGGGAGTACCAGAACTGCGTGGCCACGACCACAGCCGCCGTCTGAGAGATCAGATGTTCGAGCGTTTTGATTCGGGGCCAGATGGTCAACACCCCGAGCATCACGCCGAAGACGACAATCACCGGAATCCGATAAACCAGATTGTTCGAGTTCCAGAACCCCACCCCCACGCCGCCGCCGTCGGTGATTGTCTCTCCCATGAATTCCTTGAACACCGCCTGTACGGACTCCTGAAGCCGGACAGAAAACTCGGAGAGATCTGGTGAAGTGAGTGCCACGACACCGACCTGCAAGGCACCTCCTACGGCAACCAGCGACACGACAAACAACACCCCGCGCCGTCGCTCGTAGTAGGCAAACCAAAGGGGCACCAGTGACAAGAACACCGGCAACAGGACCAACGAGCCGCAGGCTCCTCCCATCAGTGCACCGGCCAACAGCGGCCGCCGAACAGCCAGGAACGCGAGGATGCAGAATGCGGCCGGCAACACGTGGTCAACTTCCCCCACGTCGTACGATGTGCAAGGCATCAGCAGATACAGTGTTGCCATCGCCACCCCTTGGCGACGGTCGCTAAAGTGCAAAAGCCCCACCATGTAGAGACCGACAACAACCGCCAGGTGAGCAACCACGGGGATGATCTTTGCAGCCAGTTCCCGAATTCTCCTCCGATTTCGCCAGCTTCCCCGTGGCGGGGCCACGGCTTCAACAACGGCCGTTGCTGCCGCACCAGCAGCCGTAGAGGCCGCTCCAGCTGCAGGTTCACTCACGTCCTGACGTCGCAACACGCCTTCTCCGCGAGTCACCGCCGATCGCGCCGCCGACGAGGGGGGATCGACAACCACCTTGCTCATCAGAAACGCGAAGGCCGAAATCGCCAGAAAGACCAAACCCTGTGCCGCGAGATTGGGTTCGATCAGGGGGCGACGTTTGAACAGGGGATCACACAACAACCGCACCAACACCAGGCCGGCCCCGGCGAACAACCACGTCGTGCCCCACGCCCGCAGCAGATGAAATCGCTCGGCCTGCTCGTCAACCCGGATGTCCAACCGCTCGGGTTCAACCATCAACAGTCCCGGCGCCAAGCTCAGCAACAGCACGACGTCGATGTTTCGCAGTGACCAGATCCGGCCAAAACGGAAAAACACGGCCACGATCAACAACGACGACAGATAGAACCATGTCGGCGCATTGACATCGTACCCTGTGAGCAAATCGCGCATAGCCCGTTCGCCTGACCCCTGGACCCAAGACGGTCCCCACCACTTCTGCCGATGAGTTCAGTTCCCAGCCTCACCCACGGCAGGTCCAACGCTCAGCATACGGATCGCCTCCAGAAAGGCAATCCCCGACGCCCCTCTTGCGAGGCCGAGCACAACCGTTGACACCCCCCCCACACGGGTTACAATGACGCCGTTCCGCTCGACCTTCCTGCCGGTCCTCCCGGCGGGGCGAACGAGTGGGCGTCAGAGGGGTTTCCTGCCCCGAGGCTGAGTGCCCGTCACGGCTCCCCGAAACAGGACCGGCCAACCCGCTTTGCAGACGTCCGGTATGGTCGTGATCAAGGCTGGCCCCTCTTCTACGGTTTTCCCTGGATGTTGTCCCATCGAGCTGATAGCTGACGCCTTCAGTCCAACACTTTCAAGGTCACTGAACCATGTTTACCCCCGGCATTTGGCAGATGCTGATCGTGCTGGTGATCATCCTGCTTTTCTTTGGTGGCAAACGAATCCCGACCATGATGCGATCCATCGGCCAGAGCGTGACCGAATTCAAGAAGGGCATCAACGACGCTGATGACCCCGAAGACGGCGCCCCTCCTCCTGAAGACGTGTGACCTGCCTGCCTGTCCTGTCCACTTTCCCCTGAAAGAGATCCTTCCCATGGACGCCGTGTTGGCTTTTGGTTTCGGCTACCAGGAAATGATCATCGTCCTGTTCATTGCCCTGCTCCTCTTCGGAAAGAAACTCCCTGAAGTCGCCCGCAACATGGGCAAGGGACTCACCGAGTTCAAAAAGGGCATGCGAGGCATCGAGGACGAAGTGCATGGAGTTGCCTCATATGACCCCGGCCCCACTGCCGAACGGCCGATGGCCGACGACGAGTTGGACAACGTGACGGCCCCGAAGTTCGAACCGCCCGTAGCTGTGGATGACACCGAGCCACCCGGTGACGACCAGGCCGAAAGCGGGAACCCAGACGGCGTCGCCGAAACTGACGACTCCGACCTGAACCGCAGCGACCCGGAATAGCCTGCCGCCCTATTCCGCCCCCCTGGCAGCAGCAACTGCCGCGACGTAGGCCTCCGCCTGCGACCGGATGCGGGCCATGTCGCCATCGGCAACCGCCTGCTTCTCGACCAGCGCGCTGCCCAGCCCCACTGCGCAGGCACCGGCCGCAAAGAACCCGCCAATGGTCTCCAGATCCACTCCACCGGTGGGCAGGAGTTTCACCTGCGGCAATGGGCCGTGGAGTGCCTTGAGATAGCCCGGGCCGCCGACGTCCGCCGGAAACACCTTCACGATATCCGCTCCGGCCTCCCAGGCCGACACAACCTCTGTCGGTGTCAATGCCCCCGGCATCACCAGTTTGTCGTAACGCCGACACATCCGGATCACATCGACATTCACCGTCGGGCAGACGATAAACTCGGCACCGGCCAGCATGGCGGCTCGGGCACTTTCTGCGTCCAGCACCGTGCCGGCACCCAACAGGATCTTCTCTCCCAGCCTGTCGCGGACAGCTGAGAGGATTTCCAGAACCCCCGGAACGGTAAAGGTGACCTCGATCACCTCAATTCCACCGGAATAAAGCGCCTCGGCCACATCAACCAGTTGATCGCCTGAAGACGCGCGGATGATGGCCACCACGCCCCCGTCAAGCACACGCTGCAAATCAACTTCTCGACTCACGACTGACCTCTATTCCGTGGCCGCAAATTTCTCGGCGTATTCCAGAACCCACAGGTCGATGTTTTCAGAGAAACTCTCCACGTCGACCTGCCCAAGCATCTGATACCGAGATCGATTGAACACCTCGCGATTGCGAATCGTCGCTTTGGCCACCAATTCGACCAGTCGACCTTCCGAAAACGGACGGATAAGGATCTGCATCCGGCTGTACAAATTCGCAGGTTTACCGGATTCGCCCAAGGCGATGTCGTCTCGAACGACTACCGAACCCCAACCTTCATCGCCCACGATCGACTCGAGTTGAAAGCCCGGAAACTGGTCCACCAATTGTTCCAGGCATGTTCCAATTCGGTCACTGAGTTCCAGGCGGTATTCGGAGTGCAAACTCCGAGATTCCTCCTCCGAAAGTGCCTTCTCCGCCGCTTCTCGACTACGGGTATCCCGAGCCTGTTGCCCACGTTCAACGGCTCGTTGCAGTCGTTCCTGGAAATCCACCTTCCCATCCCCGTCTCTGATTCCGTCACAGACCGCGATTTTAGGAATCCTCGCGGGATGCCGCAACAAACTGCACGACGCCGCCAAAAACGGTACACAGAGAGGGGGCGCCCCTTGCCGCCCCCCGAAAACCGCTGAATAATCGCAGCAATTCAGTCACATCTGCCAATTCCGCGACACTCTCACTGATCGTTTCCCCATGACCACTCCTCTCCTCGCATCCAGAAACCTTCGCGATATCGTCTCAGGTTCGACATTTCTTCCGACAATGGCCGTGCTCCTCGGCATACTCGCGTCCCTTCTGTTGATTGGCTTCTGGATTCGGGCACGATTTGTCGAAAACGCATCCGAGAATTCCGCCGATCCGGAAGAATTGCTGGTTCTATACGAAGAAATGCGACGTCAGGGTGACCTCACGGCCGAAGAATTCCGATCCATCAAGAACCGGATCCTGCCGTCCCGCAGTCAAGATGTCGAAACCGATACCTGACACTCTGGCAATTCCGGAATACCAAACAACAACGGCCTGCCACCCTCTGCAGCGGCATACAACACGAGACGCGACATGCCTTCGGGTCCTGATTTCACATCGACCAATCGCGCAACGGGCGGAAAAAAGAACGCCAACTGTTCATTCTGCCGCAAAAGCTACCGAGAAGTCGGGCCACTGGTCGAAGGCCCCGAAGATGTATACATCTGCGGTGAGTGCATTGAGCTCTGCCAGTCAATTCTGGATCAGGAGCACAGACGCCGCGGAGAATCCGCACGCCTGTTCACGAACGTGCCCACGCCCCGCGAAATCGTTGCCCATCTGGAAAACTACGTTATCGGCCAGGAGCACGCCAAAAAAACTCTCGCCGTCGCCGTCCACAACCATTACAAGCGGTTGATGCACTGCGAAGAGTCCGACGACGACGTCGAGCTCGAAAAGTCCAACATCATGATGATTGGCCCCACTGGCTGCGGCAAAACCTTGCTCGCCCGCACATTGGCTCGCTACCTCCAGGTTCCCTTTGCCATTGGGGACGCGACCACGCTGACCGAAGCCGGTTATGTCGGCGAGGATGTCGAGAATTTATTGCTCAAACTGCTGCACGCTGCGGACTTTGATATCGAAGCGGCCCAGCGGGGCATCCTGTTCATCGACGAGATCGACAAAATCGGCAAGACGACCAGCAATGTGTCGATCACCCGCGACGTTTCCGGCGAAGGCGTCCAGCAGGCCTTGCTCAAAATGCTCGAAGGAACCGTCGCCAACGTCCCACCACAGGGCGGCCGTAAGCACCCCGAACAACAATACATCCAGATCGATACGACAAACATACTTTTCATTTGCGGTGGCACCTTCGTCGGCCTCGACGACATCGTCGCCAAACGCAAAGGCCGCCGCATGATCGGATTCGGCCAAACCGAAGATCCCGAACAAACCGAAAAGGATCGCCGCGAACTCCTTGCCGACGTCACAGTCGACGACGTCCTGGAATTTGGTTTGATTCCCGAACTCGTTGGGCGGCTCCCCGTCTTGAGTAGCCTCTTGCCACTTGGCGAAGAGGATCTCGTACGCATCATGACCGAGCCAAAAAACTCCCTGGTGCGGCAGTACCAGAAATTCTTCTCCATGGAAGACGCCGAGTTGGAGTTCACACCGGAAGCTCTCGGCGAAATCGCCCGCATTGCGAAAACCAAGGACACAGGCGCACGGGGCCTGCGGAGTGTGATCGAAGAGGCCATGTTCGAAATCCTGTTCGATCTTCCGGAGCAGGAAGAGGGCGGTCACTACCGGTTGACAGACGCCATGGTCCGCGGTGAAGAGCGACTTTTCCCGGAAGGGCCTCACGACGATTCCGCTGCCGCCTGACCGGCAGCCTCTCGGTTTGAGAATCGCTCCGGCCCCTTGCTATTATTGGTTCCGGCGGTCGACGACGGTCGTCTGACCCATACGCCCCCATCGCTACCGGTGCCCATGGACGTCCGACTCGAAGTCGTCCACGACAAATCGCGAGTCAGCGACGTTCCGCTGCGCCGCGACACCGTCGTTGGACGTGGCAAAGAGTGCCAATTGCGGATCCCTGTCGCTGATGTCAGCCGACGTCACTGCCAATTCACCCTCGACGGGGAACGGCTCCTTATCCGGGATCTTGGGAGTTCCAACGGTACGCAACTTGCCGATCGCACAATTCCCACAGGGAAAGACGTTTTGCTTTCCGACGGCGATTCCGTCACCGTCGGTCCCGTTCAATTCATCGTTCACATCACAACGACCACAGATCCTCCTGACGTTGCTTCTTCCCCCTCCCTTGAATCATCGACGGACCTCGATGACACAGCTGAGTTCCCGTCATTTCAAGAAATGGCTGAGGAGGTCACCGACTACGTCATCGACACTCCGGCCGAAGCATCCGTTCCCGTACCGGACACGACTTCGCCCCCCACTCCTCCGTCGCCTGACGCACTTCCTGCGGAAAACGCCCTGGAAGGTGACGAACCCGAAAACGAAGACCAGGGTTCGGTGATCGACCTTGAATTAGACACACCGATCGACACAGAGGCTTTTGACAATGACGATTCGGGAATTGATTCGTCCGACAGCGTTTCTGTAGACACCGATCCAGTAATTGCTTCCGAACCACCTGTCGAACCGCCCGCCAAATCGCGATCCTTGTTTGGCCTTTTCCGACGACGTACTCGTGATGACCAGGAAGCTGAAGTTAACGACGACGACCTGATGGAAGAACCGGGGGAAGACCCTCCAACCGAGACAGACCTCGCCGACGATGAAAACGTCGGCTCCGCTCACCAGGCTCAATTGGAGTCGGTCTCCTTCGACCAATCCCCGACTGACGACGCCCACGACTCCGTCTTCGACGACGACGTTCCTCCCGATCAACTCGCCGACACCGCAGCAGTTTTCGATGAAAACGTCAGCCCGGTGTCCGACGGGATGGTCAACGACGACGAAACTGCCGACGTCGAATTGGCCGACGACGAAGACGAGCACGCCGACGACGGGAACCTGATGGATTTCCTCGGTCAATTTGGCGATTGATCCAGAACCCTCTTCATCTCGACTGGCATACCCATGAGTGATCCACAAGCTTCCGCAGCTTCGACCGCCGCAACGGCCGCTTCACCAACGAAATGGTATCACCGAGTCGGCCCGGGCTTGATCATCGCCTGCGTCGTGATTGGGCCCGGAAGCATAACCACAAGTTCCCAGGTCGGGGCGACCCACGGTTTCGCCCTGATGTGGGTCGTGCTCGTGGCCGTTGTGTTCATGATGGCTTTCATGCAGATGGGTGCCCGGCTCGGCTCCGTTTCAAACCAATCTCCCCTGGACATCCTGACCGAAAAGATCGGTCGTCCGCTGGCAGTATTGATCGGAATCGGAACCTTCTTCATTTCTGCCGCGTTCCAATTCGGCAACAACCTGGGAGTCGACGCAGCGGTCAAGGAACTTTCTCGCGATGTCCTTTCGCCGGAAAGCCGTGAATCGATCCTCCCGTATCTCGATTATTCGATCGTCGCCTTCAACGCACTGGCCATCGCCTTTCTGTTGGCCTTCAAAAACCTTTATCACGCGTTGGAACGGCTGATGATGTGTTTTGTCGGCCTGATGCTGATTTCGTTTGCATTGAACCTCGGTTTTGCACTCGCCAACCAGGCGCCTCCTCCCGCAGCTGACCTCGCTGAGGCAGCAAAAGCTCCCCTTCTAGACTTTTCTCTCCTGGGCCTGGTTGGCACCACGTTCGTGATCACGGCGGCCTTTTATCAGACCTACCTCGTGCAACAAAAAGGTTGGACCCGCGAAGATGTTGCCGCCGGCCTTCTCGACGCTCGTGTGGGTTCCGTCCTGATGGCTTTGATTACGTTGATGATCATGTGCACTGCAGCCGCTGTGCTCAGGGGCCAACCTCTCAAAAACTACACGGAGGTTGCCTCGCAACTTGCGCCGTTGTTTGGTGCCTGGGGACGCCCCTTGTTCTGTACCGGGTTGTTTGCCGCTGCTTACTCCTCGTTTCTGGTGAATTCGATGATCGGCGGATTCATTCTCGCTGACGGACTTGGACTCGGGAGCCGCCCCGACCAACCGGCAACGCGAGCCATGACCGTAACGGTTCTTGTGATCGGAATGGGCGTCGCGCTGCTTGTGATCAAGCTCGGTTTTGATCCGGTTCCGGCAGTCGTCGCGGCCCAGGCCGTAACGGTTTTGGCAGCCCCCTTGACCGCATGGGCCCTGATCTGGTTAACCAACCGGCAGGACATAATGGGCCAGGACACCAACAAGCCATTGACCAATCTGTTGGCATGGACAGGGTTTGTCCTGCTCTTGGCCATGGCTGCCTACACCGCATTTGCCAAAGTCCTGCCGAAGATTTCGAATTGGCTCGAGGCAACGCCGTGAATCACGACCTCACCACGGGATCCAGTTCCAGCCTTTCTTCCGACGACAAAACTGCCGTGTCTTCAGATGACCACTCAACGCTCTTGAGACTTTCCCAGGACCTGCTCGATTCGATCGACCAACGGGACTGGGACACGTACAAACAACTCTGTGACGAGGCTCTCACGGCTTTCGAGCCGGAAGCGGCTGGACACCTGGTCGAAGGGATGCCGTTTCACGAGTATTACCTCTCACCCGGTCCTGATGGACTCTCACGTCAGTCGACGATCAGTTGCCCCCATTTCCGCGTGATGGGCGATGTTGCCGTTGTCTGCTACATCCGATTGCAACAGGCGACCGACGACGCCGGAATTGTGTCCACGCGAGCTATGGAAGAAACCCGGGTCTGGCAACTTCAGGATGACCACTGGCAACACGTCCATTTTCACCGCTCACCAGCCGGGTCGATCACCCTCTGACACCACTCGGCCCCAACCCATGCCAGTTGACGTAGTCTTCCTCTCCGACGACCTCATGTTCGCGCCGAGAGTCAGCGGTGCCGTGTTGTCAGCCGGATGGACGCTCCGCGAGGTGGGGACCCCGACCGCCGCAATCGCATCGACGGAAACCGACACTCCCCGACTCTTGATCGTCGACCTCGAAACAACCTCTCTCAACATCCAGGAACTCCTGTCGGACCTCCCGCCGACCGACAAGCCCAGTGTGCTGGCATTCGGCCCACACGTTCATCATGAGCGTCTCGAGGCCGCTCGTGAGGCGGGTTGCAACATGGTCGTCTCCCGCGGCCGGTTCTCCTCCGACCTCCCCTCGCTCCTGTCGGAGATTCTCACTCCTCCGTCGTGACAAACTCGTCGGCGACCACCGATCGTGCCGGCCTCGGCTTCATCGGTTACACTCTCAGAAATGGCTCGCATCTCGCTCATCACGACCGTTGCAGCAATCACGTTAACGCTGCTCGGCATGACCACGGCTTCAGCCCAGGTCGGCGGCATCAAGATCGATGCGACAGGCCTGCTGCAACGTGCCGCGACCAACTCAAACGCCCCTTCGATAGCCGACGCTCCCAGCGATTTTGCCCAACGCACGGCAAATCGCAGAATTTCACTCAAACGCCTCGAGGCCACCATTACGGCCCACCTGAAGTCCGAAACTCCGCTGCCCGATTCGATCCGCTACCTCGCGGGACTCCAGCGAATTGACCAGGTGCTGTTGAACCCGGACCAAGAAGATGTCCTCCTGGTGGGTCCGGCCGCAGGTTGGACACGACTTCCCACCGGCGAGATCGTTGACCCGCAAACCCATCGCCCGGTCTTGGAATTGGATGACCTCGCCCTCGCAATCCGTTTTGCCACTTCTTCGAACAAGAACACGTCCTTCATCGGTTGTTCCATCGATCCGACGCGAGACGGCCTCAAGCGTTACGCCCGTTACCTGAAACGCCTCTCCGGATCCATTAACGCCCAGAGGATCCCCCAACTCGTCAAGGAGATGCAACGCGCGATGGGTCCTCAGGACGTCCGTGTATTTGGAGTCCCCGCCGACAGCCGTTTCGCCTGCAAACTCGTCGCCGCCGACTACCATCTCAAACGAGTCGCCATGGGTTTTGACCGGCCACCAGTCAAGGGACTGATCAACTACGTCGACCTGCTTGCAAAAGCCAACCCTTCAGCCGTACGACGGCAACACCGTTTTTGGTTCGTCGCCATTCACGACGGACTTTCTCGTTCACCTGACAGCCGCACATGGAATTTTTCAGGCCCCTGTTTGGCTATTCGCACAGCTGCGACAGGTCCCGGCCAGGACGACGATGACCGGAAGGCCAGTCCCATCGCAGAACGCATGGCCACCAACCTCACGTCGAGGTTCACCGCCCTGGCTCGTCACATACCTGTTTTCGCCGAATTGGAGAATCTTGTGAGGCTGACGGTCGCCACCGAGATCGCCTTGCACGCCCCATTGCCGGAATCCACCACGAGATGGCAAAGCCGACTTTTGAAGGACCCCGAGCAATTCCGCCGTCGCACCTCACAGCCGCCCCGTCGCGTTCCGTCGCTCGCCTCGATCCGAAAAGCACGTGGTCGCAACTGGGTTCTCAGCGTCAGTGGCGGTGTGCAGGTCGAACCCCCACGAATCCGCGAAAAAGACGTCGTTCGCGTCGACCGTCGGCTTCGCCGCTCCAAACACCACTCCACCACCAGCAACTCCTGGTGGTGGGACTAAAGGTCGAACGCCTTCGCCAGGCACGTGTGTCCCGCGGGACCGTCGGCCAATCCAACCACGACGCTGACCCGGATCTCGCTGGTGTTGATCACCTGGATGTTGATTCCGGCCGCCGCGAGCGCACCAAACATCCGCACCCCAACCCCGGTATGGCTGCGCAGCCCGATCCCCACCACAGTCAGCATGGCGATATCCCTCTCGAACCCAATCGTTGCTTCAGGCCACTGCTCGACCACTTCCCGCACTAGCAACAATGCCGAGTCGAGATCACGGCGAGGCACCGTGAATGTCAGGCTCGCTCGCCTCTCGGACTCTCCCTGGCCCCGAGATTCATTCTGGACAATCATGTCGACCAGGATGCCTCCCTCGGCCACAGCCGAGAACACCGCTCCGACAATTCCCGGCACATCGGGAATGTCTCTCACGGTAATCCTCGCCTGCTCGTCATCCAGTTGGACGTCGCTGACGACAATATCCTCCATGCTCGCAAGACGATCGACGACATCTTGTTCGAGTTCTTCTCGCTCCGACAACACGGCCTGCCGAGCTTCGGGTGGCAATTCGATCCCCACATCGGGGCCTTCGGTCTGTTCTTCATGCAACCCGAATCCGGCATGAACCGCCGCCACGGCTTCCTCGCACCGGTCACGATCCACGAGAACCGAGATCTTGATCTCGCTGGTGCTGATCATGTGCAGATTGACGCCTACGTCGGCCAGGCTCCGAAACATGTGGGCTGCGACACCAGTATGCGATCGCATGCCCCGCCCGATCGATGACACCTTGCTGACACCGACACCCTGTTCGACACTCCCCTGCCCGAGATCAGCAACGGCCGCTTCCGCCGCAGCCAGTGCTTCGGCGAGATTCGGTTCAGGAACCGTAAACGACACCTCCGCCAATCCTCCTTGGCCTATGTCCTGAACAATCATGTCGACGGGAAGCGACCGTTCGGCAAGCCGCAGAAAGATCTCACTCATCACACCAGGACGATCCGGCAGGCCGACAAGCCCCACTCTCGCCTCCTCGCGAACAACAGCCAGTCCGGTCACCAGGCTGGACGTGTGATCGGTCACATCAGCAATCAGCGTCCCTTCACCGTCTCCGTGGGCCGGTCGCACGCGGACTGGCACGCGGTATTTCTTGGCGAACTCAATCGATCTGGAGTGCATCACGCCCGCCCCGAGGCTCGCCAATTCCAGCATCTCGTCGTAGGAAATCCGCCTCAACAGTCGGGCTGATTCCACAAGCCGAGGATCTGTCGACAAGACGCCTTCCACGTCGGTGTAAATCTGGCACTCGTCGGCCTGCAACACCGCTGCCAACGCAGTCGCCGTCGTATCGCTGCCCCCGCGACCCAACGTGGTGATGTTCCGATCGTCGTCAATCCCTTGGAAGCCGGCTGCGATCACGATACGCCCCGCCTTCAACGCCTCGCGCATCCGCAACGTCGAGATGTCGATGATCCTCGCCTGCGTATGAGAGGAATCCGTGTGAATCCCGATTTGGCCACCGGTCAGGCTGATCGCCTCGGCCCCCTCAGCAGCAACCGCCATGGCCATAAGCGCCACCGACTCCTGTTCGCCGGTGGACAGCAACATGTCCATTTCGCGAGCCGAAGGCGAGTCGGTGATCTCTGATGCCAGGCCGACAAGTTCGTCTGTTTTCGAGCCCCTCGCACTCACGACCATCACCACCTGGTGACCGGCCTGCTGCAATGCCACAGCTCGTCGTGCAGCCGAACGTATTCGCTCAGCGTCAGAAACACTCGTGCCGCCAAATTTTTGCACGATCAAAGACACGGCCGAACCTATCGTTTCTGCTTCTTCACCGCTGGCCAATCCGTCAGCCGAACAAACAATTCGAGCATAGTGAGTCGTAGGCCGACTGGGCAGGTCTTGGCCTTCAGTGCGGGCCCATCATAAACAGCGGCCCGGACTCCCCACCGGGAATCCGGACCGCCACCGCCGCCTCGCCTGCTGTGTCAGGCGGCCTTGCGTTTGAAGGGGACCACTGCCGGGGTGCCGATGGCAGCGTCCAAGAATGCTCCGAACACCTGCATATCCAGCGCACTGGCCGTCGTGTTCTCCGGATGCCACTGCACCCCCAGGCAGAACCATCCCTGATCGTCCGCCTCGATCGCTTCGATCACTCCGTCGGGAGTCCGAGCGGAGACCACAAAGCCCTCAGCCGGCGATTGAATTGCCATATGATGCTGACTGTTGACCCGAATTTCCCCGGGCCCGTAAATCGCATCCACCCGGGTGCCCGGCTCAATCTCCAGAACGTGACGCAAAGTCGATTCCACCGAATCCCGATGCAGAATGGACTTGGGAACGTCCTCAGGCACGTGAGCGAACAGGCTTCCGCCGCACACGACGTTGAGGATCTGCATCCCGGCTCCGATGGCCAAGATCGGAATTCTCATGTCGACCGCCGCCTGGCACAGCCTGCGATCGAAATCCTCGCGTCGCAGGGGCATCGGTTTCGACGTCGGATGAGGCTGGATCCCCAACCGTACGGGATCCATGTCAAGAGAGCACCCGGCCAACACCAGTCCGTCGAGTTTTTTGAGCAACTGCTTCAGGTCGTCATCTTCAGCCAATGGTGGAATCAAGACCGGAAGTCCGCCACAAGCCGCGACGCTGTCGTAGTACCCGGTATTGAACCAGCTCAACGCACCGGAGCCCTGTTTTGCCGCCCGAAAGTCTCCGTTGATTCCCACCCATGGTTTTCCACTCATCGTCCAGGTTCCTTCCTGTTTTTGTGCACGTCCATGCGCACTTCCAATCGTCACCCCCCGACGAACAACGCCCGGCAGCCTCCACAGAATCCCGACCCGTCCTGAGCCAGGTAACTCGTCTTCTCTCAAACGGCACCGCGCACAGTCCACTGCTACTGGACAAGCGGTCCCTGCCAGCCACGTCCTCCACAAGGGGGAGCGACGATCGACACAACAACGGCAGCGGCCGTTGGCACTCAGCTGGCATTCCTTTGCTCCTGTTCCAAAGTCGCGTCATTCGCGTCCCGGAATACGTCGGACATCCTTTGGGAACGTCCGGCCAATCACATCCTTGTGACTGACAACGAGGCTGATGCTACCTTCCCCGTTTCGATTGTCAAGAACCTGTTTTGGGTTTTTCATCACTGTCCGCGTTCAACTCCGGAGTTGGCTCAGCTCCATCCACCGGATGCCCAGTTCGGCTGTCCGGCTCCGGGAGAAACATGGCCGCCAAACCGGCAGCTCCCACAAATGGCAGGAAGACCCAAACAGCCAATTGTGGTCGACCAAGATCGTGGTAGTAAGTGGTGAACGGAGCCTCGAGAAGTCCGCCAACACCCCACGCCAATCCCATCGTGATGGCTGACGCCAACCCCGCACCCCGGGGAAAGGCTTGCTGTGCGTAGGAGACCATCGTCGGCGTGGTGCCCCACAGAACCAAACCCGTGGGAATCAAAACAGCAATCAACAACCAGGTGGGACAACCCTCCCAGCCCCAAACCGCCAACAACGGAACTCCCAGCAGAGGACACGCCACCATGAATCGCCGCTCCCAGCCTCGTGGAAACAACAACGCCAGCAACGACATCCCAACGCTGGCAGAAATCAGGAACAGTGACTGCACGCCACCGATCTCCTGTTCGTCAAAACCTCGCCCCGGCCCCGCCAACGTGAAGGCAATCACCTTACTCATTCCCATATTGGGAACCAGTCGAAACGAACAGACAACCAGCAGCGAGATGGCAAACCCGATACGGCCATCAAACATCTCTTTAACACTCACTCGTCGCGTCGGAGAAGTTTCCGTCTCAGCCCCCTCCCTGGTTCTTGCCCCCCAACACAAGACGGGGATCACGACCAGCATGGCCGGCAAAAGGTAAATCAATCCGTCAAGCCCCCATCTATCCACAACAATGCCGCTCAACAACGGCCCCAGCGACAACCCGAGCGATCCCCCCAGCATGAAGATGGCCAGGCCACGCGTGCGATTGCCGGGAAGCAGCGTTCCGGCGCGCACAGCCGCCTCGGGATGAAATGCTCCGACCGAGACACCCCCGACAATGAACAACCCACACACCAGAACCACCCGACCCGGAGCTGCCGCCACCCCGACAGCCGTGAGACATATCGCCGCCACCACGGGCCCCACCAACAACAACCATCCCATACGACGCCGTTCGCGAAGAAATCCGAAGACTCCCTGTGCCAACGAGGTCGGGAGAGAGTGGGCGAGCATCACAGCCAGCAGGCTGGTTCCGAACAGCCCGCATTCCAGCGTCAACCGCTTCCACAACGGGGACACCAGCAACGCGCTGGTATCAACGATCGTATGCAGAAACGCCAGGCAGACCAGCGGCAGATAGCGACGCATTCAGTCTGCCCGCCCGGTACGACTTCCCTGCCCCACTTCTGGATCCAGCGGATAGATCGGCCGCCGCACGTGCTGGTAATCGAAACACGAAAAATCAGGGCGATGAATCCCCGGAGTATCAGCATCGAAAATCGTCGACGCCCACGGACCGACGTCTGCTCGAAAATGGACGGCACTCTTGACCACAAGCAACCGTTTTTCGGATGGCTCAACTCCGACAATTCTCAGCATTTCCGTGTCCAGGAGCTGCATCCGCCGGCTCCCAATCACCACTTCGACCCCGCCGATCGAAAGCACCGCCATCGCGCCGAGGTCTCCGGGACACCCACGTCTCATCGGCCCGCCGAAGGTAAATTGCCCGTCGCCCAATCCGGTCACGCGTGCACTGACCACCACGGGACTGCCGTGGAACGAATCGGTCTTTCCACCAATCTCGAACTCCGCCTCCCCTCCCAATCCCACCTCGTGAGCCCGAGCCGCCGTTTCCGGGTCGTACAGCACACCAACCACCCCGGACTGAAACTCTGCCGAAATCATCGCCGCCAACGCGACGGTCCCGTCGCAGGGAGCCCCTCCACCCGGGTTGTCCGAACCGTCGGCAAAAATCACCAGCCCTTCGGACTGCTCTTCGGAGAAACGCATCGCCTCCTCGATGGTCGTCAAATTCGGCTGCAGATCGTCGCGCAACCCCCACACCTGTTCGGCCAACTCGTCGGCCCGTGATTCGGCCAAGTCGGCATCGCCGTTTGTCGTCACCAGCACAGTCACACCGGCGTCCGTGATATCCGCAAACGGAAATCCCATCGCGATCGTTGCGGTCACCACTGCCGGATCCTCCTCCAGAACATGCAGCTGTTCGATCAGGCCCTGCATCGGTTGTCTCAGAGTGCACTGCATCGGCGGCATCGTCATCAGTGGCAATTGACGAAACACCTGGCACGGACTCACCTGACCGGAAATGATCTGTTCGAGAATGCCGATGGCCTCCCGACCTCGCTCATTCATATCCACGTGCGGGTAAGTGTCGTAGCCAATCAGGCAATCAGCCTTCTCCGCCATTTCCCGGGTGATGTTGGCGTGCAGATCGAGTGTCACGACCAGTGGCATCTCCGGACCCACGAGATCTCGCACACGACCGATGATCACCCCTTCCGCATCCTCGTCATCGTCGGTGACCATCGCTCCGTGCAGGTCCAACACCACGCCATCGCATGGTCTCGCGGCACTGATACGTTCAAGCAACAGACCGACCATGTGCTCGAACGCGGATTGTTCCACGCGACCGGCTGGCTGGGCTCGCACATTGATAACCGGTTCGATGTCAATCCCTCTGGCGGCCGCCTCGTCCAGATAGCCACCGTGAACTGTGCCGGTCCCCAGGTACATCTCGCGGAGCAGATCTCCGCCCTGAAGGTCATCACCACAATCGCTGTCGCGTTGAAAATCACTCAACGTTGTTGGAACGGTGGCGAATGTGTTTGTTTCGTGCTGGATTCCTCCACTGACAATTCTCATTTCACTCCCCATACCACACGACGTCCTCAGGAATTCGACACAAACGAGCAAATGGGCCATCAGCTGCCACCAATTCCTCGTATGACCCCGACTCGACAACTTGTCCTTGGTCGATCACCACAATGCGGTCGGCAGCAGTAATCGTCGACAAACGATGAGCAACAACCAGAACGGTCCGGCCAGCTGTCGCCCGCCGCACTGCCTCCTTGATCCGAGATTCGGTCGCTCCGTCCACTGCACTCGTGGCCTCATCCAGGACCAAGATCGGCGCGTCCTTCACGAGTGCACGGGCCAGCGCGATTCGCTGTTTCTGCCCACCGGAAAGCCGGATCCCACGTTCGCCAACCACCGTTTCCAGCCCATCGGGAAGGGATTCCAGGAATTCATCAGCGCCCGAGGTCCGCACCGCCTCCTCCAATTGCGCGTCGCTGACCCCTTCTCGTCCCAGCAGGAGATTCTCCCGAATCGTCCCCGCCAGCAGGAACACGTCCTGGGAGACCAGCGCCACTTGATCACGGAGCCATGACAGCGGCAGTTCGCTGACGTCAAACCCTCCCAGTCGCACAACTCCCGCAGCGGGTTCGTAAAACCGCGTCAGCAAATGACAGGCTGTCGATTTCCCAGCACCAGTGGCCCCCACGAGTGCAACCGTCTCCCCCTCTTCAACCCGAAACGACAAGTCCTCCAAGACCGGTAGATCGTCCGTGTACCGGAACTTCACGTTTTCAAAGGAAATCGTCCACTTCCGGCATTCCGGAACCGCCGCGCCCGGACGGTCGACAATCTCGGCCGGTGTATCAAGCAATTCGAACACTCGTTCGGCGCTCGCCGATGCCTTTTGCAGATTGTCCGTCAGGTTGGCCAGTCGCAGGAATGGGAGCACGATCTGCCCGAGATACATCAGGAACACCACCAGATCCGCAAAATCGACGTGCAGGCCGGCCGCCGCCGTTGAGTCGGTCGTAATCCAGCCGCCGGACCAGATGATCAAGACCAGCCCCGCACCGCTAGTTGTCTCGATCACTCCCGACGGGACAAGCGACCAACAGTTCGCATGGATGATCCGATCCCGGTATTCCAGGCTCTCGGCCTCTACTCGCCTGGCCATCGCCGCCTCCGCGCGGAATGACTGGATCACCGCCAGCCCCCCCAGGTGGTCTTGGATCCGACCACTGACCTCGGCAAACCGGCTGCGGACGCCGCGCCACATGTTCCGGGTTCGCCGGGCGATCACATACACCAACGTCGCGATCACCGGCAACGGAGCCAGAGCGACCAAAGCCAATTGCCAGTTGATCACCAACAGCACCACGCTCATGGTCACCGGGATCACAATGGCCAACAGCGATTCCGGGATTCCGTGAGCAATGTAGTCCTCGATCGCCGCCACATCGCCCATTGTCCGCGCGACCAGATTCCCCGAGTGTCGGCGATTCAGATAGGCAGGAGACATCTTCTGCAGGTGCCGGTAAACCGACAACGACAGGCGGTGCAACGCGCGATAGGCCGCGATGTGCGAACTCAAGCCATAGAGATAGCGGGTGATGCCGCGTAACAGATACACAACGCCGACGGCCCCTCCAAGAAGCCAGAAACTCCCTGCGGCCGCCGGGTCGCGCAGCCAAAACAGCATCTCCCGTATCAACAGCGGAGGGATGATTCCCAGGGCGGTGAACCCCAGGCCGCAAGCGACCGAACAGAACATCAGGCGACGGTCGCCGGCGAGCGTTTTCCAGATCCGAGAGACGAACTGCACGTTGACGAGACTCCTTCCGCGTCGAGTCTGCCAGATTGCCCTTCGCCCATCAACAAAGCCCCACCCTCTTTGTCCCGTTGCAATCCGGCAGTCGCCCCTCCATTCTGTGCCTTCCCATCCCTCCTCGTGAGCCGCGACGGAAACCACATTCGCGTGCACTCCCTCCAGTTCGACTCCCTGTCAGAAAACGACACCCAACGCCTCGGCTTGGCACTCGGCCGGGCAGCGTCACCGGAAACCGTCGTGGCACTTTGCGGAGAAATGGGATCCGGCAAGACCCGATTTGTGCGTGCGGTCGTCGAAGGCCTGGAGGGATCGCCGACGGATGTCAGCAGCCCCACCTTCGTACTGCTTCAGCAGTATTCCGCACGTCTCCTGGTACACCACGTCGATGCTTACCGGCTGACGTCTGAAACCGATTTTCTGGACCTGGGCCCCGAGGAATGGCTTACGGGCCCTGGTGTGGTTTTGATCGAATGGGCGGATCGCATCAGCAACTGCCTGCCGGAGGACCATCTGGACGTCTCGATCACCTCTACCGGTGAGACGTCAAGGCGGTTCGCACTCACCGCCACCGGACCCAAGTCACGCGGACTCCTGGACCAACTGCCCGGTTCGTAGGAACCCGATGCCCGGGTCTTCGGCCCAGGTCGAGCCGACTAGTGATCGTGGCCGGCATCCGGTTCTGTGACCGGAGCGGGACAGCATCGTGCGCAACAGCCAGTCAACTGAATCGCGCCGCAGACGAACATCACGGTGAACAGCGCTGTCACGTAGACCATCTTCTCGATGTAACCGTTGACCTCGAGACCGAGAACAACTTCGGCCTCCGGCACAACCTGTTGCCAGATGATCACCATCACCACGCCGACCAGGACCACGCCCAACCAACCTCCCTTGAGAATGACCTGTCTCAGCCGCGTCCAATCGACGGCGAACAGCCAGAACAGGGACCACACCAGGATGGGCAGTACCGGCGCAGAGAAAACCTCCGTCGCGAGAACCGTCAGGATCTGCTTCAGCCCCAGCAGAATCTGCCCCACCGCGTCAACGAGATTTTGCAGCGGCCCCAACTCGACCACACCGGCCTCGATCATTCCAATCATGTCGTGTGTTTCCTGTTCGTCCAGCGTCTGGACAACTCGTCAAATGGTCCGAGGTCACCTTCCAAGTAACACATCGCCATCGTCCCCGCCAGCCCTCTGATGGCTCACACCCCTTCCAATGACACCTCAAGCCGGTCGGCCAGTTCGCTGATTTGCCGCCAGGTTTCTTCCGGGACTTCGATCCCGTCGGCCAACCGTTGGTCTCGACGTCGCAGTTCAATTTCTCCCGGCATGAGAATCTCGTCCACTCCCGGTTGTCTTTCTGCCGCCTTGATGTGAGCGATGTACTTCGCAACGAGCTCCTGGTAGGCATCCAGTTCGATGAACGTGGCGATATCGACGAGGTACATCCACACCCCGTTGGTTCCGGGAGGAAGATCGGTGCGGCAGATCCCAAAGCCCGACAGCATTCCCCCAAATACGTCGATCATCACGCTGAGCCCGTAACCCTTGAATCCGAGGTTCCCTCCGAGTGGAAGAATCGCACCTCCCGGGTCAGCGTAATAGGTCGACGGATCGGTCGTCGGTTGTCCCTGGGCATCAATCAACTGCCCCTCGGGGACCGGCACGCCTTTCTGGAATGCGACGCGGACCTTGCCCTCGGCAGTCGCGCTGGAGGTCATGTCGAGAACCATGGCGTCGTCGCCCCAAGGAGCAGCAATCGTGATCGGGTTGGTCCCCATCCGCCCCTGGATTGCTCCATAGGGAGCGACGCCTCCGCTAGCCGGGCCGTTGACGACCATCATCGCGGCGAACTTCTCGAGCGCTGCCTGCTGTGTGTAGGACCCCAGCCGGCCCACGTGGTTGCAATTCCTGATGAAAATCGTCGCCGTCCCGGCCTGCCGAGCTTTCTCTTTGCCCAGTTTGAGCGCCTCGGAGGCAACAACCTGGCCGAAATTGAAATGGCCATCGATCAACAAAAACGCGTCCCCTTCCTTGAGAATTTCCATTTCCTGTCCCGGACAGATCACCTTCTTCTCGATGTAGTCCACGTACTGCATCAATCGCATAACGCCATGACTGTCGTGTCCGACAAGGTTGGCGCCCTGGAGTTCGAGAGCCACAACACTCGCCTCCTGTTCGCTTGCCCCGGCCCCCTCCAACACCCGTTTGGCAACCGCACCCAATTGTTCTGCGCGAAAGGTCGGCATCTTCTCGTAACCCTCGTCGGTGATCCTCGGAAAACCGCTGTTTTCGGACACGCGGCAGCGGTCGATGAAGGCGACAGGATACCACCTCCGACCGGGACCGTCGATTCACCGGTTGATCACGGACACGGCTGGGGTTAAAGTCCCGCCACGATGCAGAGGATCCCCTACCGCGTCGAGCTGGACCTGTTTTCTGGACCGCTTGACCTTTTGCTCTACCTGGTTCGTCGCAACGAACTTGACGTCCGCAACTTGCTTGTCTCCCAGGTGGTCGAACAGTTTCTCGAGTACCTGGAAATCCTCAAGGCCATCGATCTCGACATCGTCGGGGACTTCATCGTGATGGCCGGTGCCCTGGCCGAATACAAGAGCCGCCTGGTCCTTCCACAACAAACCGAGGACTCCGAACCGGACCTCGACGACGAAACCGGCATCGATCTGATTCCACAGATCATTGAATACCGCAAGTTCAAGGAAGCAGCACGGTTGCTCGAGGACCGGGCTGCGGAGTGGCAAGAACGATTTCCTCGCCTCTCTGACGACCGCCCACCTGCCAGGCGTGACGTGTCGCAGGACAAGATCAAGCACGTGGAACTCTGGGATTTGGTCAGCGCCCTCAGTCGTGTGCTGAAACTCCAGGACGCACAAGAACAATCCCACATCCGTTACGACGACACACCGATCCCGGTCTACATCGAACGAATTGGCCAACGGGTCCGCTCCGAAAAAAAGGTGGCCTTCACCTCCTTGTTCGACAACGAGACGCTCCGCAGCAAAATCATCGGGATGTTCTTGGCCATCCTCGAGCTTCTTCGGCATCACAGCTTTCGGGCCGCCCAAGAAACCGAATATGGCGAAATCTGGATTCTGCCGCCCCTTGCCCCGCCCGCCGACGAATCCGACACAGACGATCCGAACGCGGCCGGCGTTCCGACATCGAACGATCAGCCCGCCGAAGGTTGAACGGGCCGACGACCGCCCGGTACTGCACATGCCCGATTTCCAACTCGTGAGCGATTTTGCTCCGGCAGGGGACCAACCCCACGCCATTGACGCATTGCTGGACGGATTCCGGAGCGGACGACGCGAGCAGGTACTGATGGGCGTCACCGGTTCGGGCAAGACGTTCACGATGGCCAACGTCATCGCTCGTCTCAATCGCCCCGCGCTGGTCCTCTCTCACAACAAAACCCTCGCCGCCCAACTCTACAGCGAATTCCGCGAGTTCTTTCCC
Source organism: Planctomycetaceae bacterium (assembly GCA_002724315.1). Lineage (GTDB taxonomy): Bacteria > Planctomycetota > Planctomycetia > Planctomycetales > Planctomycetaceae > UBA8437. The sequence continues at coordinate 52,880 of PBOJ01000064.1, read as the reverse complement.
CACAACGCCGTCTCCTACTTCGTCAGCTACTACGACTACTACCAGCCGGAGGCCTACATCCCGCAACGTGACATCTACATCGAAAAAGATGCTTCCATCAACGACGAAATCGACCGCCTGCGACTCCAGGCCACCAGCGCCCTGGTCAGTCGACGTGACGTCGTCGTCGTCTCCAGCGTCAGTTGCATCTACGGCCTGGGATCCCCCAAGGACTATCTGGAGATGATGGTCCCATTGGCCGTCGGTGGCACCATTGACAGAGACGACATGCTGCTCAAGCTCGTCGACATCCAGTACGACCGCAATGACGTCGAACTCACCCGAGGAAAATTTCGGGTCCGAGGTGACGTCGTGGAATGCTGGCCGGCCTACGAGGAATTTGCCTACCGCATCGAGCTTTGGGGAGACGAGATCGAAACGCTCTCATGGATCGACCCGTTGACCGGTGAAGAGCTGCGACGCGAGGAGGCCATGTACATCTACCCCGCGAAGCACTTTGTGCTTCCGCCGGAACGGATCGAGACCGCTGTCCAGGAGATCCAAGCCGAACTGGACACACGGCTCGAGGAACTCAAGAACGGCGGAAAACTGCTTGAAGCCCAGAGGTTGTCCGCACGGGCCCGATACGACATCGAGTTGATCCGCGAAACCGGTTTCTGCCCGGGGATCGAAAACTACAGCCGCGCCCTGGACGGACGAAGTCCCGGTGAACCACCTCACACTCTGCTGGACTTCTTTCCTGATGATTTCCTGCTGTTTGTTGATGAGTCACATGCCACGATTCCCCAGGTCCGGGGAATGTTTGCCGGCGACCACTCTCGCAAAACCACCCTGGTGGAGCATGGGTTCCGATTGCCCATGGCCCTGGACAACCGTCCACTTCGGTTCGACGAATTCGACACCCGTCGTGGTCAATCCGTCTTCGTTTCCGCCACGCCAGCCGATTGGGAACTCGAGCAGACCGGTGGAGAAATCGTTCAGCAGATCATCCGCCCCACCGGGCTGGTGGACCCCACACTGCACATCGTCCCGGCACGAGGCCAAGTCCCTCACCTGGTCGAACAAATCCGAGAACGGGCAGAACGCAACGAAAGGGTTCTTGTCACCACACTCACCAAGCGGCTTTCCGAGGATCTCACCCGATTCCTCAGGGAAGAAGGCATACGCGCGGCATGGCTGCACTCGGAACTGGATGCCATCGAGCGGGTAACCATCCTGCGCGGCCTTCGAGAAAAGACTCACGACGTCGTGGTCGGCGTGAACCTCCTCCGCGAAGGCCTCGACCTCCCAGAGGTGTCACTGGTCGCCATTCTCGACGCCGACAAGGAAGGATTTCTCCGCAGTGCCACCAGCCTGATCCAGACCATCGGCCGCTCAGCCCGCCACGTGAACGCCGAAGTGATCCTCTACGCCGACATGGTCACCAACAGCATGCAACAGGCGATCGACGAAACCAACCGGCGTCGAGAGCGGCAGGTTGCCTACAACATCGAGCACGACATCACTCCCGAGTCGATCCGAAAGGCCATCCGTAAAGGAATTGAAGAGGAGGTTGAAGCCAGGCAGTTGGTACAAAAGACCTCTGGGACCAACACCGAAGAAGCCTTTGTTTCTCAGGAGATGCTTAAGGATCTCGAAACCGAAATGCTCTCGGCGGCACAGGCGTTGGAATTCGAACGTGCAGCCGAAATCCGAGACCGCATTGCCGACATCAACGAGGGCCGCACCGGCTCGAACAGCGACCGGCCCTCCGCTTCCCCGAACCGCCGTCGCGGCCGAAAGGGACGCGGTGGCCGCATCCCCAAGCCCGAACGTCCGTGACCCGATCGGGAATCAGGGCCCCGATGCGTCGGCTTCCGTACTCTGGCGGTACCACTCCATGGTGTGCGCCATACCGTCGACAAAATCTACCGACGGTTCATAACCCAGTTCGCGCCGCGCCTTGCCGATATCGAAGTCGAGATTCAGGCCGAGAAATTTGATGCGAGCACCGGAGAGCAGCGGAGCTTCCTGCTTGCCCAGCAGCTTCCAGGTGGTCTCCATCACCGTGGCCAGCATCTTGGCCACTCCCAACGGGACCGTTTTTGTCGGTTCCTCAAGGCCCGCTCCACGGGCAATTGTCCCGATGAACTCCCGCTTTGTTACCAGCCTGGAATCGGTAATGTTGAAGACCTCTCCGAGGACGTCGTCACGAGCAATTGCCAGGAAAACGGCATCCACGAGGTTGTCGATGTAGACATTGTTCAGCAGTTGTTCGCCGGAGCCGAGATATTTGAATCCACCGGTTGCCAAACGTTCGATCAACCGGGGAATCACGGTCCGGTCCCTTGGTCCGTAGACGAAGCCCGGCCGCAGAACGACCAGCGGAAATGCCCCGCCTGTGAACCGTTTCCGGGCCAGGTCCTCGCTCTCAACCTTCGTCAACGTGTAACCGTCAATCCCTTCCCGGTCCGGAGGCTCGGTTTCATCGGTGCCGTGATGATCCCGCGCGGCGTAAACTCCCAGGGAACTGATATGGACGAATCGCTTGAGGCTGCCATTTTCACAGGCTGCGTCGATCAGGGCCTCAAGGCCTGTCACGTTCACGTCTCGGTAACCCTCCACGGGCCCCCAGTCCCCAACCTTCGCAGCACAGTGAACGACAACTGTCACTCCCTGAACCGCTCGGACCAGAGAATCCGGATCGGTCATATCCCCGGCGACCACCTCCACGCCGGCGTCGGCCAGCCATTTCGCAGCGTCCGGATTCCGAACGATCACCCGCGTGGAAATCCCCAAGCGATTGGCACGTTCGGCCACATGACTGCCCACCAAACCGGTGGCACCGGTCACCAGCAGACAATCTCCGGTCCCCAATTCCATCGTATACTCCTCGTTCACGCCTGTTTTCGGCCGGCAATCACCTGGACTTCAACCCAAAAAGATCGATCCCCGCCACTTCCGAAACGACCGAAACCACCGCCGACGTCGCTTCGGGCCGCCCCAATCGCCTGATGGCCGCAGCCAGGTTCTGGCGACTCGATTCCGACCGTAGCAGCCCCCCTACCTCATCGGCCAGCTCCGCAGCAAGTGCCGTAGCGCCGGCTGTCTCCTGAACCATCCGCGCGGCACCGCGATTGACGTACCATTCAGCATTGGCTCGTTGGTGATCGTCAGTGGCAAACGGAAAGGGAACCAGCACGACCGCCACCCCCTCACAGGCGATTTCCGCCAGCGTCGTCGCTCCGGCCCGGGCCACCACCAGCTCGGCTCGTGCCAGCCATTGCGGAGGATTGTCCAGAAAAGGCGTCACCCGCGCATTCCAACCCGCCGATCGATAAGCCAATTGCACTTCTTCCACATCCCCCGCCCCACACTGGTGGACAACGTCCCACGGGCCTCCTGCCGCTTCGATCATCGACAGTGCGGCCGGCACCGCCGCGTTCAACGCTCTTGACCCTTGGCTCCCTCCCAAAACCAGCAACAACGGCTTGCCGGTGTCCTGCTGACCGATTCGCGAAGAGTTGCGGACAGGGTTTCCCGTCCATCGGCAGGTTCCGGACAGGGGCAAGGCGGACTGGGTCTCTTCGTACGCCAGGCACACACGTTCGGCACGACGACTCAACCAGCGCGTCGCCCGTCCGGGAATCACGTTCTGCTCCAACAACGTCACCGGAACACCGAGCCGTTTTGCTGCCAGTACCGTCGGCACACTCGCGAACCCCCCCAGCCCGATCACGGCAGTCGGACCGAACTGGTCCACGACCTCCAACGCCCGGCGAAAGGCCCCCCACGCACCGACCAACGATCGCAGCGGCCGCCGCCGCAAATCGGTTGTAGAAACCGCTGGAACGCAGAAGAAGTCGTATCCTCTCGAGGCCACCTCGTCCCGCTCCAGGTCCGTCCCGGTACCGACGAACCCAATACGATCTGCCACTTCCGACAACGTCTCCGCCACCGCAATCCCCGGAAAGAGGTGGCCACCGGTGGCACCACCGGCAAACAGGAACGACACGGGCGACTTCATGATTTGGAACTGCAACTGAGCAGCGATGGCTAACGGATCTTCAAACTGGCGACAGCCACTACGGCCAGGACAACTGACCCGATCCAAAAACGGACCACAATCTTGGACTCGCTCTCACCACGGAAGAGCAGGTGATTGTGAAGCGGGCTGCAGGCAATCACTCGGCGGCCGAGAAGCCGGAACGACGCGACCTGAAGAATCACGCTGATGGTCTCGATGACGAACCCCCCTCCCACGACAACCAACAGCAGTTCCTGCCGAGTCACAAGGGCCACCAACCCGAGCAGCGCACCAATTGGGAGGCTTCCTGTATCGCCCATGAACACCTGGGCGGGATGGCAGTTGAACCACAGAAACCCCAACATCGCTCCCACCAGGGCTCCCATCACGATGGTCATCTCGCCCGCCCCGGACACAAACGGAATACTCAGGTATTCGGCAAGCACGCGATGACCGGCCAGATAGCTCAGTGCGGCAAATGCTGCAGACGCCACGACCATGCATCCACTGGCCAGTCCGTCGAGTCCGTCAGTCAGATTGACCGCGTTGGAACTGCCCACGAGGACCAGGACCGCCCAAGCCACAAACCCGCCGCCCAGCCAGACGCCGACATTGCCGATTGGCCAAATCAGTTCCAGGCCACGTGGATGTTCCGCCAACACGCCATAAAGCGCCCACGACACCCCCAGTGACATGACAAGTTGAACACCGAACTTCCTTTTTGCCGACAACCCGTTCTGTCTGCTGCTCAGTTTGATCCAATCGTCAACACCGCCGAGGACGGCAAAACCCACCGACACCACCAGGGCCAGTTGGACGAACGCGTTTCCCAGGTCCCCCCACAGCAGGACCGAAAACACAATCGCCGCCACGATGAACAGACCACCCATCGTCGGCGTGTCATTTTTTTCCGCGTGGAGTTGATTGAGTTGTTCCGAGTCACTCGCCACCCGTTCCCGAAACCTCTTCCTCAGCCAGCCAATCGCAACCGGCCCCAGCAACAATGCCAACAGGAAAGCCGTGACGCTGGCCAGAGCGGACCGCGCCGTCAGGAACACGCGGCTGTCACCGGACGTATGTGCCCCGACACTCTCGAGCAGCGGTTCCACGCGTTGAAACAACCAGAACAGCATCAGCAATCCACCTCTCGCAACTGTTGGACAACCCGTTCCATCCGGGACCGCCGCGACCCCTTCACCAACAGCGTGTCTCCCGGTTGCATCCAACCAGGCAGCGCATCCAGCAATGCATCCACCGAAAGACAAATCCGGGTGGTTTCGCGTGACATGCCGGCTTCAATTGCCGCCTCCACCGTGAATTCCGCCCACCGACCGGCTGCCCACAATTCATCTATCCCATCACCACCGCCGACTGCCGCCCCCACCTCGGCATGACACGCCTCAGAGTGCGACCCCAGTTCGGCCATGTCACCCACCACCAGCACTCGACGCCCCACCGTGTTCCACTCTTTCAGCAACTCGCAGGCGGCAAGCATCGACTCCGGACTCGCGTTGTAGCTGTCGTCGATCACGGTTCCCTGTGAGGTCTGTTCCACACGGCAACGCCCGGCGTCGGTTCGAAAAGACGCCAGGGCAGTCGCCGACTCGCTGTCGCTGACCCCCGCCCAACGACCAATGGCCACGGCCGCCACTGCTGCACGCACGAAGTGTCGTCCGGCGACAGAGAGTTCAAACCGCTGACCGGTCACATCGAAACGCAACATTCCCGAATCATGCTCGACATCCGTTGCCACGATGTCGGCATCCGTTTCCACTCCAACGGTCACCACCTGCACATCTCGAGGCAAACGGGGCAACCGTGGGCGACATTCTGCCGGAATCACTGCCAGCCCACCGGGCTGGACAGAACCGACAAGCTGCATTTTTTCTCGGCACAACTCCTCCGCCGAGCCGAAACCGCGAAGGTGTGCCCGCCCGACACCGGTCAGCACGGCCACCCGTGGCCGAACCAACTGTGCGAGTGGCTCGATTTCACCAAGACCCGATGCGGCCACTTCAATGACAGCAAACCGGTCCTCCACACCGATTTCCAACAAGCTCAGCGGCACACCAACGTGGTTGTTGTAGTTCTGCGGACTCTGTAGCGAGCGTCCCGCAACCGACAACACCGTGTGAATCATCTGGCGAGTCGTGGTCTTCGCAAAACTGCCGGTAACCGCAACCCGCTCAGCGGAACTCTGGTCACGATTCCACTCAGCCAGGCGCCACAACGCGTCCAGCGACTCCTCAACCTGCACGCATTCGAGACCATCACACACAACGCCGTCCCGCTCCACGACTGCCGCCGTGGCTCCAGCACTCGCCGCTTCCGGCAAAAACTCCTCACCGTGATGGAAGCGGCCGGGAAGAGCCACGAACAGGTCACCGGGCCGCACGCTCCTCGAATCGGTCACGACCCTTCCGATCTGTCTTGTTCCAGCCGACGCCAAACCCCCACCATGACGACCAATGGTCCCGTCGACAGCTTCAGCGAGTTGTTCGAATTGAATGGGAATCATCACACTTGGACCGATACGCTTTTTCAGGCACCGACTCGATCTGACCACGCTGCACCATGCAGTGTTTTCCGGACCACTTCGCGATCGTCGAACCGCAACCTGCGACCTCCGATTTCCTGGTACGTCTCGTGTCCCTTGCCAGCGACCAGGATGGCGTCACCCTCGCGGGCCAGCCCGATTGCTTCGACAATCGCTTCCTGGCGATCCTCGACCACGACCGGCGTCCCCCCGCCCTTGGCCACCCCTTCAGCAATGGCGGCCAAAATGCGACGGGGGTCTTCGCTGCGAGGGTTGTCACTGGTGACGATGCAGATGTCCGCCCCCTCGGCAGCCGCCTCGCCCAGCATGGGTCGCTTCGTCCGATCTCTGTCTCCTCCGGCACCAAACACACAGATCACCCGACCGGGTACCACACGTCGCAATGCCCCCAGGCATCGACGCAATGACTCCTCGGTGTGTGCAAAATCCACGAACACGTCGAATGGTTGACCGCATTGCACCGATTCCAGTCGCCCGGGCACCCACGTCAGCGCGCCGATACCCGACGCAATCGCCGATTCCGGAACGCCCTGCCCAACAGCCACGGCCGCGGCGGCCAGACAGTTCATCACGTTGTGCCGACCGACCAGCCCGGTCGTCATTTCGACCGATTCGACTGCCGCTCCGCTTGCCTCTGTCCACTGCAGACAGAAACGGGTGCCCGACACCGATTCGTCAACGATGCGAGCGGTGAAATCTGCGTCCGCACAGATCCCAAAAGAGACACACCTCCGGCCGGCAACCCGCCCGGAATCCATTGAGCAGACCATCTCGTGAATTTGCGGATCGTCGGCATTGAAGACGATCTCCCCTGTCGGGGCACAAAGATCGACGATTCGTGATTTGGCTGCTGCGTAGCTGTCCAGGTCGCCGTGATAGTCAAAGTGGTCCTGCGTGAGATTTGTGAGGATGGCGACCTCCAACTCGACACCCGCAGCCCGATCCTGGTCCAGTGCATGGCTCGAGAGTTCGAGGGCGGCGTGCGTGGTCCCACGGGCCACCATGGCGGCCAGCCAGGATGCCAACGCCGCCGGCCCCGGCGTCGTCAGGTGGGCTTGTTGCGTATGCCCCCCGTCGTCGTACTCAATAGTGCCCAGCAACCCGCTCGACTGTCCCGCGGCTTGCCAAATGGATCTCAACAACCAGGCCACCGTGGTCTTGCCATCGGTCCCGGTGATCCCGGCCAATTTGAGCCGACCGCTGGGATCGCCGGCCAGAGCCTGGCAGAGCCGAGCGTAGCCCGCGCGGACGTCATGAACGACGCACTGGGGCACTGCGGCCGTCGAAACGGGGTGCGGAACCAACAACGCCTCGGCACCTTGTTCCAAGGCCGCGTTGACATAATCCACTCCGTCGTGACGCGTGCCACGTACGGCGGCAAATAACGAACCCGGCTCACACGAGCCGCTCACGTCGGTTGCCTCGCGCACTCGGATGTCACCACATCCCACGAAGCTTGCCGATGGAAACAGCCGCCTGAGACTGACGGTTACCGGTTGCCAGAGACCACGTGTCCTCACCGCTGCGGGGCCTCCCTGCCCCTGTTCACACCATCACACCGACCGGGTCGACGTGAGGTCCGAGTTCAGCTTTTCGCGCGGATTCTGGTTATATCCCGTCGATTGTCAACCCGGTTTGCGATCCGATCGACTGCCACGACCATCGACGCCACCGGCCCTCCCCGGTAGGCTCGGGACATCCCCACCCCGGAGGACGTCTCATGACCAGTTCTGAGCACCGCTACCCCGAAATCTGTGTTTCCGGACCGCCCCGGGAACTGGGTCGACAGATCGGCGAAGCCACCGGCGAACTCATCCGCGGGTTTTGTGCCATCGCCATGGAACGAGTCAACAAAACCGCCGTTGTGAGCCGGGCCGAGGCCGATGCTGTAGCCGGGCGTTGCCTGGAATTGACTCGAGAATACAACGAGCCCCTGATCGAAGAACTCGAAGGCACCGCCGAAGCCGCCGGTGTCCCGTTGCTGGACCTGATGCTGCTCCAGGTCCGTAACCAGTTGACAGCCGAAGCGGAATCCGCCTGTACGTCCATCTCGCTTCAACCGGGCGTCGTCGCTCAGAACTGGGACAACGACCCCGAACTGGACCCCTTCACCGTGGTGTTGACAAGACATCCCGATGGCCGGCCATCGCTGACCACACTGACCCAGGCCGGGCTGATCGCCTACATCGGGTTCAACGACAGTGGGCTGGGCGCCTGTCTCAACACGCTACCGGCCCCCACGCGGATTCACGGCGTCCCTCACTACTTCACCCTCAGGGACCTCTACGAACAGACCAACCTTGACGATGCAGTCTCATCCATCAAACGTGCCTCACGGGCGATTCCTGCCAACATCATTCTCACCACCCCGCAGGGACCAGCGAACATGGAGGTCACGATCGACGACGTCCATGTTCTCCGGCCCGACAACGGCCACAGACTCACTCACACCAACCACTGCCTGCACCCCGATCTCGTTCCAATCAACCAACGTTTCCCGGAGTTGATCCAGTCACACTCGAGAAAACGTCGAATCGACACGTTGATCCCGTCTTCACCGGTGTCGGATACTGCTGAGCACACCGTTGACCTGGATCCCATCAAGACGGCCCTCAGAGACCATGACGGTCATCCGAGATCGATTTGCCGCCACGCCAATGACGACCCGGAAACCGGGTTCTGGAGCACTGTCTTCTCGGTCATCATTGAACCCGAAGCGCAACAGATGCATGTCACCCGAGGCACACCGTGCGACCGGCCCTACGAGGTGTACGCCATGGGCACCCGCTGATCCCGGGATTCTTTTCGGACTACGGGTCCCTTTCGATCCGCAACACCGACCCGTTGCGGCGTGCTCTCACTCCGCCGGGAAGATCGACAGCCGTCCCTTCCCGAACAAGGTTTGACAGGGCCCTCCAGTGAGCAAAGCTCATCCCTTGGCGCGGCCATTCCTGAGAACACCACAGTTCCATCACCATCGCCCTGACCATTGGTTCGGGAACGCCCGCCAATCTCTCAAGGTCCAGCCGCACAAGTGATGGTGATTTCTGGAGGACGCAAGTCTGTGCAAGTTGTCTGACAGCTTCGTCGACGATTCCCAACGCTTCTGACGACAACCGGGAGACCCTCACCAGGGCCTCCTTGACTTGCGGGTTGTAATCCCGTTCGAGCACTGGCAGCAATTCATGCCGAATGCGATTTCGTGTCCATCGCGTTTGGCGATTTGTCGCATCCTCACGCCACGACTGGCCCAACGACTGCAGCCACCGTTCCACCGCAGCGCGACTGATGTCCAGTAGTGGACGCCACAATTCCAGGCCGTCTTGAAGAGGTTGCCGGTCCGACATTCCAGCCAAACCCTTCAATCCGGTCCCACGCAAAAGGTGATGCAACACCGTTTCCACCTGGTCGTCGCGGGTGTGTGCTACCGCAACCCCCCTGCAACCATTCCGCACCGCCATTTCAGCCAACGCCCCATAACGCTCGCGGCGAGCGGCTTCCTCTGAAACCTGATCGCCCAGGTCCACCCGGATCTCCTCGTGCTGCACTCTCAATGATCTCGCAAGTGACGCCACCCATTGGGCGTCCTCATCGGATTCCACATCTCGGAGTCCGTGGTTCACGTGCCCGACAACGATCCGTGATTCGGGAATTCCGTCCGCGGCAACCATCGCCGTCAGCAAGGCGACGCTGTCGGCACCGCCGGAAACTCCCACAAGAACCGACGTCGGCGCGGAATCAAGTCCTGCCCACCAACAAGACACGTGCACCGACAGGGGACTTCCAGAAGAATTGTTTCCCGTCATGTTCAGGCGTTTCTCCGCTTTGGCCGGCTTGACGGGCGTTTCACGCGATCCGTGCCAACCGTTGACCGAACGTCGGCCTGTGGTAGGATGACTGCAACAATCAATTTTGAACAAGATAGCGGTCCGGTCAACGACTGGTACCCCACAGGACACTGCTGCTTCGTCGTTTCTTGCTGTTCCTCTTGGGCATCCCCCATGACGGCCTATCCCGTTGAGCCACCGAACTGGTGTTTCGCTGCGTTGGCCCTGAGCCTGCTGGCGACCTGCCTACTCGACGGCGCCGTCCTGAATCGCCGACCCATCAACCGTCTACGAGGAGTTTTTCTCCTCCGGACGTTGCTTGACTCGGCCCCCGAGTGGATCCACTGCTCCCCTGTCCACCCGATCCCGCACCTGAGCACATGTTGTGGCGGAAGACGGCGGGCAAACGTGGAGGTTCACCGCCGGTGAACATCGGCTTCAGGCCGACGTGAGACGCAGACGATGACCGTGCTCCTGGTGGGTCCCCTCGGTGACCGCCCGTGGGAGTCGATTATGCCCTTGGCGCAAGTCGAAAACTTCACCGCCGGTGCCATCGCGGTTGGATCATTGGTGATCGGAGCCGCCGCTTTCTGGTTTCTCGAACGCACCCGGCAATCCGCTGCCAATCAACGCCGTGATGACATCCTCCGGGACGCAGAGCGCGAGGCGGAGACCGTCAGAAAAGCGGCTGAACTGTCCGCTCGAGAGGAATTGCTGACAAAGCGTTCTGAACTCGACGCCGAAAACAATCTTGTCCGAGAAGAACTGAATCAGCGGGCCGCGGAGTTGGATCGCCGCGACCACACACTCAACGAACAACAGGACGGGTTCAAGAAGCGTGAGCGAATGTTGGAGGGCACACAAAAGAACCTCGCCGAACGCCAGAAGGTAATCGATTCACGCGAGGTCGAGCTTGAGCGTGTCCTGCAGGACGAACAGGAACAACTCTACAAGATCAGCGGGCTGGAAGCGGACGCTGCCAAGGAGATGTTACTCGATCGCCTTGAGCGAACCCTCAAACAGGACACTGGTGCCCTGCTCCTCAAACACGAAGCTGCTCTCAAGGAGAAGCAGGAGGAAATGGCACGGGAAATCGTGGGGATGGCCGCCCAACGTTGTGCGTCGACTCACACCTCCGAGATGACCGTTTCAACCGTCGATATCCCCAACGACGAGATGAAGGGGCGAATCATCGGCCGAGAAGGCCGGAACATTCGCGCTTTCGAAAAGACCACCGGAGTCGACGTCATCGTCGATGACACCCCTGGTGTTGTCGTCGTCAGCGCGTTCGACAAGGTGCGGCGGGAAACCGCTCGTTTGGCTCTTGTCAAACTCATTCAGGACGGCCGAATCCACCCCACCCGAATCGACGAGGTGGTCGCGGAAACCGAGAAGGAGATGGACGCCCATATCAAGAGGCTCGGCCAGGAAGCCTGCCAGGAGATCGGTGTCAATGACCTGCACGAACGCCTGGTGCACCTGATGGGCCGCCTGCATTTTCGCACCAGTTACAGCCAGAACGTCCTCAAGCATTCACTCGAGGTCGCCGTGATCACCGGCCTCATCGCCGAACAATTTGGACTCGACGCCCAACTCGCCCGACGGTGCGGCTTTCTTCACGACATTGGCAAGGCCGCGGACCACGAGATGGAGGGAGGCCATCCCGCCGTGGGTGCCGAATTGCTGAAGCGTTATGGCGAAGGCGAAGAGGTCGTCCATGCCGCCGCGGGTCATCATGACGACATCCGTGTCGACTACATCTTTACGGTCCTGGTCGCTGCCGCCGATGCGGTTTCAGCCGGACGGCCGGGCGCACGACGGGAATCACTGGAACGGTACGTTCGGCGACTGGAAGAACTCGAAGCGCTCGCTTGCGGATTTCCGGGCGTCCGACAGGCATACGCCGTCCAGGCCGGCCGTGAAGTTCGGGTGATCGTGGATTCCGGTAAAGTCAACGATCGGGAAGCCATCGCCATGAGCAAAGAAGTCGCCAAAGCCATCGAGGATACGATGACCTATCCGGGCGAAATACGGGTCACCGTGCTCCGGGAGACGAAGGTGGTCGAGTACGCGAGATAGCCTCGAGAATCGTTTCTCTCACCAACGGCCCCATCTTCGGGTGAGCAGGCTCGATGTCGACCCGTAAGCCGGCCGACTGAAGCGCGGACGTTGCCGTTGGTCCAACCGAACCGACCAGACAACTCGCCGCCGACTGCCTCCAGGCGTCCTGGAGCCCAAGACGTTCAGCCACGGCCAACACATTGGCCAACTGATGGGCGCTGGTGAACAGCAAGACATCGAACACGCCCGCAACCGTGTCACGAATCCCCTGTTCCATTGGCCGTGTGTCCTCCGGAAGGCTCCATCGGTACACCGGAACCGGCATCACCCGACCTCCGCGTTGCGCAATCGCGTCGTAAAACACATCATTGGGGACTCCATACTCCTGAACGGCCACGCAACGGTCTTGCACGGCGTCAAGCCGTTCCAGTTCGGGCAGCAGTTCCTCCCACGTGTTGGGTTCAGCAGCCCGGCCATCAATCCGAACACCCCACGATTTCAGCACCGCAGCCGGTTTCGGCCCCCGAACAATGACCGTGCACCGATCCAGAAGTTGCACCAATTCGGTGATGGAACACTCTCCGGCCACTGATTCCGCCAATGTCTTGGCTCCCACGCCGGTCAGGAACACCACCGTGTCGACCTGTCCCTTTCGCAGTGAATCCACGAACGCCAACGCTTCCCGGTTGTCAGAAAGCGGAGTCTCCTGCATGGATGCGACGACAGTGGGACGACCACCGTGACGTATGATCAGATCGGCCATCTCTCGTTGACGACGACTCTCGAAACTCAGAACGCTGGGCGTGTCAACACTTCCCACTTCGCTGCGCCTCCCCTACTCGCCGATACTCCGACACATTCATCCTAACCACCTCCTGTCGACGCCGTCATCATTCAGCCTGCCCGTCATCTGCCGCCTTGACCGTTCGCCGGAACCCGCCGTATCCTGCCTGCCATCGCATTTCCACTTCCGTCGACAGATACACTCGCCATGTCCACTACCGATTCCTCCCGACAGCCCGAGCCGCCCAGCGAGTGGCCCGAGGCCTCTTTCCGCGAACTCGTCACAATGTGCACCTCTCCGGCCCTGATGGGACTGGGAATCGTTCCCGCTCCCGGGCAGGATGAGCCGGCCGTTGATCTCCCTCTGGCTCGCCATTTCATTGATCTCCTCGCATTGCTGGACGACAAGACCGGCGACCGACTCGACGCATCAGACCAGGAAGCGCTGGATCAGTCACTCCATGAACTGAGGATGGCATTCGTCCAGGTTCAGCAATCAGCCCGGGCCGAGACTCAAACGGACAGCGGTCCCTCCGAGACGGTCTCCTCCGCTTCCGATGAGGACGCCGACCCGGTTGACGCGGTGCCTCCCGACGATGACCACGATGCGCCCCCCAACGAAGGCGATTGAGGAATGGCTGATCCCCCCTCGCGGCACATGGTGCTGCTGGGCACCGGCACAAGTGTTGGCGTCCCGATGATCGGATGCCACTGCGATGTCTGTGATTCCGACGACCCAAAGAACCACCGTGGTCGGTGCGGTGTTGCGGTTGAAGCGCCTGACGGGACCTTCCTTATCGACACGCCTCCGGAACTTAGGCTTCAACTGGTCCGGGAACGGATTGACCTTGTCCACGCCGCAGTGTTCACCCACAACCACGCTGACCACATTTTCGGACTCGACGACCTGCGGATATTCGGACAATACCTCGACGACTCGATCCCGCTGTACTGCGAGGAGCCTGTTGAAAACCAGATTCGCCGAGCGTACCACTATGCCTTTGGAGCCCCACCCGCCAACAACCACCGTGGCGCCACACCGCGACTGCATTTCGAACGCATTTCCGCCGAACCGTTCTCACTGTTGGGCACCACGGTCACTCCCATCCGCCTCCATCACGGGCGGCTCCCCATCCTCGGGTTTCGCGTCAACGATGTTGCCTATTGCACAGATGTCAGTGAAATCCCGGACGAGAGTTGGGACGCACTCCAGGGACTGGATGTTCTCGTGATCGACGCGCTCCGTGACCGACCGCATCCGACCCACTTCTCCGTCCAACAGAGCCTTGCGGTTGTCGAGAAACTGAGACCGCGGCGAGCCTACTTCACTCACATCTCCCACCACCTCGACCACGCCGCAACGTCAGCGGAACTGCCCGAAAACGTGGAACTCGCCTGGGACGGCCTCAGAATCCCGTTGGGGATGTCCACGTGACCGGTCCGGGCAACCGACCACGCAGCGAACGACTCGCAGTCCTTTATCTGCAACTCGTCGGAGCCTCCCCCCGTCGTGGCCCCACGGCCACACGCGTCCGACTCCTGTTGTTGGCGGCACTCCACGCCTCAGAATCCGGATGGACCGAAGAGGCTGACACCTGTCGCGAACTGGTTCTCTCAACCAGCCCTCACCACCTCATTGGACGATTTGCAACTTTCGCTGACGCAGCGTTGAGTGACGAATTCCAAGCACTGGTTCGACAACTCCAGCGGCAATGTCCGCAGGAAATGGCCGAACACCTGGCCACACGGCAGCAGGTCGATGTCGACATCGCCATTCGCGAACCGCCACGACTGGTCGCCCGGGATCTGATTGCCGAATTGGCCACCGCGTTGGACAGCGACAACGCCTGACTCAACGTCACTTCGGTGTCGGCAACGGAAACGCTCGCAGCCGCTGGCCGACCTGCGCCGCAGTCGGGTTCAACGTGCCGAGAACAACCGCCAGGGCCGACTTGACCTCGGGCTCTGTTTCTTCGCCGTGGTGGGTCCGCAGCTGTTCGATCCTGTTCTTCGTCAACAACACACCGTGTTTCTGCATGTGGAATGCGAGGTGTGCAGCCGCCCGTTCACGAGTCGAAGCCGAGAGGTTTGGCTGCATCGCCGTGGTGGCCAAACGATCCTGGGACGAGACCGTCCCAATGGCGGCCAGAGCATACACCGCGCCACTGGCAAGTTCGGGCACCTGGATGGCCACATGCAAATTGGCTTCGGCCGCCCGAATATCAAAAACGGTTGCCCGTTGCCCTTCGGCGAGAAACCCGAGCAAATCGACAGCCGCGCGGCTGCGGTCACCTCGCTCAGCTGCAGACAGCGGCTCGCTCGTCATTTTCGCAAGAAATGGCCTCACCTGGTCTCCGAACCCTTTCACATTAGCTGGCCTTTGCATGTACCCCAGCAACGGGTCCCTGGAGATCATCCGCTCGACTGAGGAAATTCGCATCGGTTCGCCCACAATCAGAACGGGCATCCACGCCGTTCTCGCATCTGCCCTCAAATTCGCCATCGTTTCCGACAGGCTCCAACGAATCACGTTTGCATCAAGAATCACCAGCTGAACGTTTCCACGTCCGGCCGCTTCTTTGAACGCATCCCGTCCACTCGACACGATGACGGACCGGAAGCCGTTTTGATCAACCAGTCCTGCCAGCGCGTTCACCCGTTCGGGTTTCGGCCCTGCCACAACCGCACGGCGGCTGTCCGTGGAGTTGAGAGCCCGCGACAGGATCCCGACTACCCGGGACGCTCCTCGAAAAGTTCTTTGTGGATCAGTTTCCACCACCGCCATCGCCGCCGTGAACTGCACCCTCGGGTCGGGATAATTCATCGCCCCGACCAAAGGCGACAGGCCTGCGCCGCGCGGCTGCAGGTCATGTCGGCTAGCCAGATTTCGCAATACCTCCAGTGCCGCCACGGCGGCGGTGGCATTGCCGCTGCCAAGTGATTCGCTGAGGGACTCCATGACCACGTCACGTCCCGCCAGTAACGCGGCATCGTAGGCGGTCCCTCTGCCCCGTGGCAGGGCCCGGGTCCAGGGGGTCCGGTGGCGAGCTCGAGCCAGGACCAGCGACACCACCAGTGCCTGCAATCGACGGTTTTCGGGAGAAATTGCCAACGCCTGTTGAGCCAATCGCGTTCCCACATGCAGCGCCGCGTCGGTCGCGTCGGCGGAGGTACTTCGGATACCTCCGGCAGTCTTGTCATAATACCACGTTCTCACCTTTCCATTAGGGCCGGCCGTGTCTTGCCCCCCACCGGCCAGTCGCAAACGCGCGCCCTGTTCCATCGATCTCAGTGCCATAGAGCGTCCCAGCGACGACGCGTGCCGAGCTCCGCCCATGGTCAATCGTGCGACTGCTTCTGCGGCAGACACTCGCACGCCGGGTGGCTGTGCGGAGTCCACGCTGAAAAACCAGAGGTGCACTGCAACATCCTTGGTTCCGATACGTCCCAGGACCTCCAACGCGGCTGTCTTCAAATTGTCGTCGTCGCTCTCCAGAACAGCCAACACCGGAGGGATCACCTCCGAACCCAACATGGCCAGAGTGTAAATCAACAGCTCTCGCGTCATGTCGTCCTTGACGTCGCCGATTCGTTCGACGAGCCGAGGCACCACCAGTGCCCCTCCCGACCGCAATTGCAGGATGGCCGCATCCCGGACTGATGGCGCACCCTGCAATTCACCAATCAAACGGTCAATTCGAGTTGTGTCCGCCGCGAAACGTCCGAACGCTGCATTCATTTTGTCCAGCAGCACCACGGAGCCCGGTTGCAACGACACCAGGTTGGACAATCGCAGAAACACCGCCGGGCCATGTTTGTCGCGCATCGCCAGCAACGTGGCGTCATCCGGAGTCATTTCCAACAGTTTCCGCAGGTAACCATTGGCGAGAATCGGTCGCCCCAAATCGGTCATCAACACCACCGCGTCAAACAAAGCTCCTGCCGAAGTGGGCTCGGTCAACAGTGGCGACGAAGTAGCCGCTGGCTGGTTGTCTGCTGGCTGGTCTCCCGGAGCCGCAGCCGGAGCTGGTTGTTCAGCAGGCTGCGCTTGGACGGGCACCGGATCCGGATGCGCAACCAGTAGCAAGAGCAAAACGGCCCGGACGATGTTTCGTCCGGTTCCCAGTTTCCAAGATTGATGATCCGAAAACATGATCTGTCAGCTCCGCAAGAAATCGCAACCTGGAGACCGTTTCAGCGAAATTGTCGCCTGAACCTCCACAATGTCTTCTGTGTGTATCGGCGAGGCCAGCAGCCCGACTGCCTCGGGGACACGGTCTCCGGTGGGCTACTGACGGAGTCCTCCCAGCGTGGAGGAATCGTAGCGAAGTTGCCGAACATGAGGCCTGCGAAACCTGTGCAAACGTTATTTTCGGAGCAGCCGCCGCCGTCGCCGAACTACCGCCACTTGAACCGGAGTTCTAGAATCGAGCTATCCCGGTCTCTGCGGATCGGTCGTTTCGGTCACTTGTGCCTCTTCAATTCCCACTTCCGGCTGGACCATGCCTACTCTTCCACTGCCTTTTGATCAGGACCGTGTTCGAGAATGGACCCAACAGTTCCCGACACCGTTTTACGTCTACGATGAAGCCGCCATCCGAAAAAATGCCCGCCGTCTGCAAGACGCTTTCGCCTGGTGTCCCTCATTCCGGAACCACTTTGCGGTCAAGGCCACTCCCAACCCCCACCTGCTGGAAATCCTGGCCCAGGAAGGATTCGGGAGCGATTGTTCCAGTCTACCGGAGATGTTGCTGTCTGAAGCCTCCGGGATCTCCGGTGAACGAATCATGTTCACCTCCAACGACACGCCTGCCAGCGAGTATGCCCACGCCCGCAAGATCGGCGCGGTCCTCAATCTCGACGACATCTCTCACATCGATTTCGTTGACAGGCATGCGGGCCTGCCCGAACTGGTCAGCTTCCGTTACAACCCCGGCCCACTTCGTCAGGGAACTGGAAACGCCATCATCGGCAATCCCGAAGAAGCCAAGTACGGCCTGACCCGCGACCAATTGTTCGATGGATACCGGCAACTCAAGGATCGTGGCGTCTCCCGATTTGGGCTGCACACCATGGTCGTTTCCAACGAACTCAACGCCTCGTCGTTCGTTTCCACTGCACGCATGCTGTTCACCCTTGCGGTCGAATTGCTCGAAACACTGGACATCCGTCTCGAATGGGTGAACCTCGGTGGCGGAATTGGGATCCCGTACCTTCCAGACGACCAACCGGTCGATCTTGAGGCTGTCGGCCAGGGTGTCCACGAGGCCTATGATGAACTCGTGGTTCCTGCCGGACTCGACCCGCTCGGGGTTCTGATGGAGAACGGCCGGGTAATCACCGGCCCCTACGGATACCTGATCACCACGGCCATTCATCACAAAACGATCTACAAGGATTATGTTGGCGTCGATGCCTGCATGGCCAATCTGATGAGACCGGGCATGTACGGGGCCTACCACCACATCACCGTGCTGGGCAAGGAAAATGCCCCCCACGACACGGTCGTCGATGTTGTCGGATCGTTGTGTGAGAACAACGACAAATTTGCCATAGATCGGAACCTGCCCTCCATCACGGCGGGTGACCTGCTGGTGATTCACGACGCTGGCGCTCATGGACACGCAATGGGCTTCCAATACAACGCCAAGCTGCGATCGGCCGAGCTTCTCCTCCAGGAAGATGGGCGAACACGCCTTATCCGTCGGCCCGAAACGGTCAACGACTACTTCGCCACTCTCGAACACGGACCACTCACCGAACTGCTCGACTCCACCTCACGCTGACCCTCTTGGCGCCGGGAAAATCCGTCATGGCCAAGCTGTACTTCTACTATTCGTCGATGAACGCCGGAAAATCGACCAACCTGCTTCAGTCCAGTTACAACTACCGCGAACGCGGTATGAACACGATTGTCTTGACCCCCGAACTGGACACGCGATACGGCGGCTCGATCGTTTCATCGCGGATTGGGCTCTCGACGGATGCCATCACTTTCTCGACAGCCGACAACCTTCTGTCGCTGGTCGGTGACGCTCATCGTGACAGCACACTGCACTGCCTGCTCATTGATGAGGCCCAGTTTCTCACTCGTGACCAGGTACACCAACTTGGAGATGTCGCCGACAACCTCGGAATCCCGGTGCTTTGCTACGGGCTGAGAACCGATTTTCAGGGGCAACTCTTTGAAGGGAGTCAACACCTGCTCGCCTGGGCCGACAGCCTGATTGAGATCAAGACGATCTGCCACTGTGGACGCAAAGCCACCATGGTGTTGCGACTCGACGACCAAGGCCGCGTGGTCAAGCAGGGAGCACAAATCAAGATCGGAGGCAACGAGTCCTACCAGGCCGTCTGTCGGAAACACTTCAAACGCGGCATGGCCAATCGGCAGGACAACGAACTCCCCTTCCACTTCGCGTCCGACCAAACCGACCCCGCAACTCAGTGAGAAATGCTCCCTCACAAAATGGAAACTTGGGCAGGCCACATCGAGTGGATAATGCTCGCAATACTTGCCGCCAATGATGATAATCGGTATTCGTTCTCTTCAATGACGCACCGCCCTCCCTCGTCTCATCGAGGACAGGAGTAAGACATGACCACGCAATATCGCCTTCAGACAGTTCTTTGCTGCCTTCTGACCATCGGACTGTTTCCGCCACTGATCGCCGCAGAGGAACCCGGTGCCAGCCGGAAGCTGATTCCAGGCTACATCGATTCCAAGGGAGCAGTCCGTCCCGAGAAGGTCCTCTCCTATGTCGACGCCCTCCAGCGTGCGCATGATGCCGATGAGGCCGAGGCCCACATCACAAAGCTCAACGCTCAGATTGCCAAGCTTGTCTCCACACTCAACCAGAACAAGCAGAACCTGGCCCAACAGACTCAACGCGCCGAAAAAGCTGAGGCCCTGGCGGCCACCAGAGCCTCCGAACTCACGCAACTCAACAATCGACTGAAGGCCAACCAGGGCAACTTGTCCGACACCCTGGCGGAACTCAAATCGAAAACCCGTTCTTTGACGGCACAAACCGCCCGCGCCGCTGTTCTTGACGCCGACCGGATTCGACTCCAACGCCGGAACTCCGAACTCGTCACATCCGTCCAGCAGTCCCAGGCCGATGCGACTCAACTGTCCGCAGACCTCCGCCGCGCCAACGACGCGATTGCCAAGACTGTTGCAGAACGCGATGCGGCTCGCGACGACGGAGCAAAGCTGACTGCCGCCAACACGAAACTCAAAGGAACGCTCACCTCCACCAGCCAACAACTTGCAGAAACCAAAACGTCCCTGACCGCCACCAAGAGGTCACTCGTTGAAGCCAACGCCACACTGGCCACCAACACCAGGGCCCTTGCGGACACCGGCAAATCGCTGGCCGAAAACACCAAGACCCTGGCCAACACCACCAAGTCACTCTCGGACACCAAAGCACTGCTGGTCACTTCCCGAGCCAAGCTGTCCGCAACCGAGAAACAACTGACCAAGAGCGAGGCACAACTGGCCACTTCAGAGATGAAACTGGCCACGTTGAACAAGACACTTGCCGGATCCCGAAAGTCATTGACCGATTGCCAGGCCCGGTTGTCCAACGCGAACAAACAACAGGCCGACCTCTCCCAAAAGCTCGCCAACAGCACGACCACATCGAAGATCATCCAGGACCAACTCGACAACGCGACGAAGTCGTTGTCTGCCACCGAGAAAGCGTTGAACGAGTCGAAAGCCAATCTGGCCACCACCACCGCGACTCTCCAGACGACCACGAAGCTGTTGTCCGACACCCAGGCCGACCTGAAGGCGTCCGAGGAGACCAACAAGAGGCTTCAGAGTCAGATCAAAGAGAGATCCGAAGCCCCCAAGCCACCGGTCGTCGAAGACGATGCCAAGGCGACACCGAAGGCCAAGGCGGCCGATGGTTCCTGAACGACGTCACGTCCCGAACAACGAGTTGTCCGACGGCGATGCTCGCCCGTTATTTTCCGCGGTGCCCGCCAAGCAATTCAGCAATCTGGACCGCGTTGGTGGCTGCACCCTTTCTGAGATTGTCAGACACGCACCAGAATGACAGACCGTTGGGATGGGACAAATCCCGTCTGATCCGGCCGATAAACACGTCATCCTTGCCGCTGCACATGCTGGGTAACGGGTATCGCCCTGCAGCGGTGTCGTCGACGACAGTGATCCCGGGGAAAGCCGCGAACAACTCCGCGGCCTCCTCCGGCGCAATCGGCCGTTCCGTCTCCACGGTGATTGCTTCGCTGTGGCAGTTGGCAACGGGGATCCGTACGCATGTCGCGTTGACCGGCAGATCCCCGATGCCAAGAATCTTCCGCGTCTCGTACACCATTTTCAGTTCTTCACTGGTGTAACCCGCTTCCTTCACACTGCCAATCTGAGGGATCGCGTTGAAGGCAATCGGATGTGAGAAAGCCTGGTATTCGAAGGCTTCACCGTTCAATTCCGCCCTGGTCCCCTCCAGCAAGTCCTCAGTCCCCTGGACTCCCGCTCCGCTGGTAGCCTGGTACGTGCTGACGACAACCCGTGTGAGCGGCGACGCGTCGTGCAGGGGCTTCAACGCCACGACCATCTGTGTCGTGGAACAGTTGGGGCTGGCGATGATCCCCTTGGCCTCCAGTGCCACCTGCGGGTTGATTTCCGGAACCACCAGTGCCACCTCCGGACTCATCCTCCAGTAACCGGATTCGTCAATCACCGTAGCGCCGGCCGTGACGGCTGACGGCAAGAATTCGGCGGCCACGTCGTCGGGTGTGCTCGACAGCACCAGGTCCACACCATCGAACGACTCGTGCGTCAGTTCTTCGATGGTCAACTCGCCGCCGCCAAAGGGAACAGATTCCCCCGCGCTCCTGGCCGACGCCAGCAGCCGCACCGTGTTGGCCTGAAACCGTCGCTCCTCGAGCAACTCAAGCATGATTCGGCCCACGGCACCGGTGGCGCCGACAACCGCTACGGTATCAAACATCCGTATTCACCCTTCCACGTAAGCTGCCAACCCACGAAGTCCTTGCCGCCCGACCAAGTCGGCAACGGCTACCTGTCGACTCCCTGCACCCGTTGATATACTCCGACCGGATTCTCATCAAGACCTGCACCCGGAGATGGATCGAAGCGATGAAGGTTCTTGTGATCGGCCAGGGCGGCCGCGAACACGCACTCGTCTGGAAACTGGCCCGCTCCGAATCCGTCAGCGAGGTGTTCTGTATACCGGGCAACGCCGGCATTGCCGCCGATGCCACCTGTGTCGATCTGGACATCGGCGACATCCCGGCACTGGTCAGCTTCGCAAAAGACACCTCAATCGACCTGACGGTCGTCGGCCCCGAAGCCCCCCTGGTTGATGGTCTGGTTGACGCTTTCCAGTCCGATGACCTGAGTGCCTTCGGCCCCACGGCTGAAGCCGCTGCCCTGGAGGGCAGCAAGGCCTTCGCCAAGGAGATCATGCGTCGAGGAAACGTCCCCACGGCCGACTACGCCGTTTTTGAAACGGTCGCCGACGCCAGACACTTTCTTGACGATCGCGAAGACCAGGCCTGGGTAGTCAAGGCTGACGGACTGGCCGCCGGCAAAGGGGTCCTGATGTGCCGGAATCGCGATGAGGCACTGGTGGCCGTTGAAGAGATTCTCGTTCAATCGGCCTTTGGAGATGCCGGCCGAAAAGTGGTCATCGAGCAGACCCTGGTGGGCCAGGAAGCCAGCATTCTCGCTTTGGTCGAAGGCAATACCATCCTCACGCTGGAAGCCTCCCAGGACCACAAGCGGGCGGGCGACGGGGACACCGGTCCCAACACCGGGGGCATGGGTGCCTATTCCCCCACTCCGTTGATCACACCCGAATTGATGGCAGAAATTGAAGAACGGATCCTCATCCCCACCGTCCACACCATGAAACTTGCCGGGACGCCATTTTCCGGTCTTCTCTATGCCGGCCTGATGATCACCAAGCAGGGCCCCAAGGTCCTGGAATACAATGTCCGATTCGGTGACCCCGAAGCGCAACCAGTGCTGATGAGATTGAAGTCGGACTTCGGAAAACTCCTGAAGGCTGCCGCCGATGGGCACTTGTCCGATTTTGGTCCCCTGGAATGGGATCCGCGACCTTCGGTCTGCATCGTGATGGCCTCAGATGGTTACCCCGGCTCATACGAAAAGGGACACGAGATTCGTGGACTCGCTGATGCCAATTCACTCGACGACGTCCACGTCTTTCACGCGGGCACGACATCCGAAAACGGCAGAATCGTCACCGACGGTGGCCGTGTCCTGGGCATAACCGCACTGGGCGACGAACTGGCTGCCGCCAAGCAGCGTGCCTACGAAGCGGTCAAGTGCATTCGCTGGGAAGGAGCCTGGTGCCGAAAGGACATTTCCGACAAGGCTCGTCAATCCTGACACGTCACGACCAGGACAGACCTGATGCTCCCTTCCCGCTCACCCCTCACCTTCCTCGGCTCGTTACTAATCACCTGGATCATAACGGGACCGCAACCACTTCCGGCCGAACGCCCACCCAACATTGTTGTCATCTTGGCCGACGACATGGGCTACGGCGATGTGCAGGCGATCAATCGCAATTCCAAGATCCCGACGCCACACCTCAATCGGCTTGCCGACCAGGGCGTCAGTTTCACCGACGCGCACACCCCGTCGGCCGTCTGTACGCCGACCCGCTACGGCCTGCTGACCGGTCGCTACTGTTGGCGTAGCCGACTGAAATCGGGAGTCCTCAACGGTTATGGCACTCCACTGATTGAACCCGATCGCCCCACCATTGCCTCGTTCCTCAAGTCGCACGGTTACCACACCGGCATCGTCGGCAAGTGGCACCTCGGCCTGGACTTCACTCGCCTGCCTCTCCCTGGCAAACCCTCTTCGGCCAACCCGGCCACCAATCCCGCCGGGAAGAAAAAGAAGAAAAGACGGCGTGCAACGTCTCCCCTTCTGGATTTCACCAAGCCCATTCTCGACGGACCCAATCGGCGAGGATTCCACGACTCACTGATCATTCCCGCTTCGCTGGATTTCCCCCCTTACGTCTTCATCCGCAACACCCGGATCACCTCCAGCACCACGGTCTCACAGCCGGCGGTGAAGTTCCCCGGTTTTCTCCGGCGCGGGCCTCGCGGCAAGGACCTTGTCATGAGTGACTGCCTGGACCATCTCAAACAACAGGCGATCACATTTCTCGAACAACGTGCTCGCAAACCCGAAACCCCCTTCTTCCTCTACTTTCCACTCACCGCGCCACACAAACCGGTCCTGCCGCACCCCCGCTTTCGCGGCAGAACGCAACTCGGTCCCTATGGGGATTTCGTTGTCCAGGTTGACGACACCGTTGGCTCCGTGCTCCAAGCCATTGACCGCACCGGCCTGGCTGCCAACACGCTGGTCATCTACACCAGCGACAACGGATCATTCATGCACCGGCGTGAGCATCCCGACGCTCGAGACCATGCAGACGATCCATCCATCCAGGCATACCGCTCCGACCGCCACCGATCGAATCAACATCTCCGCGGAACCAAGGCTGACATCTGGGAGGCAGGTCACCGGGTGCCATTTTTCGCCCGCTGGCCGGGCCGCATCAAACCGGGAAGCCACAACGCGACGACAATCTGCCTGACCGACCTGTTCGCGACGTTTGCCGATTCCATTGGCAAGAAGCTTCCCAAGGCTGCCGCTCCCGACAGCTACAGTTTTCTCGCCCAACTCATCGGAGAAGGCCCCGCCCACCGCCGTCCACCCGTGATCCACCACTCTGCAGCGGGCATGTTTGCCATCCGTGAAGGGCGTTGGAAACTTGTTCTCGGAAACGGTTCAGGAGGCCGGCAAGCCCCTCGGGGCCGCCCTTTCGCCAAGCCCTATTTCCTTGCGGACCTCAACGCCGACCCCTCGGAGACAACCAACCTCTCCGAGAAGCATCCGGACATCGCGATCCGCCTTGAACAAGCCGCCCTGCGTATCCGACGTGCCCCCTTGCCCCGCTGAGTACAGCGGCGGTATCTTCGCACCACACCGACCCGCAACCTCCAGCACGACAGACCGCCCGGGAGACTTCACGATGCGAACTCGTTCTCTGCTGACCACGTCGCTCCTCACCTGCCTGATGACCTCCGTGGTCGCTGCCGAAACGAACCCCTGGGTCGTTTACCCAGGTGGCAAGGGCCCCGGAGCCGGCAAGCACATTGTCTTTGTCACCGGCGACGATGAGTATCGATCCGAAGAGGGCATGCCGATGCTCGCCAAGATCCTCTCGGTCCGCCACGGGTTCAAATGCACCGTGTTGTTTGCGGTCGACCCCAAAACCGGAGTGATCAAGCCCGACCACCAAACCAACATTCCCGGGCTGGAGGCTCTCGACTCGGCTGACCTGATGGTCCTGTTTCTTCGTTTTCGCGAGCTTCCTGACAATCAGATGAAACACATCGTCGACTTCACTCACAGTGGCAAGCCCATCATCGGTCTTCGCACCGCAACACACGCCTTCAATTACAGCCGCAACAAAAACAGCAAATTCCGCCCACTCACCTTCAACAGTGGAAAACCCCGAGGTGGCTGGGGGGGGCTGGTTCTCGGCGACACCTGGCTGAATCACCACGGACACCACGGTCGAGAAAGCACCCGCGGTGTCATCAACCCCAAGCACAAGACGCATCCCGTTCTGACCGGTGTCACCGACATCTGGGGCCCAACCGACGTCTACGGTGTCCGCACCTTGCCCAAGGACGCCCAGGTCATCGTGCATGGACAGGTTCTGGCAGGCATGAAACCGTCAGCAAAACCTGTTACGGGGCGAAAGAATAAACCGATGATGCCGCTGGTCTGGATCCGTTCCTTTCAAACCGAAACCGGAAAGACAGCCCGCGTGCTCGCCACCACCATGGGCGCTTCGACCGACCTCCAGAGTGCCGGACTTCGTCGCCTGCTTGTCAACGGCTGTTTTTGGGGACTGAAGATGGAAAAGAAGATTCCTGCCAAGAGTGATGTGACATACGTGGGTGCCTACAAGCCGACCCGTTTCGGATTCGGCAGTTACGTCAAGGGCGTCAAACCCTCGGACCACGCGCTCGAGTAGCCCCGCCCATTCCACAGGGTCAGCGACGCATCCGGAAGTCGTTCTCGCCCGAACGGTCGACACCCCGCATCAGGTAAACCGTCCTTTCGGACAATGCCAACGGCCCTTGCTGCTGGGTCCGAGTCGGCGCGTCGTGTCGATACACCGATGTGGTCGGCATGTACCGCAATGTCATCGCCCGTCTCGACTGCTCGGACCGATTGGGTTCCGAACCGTGGTACAGGTACACGTCGTGCAAGGAAACCTGGCCGGGTTCGAGCACGATGTCGTGGGCATCAGATTCATCGAACTGTTCGCTGTCGAGTTCCAGGTTCAGGCTCAGGCCCTCTGCCGGATTTTCATTGTGCCGAGCCAGTTGCCGATCCCGGTGCGACCCCGGAATCACTCTCAGGCAGCCGTTTTGGGTTGTCGAGGCATCGATCGCGATCCACACGGTACATGTCGCCAGTGGATCGATCGGCCAGTACTCGCCGTCTTGATGCCAGGGTGTGCGTGTGCCCACTCGGGCCGGCTTTGCGAAGAAGCTGGAATTCCACAGCGCCACGTCGTCACCCACAACATCGCTGACCATTTCGAGAATCGCGGGAATCCGGGCCACGTTGAGGAACCACGTGTCGTAAGCCAGCACCGCGGAGCAGTAGTCGACAAATTCCGGGTGACGTTCCAGCAGTCGTGAGTGCGCCGCCCGAATTTCCCCGAGCCAGGCTTCCGGGAGCCGGTATTCGGGGGTGACATAACCATCTCGACGGTACGCGTCGACTTCTTCACGGCTGAGCATCCCGGGATCGTAGCGGGCCACCTGAAGCCGGTCCATGCCGCCTACAACTGCATCGGCTTGAACTGGCACGCTTCGGTGAACACTTCGAAGAAGTCTTCGGTCGTCTCGAGTTCGATGTGTTCAATCCGTTCCACCAACCGTTGGACACGGTCTTGACGACGGACATCCAGCAGCAGTTGCCTCGCACCTTCCAACGCCGCATTTCCCACGCGACGGACACGATCGGGAGCGAAGGGAGCCAGGAAGCCCACCGACACGGCGGCTCGGACGTCGATTGACTCGGCAAACCCTCCGGCAAGTTCAACTCGACCAACCCCGCCGGGATCGATACCCAGCATTCTCAGCAAGATGAACTGTCCGCAAAAACTGGCCGCCTTGGCCTGTGCCAGATGGCTGGCATCCTGCCGCGACAACGTGATGGAAGGATCGTCGACGACAGCCACTTCACGAGCCCGTCCATCTCCGGCCGTGAAGACACCCATCTCTGTCATCTGCCCGGTCCGCTTCAATTCTGACAACAGATCCACCAGGCCCGACCCACATATTCCAACCGGTTCAGCATCTGCCAACGTGGTGTACTGGAAGCCACTCCCGATGGCCTTCAACGTGTCAATGGCACCGTCGCAGGCCGGGACGCCAAAACGAACCAGCCCTCCTTCAAACGCCGGCCCGGCCGGACACGATGCCGCAACAATTCGCTCCTGGGTCCCGATCACCACCTCGGTGTTCGTGCCGATATCCAGGAACACCCTGGTCCCCTCTTCCAGGTCAAAGTCACATGCGAGCAAGCCCGCGGCAATGTCCGCCCCAACGTGACTGCCCACAAGAGGCGGAGAGACGACTCGCCCGCGTGCACTGGCAACAAGTCCCAACTGCCGCGTGCCCACCTCCAATGCCGTACTGGACCTGTCGCCGTCCAGGCACTCGTGCTCGGTGACTGACTTGTACGGTCTCTGGCCAATCGTCTGCACGTCCAACCCGAAGACCAGGTCGCGCATTGTCGAATTCCCCACCACCAGGATTTCGTACAGCGTGTGCCGACTCACTCCGGCGTGCTGACACATCGAAAGGATTTCGTTGTTCAGTGCTTTAATGATTGCCTGGTGCATTTCGCCGCCGTGGCGCAAGTCGTAGGCAACGCGGCTAATGACGTCACTGCCACCAAACCGCTGTGGATTCTCGAATCCTCCACAGCACAATGACTCGGACGTCTCAAGATCAATGAGTTCGGCCGCGACCGTGGTGGTCCCGACGTCGACGGCCAACCCAACCAGGCGACCTCGCCACTGGTCGATGGATTCGCCATCCCTGAGCACGCTTTCCCCTTCCCGTTTCACTGCCGGGCAGGGCTCCACCCGCGTTGCCGAACGTCGGGTCAGCACGTGTGGAGTTCGACGAAGCGGTGCGAACGTCACGGCTTCCACGTCGCCAACTTTTGCCTGGCACGCAAGGCGAAACCGATCGTCCAGGAACCGCTCTTCCTCACCACGCTCGGAAAGCCATTCGCCCCCTTCCAGCACCTCCACCACGCACTCGTGACAACTCCCCATCCGACCGCACGAACTGTCCACCCTCACTTCGTGAGCGTCGGCCACCTCGAAGAGGGTTGCACCTCCATGCCCCACGCACACCACGGCACCGGGTCGCAGCGTGTCTTGATTCCGGTTCTCCGTGCCCTCCACCGAAGGAACTGTCGTCCGGGTCTCCGCTCGCCATTGAGCCAACACAGCGTCGGGATCCTCCACCTCCCACGCTCCGCGATAGTCCAACTCGCCGTCACAAAGGCAACTGGACAGGCCGTTCCCTGCATCGACAGGCCCCTGATTGCGGCACCCGAACTGCGCAGTGCACAGGTCCCGGCTGTCCCGATACGGACAGCGAGACAGACACTGGACCTGCGCGTGCTCGATGATGTCGGCAAATATCCGGGTCAGGCGAGCCCGACGCCGCTCGACCGCTTCGCTGTCGATCCGCTCGCTCATCGGTACCGCCTGTACACCAGGCCGTGGACTAGCCGGTGACCCCGACCAACCGCTTGGCCACTTCGACGCATTCGACCGCGTTGTCTCCGTAGGCATCTGCGCCCATCTCGTCAGCGAACTCGGGCGTCACCGGGGCCCCACCAACCATGATCTTGACGTCGTCTCTCACATCCGCATCGATGAACGCATCGATTGTCCGCCCCATGTTTGGCATCGTTGTGGTCAAAAGGGCTGACATCCCCACCAGTGTCGCGTCGTGCTCCTCAACCGCATCGATGAATTCGTCAGCCGAAGTGTCGACCCCCAGGTCAATCACCTCAAAACCGGCACCCCGCAACAGCATGATACAAAGGTTCTTTCCAATGTCGTGAAGGTCACCCTTGACGGTCCCCATGATCACCTTGGCCAGCGGTTCGATACCAGAGGCCGACAGGATGGGTTCAATATGAACCATCCCTGCTTTCATGGCTCTCGCGCACGCGAGCACTTCCGGCACAAAAATGAAGTTTTCTCGAAACTTGATCCCGACCAGCGCCATCCCGGCGATCAGTCCGTCGTCCATCACCTCAAGGGCACCGGTCCCTCGCTCGAGAGCTTCCACGGTCAGCCGATCAGCATCTTCGTTTCGCCCGCTGATGATGGCTGCACCGATCTCCAGCAGGTGGGGTGCCGATTGCGAGTAGAGTTCGATCAACTCCGCTCGCTCGTCTTCTCGCTCGACGAATTCGTCAACTTCATTCTTGATGAACTCGTTGGGAATGTCCGCTAGCTCAGCCATCGTCGCTCTTACAAAATCTGGAAGGCGCCCCTCTCTTTTCGCTCACGCCGCCCCACCCCGCAAGCGTGAAACGAACGCCCGCACATGTTCGGGCCCCGTTCCGCAACACCCCCCGATAACATTTGCCCCCGCGGCAACAACACGTTCCATCTGTTCGGCCATGAAATCGGGGCTGTCCGGATACACAATCTCACCGGCTTCGATTCTTGGGATGCCCGCATTGACATGCGTCAGGATCGGACGGTCCGTGGCCTGACGCATCGCTCCAATCACGTCGATCATGTCTCCGATGGCAATCCCACAATTGGATCCCACAACGTCAGCCCCCGCTTCGGTCAACGCCTCGGCGGCACTTTGTGGTGTGTCTCCCATCATCGTAAACAGCCCGCGAGGTCCGCGGTCGAAACACAAGGTCGCGACCACCGGCAGGTCAGTGGAATCTTTCACCGCCCGTATCGCCAACGACAACTCGCCGGTCACGTCACTCATGGTCTCGATACACACGGCGTCAACACCGCCAGCCGCCAATCCACGGGCCTGCTCCTGGAACACGCCATACATCTCGTCAGAATCTGCCGTCCCGCCTTTTTCGGCCAAGATCTCGCCGGTGGGGCCAATCGATCCCAGCACGAAAGATCCCTCCGGGGCCACCGAACGCGCCAATTCGCCGGCCAGCCGGTTCAACTCTTCAACCCGTTCCCCGTGTCCATACTTGGCAAGCATGTACCGACTGCCACCAAACGAATTGGTCTCCACCATGTCCGAGCCGGCAGAAAAATACGCCTCGGCCATCCCACGGATCACTTCCGGGTGGTCCGAATTGAACTCCTCCGGACACCCACCTGGCTCCAATCCATTTTGTTGGAGGTACGTTCCAGTGGCCCCGTCGGAGATCAACACGTCGCCGCGGGCAATCCTGTCAAGGAAAGCGCTCATCGGTCTTGGACCTCCGACGCGGCTGGTAGCGAAGAGTCTCGATCGGCGTGCCATCTGGCCACAGCCAACGGAATCTCCTTGAGATTCTCGATCGCCGTTTGCAGAGGTATCGCACACTCCGGCCCGACCAATGGAACGCCCGCATCCAGGTTACGGACCACTTCTTCGGCAACCTGTTCGGGCCCATTGGCATACAACGTTTGCGGGTTGTTGATGTTGCCGACCAACGCGATCCGATCCGTGACGATCTCCATGGACTCGGCCGGGTCATTCTTGGAATCGTAGTGAAACGCTGCCAGTCCCGTCTGAGCAATGTAATCCATCCGGTCGACGGTCCGGCCGCAAATGTGGAGGATCAAGGGAATGGGAATCTCGTCGACCAGTTCCGTATGGAGATCTCGAAGAAATTCCCGGTAGTACTCGCCACTGACCAGGTCACCTGTGGCATGATCGGGAAGTGTCAACGCGTCCGCACCTGCATCGATCTGTGCCTGCCCGAATGCGACGGTGATCTCTTTCATCCGATCGAGACACAGTTTTGTATGGCCTGGATCATCCAGTGACATCAGCAGAAACGGTTCCACGCCGAACACGTGGTACCCCAGGGTCCATGGCCCCATTGTCTTGCCAATAATCGCGACCTCATCGCCCAGTTCCTGACGCAAACGGCGAATTGCGTCCAGCACGCACGTGATATCAGGATGCTTGAGGAAGTCTGACGGCATTTTGACGTCGTCGGCACTCTTCCAGATCGGCTTGGACATCCGCACCGTCGGCCAGTTGTCTTTTCCTTCCCATTGGATCTCGCATCCCAGTGCCGACGATTCCTGGATGATCGTGAAGACCGGCATCACGCTGTCGAAACCCAGTTCGGTGTAACTGGTCGCAGCCAATCTCGCCATCTTTTCGCCGTCACGGTTGGCATCCGGAAAATGCGCGTCGACCAGATCCATCAATTCCACGGTCGCCACGGACGTGGGATTGCATACCGGTGTTCGGTCGACCGCCTGCCCAGCCAACGCGGCCATTACCCGTTCACGGCCAGTCATTTCTCCGACAACCGGCCGCCCCGTCTCCTGGAATTCTTTCGAGTGTTCGCCAACCATCTGCCTACCTCATTCCTCAGGAGTCATCCTGGCTGCCAGGAGCCGCCAGGACGCCTCGGCCCGCCGACAGTTCATCTTCTTGCATCGCCGATCGGACGTTCTGGGCCCGGAAGAACAACGATCCCATCAACGAATCGTGGTCGACGTGGCAGGAGAATTTCACGACCGACTCGTCGGATTCGTCTATCTCCATTTCACACAGTTTTACGAATCCTCGAGCCACCGCACGGACCCGTCTCGGCCCCTTCTCGGCCGATTCGGGAGCGGTGATACGATATTGCCCGTTTCCCTCGGAATTCACGGTCAACTCGCACTCGGCTTTTTTGTCATGACGTATCAACGGCAGTGGACCATCGATTTCCTCGTCCGCTCGCTTACAGACTTCCAGGAACGTCCTCCTCAACGCCTTCTCGTGGTCCTCACCACAGGGGAACTCCAGAAGCCCCGGTTGCCCCTCCATCGGCACCAAGCCGGCATGTGCAGCAAGTCCGTCGCGAATCGCCGACAATCGGCCCTCGGCCGCCTCTGCGGCACTGTAGCTGTGGACCAAGTAACCGGACCGACCGTCATGAATCTGACGGTAAAGACCGAGGCTGATGTCGTGACAATGCGGGTCCATCGAATGCAATTCGATCCGCCGTCCGAGGTCACGCGTCTGCCCCATCATGACCTCCTGCCGTCCTGTCATTGGACCACGTCGTCAACACGGCGAAACCACGAGTTCACCCCGAATTCGGCCCACCGGCGGGATAAGTTTGGCGAATCCTTTTACTGGCGGCAACCACCGTGCCTGGCCAGTTCAACGCTCATTCCACTGCGGCAGACAATTCGACAGAAGCTTCACCAATATTCTCGAAAGGCAACGCGGAAAACTGCGATTTCTCGGGCTTCAACTCAACACGGACCGCACGCCGCTTCTGATTCTCATTCAGCTTGCACGAAGCCGAGCCGCCGCCGCCTCATCCATATTTCATCACACCGCTGGCGATCGCGCGCCCCTGGGCATCCAAAACCCGATATTCGATCGCTATTCGACGGCCCTGTCGGAAGATCGTCAAACCGGATTCGTTTTCCCCGGTAATCGTCATCAAGATCCTCAATCCCGTTTTTGTTCGCAGTGCAGCGCAGTCGACGGCAACCGCCGGGTCGATCTCAATCCTTTGCCGTTTGCCAGCCAGCACGGAAATCCGTTTCAGGCCCCGGGTTTCGGTGGCGGACACAAACCACCGAGCCCCCGTCTTGTCGCGTCGCATGACACGATATCCGATCACGGTGTACACTCCGGGATCCAGGGCCCGGGTGTTGTCACCAGCCGCACGTTTTCTTCGTTTTTCGACGGAAGGGACACCTTTCTTCAGGTGTTTCGGCTTCGAGTTTTTCCGGGTGGGTGCCTCCCATGCGACTCGAACCACGTGACGCTTGGCGTCCCGCAAGACGACAACACCTTCGTCAAAAGACGGCACGACCTGGCCATGGCCCGTGGAACCCGCTTTTGGGGGCCGGTAAATCGTACGTGGTGGCTTCAACACACCGGACCGCAGAAAACGGATCAAGGCCGCACGGGCCTCGGTTCCGGTCCCGCTTCAAGCGGTCCGATTGACCTGGTCCAGCCAGGCCCTTTCGGTCTCGAATCTCAGGTCAGGGGCTTCATGGCAGTGGAGGCAAGTTTTCCGATATTTGGCGCCGGCCGCGGCAACTTCCACAGAAGTCGGCTCAGCCGATCGACCGGTGGTCGCCGACGCGATCAAGGTCAACAACGCTGAAAACATCGACAACCTCGCCATCGGCCTACTCCTCGGGTATCAGGCGTGTGGATCGTCCTTCAAGACCTCCCGACGCAGCCTGTCGAGATATC
Organism: Planctomycetaceae bacterium; assembly: GCA_002724315.1. Classification (GTDB taxonomy): domain Bacteria; phylum Planctomycetota; class Planctomycetia; order Planctomycetales; family Planctomycetaceae; genus UBA8437. The sequence continues at coordinate 19,114 of PBOJ01000064.1, read as the reverse complement.
CTACAGCATTCCGCTTCTGCTCCCCATGGCCAAATGGCAGCAGGCCCGGTCACGATGACCGGGCCTGCCGTCCGTATCACAGAAGTTCTTCTTGCGAGACGTTCTCGCATTGGGAACTTAGTAGCTAAGAATCACGTCGATTCCGAAGACCGTCTGGTCTTCCTGGGTTCCACGAACGCCTGCCGAATCGGCACCCCAGTCGGTGCGAACCTCAGGACGCACGACGATGCAGTCGCGTGCCTGGTAGTTCAGACCGAAGGTCACGTCGTACTCCGAGTCGCCACTGTTCTTCCACCACTCAATCCGAGCACCGGCAGACAGCTTGTCGTTGATCTTCGACGTGAGGTACTGGGTGATTCCAACCGAGTGGGCAGCCCCAGCGGCGTCCTCTTGGTTGGTCTCGACCAACACGCTCTCGATGGCATACGTGATGTCGTCGATGATTTCGAGTTCACCGTAGACACTGTGCACGTATCCTTCACCGCGGTTTCCGAGATCGCCCATCGAGACGGCGTATGACAGCGACACACCATCCAGCGGGTTGAAACCGATCTTCGAAACCAGGGCGCTTCCGTCCCGGCCGTCGGTTCCGGCTCGCGTGTTGCCACGCTCGAACATTCCGGAGTTCCAGCCGCCCGCCCAACCGAAGCTGGTGGTCAACTCGTCGGTCAGGTTGTAATCAGCCATCAGGCCGGTCAGTGTCCGGGGCTGGCTGTTGTACATGGCCTTCGAGTGGCTGTAGAAGAAGTTCTGCGTCGGGTTGTTGCTCTCCATGCCGAGGTTGGCGTTGAAGTGCCCCAACTTGACGCTCAGATCGTCACGGACCACGGTGGCGTACAACTGCGGCAGAGCCCAGCCGTAAATGCCATGGTCGAAGTCGGTGTCATCGTCGTACTCGCTGGCACGATCGTTTCCGAAGGCCTGCAGGTCCTGGGCGTCGACACCGTAGACGATGTCAGAACGGAAACCAATGCCCATGCCTTCGCTGTCATCAGCAACCTTCTCCAGCGAGAAGTACAGCTGGTGGACGTTGAAGTCGTCAGCGTGGTTGTTGAACAGGCCGTTGTTGTCGCTGTGGTATCCCATCTGCAGGAATCCACCAGCCTTGACACCAGCGTCGGACAGGCGTCGCCCGATAGCCGACTTGTTCATGGCGCGCTGCAGAAGGTTGCAACCACCGCCGTCACCGTCGCAACCGGCCTTCTTGCCGTTGTTGTCGCCGTCGCAACCGGCCTTCTTGGCGTCGTCGCCGTTACCGTGCTTGCCGTTGCTCTTCTTCTTCGCGACCTTCTTGGCATCTTTGGCGCAATCTTCGACCTTCTTGGCGAACAGGCCAACCTGCTTGACCGGAGCCTCGGGGCCCGCGGCGAGTGCCGGCAGGGCACTAAACGAAGCCAGCGCGAGGCCGGCCGCGAACGTTTTCAATGTTGCCATATTCATCATGTACTCCCTATTGAATTCGACCATGTCGATTTCTTACTTAGTCTGCTGGTGCAAACCGTCCGTTCCGGACAGCATGCGCCCGGGCCACGATCGACCCAGGCTGCACTCACCCCAGAACCGGCACACCAGCCATGCCCTTCAACATGCCTATCTTCGACAATCCCCGCATCAATCCTGAGCAAAGAAACACGTAAATTGGGGGATATAGGGAGGCTATCCGGGTGCTGGCAATTCTCGGCCGGTGTTGCAATCAGCACCACCCCGCCCGACTGCCCAAGTGACATCTCTTAGGCTCTGAACAACCGCCGTGACCGGCTCGGTGGGATTCAACACGGGCAGCGATTACGATAGCGGTCCGGATTCCAACACGACCGTTTTCGCACGAGGATGACCCTTTGTCCGCCCTCCAATTCCCGAGTAATTCCGGCCTCAAACCCCAATTGTCGTTGTTGTCGGCGGTCATGCTGCTGGTTCCGCTGGGGACCGATATCTCGGCCGGGCACAAAGACAACCAACTGACCGAGAGTCAGCGTCGGAGTGGCTGGAAACTGCTCTTCGACGGGAAATCCACCACGGGTTGGCGAAATTACCGCAAGCCAAAAATCGGTTCGGGTTGGCAGGTGCGGGACGGTGCGTTGACCCGTGCCGCTGGCGGAGCCGGCGACATCATCACCACGAAAAAATACAAGCACTTTGAACTCTCGCTGGAATACAAGATCTCCAAGGGCGGCAACAGCGGGATCATGTTCCACGTTACCGAGGAACTTCGTGCACCGTGGCAGACAGGACCCGAGATCCAGGTCCAGGACAATGTGGACGGCCACGACCCCCAGAAATCCGGCTGGCTGTACCAGCTCTACAAGCCCGTCAAGCCCGACTGGGCCATCCGTTTCGAGAAGCAGGTCGGATACAAGAGTCCGGATGTCGACGATGCAACCCGGCCGGCAGGCCAGTGGAATCATGTTTATCTGAGAATTCATCCCAGCAAGTGCGAAGTCGCCATCAACGGCGTCAGTTACTACTACTTCCAGAAGGGGAGCAAGGACTGGGACGCTCGGGTCAAAAAGAGCAAGTTCGCCCGCTACAAGCAGTTCGGCAAACCGACCACCGGCCACATCTGCCTCCAGGACCATGGCAACGCCGTGGCCTTCCGCAACATCACGATCCGAGAGCTTGACGAAACGGGCACAGTCAAGGCCCCCATCGACGGCACCCTGCCGCTGAAGGTCGTCGACGCATTTCCGAAGCTGCAATGGGACGGATGGGAAGGTGTCGACGAAAAGGGCCGGATTCAACCGCTGCGTCCCATGATGATCGAACACGCCCGGGACGGCAGCGGACGACTGTTCGTCGGCACACAGAGTGGAACGATTCACACCCTGAAGGCCACTCCCGGCGCGACACAGACCCAATTGTTCCTGGACATCCGCAAGAACGTGCGGCAGTGGAAGATCGAAAACGAGGAGGGATTGCTCGGCCTGTGCTTCCATCCGAAGTTCAAGACCAACGGCAAGTTCTACGTGTACTACACCCACTCCCGAAAAGGCCACGACTCGATCCTCTCGGAATTCCGAGTCACCGGCGACGATCCAAACCAAGCGGACGCCTCATCCGAACGAGTGCTGATGACCATTCCCCAACCGTTTGCCAACCACAACGGCGGGCCGATGGCATTTGGCCCGGACGGGTACCTGTATCTGGCCATGGGAGACGGTGGCGGACGCAACGACCCGGAACGCACGGCCCAGAATCTCTCAAATCTTTTGGGCGGCCTGCTGCGGATCGACGTTGACCACAAGGATAAGGGATTGGAATATGCGATCCCGCGTGACAACCCATTCCTCAAGCGGAAGGGCGCACGACCGGAACTCTACGCCTACGGACTTCGCAACGTCTGGCGGTTGTCCTTCGACCGCAAAACCGGAGACCTGTGGGTCGGTGACGTCGGGCAGGACCTCTGGGAAGAAATCAACATCATCCGCAAGGGCGGAAACTATGGCTGGAGCCTGAAGGAGGCCAGTTTCAACTTCGGAAATTCTCCAAAACCCCCAGCCGACCCGCCTATCGACCCTGTCTGGGAATACGATCACCAGGTCGGCAAATCGATCACCGGCGGCCTGGTCTACCGCGGAAAACGGTTGCCGGCACTTCGTGGCCACTACATTTACGCCGACTTTGTCTCCGGGAAGATCTGGGCCCTGAAGCTGAACCCAAAGACGGGACACGTGGAGAAGAACCTCAGGGTTCCATCCAACCGCATGCCCGTGTTGGCCTTCGGTGAAGACGAGGCCGGCGAGTTGTATTTTGCGACCGAAACCGTCAATGGCCGCGGATTGCACCGTTTTGATCCAACCAGCAAGTGAAACGCAACGCGGACCGATCTCGCTGCGGAGATCCCTCCGTAAACTCTTCAAAATAGGTCAGAGGGACCTGCCGCCGGTTGACGCCTCCACGGGCGCCACGTGTATGATGTCCCCGCCTCCTGGCCTCCTGTGTCCTTTTCTCATCGACAGAAGTGATCATGAACAGCGATGACACCCCAGTCCGGTCGCCCCAGGATTTTGAGGTATCCCGCCATAGCGTGAATCTCTCCGATGGCTCAATCCATCACAGCACCTTTGCGTGCGAGGACATCGAAGATGTTCTGGGAGGAATCGCCCGGGGATTCAAACACCTGGAAACCTGTCCGGTCACCGATGCCTATAGCCCCGATGCGGAACTGTTACTGACGCTGGGGATCCTCAGCGGCACTCAGTTCATGACGGGCCTGCGAACCTATTTCATGGCCTATTCGCCCCTGAAACGATCACACACCGGACTCCCCTCGGCGATGTGGTCGGCCGGCAGCGGCAAGTTTGGGACAAAACTGAGATATCTTGGCATAGACGAGATCCTCTTCACCGGCCGCAGCGACACCCCGGTCCTGCTGCATATCACCCAGGACGCCGATAATCCGGAAGCTGCTCCGACGTTGACGATCGAGGACGCGTCGGACCTGGCCGGCCTGATGGTCAACGACAAGATGAAGAGATTGAAGGAGAAATACGGGGACGACTCACATTTCGCGGTGATCGGACCCGCGGGTGAGAATTACGACAAGGTGCGGTACGCAGCCATTGCACTCTCAACCGAAAACCAGCTCAAAAGCGGTGATCCCAAGTCCCGATTCTGCGGCCGTGGTGGAATGGGCGGCGTGATGGGTTCGAAGAATCTCCTGGCAATTGTCGCCAACACCAAGGATGGCCGGGCGGCGTCGGCCGACAACTTCAAGGACCTCAACAAGCTGATCGCTCGTGGTGACGGCAGCGCCCGTTTTCGAGATGACGCAACCGAGAATCTTGGAGGGACTTGGGCGAACTACGTTCCAATGAACGAGAAGCACGTGGTCCCGGAGATGAACTTCTCCCCCACTGGAACCGATGCCTCGGTTCCTCTCCACCGTGTCAATGTCCAGGCGACCGGCGATTACGTGATCAAGGCCGAATCGTGTTACCGATGCGGTATCAAGTGTCACAAGAACGTCTACGACATCGACGACGATGGCCAGGCTGGACAATTTCGAGCAAAACTCGACTTTGAACCCCTCAACCTGTTGTCGTCCAACATTGGGATCTTCGATATCGATCAGGCCTGCACTTTGGTCGAACTTGTCGATGAACTCGGCATGGACTCGATTTCCTGCGGCGTCTCACTTTCATACGCCATGGAGTACAACCGTCGACACGCCGATGATGGCGAGGCCGCCGCGGACGGACCGCGTTTTGGTGATTTTGAGGGCGCCCGACAGGCCATCCTGGATATCGGTGAAGGTCGCAACGAAATGATTGGGCAGGGTTCGTTGCGCATGAGCGAACAACTGGGCGAACCCGAATATGCGATGCACTGCAAGGGCGTGGAACTGCCGGCCTACCTTCCCCAGCACAATCCCGGCTTCCCGTGGGCCCTGGCGGGTGGTCATATGTCTATGCGGACCTTCCTGCTGTACCTCTTCGACGGCGAGACTGGCATGGACTACTGGGTTGATGCCATCACCAACCCGGATCGCGGGCTGATCCAGTTCCCCTACGACATGATAGGTGTCTGCAAGTTCGCCGCACTTACCCCCGACCAACTGGGAGAGGCAGTCAGCGCCCTGACCGGCATTGAGGTCACCGCCGCCACGCTACGGGAGATGACTATCCGGACCTTCCTGCGGGGCTATCGCCTCGAGAAACTCCAGGGTATGACAGCCGAGGACTACGTTTTGCCAACCGACGCACACGGCGAGTACCCGAACATCGAACTGCCCGACTTCCTTTCCCAGGAGTTCTTCTCGGAACTCCAGGGCAAGGTGATCGCCATTTTCGACGCGATGCTCGACGAAGCCGATCTCGGTGCCACCCCCGTGGCGGCCGGATAAGCAAACAGGTGTTCACCGGCGTATCTTTTGGCCACCCCGGCGGCTCACGCCGTCTTGTCAGCCAGGCGCTTGGAGAGCGTTTCGAGAAGTTCCATGCCAATCGTCGGCTGCTTGAGCACGGCCTCTCGAAAGACGCCACCATCGAGCACCAACGTCTGGGCACCGTTTTCGCCAGCGACGACCGTCGCCGATCGTGGCTGGTCAGCCAGAATTGCCATCTCGCCGAAGCATGCCCCTGGCCCAAGGCTGATTGGACCGGCCTGATCTTCGCCGGATGCTTGCACCTCCGCTTCACCGTCGACCAACAGGAACACCTCGCTGCCATCGACTCCTTCCTCGCAGATCGATGCCCCTGCCTGGTACGACCGCTCCTCCATGAAGCTGGAAATGACCTCCAGGCTGTCACTCCCGCAACCCGAAAACAGATCCGTCTGCTTCAACCAGTGTGACCGCGTTGCGGCAGGAATCTCTCCCAGCCGCCGCGACAACTTCATGTTCTCGTCGTAATTCACTGGACAGTCGATCACAACCGGGCCGTCGGCCTCGAGTGCCTCAGCTAGAATCCCCGGCAATTGGTCAGCCGACTCGACACGCTTTCCGATCGCCCCGAACGCTTCGGCCAATTTTACGAAGTCGGGGTTCTCGAAATCGATGTGTGAATTCTTGCCGAACTGAGCCTCCTGCTTCCAACGGATCAACCCGTACTGGGAATCGGTCCAGATCAGGATCACCATCGGCAGTTTTAGCCGGACGGCAGTCTCCAACTCCTGGACGTTCATCATGAATCCACCGTCTCCGCAAATCGCCAGGGCTTTGCGGTCGGGAAAACTCAATTTCGCCCCAATTGCTCCCGGCAAAGCAAAGCCCATGGAGCAGAAGCCGTTGGAGATCATGCAGGTATTGGGTCCCTCACACTGGTAGTACCGACCGATCCACATCTTGTGTGCCCCGACATCCGACAACAAGATGTCATCGGGTCCAAGCGCCTTCCGAACATCCGAGAGGATGCGTTGCGGCTTAACCGGGAATCCGGTGTCATCGGCATACTGCTCGAACTCCTGCTGCATCGTCTCGCGGTAGGAGGCAAACTGTTCGCGATTCACCAGCACCTCATCCCCAATCACACTCAGCAGATGCTCCAGCGACTTGGTGATATCACCCGGAATGTCGACAACCGGAGCAAAGTGAGCGTCCACCTCTGCAGCCAGTGCATCAATGCTGATCACCTGCTTGGGACGTCCCCGGTTCCACAGTTTCGGATGGTATTCGACCAGGTCATACCCGATGGCCAACACGACGTCGGCCTCCTCGATGGCCAACGTGACCACGTCGCGAGCCGAAAGCCCGACCGTGTACAGGCAATTCGGGTGAGATTGCGGAATGGCCCCCTTGCCCATGAACGTGTTGGCCACTGGCATTCCGGTCGCCTCACACAGAGCCACCAGTTGGTCGGTGGCCCGCGCTCTCAACACACCGTTGCCGGCAAGGATCAACGGAAATTCGGCACTCCGTAGCAACTCGGCTGCCTTGGCAATTTCTCCGGCATTCGGTTCAGGCTGCGAGGTCGATGCCACCACCAACGGGCTGACCAGCGAGCGGTGCTTGGCAATATCTTCGGACAGCTCGATATGGACGGCCCCCGGCTTCTCGGTCTGTGCCAGGTGAAAAGCCTTGCGGATGATTTCCGGAATCGTGTCAGCATTGGCAATTGTCGTCGTCCACTTCACCACCGGCCGGAACATCGACACGACGTCCATTGCCTGGTGAGATTCCTTGTGGAGCCGCGACGTGGATCCTTGCCCGGTCAAAACGATCAACGGGGCCCGGTCCATGTTGGCATCGGCCACACCGGTCAACAGGTTGGTCGCGCCCGGACCGAGCGTGCCCAAGCAGACGCCGGGCTTACCGGTCAGCCGACCGTAGATATCGGCAATGAATGCCGCACCCTGCTCATGGCGACACACGACGAATTCGATTGGCGAGTCCAACAAGGACATCATGATATCGGCGTTCTCTTCGCCGGGAACACCAAAGATGTACTCCACGCCTTCTTGTTCCAGGCAGCGGACAAACAAGTCGGAGGCTTTCATTTTGTCTTCTTTTCTCGAGTGAGGCAGTCCGGAGATCGACCACTTTCCCACGCGGCGAGACTTCGGCCGACACGGGTACTATTCCAGAAACGACGCCGATTCGCCAACGTGACGTTTGAGGAATGAGACGTGTTTCAACCGCCACCAGCCAAGAACACCACCCGAAGTTGCTGGCCGTCCACGAGTGTCAAACGTCCGAGGGCTTCCCGAGACACGGGTTCCCCATCGTGAAAAAGCAACAAGTGAGACCTCAGTTGGCCCTTGTCTCGAACCCGCGACGCCAGGGAGGGAAAACGAGAGACCAGTTCATCGACGATCTCGTCCAGAGTTCCCGGCTGACACAACTGCTCGGAATTCCCGTCGCAATATTTCGCCAGTCCCCGTGGCAGCAACACCGTGACACTCATCGTCTCACACCGCTGTAATCCCAAATCTTCCGAAAGGTGCGCGCCCGGGTTGCCCGTCTATCGGCTCCACGTCCGGCACGTCGCCGACCAGCATGACCAGTCCCGACGCAATGCACCACGCCGGCTCAGTGCCGAAACCTCAGCGAATACAGGTCGGCGTCGTACATCGTCAGTTTCAACCGCACGGCCCTGCCAGCAATCCTCGCCAAGTCCTTCTTGCCCTTCCAATGCACCACGTGTGCGATCTGATCACCATAAAACTCGTCACTCTGTTCGTAACCAGGAATCACCTGGCCGGAGCCCGCATCGATCAACCCCACCCGTACACCTCCACCGACACCGGTCGACACGTTGATCTCCAGTTCACTCCCCTGGAACACCAGTGGCCGGCTGATAGCCTCACCTCCCGGGTAACGCCCGGCGTGTAACGAAACGAATCCGTCCAACCGCAGGGTGGCACGCCTCAGGTGCATTGTCTTCTGGTGGTCGTGTTGATGGTAATACATGCTCCACTCATCCGAAGCCGTCCTGGCCAACCCCCACCCGAACATGTTGCCGTGCTTCGTCCAGTTTCTCGTGTCTCGACCCGGCGGCAGAAAAGCCTCGTCGGTCACCGTGAATCGCTCGCCATCCCGGCTGTACATCAACCCGGTCTCGCTCATCCCAAAACTGCCGCCTTTGAACGGGCGTCGCGGCACCGTCAACAATGGGAACCCAATCAACAGACCGGGTGACCTGGGATAAGGCTGTAGCGACGTCGTGTACAACCCGGTTCGCCACGCCTGACGAGGCACTCCGAGGTCGATTGGCCTGATGTCGCTCCACGTGCGAAAATCCTTCGACGTGCACATCATCACGCTGCGAACAGTCCCCTTGATTTCCTTGCCCTCACGATCCAGCGCGGGCAAGTGAGCCCGGAAAAAGAACACGTACCGTTTTCGAGCGCCATCCCAGAACGCCAGGTTGTGGGAATCGAGAATGGCGCGGGGATTGGCGGGATTGTTGCCCCAGTGTATTGCTCCGTACCGATCCAGGGCCTTCTCGGTACCGTCCAGAAACGGGGTCTCGACAAGTTTCCGCCACTCCAGTCCGTCGGCCGAAACAAAGGCGAAAGCCTGCCCGTTCCCCCCCACCGCCTTGTATTTTTCGTTCGCCGGCACCCCTGGCCGCGTGTCGATGAACGGCGCGAAGTTGTGCGAAGTGGTCCCACCTTGTCTCAGGATGTTGTTCCGCTTGCTGCCGCCAAAAGCCACGCGGTTCAAATTCGGACGCGTCCAGTGGATCCCATCCCGGCTCTCACAATACCCGGTGAATTGTTGAGATGGATCACCGGGTTTCAGGCGGTGGCCGTACCACGAGGCGTAGTACATCCGGAAACGTCCAGGTTCGCTCAACACGGTCGCGTAACCAGTGACAGAGAACCCGAAAGCCTTTCGGCCTTCCCACGGCTCCGAGAAATCCAGGATCACCTCGCGTTCTACCGGCCGGTGCTGGCGGAATCCGAGCCTTTGCACCGAGCTGAAGAGATGGTCGTCGAGCATCAATTCACGATTCGAGCCGATGTCAACCGGCTCAGCGGCAACGCTCAGCCCGATCAGCGACAGCGTTCCGACTGCCCAACCCCACGCCATCGCCAGTTGTCTCAACACGACCGGTCTCCTCACAACTCATCGAGTGATTGATGCCCCCGGGTTCCGCCCAGGGAGAGTCCGAATGGCCATTGTGACCAAGCTCGCCGCGGTTTGCATCACGACACCACACCCGTCTGGCACACCGCCATCGAGCAACGTAGACTGGCCACTTTGGTGCGTCCCCCTTTCAAGTCGTTGTGTGAGGGCATCATGCTCCTTCCCAGTCCGCTCCGTCTTTCCTCATTGGCCCTGGCAACGTCACTGTACTTCCTGACCGCCCCCCCCACCCCGGCCGCCGACACGGTCTCCGATGAGCAGATTTCTGCGGCGCTCAAAACAGCCGGCAAGAACCGCACGGAAATCCAGAGGGCAATCGACGATGTGACCACCGATCAACGGAAGGGAATGAGGTTCCTGGTGGCCTACATGCCCGAACGGGACCTCACATCCCTGACCGCCAAGTTCCTGATCGAACAGACCGACTACGCATACAGGGCATGGCGAGAGTCACCCTGGACCGACCAGATCCCGGAATCCGTCTTCTTCAACGACGTCTTGCCCTACGCCAGCATCAACGAACGCCGAGACAACTGGCGCGCTGATTTCTTCAAACGCTTCCGCCCCCTGGTGGCCAAGGCCAAGACGCCCGGGGAGGCTGCCACGCAACTCAACCGAGCGGTCTTCGGCCGTGTCAAAGTCCGCTATTCCACCGGCCGCCCCAAGGCCGACCAGAGTCCCTACGAATCGATCAAGGCCGGACTGGCCAGTTGCACCGGCCTCAGCGTGCTATTGATCGATGCCTGCCGCGCTGTCGGCGTCCCGGCTCGTTTCGTCGGCACTCCGCTTTGGGCCGACGGCTCGGGCAACCACTCATGGGTCGAAGTCTATAACGAGGGGGGCTGGCACTTCACCGGGGCTGCCGAACCGACCGGAAACCAGCTGGACCGCGGCTGGTTTCTCGGCCGGGCCTCCAAGGCCCAGGCCAATCACCGCAAGCACGCGATCTACGCCACAAGCTACAAGCCAACCGGACAGTCTTTTCCGATGGTCTGGCTCCCCGAGGCGACCTACGTCCACGCGATCAATGTCACCGCCCGTTACCTGCCCAAACCCAAGACTCCTGCGGGACCGGACGCGAAGGTCTCGGCCATCGCGATGACATCCCTGGCCACTTGGCTTGATCAACCCCGAGACAAGCGCCCCCCCCTGGCAAAGCAGGATTTCGCCAAGGCTGCTCTGACCAAGGCTGACACCGCCAAGGCCCGTAAACAACTGTGGGCGGATCACGTGACGGCCATCCGCAAGGACCGGGCTGCCGAGATGAAAGCTCGCGTGCTCAGCCACGGCAAACTCAAGATGCCCTTCCACTACCACATTTACGGCAAGAAACCCAAATCCGGCCGCAGCCTCTACATTTCTCTTCACGGTGGAGGCGGAACGACCCAGGCGGTCAACGATCAACAGTGGAACAACCAGAAGGGACTCTACAAGCCCGCCGAGGGGGTTTACCTCTCCCCACGGGCGCCCACCAACACGTGGAATCTCTGGCACCAAGGACACATCGACCCTCTGTTTGACCGCCTGATCGAGAATCTGATCGTCTTCGAAGATGTCGACCCCGACCGAGTCTACCTGATGGGCTACTCGGCGGGTGGTGACGGTGTCTACCAGGTGGCTCCACGCATGGCCGATCGCCTGGCGGCTGCCGCCATGATGGCCGGACACCCCAACGACTCGACACCACACTCACTCCGCAACATCGGTTTTACGATCCACATGGGCGGACGTGACAGTGCCTACAACCGCAACAAGGTCGCTGCCGCCTGGGGACAGCAACTCGGCTCACTCAGGAAGGCCGATCCCAAGGGTTACGCCCACCTGGTCAAAATCTATCCCAACAAGGGCCACTGGATGGACCGGCTCGATGCTGCGGCCGTCCCCTGGATGGCCAAGTTCCGACGCAACATCCATCCTGACCGCATTGTCTGGCGACAGGACGACGTGACCCATTCGAGGTTTTACTGGCTCGCTGTCGACAACCAGAACCGCAAGGGACGCTCGACACTGATCGCCAGTCGAACCGGACAAACGATCCGCATAGAGAACAGCCCGGTCAAACGGCTGACCGTCCGACTCGACGACAAGATGCTCGACCTCGACAAGCCAATTGTCATTCAGAGCGGCAAGCTCACACTGCACAAGGGCATCGTCCCACGAACACTGGCCACGCTGAAGACCACCCTGACCGAACGCGGCGACCCACGGGGCGTGTTCCCCGCTGAAGTGGTTGTCGAATGGCCCAAGACCGCGGCCCGGTGAGGCGGTGTTCCGGATCTCATTGATCCGGCCGCCCCGGAAGTCCCAATGGACGAAACACGCGATTCCCGACAAACGCGTCTGACCGGTCATGACCTTCCCGGCGACGGCAGCCCGCTGTCCGGCCAACCTGGAGCGGATGGAGGCGGCCCCCGTCCGCTGCCCAATGTCGCTTCCCTCACGGGGAACTTCGGCAAGTACGTGATCGAACGCTGTCTTGGTGAAGGTGCCATGGGCACCGTCTACCTGGCAACCGACAGTGATCTGCAACGCCCGGTGGCCCTGAAGATTCCCAAGTTCGAAGCGGCGGCAACCGAAGAACTCCGGGAACGTTTTTTTGTTGAAGCCCGTGCTGCAGCCGCACTCCGTCACACAAACCTCTGCCCGGTCTACGAAGTCGGCGAACTTGACGGGCGTTGTTTTCTGGCCATGGCCTACATCGACGGGCGCCCCCTCTCGGACTTCGTCTCTCCCGACCACCCGTTGCCGGTCGACCAGGTCGCCACCATCATCGCCCGGCTCGCCGACGGCCTGTCGCATGCCCACTCGCGGGACGTGGTCCACCGCGATCTCAAGCCGTCCAACGTGATCATCGATCCGCAACGAGAGCCGATACTGACCGATTTCGGACTTGCCAGACGATCCGGTGGCCCCGACGCGGCCAGACTCACCGGCACCGGCACAATTCTTGGATCTCCGGCCTACATGTCCCCAGAACAGGCCAAGGGGCTCCTGCACGAGATCGGCCCTCGCAGCGACATCTACAGTCTCGGCGTGATGTTCTATGAGCTGCTGACAGGCCGCCTGCCTTTCGAAGGTGGAATTGCCGAGGTCCTGGCACAGGTGATTCACGACACACCGGACCCGCCGTCGGTCACCCGACACGGCCTGGATCCGCAACTGGAGGCTATCTGCCTGGCCATGATGGCAAAGCCCCTGGAACAACGCACCGCCTCTGCGGCAGAGGTTGCCGTCGAGCTCAACGGCTGGCTGGCCAGGCAATCCGACGCGGCCACCTCCTCGGGAATCGCCAATCTCGATGCCTTCGATGCCAGCAAGGCCGTTGGCGATGCCCGTCGCGAGCAACTCGAAAACGACCGAAACCTGGCCGACGCCCTGATCGACCAGGGACGCCTGTCGATGGCGGCACGTATTGTCGACGCCATGTCAGGAATTGACGACCCCCGATATCGTGAATTCAGTGAATGGGCCCGGTCCCGCAAACTGGACATCCAGAAATCCCGTCGCCCCGGACTGGTTGTGGCCTACACCGCTGCCGACGGCACTCGCTTCATCGATATCAGCGGCCGGCTCTTCCGGGCTCGCACCATCTGGACTGTCACCGCCGTGATGATGGCGACCGGCCTGGGCGCCCTCGGGTGGCACTTCAGTCGTGACACCCCGAACGGCCCTCCCGGCCTCACTGTCTCCAACCCCAAGCCGTCCCTGTCAGAGAACACCACCCGCGACAGCCAGACTGACGGGACCAGCAAACCGGCCACAACCGATCCCGCCCCGACGGCTTCCCCCACAACACAGCCGCCCTCCCCAACACCACAACGGCCCCCTCCCAACGCCGCGCCGAACACAAACGAACCCATCGTCCTCTCCGGTCACTCCGAAGAAGTTCGCCAGGTCGTCTTTTCGCCAGATGGCCGCCTGCTGGTCTCAGGCAGCGAGGATTCGTCGGTGCGAGTCTGGGACGCCACCAGTGGACGCATGCTGCTCAACTGCACCGGTCACGACGACACGGTCGAAACCGTCGACATCAATGCCGCCGGCAACATGATTGCCTCCGGCGGTGCCGACGACCTCATTCGCCTCTGGAATCCTGTCACGGGAAAACCGTTGGGGATTCTCCGGGGCCATGAAGACACTGTCACTCACGTCGATTTCACCCCTGACGGAATGGCCCTGATCTCTGCCGGCGACGACAACACCGTCAGGATGTGGAATCTCCGGTCTCGCAAAGAAACCCGTCTTTTCAACGGGCACAGTGACTCGGTGAACGTCGCGGAATTCAATCACGACGCAACAAGGATCCTCTCCGCCGGAGCCGACACGGACGTGGTCCTCTGGAACGCCACAACTGGCGAGCAACTCTCAGTGTTCGAGGGACACACCGAAGAGATCTGGAGCGGGATGTTCAGCCCCGACGGGCGACAGGCTGTCACCTGCGGCGACGACCGCACCATCCGTATCTGGGATCTCGCGACATCAAAGGAACTCGCCCGTCTCGAAGGCCATTCCGACGAGGTCAACGGAGTGTGTTTCAGCCCGAACGGCCGCCTGCTCGCCTCGGCCGGTGTGGATGGACTCGTCAAGATCTGGGACGCCGTCACTCACGCTGAACTGGCCACTCTCAAGGGACACACCGATTACCTGTGGGACGTTGCCTTCAGCCCCGACGGCACTCGCCTGGCCTCCGCGTCGGCCGACGCCACCATCCGAATCTGGAAAGTGCCACACCACCTTCTGGGAAAGATCCTCAGAGGGCACTCCGAGCCGGTCGGCAAAGTTGCCGTGAGTCCTGATGGCCGCGAACTCGCCTCGTGCAGCATGGACCAGACAGTTCGACTCTGGGACGCCGCGTCCGGCCGTCCCGGTCGTGTCCTTGCCGGCCATACCCACTGGGTCTGGGGAATAGCGTTCGGAAAATCATCCGAAACGCTCTTTTCAGCCGGTGACAGCACGCTCAGACGATGGAACACGCGGACCGGAAAAGAGGAACAGAAGGTTGAGGTGACCGGAGGACAGGTCCGAGCCTTCGCCCTGGATCCGGACTCGCAGTTCGCTGTGATCGGGGACAATACGGGTCGAGTCACCACATGGGCACTCGACACGGGCCGCAAGCGACTGGAACTGGTCAAACACGGCGACGAAGTCAGTGACGTCGCCGTTTCCCCCGACGGACGCTGGATCGCCTCATGTAGCCTCGATGGCGCGCTGGCCATCCATACGTCCTCCGACGGCAAACTGCACCAGAACCTCTCCGGCTCAAAGGCGAAACTGCAATGCCTGTCGTTTCGACCGGACAGTCAACACGTCGCAGCGGGATCACATGCCGGAGAGGTGTTCGTCTGGATGGTGGCCGACGGCACCCCCCAGCCCAGCGTCGCTGATGTGGGAACAGAGGTCATCTTTCGACTTGCCTGGACCCCCGATGGAAAGCGTCTGGCATCCGCTCATGGCGACGGCCGCCTCGTTGTCCGCCAGCCGGGAGATCCCGGTGTCTTGATCACACGTGAAGGACACCGGGACGGGGCACTCTCGGTCTGCTTCCACCCGCACACCGGAGAACTGATCTCTTCGAGCTTCGATCACACCATCCGGATGTGGCCGTTTCCCAACACCTCACAGCCCCGGTGACAACTTCCACTCGACCAGGTTGTGCCGCCCGCCACGCTCGGCCACCCATAGCAGTCGCTGTCCCCGGGGATGCCATGTCACAAAGTCATCGCGTTCGGGATGGCCGGACACGTTGGCTGGAGCCCCCTGGCCGGATACGGTCATCACGCTGATCTCATAATTCCCGGCCCGAACCGATGTGAAGGCCACTCGCTTGCCGTCGGGAGACCAGGCAGGCCGCATGTCGAGTCCCTTGCGAGAGGTCAACCGTCTGAGATTCCCGCCGTCAAAATCCACCACGTACAGTTCCACATCTCCGCTGCGACTGGAACCGAAGACCACCTGCCGACCGTCTGGTGACACAGACGGCCAGTCGTTACGTCCGCCGGACTTCGCCAGGTCTCGGTTCTTGCCCGTGGCAATCTCGTGCACCACCAGTTGACCGGCCAGGTTGAACACCACATGTCGCCCGTCGGGGGTCATCGAGGGACTCCAGGCCACCGACTTGGCAGTTTTGATCGCTCGTTCCTTCTCGCCCGGACGAGGACGTACCAGCAACGCCAACTGGTCATTACCGGTCATCCGCAACCAGGCCGAGGCTTTTCTGTCACGGGAAAACACTGCCTTCAACTCGGGCAGCGTCGCCTTGGGGGAAAAACGTTCAGAAACCCTGGTCTTGGTGTCCATCGACATCAGCACCAACCGCGGGTCGTCCGACTGGACGGTGTAAACAATCCGTCGTCCACCATCGACGTAAACCGGGTCCCGCTTGTTACGGCCATCACGGGTCAATGGCACCGGGGATTCGGCCATCACGGGAGCCACGACCAACCATCCTGTCGACACGCAGATCAACAGCCACACGGCCACCGGCAGACATTCGCCCTGGCCACAGGTCCTCACGAGACCAGGCCGTCAATCACGCGGCCCTCTTCGAACACCCGCAAACGTGCCCGCGCCTCGGTGTCGACACCCGCCTGCTGAAGGATGGTGGTGACCACCATGTCGGGAGTGACCGGATCGGTTACCGCAGCGTATGCGCGTTCGTCACTCTGACCGATCACCTGCCCGGGTATCACGCCTCCACCGGCCCACAACGAACTGTAGACCGCCGGCCAGTGGTCGCGACCGGCGTTTCCCGAGATCTTTGGCGTGCGACCGAATTCTCCTATCGCCACAACCAGGGTGTCGTCCAACAGGTCGCGTTCCGCCAAGTCATCGAGCAGCGCCGAAAGAGCACGATCCAGTATCGGTCCATGCCGATCAGCCATGTGCTCAAAATTCAGCCAATGGGTGTCCCAGCCGAAATCCGTCCGTGTTCCGTAGATGTTCTCGACGTACTGACTCCAGTTGACCTGCACGAACGGCCCCTCCGCCTCGACCAACCTTCGAGCCAGCAGGCACCCCTGGCCGAACACGCTGGCACCGTACCGTCCCCGCGTCCGGCCAGACTCTCGTGACAGATCAAACACTCGGCGACCTTCGACCGATGTCAGCAATCGGTACGCCCGGGCAAAACTGTCTGACCAGGCGGACGATCTCGCATCGTTGATCAGGGCCGTTGTCCGATCGAGTACACCCAGCAGCAATCGACGATCCGACAGCCGTTCCAACCGCAAGCCCTCAAGCAAACGCAGCGAGGGAATATTGACCTCTCCCGTGTCCGTACACCGCACTGCCACCGGATCGTAGGCTCGGCCCCAGCGCCCCCCGCCTGCACCCTGCACCGTCCCCAGGGCCGTCTTCAACGGACCTGGCGTGATGCTCACGAATCGCGGCAACGCAGCATCTCCGCCCCGGTGACGCTGGACGATCGCACCCACCGTGGGACCGTAATCCGAATCTCCCGAAGCCCCTTTGCCGCCCGACAACGCTATCGAACCGGCAACACGGTGGATCGCCGTGTGATTGTGGTGCGATCGAATCACCGAAAACCGATCACTCCGAGAAGCCAACCGTGGAAACAACTCGGTGACGTGCAACCCCGGCGTTCGGGTTGCCAGAGTCGAAAACGGTCCGCGAATTTCCTGGGGAGCATCAGGCTTCGGATCAAAAGTGTCCAGATGGCTCGGCCCCCCCCACAGCCACAACAGAATCACGGAACGGGCCGGCCGAACCGATTCTCCGGGAGCAGCGGCCACGCCACCGGCAAATGACGCCAACGGCAGACCGGCACCAAACCGCAACAGCGCACGTCGCGACACACCGCGGCAGTCATGACTGCGAAACGAACCGACCTCAAACACCCGAACGTCGCTCCAGCTAAACCCCCTTGTGACTTCCCAGATGATACCTGATTCTCTTGCTCGGCCGACTGCGATTCGTCACTTCGTCCTTCGCAATGGGCCCACTTCGTTGATTTTCCCGTCGTTTCACCGACGATGACTCTGGACCTGCTCTGTTGCCCTTATGAAAGTGACACCCCATGGACCGCCGCACCTTCCTGGCTGGATCGGCCGGACTCACCGCAGCCACCGCAGCCACCAACGCCGAAACCCGAGAAGCTGCCGATGACCTGACCCGGGCTTTGAATCCCAGAATCCAAGCGGATCGTCAGGCAGCCCTCGCCATCCTCAAGGCCGACGCTCGTACGCTCGAAAGAGGCCTGAGGCTTCATGCCGAGTCAATCATTTTTGACGGTTACGGGTTTTCTCCTCGTGCAGCACTCGACGGCGATGCATATGCCGACGCGGTCAATCGCGGAGCGTCAAATGCCGAGTTGAAAGACCTCCGCGAGGAGATGTCGATGACTCGCTACGTGTCCGACCCGGCCGAGCAAAGAGAATACCGTGACGCATGGCGATCCTCAGGAGTCACCTGCATCTTCCAGAACGCCGGCGAAGAGGGCCAGGATCCTCTCCGTCTCATCAAGCGACTCGCAAGGTTCACCTACGCCACGGACATGCTCCAAGAGGTGGTCTCCAAGGCAGCGGTGCCTGACGACATCCTCACCGCCAAGAAACAACGTCGCCACAGCCTCTATTTCACCGGCAACGGTGTGCCGTTGACTCAACAATGGGTCTCGATCCCGGACGAACTCCGCTACCTGCGAATCTTCTACCAACTCGGCATCCGCATGATGCACCTGACTTACCAACGTCGCAACATGATCGGCGATGGATGTGCCGAAAAAGCCAACGCGGGTCTCAGCGATTTCGGGCGAGCGGTCATTGCTGAAATGAACCGGGTGGGAGTGATTCCCGACTGTGCGCATTCGGGTTGGCAAACCAGTCTCGAAGCCGCCCAGGTATCCGAAAAACCCGTCGTGGCCAGCCATACCACCTGCGCCAAGTTGCACCCGCATATCCGCAGCAAGCCCGATGAAGTGATCAAGGCCATCGCGGCCACCGGAGGCTACGTCGGCATCTGCTGCATTTCGCGTTTTCTCCGTGGCCGCGGCGACATCAATGCCCTGCTCGACCACGTTGACCACGTCGTCAAGACCGTCGGTGTTGACCACGTCACCCTGGGAACCGACGT